>CAVPXX010000006.1:0-244079 GCA_963709855.1 uncultured Alphaproteobacteria bacterium | reverse complement strand
GCACCTAGGCGCGCATACTCTGCTGAGGTATCTCGCCGCCAAAAATAGGAGGACCTATGGGCATCATCTGGATCATGTTGATCGGGTTCCTGGCCGGTCTTATCGCCCGGTGGGTATCGCCGGGCCCGAACAATCCTTCCGGCTTCATACTCACTGTTGTGCTCGGCATCGTGGGGGCGTTCCTCGCAACCTGGATCGGTCAGTTGATCGGCTGGTACCACCCCGATCAAGGCGCAGGCTTTATCGGCGCAACCGTCGGTGCCGTGATCGTCCTTTTCATCTGGAACCGGCTTGTTGCCGCACGCGTGATTTCCGATCCTGGGGCCGGACCGCGCTAGGATACACCTCGCCTGCAAAAGAGGAACGGAGTGGCAACGGCCATGGGGGATGTCTTGGACCGGGGCTCCACGTTTATCGCGGGATATGGGCTTTTTTATTTAAGCGCGGCAGGGTGGCGCGGCCACGCCGCACTGCTGACATCACCGATGTTCGGATAATGTAAGCCGGTCACCGACGGAACCGGCACAGATTCCGTCGGCGCGCTTCGGCACATGATCAATATGTCGGTTGTCCAGGAGCCCGTGATCATCGGCCGTTGGGGAATGCGCGCGGCCATCAACACCCTTGAGAAAAAGACGGTCCCCAAGGTTCTGTGGACGCCGTTGCTCCAGGTGACCTCGGCAAACGTCAACAACATCGATATGAGCAGCGTCCGCGCACCTGTTGGCTGGAAGCCGGCCAAACAGCACACGGTGTGGATAATTCTGTGGGCATAGGCGTAACCGTCACTGCGCACAGCCAGGGATCTTTTCACCACCGCCCGTGACGATGGTTTTCGAGCAGCCAGCATCAGATCAGCGCCACAAGCTGACGCTGACTGTCGGTATCACCGTCGATGTATCGCTGGGTGGTCAGCAGGGACCGGTGACCTGCGAGCAGCTGCACATCCCGGAGTGAGGCGCCAGCCTTGTGAACCAGCCGCGCCGCTCTCGTAATAAAAGTCCTGCGGCCAGAATGCGACGAACAACCCGTAAGGCCAATGGCGCGATACGCTTTGGCAAACCAGCACACGATGGCGATGGGCCGCATTGGACCACCGCGCTCAGACTGAATGACCGCGCCGTTTGTTCCAGACCGTTTTGAGCGCAATTGCATGAGGGCTTCGCGCAGATCAGGGTGGATTGGAATAACCCGCCCGCTGCCTTTCTTGGCCACGCGATCCCGCAGCTCCAGGGTTGTCGCGATCTCACCCGTCGGATCGACCACCATGTCCCAGGTCAAATTGGCGATTTCGGCGGCACGCAAACCAGCTTTGACTGACAACAGCACGATGACCTGATTGCGGAGGGGGTTTCGGGTATGTTGAGCGAAGAACAGCAGGTCTTCGACTTGAGCCTGAGTAAGAATTTTAGCGCGCTTGCCAATCATTCAATGTTCAAAATTAGGTTATGGTTTTAGTGTATGATCATCGATCACGAACGCAATGGAAACTTTTGTAATGCCTACGGAAAAAACTCGATAAGAAATTACCGATTTTCGTTGAGCCCGGTAGATCGGCAGCGCTTCGTTATATCTCGCCGCTCTATTGGCCAAATTGGCCGAGTATTCCATCGTCGCTGATATTATGCTGATAACTTAGCTAGGCTCGCTATTTGTGCTAATATAAATCGATGTTTCCGATCAGCGACTCGGCGCCGCGTGCCTCGCCTGCCTACGTCATCATCACGCTAATTCTGGTCAACACGCTCGTATTTCTGTGGATGTGGAGCCTTCCACCTCGCGTATTAGCCCAAGTGACGTTTCAGTATGCATTGATCCCATTGCGTTACGCCGACCCAATTGACGCGCGGGCTGCCGGTCTTGATCCAAACGACTGGTGGCCGCTGCTGACCAACACATTCATGCACGGCGGATGGCTGCACCTGATTCTGAATATGTGGACGCTGTGGATATTTGGTCCGGCAATGGAAGCAAGATTCGGTCGAATTGGGTTTACGGTGCTGTATCTGTGTGGCGGAGTTGCTGCGAGCGCAACTCACCTCGTCGCCAATTTCACATCCGATATCCCAGCATTGGGGGCGTCGGGGGCAATCGCTACGGTTATTGCAGCCTATGCGGTCATCTATCCCCGCGAGCGAGTATTGCTCATCGTCCCGCTCGGATTTCTGTTTTTTCCCGTATCCGCTCCTGCCGTTCTGTTCGCGCTACTTTGGTTTGGGCTCCAGTTTCTGCAGGGCACGCATGAGCTATTTATGCCATCGATGGCAGGCGGCGTCGCTTGGTGGGCACACATTGGTGGCTTCATGTTCGGAGCGTTGGCAGCTCTTCCGGTGCGGCGTGGCGTATGGGGCAAACCCATCCGCACCTACCAGTGGGATATGGATGATTTTCGGAATTCGAGAACCCGATTTCCTGGGCCGTGGTCGCGTTAATGACTTCCTGCACTACCGCGATCAAACGCCTTCTAATGGGGATGGAAAGCCGCTCGAACCGCGAAGGAGATCAATATGCTTGCAAAGGTACTCATCTCTCCTGCAGTCGCCATCGCGATCCTTGGCGTTTGGCCGTCAAATGCAATAGCAATGTCCGTCAAATTTTCATGGATCGGCTATCAGGCGTGCAGTTCACGTTCTCCGGCGTTTACTGTTTCTGATGCGCCGATGGGGACCGCCCGACTCTCATTCAAGATGGTAGATAAGGATCTGCCAACCTACCCGCATGGTGGCGGAACCATTGCCTACGTCGGCAAGAGTGATATTCGTGCCGGGGCCTTCTCGTATAAGGGTCCGTGTCCACCCGCTGGCCAACAACATACCTACGAATGGATGGTCCAGGCCCTCGATCGAAACGGAAAGGCGATAGCCTCAGCAAATGCAGCCGAGAAATTTCCGCCGCGATAGCGCGCGGTTTCGCTTCAAAGATGTGGGCAACGGAGGCCAAAGCCGGGACCATTCAACTGGCTAACAAATGGCATGATCAAATCTGCATTTCCCAGATCAACTCTGGAACAGTGTAGTCGATAGTAGCCGGGGGTTAGAGCAGCTGACTCTTAATCAGCGGGTCCCACGTTCGAGCCCTGCGGGGGACGCCCATGTTCCCCATCAGGCCAGCACCAGCGGCGCGACCAGCGGCCACGGCTGCTCTGCTCGATGGCCGCGCGGCCATCAAGATGTCCGCTATTGCCCCGAAAGCGCGGACATTCATCAAAGCGTGTAGCATGTCCGCTTTAGGCGATGTTTCATTTCCCATACCCAGCGTTTGTAGGTATGTTGAATGAACGCGCCCATTCGCACATCAATCGTGCGAGGCTTGTGCGAAGCGTTGGCATGAATGGCAGCCGCAACAGCTTTTTATGTTTGCCTATACCGCGTACCTAGACGAAAGCGGCACTCATGAGGGGTCCGAAACTACGGTCATGGGTGGGATAGTTGCTCGAGCCGATCACTGGAAAGGCTTTGAAGCCTTATTCAGCACAATTCAGAGAAAACATGGCTTCCAAGTCTTTCACACAAAAAAATTCAAACGAAAAACAGGAGATTTTGAGGGTTGGACTAACCAACAATGCTTGGCCCTCATCCAAGATTTAGCGGTCCTTACTGGCTACAGCCGAACTGAGGGCGCTACTGTCAGTCTAAATAACAGGCTCTACCGTGATATATATAGATTGCCGCAACAAAGAGTACGGGCGCGTTTCGATAGCAAGTACGGGCTATGTTTTCGTCAGTGCCTTTATCACTTCATCGTAGAAAATTCGAAGCACAAATACCGAAAGAAACTTCCGAAGCTCGATATCGTTCTAGAGGCGGGCCACAATAACTCAGGCGATGCCGAAAGAATTTTCCTCGATTTAAAACGAGATTTTGCGAGCCGAGGCGGTGATATGCTGCGCCATATTGCTTTGGTCGATAAAAAAGACTGCGGCCAGCTAATGATGGCCGACTTCCTCGCACACATGACCCTACTGACTGACCGCAAAGTCTTAGCTGGTCGGCACACGCGCAGGTCTGCGGAAGTGCCAAAGGGCCAGAGTGGCTTTACTCATTTCGAATATACGACAGCGCGACTTGCGCAATTGCGAGAAGAGGCGCTGCAGAAATCTAGCCACGCTTCTGTGGCTTCTGCGGAGTGATCTTCTTGAACGCTCTATTAGCAGCCCCCATGCCGACTTAACGTGCGGGATATTCATTGGGCGGGTTGTGGGTGCCTCGCATACCTGTTTATCCAAGTGGTAGGCTGCTAGACAAGTTTATAGTCAACGAAGCGCTTGCATGGCCGATAATAATATGCCGCAGCAACTTCACCTTCCGCCGCACGTGCGTCTTGTGACTGAGCGAACTCGCGGCTTTTCATCGTGCGGCGAGCTGGAACAAGTCACCCACGATTGACGTTCAAGCGGAGGCCGTCAGGCTGGGCCTGGATATGGTAGAGTCCAACCTGCCGCTTCATCTTCAACAAGAGCAGAACGGCCTCAAGCTTGGCTTTCGGATCCGAGCTGCCATTTTTACGTTTAGTTTTGCGTTCCGCTTTTCGCATGATTGCCCCTTTTTTGTCGCGTATTTTCGATTTTCAGAGTCACAATTTTTGGTCCTTGTTGAAGGGACACTTCTTCTAGCAAACGGCTTAAAATACATGTCAAGTGCTATTTTCGCGTCGAAAAGCGGCAACGGCAGCGACCAAGGGGGCGCCAATATCTTCTTGACCAATGATTGGCCAATGATACGCGTGAATTAAACGCGAACATTCATTTGCGAACGCGACAAAAAACCGCGAATTTGGTGGGCCCGGGAGGACTCGAACCTCCAACCAGACCGTTATGAGCGGTCGGCTCTAACCAGTTGAGCTACGGGCCCTCCCGCACCTTCTATCAATGCGCGTAGGTCACGCGCAATGTCGCCCTCTCCTGCCCCACTGCAATTTAGGCTAAGCTCCCCCCGTCCTCATTTGCCCGGAGATCAAGCGGCATGCATGTTTTCAGCCTCGGCCACGAACAGGAGTGGAATCCCAAGCACCATGTGGAGAAGATCCTGGGCAAGATCGCCGATGGCGACGTCACCGTTGCCTGCTGGGAGCCCGGGCAGATCAGCCCCTACCACTGCCATCCGGACGCCACCGAAATCTACTTCTGTTTCTCCGGCGGCGGCACCATGCGCACGCCGAGGGAAACCATCGCCGTTGCACCGGGTGCTTTCGTGGTGCATCCGCCCGGTGAAGTGCACGAATACGAAAACGGCTCGGGCCGCACCATGCTGTTTCGGGTGCGCTACGGCTCCGACATGCGCGCGCATCATTGTGCCTGGCGCGGCAATGCGGAATGGAAGCAATCGGGCGAGGATGCCGAGTACTATAGGCGCCACCCAATTCAGCGTGCATGATCTTTGCCGAAAACCGATTCCCACTTTTCGGGATCATGCACTGGCTCATCACATCTTCAGCAGCCGCTTGGCGTTGCCGCTCAATATTTTCGCCTTGTCCTCGTCAGACAGCGGAATGTCCTTCATCCATTCCACGCCCGGGGGGTTCATCACGAACGGCCAGTCAATCGCGAACAGGATGTGGTCGATGCCCATCTCCATCACGCAGCACAACAGCGCCGGATTCGAGAAGAAGCCGCTGGTGGTGACGTAAAAATTCTTGCAGAAAACGTCGCGGAAGCTCATCGGCTTCTGCCCCGGCCGCTTGAGCGAGGCATCGATGCGCCAGACCAGGAACGGCAGCGTCTCGCCGAAATGGCCGAGGATGATCTTGAGGTTCGGGTGCGCATCGAATACGCCTGAGAGCACCAGCCGGATCGCCTGCGTCGCGGTCTCCACCGTGTAGCCCCAGCCCGGGCGAACCACCAGCGGGAAATCCTTGGCGTAGTCCTGGTAGTAAATTTCCGTCACCTTCGGATGCGGCAGCGAAGGATGGAAATAGATCGGCACGTCGAGCTTTTCGGCGCGCTCGTAGATCGGCCAATATTTCTTGTGATCGAGGAATTCGCCGTTAGTCATGCCATGCAACATGGCGCCTTTGAAGCCGAGCTTGGTCACCGTACGCTCGAGCTCGTTGGCGGCTGCCTTCGGATCGACGGTGGGGAGCGCCGCGAACGCCGCGAAGCGTATCGGGTTGGCCGCGCACACTTTGGCCAGGCGGTCGTTGACCGCGCGGGTGAGGTCGGCGGCGATATCGATCCCAAGCTTCTGCGCCGACGGCGCGCCGTGCGAAAGCACCTGCACGTCGATGCCGGCCTCGTCCATTTCCTTGATGCGCAGCGCGCCCAAATCATAGAGCCGCTCATCGGTTTCGTTGCCGCGGCCCGCTTCCGGGCCGCTGAAATGCTTGGCGAGCTCCGGATCCCAATAATGCTCTTCGATGGCGATGATCGGACAATTAGGCTTTTTGAACATGACGCATCCCCCGCGACGCTGAAGGTCATTTCCTAGCAACCTGCGCGTTCCCTGTCACGGCCTCTCCGTGCCGTCACGTCATAGACTCGTCATGCGTGCAGCGGGCCGACAATCGATGGAGATTAGCTTTGGCGTTTTATCCGATTCAATTAGGCATCGACGATGCTGCCGATGCTTCGGATTCTCCCAGTAGGCGGTGTACTCCTCGCCATTATGCGGGCCGCGATCCGGCGCCGCGGAACTGACCCAGTAGCGCGAGCTGCCGGATACGCCGGCCCGCGCCGACGGCGCGCCCAAGGATCGCCGCCACCCGCGACCATTCCGATCGATATCGGCGAGACCTCGTCGACCGAATTGTCGGGCGCCGCGCTGGAAGAACAGCTGCCGGTGATCAAGACGCCACGTCGCGCACAGAAATCCGGGTCAAGGCTGCACCGCGCGCCCGCCGCGTCAAGGCGTTGGCCAAACCGAAACCGCCTGCCCAGCTCGATCATTTCAAAGTGATGTTCGGCGAACAGAAGCTCAAGCAGCCGCCGACGGTCGGTGCCAACATCATCAACCACTAGCGATGGCGGCCCGCGACGCGGGCCGCCCGCGGGTTATTGGTCGTCGAGCCGGGCGCCAAAACGGTCTGACGCGGGTGAGACACTCGGGCTATCGCCCTGCGCGGCGTGCAGATTTTTGGTGCGGCCGCCCGCGGATGCAAACGCGTTAAACGCGGTCTGCTCGGTCGGCGCTCCCCGGCCCCTAGCCTTGGCGGCATAGTAATAGCCGGCGGCGTAATAATGCACCGTGCGATTGGCATTGCCGCCGGCGACATGATAGGCGCCGGCGAGATATTTCACTGCATAGGTCATGTTGGTGTCGGCATCGAGCAGGCCGACCGCGGTGCCGCGGTAGCCCATGGAGCGCGCGGTGGCGAGCTTGATCTGCATCAGGCCGTAATTGCCCCTGGAGATCACGCGCGGATTGCCGCCGCTCTCGCGCTTGATCACACGGCGCAGCAAGTCCTCAGGCAGGTTGTTGGCGGCGGCGTGCCGGGCGATCAGGCTGTTGAGATTGCCATTGGCGTCGAGACCGATCCCGCGCTGGTTCTTGGCGTAAGCGACCGAAGCCGAGGCGGCGAACATAGCCAAAATCGTTGCAACGCAAATTTTGCGAATCATGTCGCCTCCTGTTTTTGGGGAATGTGCGGGCTTTTCGTTGGGAACTCCGGCAACATTGTGACGCAACGGTGTTAACTGGGGCGGGTTCCATCACGAATTGATTCACGCTATTGCAAATTCCACAAAACGCCGTAGGCAAGGACGGAAAGCATGAGCAAAGACGACACCCTGCACCGCCTATGCGCGGTGGAGGACACACTCGCGATCTATCATCTGATCGCCAGCCATTCACCCGCCGCCGATACCGGCAACGACGGCTATTACCGCGACGTCTTCGTGGCCGACGGCGTCATCGACCTCGGCGGCGGCAAGGCCGCGAATGGCAATGAGGCGATTGCCGCGGTGGTCAAGACGCCCGAGCACCAGGCCGCGATCGCCGGCGGACTGTGCCATTTCGCCGGCTTGCCGCGCGTGCAGCTGAACGGCGCCCGCGGTGGCGATCTCGTACTTGCAGGTGATTGCCCCGAACCGCGAGGCGAAGCCGGTGAAACTTTCCGGCCATGGGTTGTCGAACGGCTACCGCATTCACCGGCTCGGCGCCAACCGCTGGGATCTCAGACGCACGAAGGACGGCTGGAAAGGTGACCCGGCGCGCCTACCGCATGCTCGACGGCACAGAAGGTGCGCGGGAATTGCTGCGGCAGGCCGTGACGAAATAAGCCGCTTTTCAATCAATGAACGGATAGCCGCTTGTGGGCGGCGAGTGCCCGCAGTTGAGCCTCGGCGAACACGTCGAGCACCGTCACGATGGCGGCGCCGACACGCACGAAGCTGAGCCGCACCTGCGAAACATGCGGGGCGTGAAGCTGTAGAGTAGACATCTTTCTTAATCTCCTGAATTAGTTTGATTGAATGAAAGCGTTCACCAACCCGACGAACTGGACAGAAAACGGCGCTCGATCTCGCGCTCGGTTTCATCGGTGAATTTGCCGCCGTTGCTGGCCACGTAGCGCGCGATTTCGCGCTCGGCTTCCTGCTGGCGCGCGGTGGCCATCGCCTCGAGCAGCAGGGCGAAAAAGCCTTTGCCCTTGCGTGCGGGCGATTGCGGGATTGCGAGATCTTGCAGCGTCAGTGCAAGCGGGGCGTAACCCATGGCGTCATCTCCTTCAAAGAGCCCGACACCGAAGGCGTTTCCAGACTAGTTTCTTCTTGTTGCGCTGCAATATATACCGATCGGGCTGTGGCAGTAGCCCCCCGTAAAGCATGTGTTCCATGCGCCTGAACTCATACATTGCACTGCACAAATGTCATAAATGCATGCAAATTTGCCAAAATAAATTAAAGAAAATTTAACCCTGTGCGGCGCCTGGCGGCGCCTGCGTCCCTGCGATTGCAATGGGCGCGGCGGTCTCCTATATATCGGCTGTTCCGATTTCGCCTGCCTTGCAGTTTCGCCCGTCAACGGGCCTTCCCCAAGAACACGCCGAATCCGGATATGAGGCTCGTACGAATGGTTCGTACGGGGCATTGACGCCTTTGCGCGTTTCAAAAGGAGGCCACTATGGCCACAGGTACCGTTAAGTTTTTCAACGCCCAAAAGGGCTTCGGCTTCATCGTGCAGGACGGCGGCGGGCCGGATGTGTTCGTTCACATCTCCGCAGTCGAGCGCGCCGGCATGAGCAATCTCAACGAGGGCCAGAAGCTCTCGTTCGACATCGAAGCCGATCGCAAGAACGGCAAGTCGGCCGCTGCCAATCTGCAAGCGGTCTGACACTAAACGACTGGAGAAACCCCGCGCTTGCGCGGGGTTTTTTCTTTTTGTAGGACGACGCGCATGGCCAAGAAACCAGGCACCAACCCGAAGGGCGAATTCGTGTTCTTCGATGTCGTCTACGAGGACGGCTCGCAGCGCTCCAACCGGCGCGTGCCGGCGGAACTCCTGGGCGGCCTGGAGAAGGACGCGCTCGCGCTCGGCTTTCTGATCGAGCAGGACCGCGAAATCGCCGAGAAATCCGGCCGCGCACCGCTCAAGATCGTGCGTGTCGCGCGCGTTGGCGCGAAGCCCGAAAAGATGATGAAGGTGAAGTAGAGGTCGCGCCGCCACCGCCGCCCATTCCGCTCCGCGATGCGCCGTTTGGGCGCGCGTTTAAGATAGGCCATGGCTTCCGCTTCTTTGCGTGAGACCGGGCATTTCGGCTTTTTATCGAGCCACACCAGGCGCGCTTGCGCCGGCAGATCCCCTCCGGGCAATCGCGCCATCATCGAGTACCATCGCGAGCTTGGGAAACATTTGGACTGCCGGATCAATCTTATCTTTCGTGAGAAACGCGATCACAGCAGCGCCGCCACTTATGAGCAAACAGGCTTGCGCTGTGAACCTTGAAAGCTTTGTAAGCGATTTCCGAAGCTTTATGGCTTCGCTCGACCGCGAATTGGTCTGTGTCTCCTTGTACCTGGCGTCCTCTGGCCATCCCCACCATTATACGCAACTCGAAGCACGAGGACCCGTAGCCTGCCCTTCCGCCCGGCCATGTGCTTGGGCTAGGACTGTCGCCTCAGAACACCTCCTTACCCCCACGGAGCCGCCCATGCCAAAGGCCTACTGGATCACTGCCTATCGCGAGATCAGAGACCCCGCCAAGGTCGCCGCCTACGCCAAGCTGGCGGCGCCGGCGCTGGCGCCGTTCGGCGTGCGCTATCTTGCCCGTGGCAACCCCGGCGCCACCTTCGAATCCGGCCTGAAGGAGCGCGTAGTGGTGACGGAATGGCCCAGCCTCACGCAGGCGATTGCCGGACATGACTTACCCGGCTATCAGGAGGCGCTGAAGGCGCTCGGCGATGGCGCCGTGCGCGACATCCGCATCGTTGAGGGGCTGGAGTGAGGCTGCTGTGCCAGCCGCTGCTCAGGCTGCTTGCGGTCAATATCGCGGCCGGCGCAAGCGTCGCCGTGCTGATGCTCGGCGGGCTGCTGGCGCTGAACCCTTACGGCCTGCGCGGCCTCATTTTGTCCGATCGCGCGGGCGGCGTGGCGCTGGCGTTGCTGCTGTTCGGCTTCCTCATCACCTTCGGCAGCGCGGCGATGGGCACCGCTATCATGACGCTCGGCAAAAAATAGCGCGGCACCGCGCGAGCGATCACTGCCCCTGTAGCCGCTCGGTGAACAGCACGATGGTCTTGCGATAGACCTCGGAGTGATTCCACTCGCGCATCGCGTCGAAATTCGCCGTGCCCTCGGCGAACGGCGCGCCGGCCTTCCACCCGTTGGTCTTCAGCAGGTTGGCGGTCGAGGCCAGCACATCCGGCACGCTGTGGCGGAGATCGACATGGCCGTTGCCGTCGTAGTCGACGCCGTACTTGATATAGGAGGACGGCAAAAACTGGGTTTGGCCGATCTCGCCGGCATAGGCGCCGACCAAGTCGCGCAACGGCAGATCGCCGCGCTGGAGGATTTTGAGCGCGGCGATGAGTTCGCCCTGGAATAATTGCGTGCGGCGACAATCATGCGCCAAGGTGGCGAGCGTGCGGATCACCGGCAGCCTGCCCAGGTCGCCGGTGCCGTTATCGCTTTCCAGCGTCCAGATCGCCATGATCACCGTTGGGGGAACGCCGAACTGACGCTCGATGCGAGCGAGCAGCGCGGCGTGCCGCGCCATCAGCGATTTGGCGCGCTTGATGCGGGCGGGGATGACGCGGGTGGCGGCATAGGTCTCGAAGCTCTTGCGAAACGTGGCGTGCTGGCGGCGATCGAAGGAAAGCACCGTCTGATCGGGCGTGACGCCGGCGAAGGCGCTGTCGATGGTCGAGCGCGAGACGCCGGCGGCCTGCGCCTCGCGCGCCATGGTGGCGAGGAAGGCGGGGAAATCGCCGCCGCATTGCGCGGCGCGCGCGGGTATGGCGAGAAGATAGGTGAGGAGGAAGGCGGTGAGGAGGCGTCCAGTCATCGAGTAGAATACCCGGCAAGGACGAATAAAACTAAATCCGTGATCCTGAGGTGCGAGCGCTAGCGAGCCTCGAAGGATAATCCGTTCGAGGCGCGCCCTCGGTGCGCGCCTCGAAGGGCGACGGCGAGAAGTCAGTTATCGAGGAAGCTGCGCAGTTTGCGCGACCGGCTCGGGTGTTTGAGCTTGCGCAGCGCCTTCGCCTCGATCTGGCGGATGCGCTCGCGGGTGACCGAGAACTGCTGGCCGACTTCCTCTAAAGTGTGATCCGTATTCATGCCGATGCCGAAGCGCATGCGCAGCACGCGCTCCTCGCGCGGGGTGAGCGAGGCGAGCACGCGCGTGGTGGTCTCGCGCAAGTTGGACTGGATCGCCGCGTCGATTGGCAAGATCGCGTTCTTGTCCTCAATGAAATCGCCGAGATGCGAGTCTTCCTCGTCGCCGATCGGCGTTTCGAGCGAGAGCGGCTCCTTGGCGATCTTGAGGACCTTGCGCACCTTCTCCAGCGGCATGCCCAGTTTCTCGGCCAATTCCTCTGGGGTCGGCTCGCGGCCGATCTCGTTGAGCATCTGGCGCGAGGTGCGCACGATCTTGTTGATGGTCTCGATCATGTGCACCGGGATGCGGATGGTGCGCGCCTGATCGGCGATCGAGCGGGTGATCGCCTGGCGGATCCACCAGGTGGCATAGGTCGAGAACTTGTAGCCGCGGCGGTATTCGAATTTGTCGACCGCCTTCATCAAGCCGATATTGCCTTCCTGGATCAGGTCGAGGAATTGCAGGCCGCGGTTGGTGTATTTCTTGGCGATCGAGATGACCAGGCGCAGGTTTGCCTCCACCATCTCCTTCTTGGCCTGGCGCGCCTCGCGCTCGCCCTTCTGCACCATGTGCACGATCTTGCGGAATTCGGCGATCTCGACGCCGGTCTGCCCGGCGAGTTCGTGCACCAGCGAGCGGATCTCCTTGATGCGATCCTTCTCCTTGGCGACCAGTGCTTTCCAGCCTTTGGCGGAGAGTTTGGAGATGCGGTTGAGCCAGCGCGGGTCGAGCTCGTTGCCCATGTACTGCTTGAGGAATTCCTCGCGCGAGACGCCGTAGCTTTCCGACAGCCGCATCAGCCGGCCCTCGTTCGACACCAGGCGCTTGTTGATGTCGTAGAGCTGCTCGACCAGGCTATCGATGCGCGCCTGGTTGAGGCGGAGCGACTTCACCTCGGTGATAATCTCTTCCTTCAGCTTCTTGTATTTGCGCTCCTGCGCCGGCGAGAGCGACTGGCTCTTGAGCTGGAACTGGATGTCCTGTTCCTGCAGGCGACGCAGCCGCTTGAACGAGTCCGCGATATTGTCGAAGGTTTCCACCACTTTCGGCTTTAGCTCGGCTTCGATCGCTGCGAGCGACAGGGAATTCTCCATGTCGTCTTCGTCGTAATCGCCCTCGGCCGCGGCTTCGCCCGGATCCTTCTCCTCGCCCTCGACCGCGGCTTCGCCCGGCGCCTTGAACGGTGTCGCGGCCGGCGGAGCGGCTGGCGGCGCCGGCGTCTGCACGACCTGCAGATGCGGCACACCGGGAACCGGGGTTGCGCCCGGCACGGCGGCGGCTTGCGGAACTGGCTTGCCGTCGGGGCCGATGATCACCGGCACCTGCATCTGCTTGGCGTCGGGACCGGCATAGGTCGCTTCCAGATCGATGATGTCGCGCAGGAAGACTTTTCCGTCGTTCAATTCGTCGCGCCAGATGATGACCGCCTGGAAGGTGAGCGGGCTTTCGCACAGGCCGGCGATCATCGCCTCGCGGCCGGCCTCGATGCGCTTGGCAATGGCGATTTCACCCTCGCGCGAGAGCAGCTCGACCGAGCCCATCTCGCGCAGATACATGCGTACGGGATCGTCGGTGCGCTCGGACGGCTCCTTCTTCTCAGTGGTAGCGAGCGACTTCGCCTTGGCCTCGACCACCTCGGAACCGGTGTCGTCGTCATCGTCGTCGTGCTCGTCGGCGGCCTTTTCCGTGTCGCCCTCCTCGCCCTCGGCGTCCTCGGTCTCCACCACGTTGATGCCCATCTCACTGAGCATCGCCATGATGTCCTCGATCTGCTCGGGCGAGGTCGATTCGGACGGCAGCACCGCGTTGAGCGCGTCGAAGGTAACGAAGCCGCGCTTCTTGGCGGCCTTGATCATCTTTTTGACGCCGGCGTCGTTGAGATCGAGCAGTGGCAGCGGAGATTCAGGCGAGCCGTCGGCTTCCTTGTCCGGGGCCTCTTCCTTGACCTGCGCTTTCGCCTTGCTCGCCATCTGCTTCTCCTGGACCTTCTTGGCCGTGCTTCCGAGGCGGGTCAAAACAGCCCTCCTATATATAGGCCATGGCCAAAAGGGGCCGCGCCAGCAAGGCGCCGCCCCGAATCAGGTCGCCAGTGTCGCCGGAACCCGTTTAGCTCCGATTAACCCTGTTAAACCTGCGGGAATCGACCCTTATTCCCCGCCGGTCCGGCATTTCAGGGCCCACCAAAAGGCCCTTGCGCGGTCATGCTCATAAGCTACGGGCGCCCCGACCGGAAGAGGTCCCAAACCCCTCGATCAGGGCCTCGGTTCCTTCCATGCGGGACAGGCGGGTCTTGACGTCTCGCAGCCGCAAATAATTGGCCTCGCTGTTGTCCTCACCCAAAGCCTCTTCGGCGTCCTTGAGCTCCTTAGTTAGTGAATGCCACTGCCGATGCAAGACGACAAGCTGTTGCCAGGTCACCAAAACGTCCTCGGGCGCGGCATCCGGCCGAGCGCCCCAGACCGATTGGGTGGTAATCGCGGCACCGATGCGTTCCATCACCTCGGTCAAGCCGTGCCCAGCCAATTCCGCCCGCACCGCCTCGGCATCGGCCGCCGCGGCATGGGCGGCGATATCGACTAGGGCGTTTTTGAGCTTTTCGGCGTCGGCATGGCGGAACTCGAGCGAGGCGAACTCCTCCAGGTGGTCGTGTAATAGCCAAGGATAATTGAGTGCGGCTTGCAGGATCAGCGCCTCGCGCCGGGGCACCGCGGTGCGGTGGCCGCGATGCAGCGGGCTCGCAGCGAGCTGCTGGCTAACCACCACATAGGGCGTATTCTTGCCGCCGGTGGCCGGGCGCTGAGGTGCGCCGCTGCGCGGCTGCCAATTGGAACCGCCGCGCTCGCGCCAATCCTGACCTCGCCATGCCTGGCCCTGCCCCTGCCCGCGCTGGAAATTGCCGCGCGGGACTTGCGCGGGCACGAAGAACTGCGCCAGCCGCGCGTTGAAATCCTGCCGGTAGTATTTGCGCACGGAATGGTCGGCGATGCCGCTGGTGACCTCGTTGACGCGCGCCTCCAGCGCCGCGCGCCGCTCCGGCGTGGCAAACGAATGCCCCTCGGTCTCGCGCGCCCATAGCATGTCGGCAAGCGGACGCGCCGCACCGATCACGTCATTCACCGCATCGCGGCCGGCGGAACGCACCAGATCGTCCGGATCCTGGCCTTGCGGCAACATCGCGAATTTCAGGCTCTTGCCCGGCTTCAGGCGCGGCATCGCGAGTTCGACGGCGCGATAGGCCGCGCGCAATCCCGCATTGTCGCCGTCGAAACAAAGTACCGGCTCGTCCGCCATCTTCCAAAGCAGCGCAAGCTGGTCCTCGGTCAAGGCCGTGCCGAGCGGCGCGACGGTGGCGGCAAAGCCCGCCGTCACCATGGCGATCACGTCGACATAGCCTTCAACCGCGACCACGGTTGCGCCGTCATGCGCAGCCTGCCGCGCGCTGGCGATGTTGTAGAGCGTCGCGCCTTTGTGGAAGAGCGGCGTCTCCGGCGAATTCAAGTATTTCGCCTGCGCATCTTTCTCCAGCGCGCGGCCACCGAAGGCGATTATACGTCCGCGCAAGTCCGTGATCGGAAACATCACGCGGTCACGGAAACGGTCGAACGGCAGCGGGATATCGTCGCCGGCAATCAACAGCCCAGATTCCACCATGTCCTCGACCGGAATGCCGTGGCTGCCGAGATGCTCTTTCAAGGCGAAGCGCTCGTTGGTCGCGTAGCCGAGACGGAATTTCAGTTGCGTCGCCGAATCGAGCCCACGGTCGGCGAGATAACCGCGCGCCTTGGCGCCCGCGCGTGACGCGAGCGTTGCTTCGAAAAACTTTGCCGCCAGCTCCATGACGTCATACAGGGTCTTGCGCCAGGCATCCCTAGCCTCGTCCTCGCGCGACACTTTCGGTAGCGGCACGCCAGCAAGCTGCGCCAACCGCTCGACCGCTTCCGGGAAGCCGACGCCTTCGGTCTCCATCACGAAGCCGAAAATGTCGCCGTGCTTGCCGGAGGAGAAATCGTGGAAGAAACCCTTCTGGTCGTTGACCGTGAACGAAGGCGACTTCTCCTTGTTGAAGGGCGACAGCCCGATGAACTCGCGGCCCTGCTTGCGCAGCTTCACGCGGCGACCGACCACCTCGGACACCGGAAGCCGGGCGCGCAGCTCATCGAGGAACTGGGGCGTGAAGCGCATGCATCCTGGCGCGCCTTGCGGCGCGTGGGTTCGGGTTGAGCGGTTTAAGCCGAATCGGTCGAGCCCATCATAAGCCGGCAAATCGAGACTTTCTGGGGCGGGCGCGGGAACCTGCGCCACCGCTGCCGATTCCTGGCCTTTTCCTAGTTATTCACAGGCCCTGTCGCCCCAGGGCAGCCCGAAAGCCAGGGCCCGGAATGACAAGAAAGCCTATTGCGGCTCCAACCCCGACGCCTTCACCACGTCCTTGGCGCCTGCGCGGCCACTCTTGATGTCCCTGGCGAATTCTTCCGGCGTGTTGACCGCCGGAACCTGGCCGCGGCTAATCACGTATTTTTCAACGAACTCCTTGTTCTCGAACACGCGCCTGATCTCGCTATTGAGCTTGTCGACGATCGGCTTCGGCGCACCGGGAGGCGCGAACAGGCCGTACCAGGTTTCCGACGGTGCGCCCTTGTAGCCGAGGTCGGCCAGCGTCGGCACGTCCGGCAGCTGCGGCGTGCGGATATTGTTCACCAGCGCCAGCGCCGTCATCTTGCCGGACTTGAGGTGCGCGACCACGTTGCCCAGGCCGAACAGACCGATCGGCGTGGTGCCGCTGAGGATGGCGGTGACCGCCTCGCCGCCGCCGCGAAACGGCACGCGCACCCAGTCCGCGCCTTTCTCGCGCTTGAGGCTATCCATGTAGACCACGCAGGGGATCGATGCGGTGAGATAGTTCAGCGTGCCCGGCTTTGCCTTCGACACGGCGACCAATTGGTCTACCGTCTTGGCATCGAGAGAGGAATTCACCACCAGCACCTGGATCAGGTGGAACAGATTGACGATCGGGGTGAGCTTCTCCGGCTCGAAGGGGATGCTCTTATAGAGGAATTGGTTGTAGATCATCGTATCGGCATTGATGATGCAGATGGTGTAGCCATCCGGCGTCGCCTCCTGGCAGAGGCGCGCGGCGATATTGCCGGCGCCGCCAGGCTTGTTCTCGATGATCAGCGGCTGACCGAGACGACTTTGCAGCGCGTCGTTCAGCACGCGCATGAAGATGTCACTGATGCCACCCGCGCTCGAGGTGGTGAAGACGCGGATCGGCCGGTTGGGATAGTCGTCGGCCGATGCGGCGGTTGCAAAAAGGGCCACGGCCATCGCCGCCAGAAATCGTTTCATGGGTTCTCCGCTACGGGGTGTTGTGAATATTTATTGCAGTTTCGCTTTCACCAGTGCGCTGGCTTTGGCCATATCCATCTGCCCGGCATATTTGCCGCGCAAGGCGCCGATCACCTTGCCCATATCCTTCATGCCAGCGGCGCCCGTATCTTTGATGACGGTTTCGATCGCCGCTGTCATTTCCGGGTCCGACATTTGTTTCGGCAAGTAGCCGGAGATGATGGCGATCTCCTCCTGCTCCTGCTTGACCAGGTCGGCGCGGCCGCCCTTCTGGTAGAGCTCGACCGATTCCTGGCGCTGCTTGATCATTTTCTGCAGCACGGGCAGCACTTCCGAATCGCTGAGCGGCGGCTTGCCGGCCCCGCGCGCCTCGATATCGGCGTTCTTCAGTGTGGAATTGACCATGCGCAGGGTAGAAACCGCCCGCTCGTTCTTGGCTTTCATCGCCTCTTTCAAGGCATTGTTGATGTCATCGCGCAGCACGGGGAGCACCTTTCCGATCGATTAAACCCATTGGGGGCGGCACCCGGCGGCCCCTTGCCTCTCTTCTTATAATACGCAAGTAAGAGCGCATGACCCAGACGAAAGCCGACCCTACCGGGACTTGGGCGGAGCCCAAAGCCACGGCGCTTTTAGTGCTGGCCGACGGAACCGTGCTGGAAGGCCAGGGTCTGGGCGCCACTGGCATCGCGGTTGGCGAAGTCTGCTTCAATACCGCCATGACCGGCTATGAGGAGATCCTCACCGACCCCTCCTATGCCGGGCAGATCATCACCTTCACCTTCCCGCATATCGGCAATGTCGGCACCAACGAGGACGACATCGAGACCGTCAATATGGCGGCGACGCCGGGCGCGCGCGGGGTGATTCTGCATAGCGCCATCACCGCGCCGTCGAACTACCGCGCGACCCGCAACCTCAACGACTGGCTGAAGGCACGCGGTATCATCGGGCTCGCCGGCGTCGATACCCGAGCGCTGACCGCGCTGATTCGCGTCAAGGGCATGCCCAATGCCGTGATCGCGCACGCGCCCGACGGCAAGTTCGATCTCGATGCGCTGAAAAAAGAAGCTGCAGCCTGGCCCGGCCTGGTCGGCATGGACCTGGTGCCGACGGTGACCAGCGTGCAGCGGTTTTCTTGGGACGAGACGCCGTGGGTGTGGGGCCAGGGCTTCGGCCGTCAGGCCAATCCGGACTTTCACGTGGTCGCCGTCGATTACGGCATCAAGCGCAACATCCTGCGTCTGCTCGCCGGCTCCGGCTGCAAGGTGACGGTGGTGCCGGCCAAGACCTCGGCCGAGGACATTATGGCGCTTAAGCCCGACGGCGTGTTCCTGTCGAACGGGCCGGGCGATCCGGCGGCGACTGGCGAATATGCGGTGCCGGTGATCAAGAAGCTGATCGATAGCGGCACACCCACCTTCGGCATCTGTCTCGGCCATCAGATGCTCGGCATCGCGGTCGGCGGCAAGACCATGAAGATGCATCAGGGCCATCACGGCGCCAATCATCCGGTGAAGGACCTCACCACCGGCAAGGTCGAGATCACCTCGATGAACCACGGCTTCGCGGTGGACAAGGAGTTGCTGCCGAAGAATGTCGAGCAGACGCACGTCTCGTTGTTCGACGGCTCCAATTGCGGCATCGCGCTCAAGGACAAGCCGGTGTTCTCGGTGCAGTACCATCCGGAAGCCTCGCCCGGCCCGCGCGACAGTCACTATCTCTTCACGCGCTTTGTCGAGATGATGCGACAGGCCAAGCGCAAGATCGCGTAGGCAGAGCGCGCTGCCTCTCCCCTGGGGGAACGGCGGGCGACCTCTCCCTATGGGAGAGGTGAAGCGAGAGCATATGAACTGGATCAGCTTCTACGATTTCAAGCATTCGGTGATCTACGTGAATGCGCGTCATCGCGACGTGCATTACCGCACGATCGCGTTAGACATCCGCGGCCATGTACCTTCGCCCGCCGCCGCCGTGCTCGACTATGGCTGCGGCGAGGCGACGTCGGCCGATCTTCTGGCCGCCGCCTGCGGTCATCTGGCCATGATCGAAGCCGCGCCCAATGTGCGTGCCGCCTTGAAAGCTCGCTATGCGCAAAACGCGAAGATTTCCGTGCTCACGCCGGACGAAGCGGCGGCACTGCCGGCAGTCTCGTTGGATCTCATCGTGCTGCATTCGGTGGCGCAGTATCTCAGCAACGCCGAACTCGACCGCTTGCTCGCAACCTTCCGCAAGCTACTGAAGCCGAATGGTGTGTTGCTCGTAGGCGACATCGTGCCGCCGCATATGGCCGCGCCGGCCGCAGCGCTGGCGCTGCTGCGCTTCGGCGCCGCCAACGGATTCTTCTGGGCGGCGGTCGGCGGCTTGATGCGGATTTTTGTGTCGGATTACCTGCGGCTCAAGAAGACCGTCGGGCTTTCGCATTACGACGAGGCCGCGATATTGGCAAAGCTCAAAGTCGCCGGCTACGCGGCCGAGCGCGCAGCACACAACATCGGCCACAACCAGCAGCGCATGACCTTCCTCGCCCGGCTGGCCTAACGGTCCTGGCGCCAACCTTTAATCCCAACCGCCGGGGACGCGTCCGGCGGGGTTGGCGACGCGGCCATTCGCGCGTCTGAGCGCTGCGATGCGTTTCATCTCGTCGTCGGACAGGTTGAAATCGAGCACATTGAAATTGTCGGCGATGCGCTGCGGTTTCGACGAGAACGGAATGGCGGCGACGTCTTGCTGGAGCAACCAGCGCAGCGCGATCTGCGCGACGCTGCGCCCGCGATTCTCGGCAATTTCGGTCAGCACCGGATCGCCGAACAGGCGCCCGCGCCCGAGCGGACAATAGGCTATGAAGACAAGCCCGTGCCGGCGCACAGCGGCCAAGAGCTTCGACTGGTCGAGATAGGGATGATACTCCGCCTGCAAGGCGACCAGCGGCTCGGGGCAAAGCTTGATCGCCTGGTCGAGCAGCGCGATGTTGAAATTCGCGACTCCGATATGCCGCGCAAGCCCCTGCCGCTTGGCCTTGGCCAGCGCCGGCATGGTCTCGCTCAGCGCGATCTCCGGATTGGGCCAGTGCACCAACAACAGGTCGACGTAATCGACCTTGAGCGCGGCGAGGCTGTCATCCACCGATTTGGCGAAGTCGTCGGCGCGCAGGTTTTCGTGGCTGACCTTGGTGGTGAGGAAGATCTCCCTGCGCGGCACGCGTGAGACGCGTAGCGCCTCTCCCACCGCGCGCTCCGTACCGTATTTCCGCGCGGTGTCGATGTGGCGATAACCGGCCTCCAGTGCGGCGACGACGACGTCGGGCAAAACGCCGCCGGTGAGCGGCGAAGTGCCGAAGCCGAGGGCCGGGATGGCTCCGGCTTCCTGGGAAAACGGCAGGCTGGCGTGAACGGTCATGGGCGGGTCTACGGTTGCGTGGTTGGCAAGCGTTGGAACGCTAGCCGGAGCGGCAGCCGGAACACACTAATATAAGTTTCGCTAGCCTTTTAGCGGGTTTTGTCTCTCCACCGCTAATCCTGCCGCCGCCCTTCCCTGCACTCCGATTCGGGTCTATATGACCCCCGCGCGCGAGGCTTGGCCTCAGCGCGGTCCGGGGAGCGCGCATAGGCGCGCCTTTTTTTGTGTCCAGTTGTCTGCGAGCGAATGCCCAAAAGAACCGACATCAAATCGATCATGATCATCGGCGCCGGGCCGATCGTCATCGGCCAAGCCTGCGAATTCGACTATTCCGGCACGCAAGCCTGCAAGGCGCTCAAGGATGAGGGCTACCGGGTCGTGCTGGTCAATTCCAATCCGGCGACGATCATGACCGATCCGGATCTCGCCGACGCCACATACGTCGAGCCGATCACGCCGGAGATTGTCGCAAAGATCATCGAGAAGGAGCGCCCCGATGCGCTGCTCCCCACCATGGGAGGGCAGACCGCGCTCAACTGCGCGCTGTCATTGCGCAAGATGGGCATACTGGAGAAGTTCAACGTCAAGATGATCGGCGCCACCGCCGACGCCATCGACAAGGCGGAAGACCGCGAGCTGTTCCGCGAGGCGATGAAACGCATCGGGCTGGAGACGCCGCGTTCGCACCAGATCAAGACGCTGGCGCAGGCGCTGGAAGCGCTCGACGATATCGGCCTGCCGGCGGTCATCCGCCCCTCGTTCACACTCGGCGGCACCGGCGGCGGCATCGCCTACAACAAGGCCGAATTCATCGAGATCGTCGAGGGCGGCATCGACGCCTCCCCCACCAGCGAAGTACTGATCGAAGAATTGGTGCTGGGTTGGAAAGAATTCGAGATGGAGGTGGTGCGCGACAAAAAAGATAACTGCATCATCATCTGCTCAATTGAAAACGTCGATCCGATGGGCGTGCACACCGGCGATTCGATCACCATCGCGCCGGCGCTCACGCTCACCGACAAGGAATACCAGATGATGCGCGATGCCTCGATCGCGGTGTTGCGCGAGATCGGGGTGGAGACCGGCGGCTCGAACGTCCAGTTCGCGGTCAACCCGGCCGATGGGCGGCTGGTCATCATCGAGATGAATCCGCGCGTGTCGCGCTCCTCCGCGCTCGCCTCCAAGGCGACTGGTTTCCCGATCGCCAAGGTCGCCGCCAAGCTGGCGGTCGGCTACACGCTCGATGAAATCGCCAACGACATCACCGGCGGCGCGACGCCGGCTTCGTTCGAGCCGACCATCGATTACGTGGTCACCAAGCTTCCCCGCTTTGCCTTCGAGAAATTTCCCGGCGCGGCGCCGGTTCTCACCACCTCGATGAAATCGGTCGGCGAAGCGATGGCGATCGGCCGCACCTTCCAGGAATCCTTGCAGAAAGCGCTGCGCTCGCTGGAAACCGGCCTCACCGGGCTCGACGAGATCACCATCGAGGGCTTCGATCCGGCCAATGGCATCGACGACGCCGACAACAAGGCAGCCATCCGCGCCGCGCTCGGCACGCCAACGCCGGACCGCCTGCTCAAGATCGCGCAGGCCATGCGGCTCGGCGCCAATGACGAGCTGATCCACAATGCCTGCCGCATCGATCCGTGGTTCCTCACGGAAATCCGTGCGCTGGTGGAGACGGAGGCCGAGATCAAGGCCAAGGGCCTGCCGACGACGGCGGGCGCATTCCGGCGGCTGAAGGCCAAGGGGTTTTCGGATACCCGCCTTGGAAAACTCACAGCGACCCCTGACGAGGCGGTAGCGCAACAACGCCGCGCGCTCGGCGTGCGGCCGGTATTCAAGCGCATCGACACCTGCGCTGCCGAATTCGCCTCGCCCACTGCGTATATGTATTCGACCTACGAGACGCCGTTCGCCGGCAAAGACGCCGACGAGGCGGCGCCGACCGACAAGAAGAAGGTCGTCATCCTCGGCGGTGGCCCAAACCGCATCGGCCAGGGCATCGAGTTCGACTACTGCTGCTGCCATGCCGCCTTCGCGCTCAAGGAAGTCGGATACGAGACCATCATGGTCAACTGCAATCCGGAAACGGTGTCGACCGACTACGACACCTCCGACCGGCTTTATTTCGAGCCGCTAACGCCGGAGGACGTGCTGGAGATCATCAGCACCGAACGAGCTAACGGCACGCTGCACGGAGTCATCGTGCAATTCGGCGGCCAGACCCCGCTCAAGCTCGCCGAGCATCTGGAGAAGGCGAACGTGCCGATCCTCGGCACCTCGCCCGACATGATCGACCTCGCGGAGGACCGCGACCGCTTCAAGAAGCTGCTCGACAGACTGAAAGTGCGCCAGCCGCAGAACGGCATCGCTACCTCGCCGAATGCTGCGCGCGCCATCGCCGAGCAGATTGGCTATCCGGTGGTGATCCGGCCCTCCTACGTGCTGGGCGGGCGCGCCATGGAGATCGTGCGCGACGGTGCGCAGCTCGACCGCTACGTGGCGCGGCTCGCCGGCGATCTCGACCGGCCATCCGAACTGGTGGTCTCCAAAAAAAGCCCGCTGCTGATCGACCGCTATCTGTCGGACGCAACGGAAGTGGACGTCGATTGCCTGTGCGACGGCAAGGACACCTTCATCGCCGCCATCATGGAGCACATCGAGGAAGCCGGCATCCATTCCGGCGACTCAGCCTGCGCACTGCCGCCGCATTCGCTGAGCGAGGCAACCATCGCCGAGCTCGGCCGGCAGACTCGCGCGCTCGCGCTTGCGCTCAATGTCGGCGGGCTGATGAATGTACAATATGCCATCAAGAACGGCGACATCTATGTGCTGGAGGTCAATCCGCGCGCTTCGCGCACGGTGCCGTTCGTGGCCAAGGTGATCGGCCTGCCGGTGGCCAAGATCGCCGCTCGCATCATGGCGGGCGAGAGCCTGAAGAGCTTCAATCTGGGGCCGATGCATTACAAGCACCGCGCGGTCAAGGAAGCTGTGTTCCCGTTCGCGCGCTTTCCCGGCGTCGATACCGTGCTGGGGCCGGAGATGAAATCCACCGGCGAGGTGATGGGGATCGACGCCTCGTTCGAGATCGCCTTCGCCAAGAGCCAGATCGGCGGCGGCGCCAACCTCCCGCGCTCTGGGACCGTGTTTGTCTCGGTCAAGGACACCGACAAGCCCCGCATCCTCGACGCGGTGCGGCTCCTGGCCTCGCTCGGCTTCAAGTGCATCGCCACCTCGGGAACCCAGCGCTACCTTGCCGAACATGGGGTGGAGGCGGCCAAGATCTTCAAGGTGCTGGAAGGCCGGCCCCATATCGTGGATGCCATCAAAAACGGCGGTGTTCAGCTGGTTTTCAACACCACCGAGGGGGCCGCGGCCCTGGCCGACAGCCGTTCGCTGCGCCACGCCGCCCTCTTGCATAAAGTGCCGTACTACACCACTCTTTCAGGTGCCGTCGCCGCGGCGCAAGGCATAAAAGCCTATCTAGGGGGCGACCTCGAGGTGCGTGCGCTGCAGAGCTACTTCAGCGATCGGGCCTGAGGGCGGTTCCTTCGGGATCCGCCAGCCCAGCGGCGGCGCGAGTTAGGCCGGGAAGTCCACGGTCGCGGCACGGGTGAAACTGGCCGCGGTCATGATTTTTTTGACCGGCCCTCGTCACATGACTCCGGTGCGCGGAAATCCGTGGCCGGAGTCGAATTGCGAGTGGATTGGACGGGAATTAGAGGGTGGAAGGGCTTGGCGGCGCTAAGGCGCGTTCAAGTTGTTTCGGGCGCCCGCCAGGAGGAGATAAGACGATGGACAAGATTCCAATGACGGCAGCCGGCTATTCGACGCTCGAAGCCGAGCTCAAACATTGTCAGCAGGTCGAGCGGCCGCGCATCATCCAGCAGATCACCGATGCGCGCACGCACGGCGACCTGTCGGAGAATGCCGAATATCACGCCGCCAAGGAGCAGCAGTCGCTCAACGAGGGCCGCATCGCCGAGCTCGAGGACAAGCTCGCGCGCGCCGACGTGATCGACGTGTCGAAGCTGTCGGGTGACACCATTACCTTCGGCGCCACCGTGACGCTGGTCGACGAGGACACCGACGAGAAGAAGGTGTGGCAGATCGTCGGCGAGCCGGAGGCGAACGCCAAGGCCGGCAAGATTTCCATCACCTCCCCGCTGGCGCGCGCACTGATCGGTAAGACCAAGGGCGCGCAGGTCGAGGTTAATACCCCCGGCGGCGCCAAGGCCTATGAAGTGAAAAAGGTGGAGTGGAAGTAAGCCGGCGATGCGGCGATCAACAGCCGCGGCACTGCATCTCATTGCGCCATTCCGACAATCAGATGCCGATGTGGTCCCTGCTGAAGCTCACCCAATAGAAAGTGGGCGACGTCGGCGCGGGTGACAATCCATTTGCCGGCATGCGACCATCCTCGACCAGATAGCGCTTGGTGAGCCGACCATTCGTCATGCCCAGAAAAGGGTACTCAATTCCAGCTTGGCAGAACTCACCCACGGCCCACAAACAACCGGGGATGCAGTTTCCGCCACAGTCACTTTCGATGCCGAAGACAAGGGATCGAGCTTCACCGTAAAATGACGTTGCGTGGCTTGCGCGGTGCCGGCTTCAGACAGCGCGATCCGCGCCCCAGCTAGTTGTCGGAATAACGGGCAACAGCAGATAAGACTCCCGTTCCCCGCCGGCATAGATAGTGTTCGTGCCGGTATTGTAATCGGCGTGATAGTGCGTGTAGCGCTGACTGCCGACGCCGTCGCGCGGCTGCACGTCGAGCCGGATGCGGTGTCCCTTCTTGAACACCATCGACGTCGGCCAGATCTCGACGTCGACTTGCACGATCTCGCCGGGCTTTAGAAACAGCCGCCGCTGGTGCTTGTGGTACGGGCGATAAGGCAACGTCAGTTCCGGATCGAGCTCGCGGTGCGAGACGCGCAGCCAGCCTTTCGCGACCGGCACCGGCGTGCCTTGCTGGCCGGTCTCCATCACCTCGTTGCCCGCGGCGTCGAAGTTTCGCAGCGTGAGGAACAGATCCATGTCCTCGCTTGAGCTCGATACCCAAAACGTCGCGGCGAGCGGGCCAGTCACTTCGATGTCGTGCGGAAGCGGCGGCGTCTCGAGCGCGATCCCCATGCCCGGCTTGACGCCGCCGCCCATCACCTGCGAGGAGGCCGCCGAGGTCGAGCCCATCGAGCCGAGGCTTGATGCCGCGTAAGTGCGTGAAGCGGTCTGCTTCGGGTTTTCGGAGATAAGCCGGCCTGAATTTTCCGGCGCGCCTTTCGGCGGCGGCGCTAGGTCGAAATAAAATTTGGTCCATTGCGTGCGGGCGAGCGGCCATTCGTTTTCGTGCCGCCATTCGATCTCATTGTGGCCCTTGCGGATCGCAAGCTTGACCGGCGGCTCGTCCATCACGCCATTGTCGATGCCCTTGAGCCAATAATCGAGAAAGCGGATCTGATCCTGCCGCGCCTCTTCCCGGTAGAACGGATGTACGTGGCTGCCGGTGTGGATGCGCAGCTTTTTGTGTTTGGAGCCGGCGCGCATATATGCCTCGGTATTGCCGCGCAAATGCAGGCCGAAGCCGGTCCAGTTGCCGACCGAGAACATCGGCACGGTGATCTTGTCCCATTGCGCCTGCGCGCCATGAAAGACGCCGGTATCGAGATTGTTGCTCAGCCAGAAATGCAGCGTGTTGGTCTGCCAGGCATTGGGAATCTGCTGCGACGCGCGGCCAACCGTGTGGTGCATCAGATGCGCGGTGAACCAATTGGTCATGAACACGCTCAGGATGCCACCGTGGAACAGCGCATCGCGGTAGATGTCGGCGAAGCCCTCCCACGGGATGATCGCCTTCAGCGACGGCGGCTGGCGATTGGCGGCGAACCACTGGTTGATCGCGTAATAGGAAATGCCGAGCAGGCCGACATTGCCGTTGCACCAGGGCTGGACAGCCGCCCACTCGATGGCATCATGGAAGTCGATCGATTCGGCAAGCGACCACGGTTCGCATTGGCCTTGCGACTTGCCGCTGCCGCGGCCGTCGACACGCACCGCAGCATAGCCGCGCGGCACCCACCATGCCGGGTTGATGGTCTCCCAATTCATCCAGTCGTTCGGCTCTTCCTCCAGCGTGTCGGGCACGATCCACAGTTTGTCTTTCTGGTAGGGGCCGAGATTGAGGATGGCCGGCACGCGGGCATCACCGCTCGGCCGGAACACGTCGGTAATCAACCGCGCGCCGTCGCGCATCGGAACTTCGACGTCCTTTTCGATCACGATGGTATCGCTGTCATTGCTCGCACGAACGTTCATCGGATCGACCCTTCACTTCATTTTGGCTTTTCGGTTCTCGACACCTCGTCGGCGGCAAACCGGCTCTCAATCTTCCATCGGCACCATGGCCGCGTCCTTGGAATTGCGCAGCGTGAGCGAAGTCTTAACGTTGCGCACATTGGGCGCGGCGGTAAGCTTCTCGACGAAGGCCTGGAAGGTTTTCAAGTCGGGCGCCACGCACTTCAAAACGAAGTCGATCTCGCCTGAGAGCATCCAGCACTCACGTACGAGTGGCTGCGCGCGCACGAATTCCTCGAAGGCGGCAAGGTCGGCTTCCGCCTGACTTGCGAGATGCACCATGGCGAACACGGCGACCTCGTAGCCGAGCTTCTTCTCGTCGAGCAGCGCGCGGTAACCCTTGATGTAGCCGGCTTCCTCGAGCGCGCGCACGCGGCGCAGGCAGGGCGGCGCCGAAATGCCGACCCGACGGGCCAGCTCTACATTGGTCATACGGCCGTCGTCCTGCAGCTCTTTCAGGATTTTGCGGTCGATAGCATCTAAACGGGCGGGCAACGGCGGCTCCTGATCCGGCAGGGCGTCGGCCCTGGCAGGAACATCCATATCGCGAAATATTGTTTCGCGAAACATTATTGCGCGGCCGATGCGTCACATTCGCCCGCCTAAACCAAGGCTGTGAGTCTGGGGGGTTGCGTATCTTGCATAGCTCCCCCGAAAGCCATACATCCTGGCAAGGACAAGAGCCGGTCATGCATCCGGCCATTTGGGCGATTCGCGCCTGCGCCCGCCAGGGGGCGGTAACAATGCCAAAGACGATCCACGCCAAGGTCGTGATTATCGGCTCGGGTCCGGCGGGCTACACTGCCGCGATCTATGCCGCGCGCGCCATGCTGGAACCGATCCTGATCCAGGGCGTGCAGCCTGGCGGCCAACTCACCATCACCACCGACGTGGAGAACTATCCCGGCTTCGCCGACGTCATCCAGGGTCCCTGGCTGATGGAGCAGATGCAGAAGCAAGCCGAGCACGTCGGCACCAGGATCGTCACCGACTATGTCACCAAGGTGGAACTTAGCAACCGGCCGTTCCGCCTTACCTGCGATTCGGGCGACGTCTATCTGACCGATGCGCTGATCATTTCGACCGGCGCGCAGGCGCGCTGGCTCGATCTGCCTTCCGAGCAGAAGTTCAAGGGCTACGGCGTGTCGGCCTGTGCGACCTGTGACGGCTTCTTCTACCGCAACAAGGAAGTGGTCGTGATCGGCGGTGGTAATACCGCGGTCGAGGAAGCGCTGTTCCTCACCAATTTTGCCTCCAAGGTCACCGTGGTGCACCGCCGCGACGCATTTCGCTCGGAAAAGATCCTACAGGATCGGCTCTTCAAGAACCCCAAGATCGACGTGATTTGGGACAGTGTGCTCGACGACGTGCTCGGCAGCGACACCCCGCCGAAGGTCGAGCGCGTGCGGCTCAAGAACGTGAAGACCGGTGCGGTTACCGAACGCAAGGTCGACGGCGTGTTCATCGCCATCGGACATACGCCCGCCTCCGAGCTGTTCACCGGCCAACTTCAGATGAAACCGGCCGGCTACATCGTCACCGCCGGCCATTCCACCGCCACCTCGGTGCCCGGCGTTTTCGCCGCCGGCGACGTCACCGACGACATCTACCGGCAGGCGGTCACCGCTGCCGGACAGGGCTGCATGGCGGCGCTCGAAGCGGAGAAATTCCTGGCCGCGCATGAACATCAGCGCGCGGCGGCGGAATAAATCATGGCCACACCCAGCAAGTCGATGGATTGGGACAAGCTGAAGGTGTTCCACGCCGCCGCGGAAGCCGGGTCGTTCACGCATGCCGGTGAACGGCTCGGCCTGTCGCAGTCGGCAGTCTCGCGCCAGGTTTCCGCACTCGAAGGCGAACTGTCGGTCTCATTATTCCACCGCCATGCACGCGGATTGATCCTTACCGAACAGGGTGAGCTGCTCTACCGCACGGCACACGAAGTGTTCATGAAGCTGGAGGCCGCGCGCACCAAGCTCACCGACAGCCGCGAACGGCCTAACGGCGAATTGAAGGTTTCCACCACGCCCGGCATCGGCGTCCATTGGCTCACGCCGCGGCTCGGCGAATTCCTCGATCTTTATCCCGACATTCACATCACCCTGCTCACCACCGATGAGGAGCTCGACCTGGCGATGCGCGAGGCCGACGTCGCCATCCGTTTACGCCAGCCGACACAGCCCGATCTGATCCAGCGCAAGTTGTTCTCCGTGCATTTCCACGCCTATGCCTCGCCCGATTATCTCAAGCGCTTCGGCACGCCGCGTACGCACGAGGAGCTCGACAAGCATCGCTTGATTCTGCTCGGCGGCAACGTGCCGGCACATTTCTCAAACCGGCGCTGGCTGGTCGAAGTCGGCCGTGATGGCAAAGGCCCGCGCAGCCCGCATCTGACAATCAATAACGTGCTTGGCGTATTACGCGCGTGCCAGCGCGGCTTGGGCATCGCGGTGCTGCCCGACTATCTGGTAGAGGAAAACGGCGGGCTGGTACAGCTGCTCGGCGAAGCCGACACGCTCGCGCTCGATGCCTATTTCGTCTATCCGGAAGAGCTCAAAGCGGTAGCCCGTATCCAGGTATTCCGCGATTTTCTGGTCGCCAACGCGCAGCGCTGGCATTTTTAGAGTTCACGACAGAAAAATTCTTCAATTTTTGCAATTCCGCGTGGCCGGACATGCGAATAATTCGCGAATGCCGTCGCGCACTTGCGATTTGGCATGGCAGTCATGCGGCGATGCCGTTGCAAGAGCGGCGTCTGCCTCGCATAGTTGCAATTGCTGTTGCACCGGATGTTTCCTCCCAGAGTCACCGGTGGACAGTTTGTTCCCCTCTGGAATATTGCCGGTCCCCACACCGGCAAACTGAAACCGGGCCCCGCGAGGGCCCGGTTTTTTATCGAACGCTGGTGTCAGCGCGCCGCGACGTTCAGCGGAACCGCGCGACGGCCGCGCCGCGCCCGCAACTTCGCATCATCGTTCTCGTTCCCCGTCGGAATGAATTGGAAGTGAGCAAATGTGTTTGCAGATTTTTCCTGGGAAAGTTCTTGCCTGTAGCGTTCGCGACTCAGCGGCGGACTGCTATTTTGGAGCAGGTAATATTGGACCGGGCTTCGAAGTGCGGCCGCTAGCCGCCTCCCCGCGCCGGTATGTCACTCAGCCACCGGATCTTGGGAGGTCCGCCTAGCCTGCCATCACAAAGAAGTCATCGGGGGAAAATTCGCAAAACCGGTCCGGGAACCGGCTGGATTGCAAGCCGTTGCACTAGGCTAAAGCCGGTGGCCAGGCCCAAAATGCCGGCCGAATTGGGGGTTTCAGGCCCCGTGCAAAATAGCCACACTCGGCTGCTCTTTCGCTCTCAGTCGTTGGGAAAAACGTAACTACCACACGACTATAAGATAGGATGCCGCGGAAATTGGGGGCTAGGCCCCCGCACAGTTTTTGGGAGACGTTCTGGTGAAAAGCGCCCGTCTTAATCGTCTGCTGGCTTCGACCGCGCTGGGCTTCATGCTGGTATTGGGAAGCCATGCGGGCATGGCGCAGCAATCCGACCAGCTGATCGACGCGGCGGTCCCGATGCCGAATACCGACCTGCTGCCCCCGCTGACCGCGAAGGACATGGCAAGCACTCCCAGCACGCCAACGGCCGAAACCAAGGCTGAGCCTGAGCCCAAGCAGGCCGATATCAAGACAGAGTCCAAACAGGACGTCGCCGCACCGTCGGCCGAGCCAGTAAAAGCCGCGGCCGCGCCGGTGTCCGCCACAGCCGACAGCGTGGTCGCCGACCAGCTGCGCCAGATGATCTCCGGCAAGCTCGACCGCATCGTCAGCCGCAAGGCCGACCGCGAGGGAGTGGAGTTGTTCTACAAGGCGCGCGACTACAAACCGCTGTGGGTGAGCGATGGCGCCGCCGACGAGCGCGCCAAGGCCGCGATCGCCTATCTCGGTCAGGTCGACAGCGTTGGTCTCGATCCGAGCGACTATCCGACCCCGAATTTCAAATCGGCGGTGACGGCCGAAGCTCAAGCTGAAGGCGAGCTCAAGCTCACCGCTTCCATCCTCACCTATGTGCGCCAGGCGCAGACGGGCCGCATTCACTTCAGTCGCGTCGGCGCCGACATCGAATTCAAACTCGTCGCGCCGGAGCCGACTCAGGTACTGGCCAAGCTCGCCGACGCCAGCGACGTGGGCGCCGCGCTCGACGGTTACAATCCGCCGCAGGCGGAATTCAAGGCGCTCAAGGCCAAGCTCGCCGAACTGCGCAAGGGCATGCTGGCGCCCAAGGCTGAGGAAGAAAAGAAGCCGGACCTTGTGCATATCGGCGAAGGCAAGATCCTGCGCCCGGGTATGAAGGATCAGCGCGTAGTGGCGTTGCGAAAGCGCCTCAATATCGCCAGCGACAAGGACAGTCCGCTCTATGACGACGCGGTGAGCGACGCGGTGAAGACGTTCCAGACCGAAGCCGACATTGGCATTGACGGCAATCTCGGCCCCAACACCGTGCGCGCGCTCAACGGCGAGAAGAAGGTCGCGCGCGGTCCGTCCGCCAATCCGATCGACACCGTCATCGTCAACATGGAGCGCTGGCGCTGGCTGCCGCGCGACCTCGGCAATCCGCACGTGGTCGTCAACGTGCCGGATTACACTCTGACGCTCTACAATAACGGCAAGCCCTACTGGCACACCAAAATTGTGGCCGGAAAGCCGGGCAAGGCGACGCCGATGGTCAGCTCGGAGATGAAATTCATCACCGTCAACCCGACCTGGAACGTGCCGCCGTCGATCATCGAGAACGAATACCTTCCCGCGCTGCAGGAAGACCCGCAGGCGCTCGATCGCATCGGCCTAAGAGTGACGCAGGACGCTGACGGCACCGTGCACATTTCGCAGCCGCCGGGCGCCGGCAATGCTCTCGGCCGCATCCGCTTCAACTTCCCCAACAAATTCCTGGTCTACCAGCACGACACGCCGGACAAATATCTGTTTGCCAAGGAAAAGCGCGCTTACAGCCATGGCTGCATGCGGGTGCAGAACCCGCTCACTTATGGCGAAAAGCTGTTGTCGCTGGTAATGCCGAGCGAGCATTACACCGAGGCCAAGCTGGAGAAGATGTTCGGCGGCAGCGAGATCAATATCAATTTCCCGAAGAACATCTGGGTCCACCTGACCTATCAGACCGCTTTCGTGGACGATGACGGCAAGCTGCAACTGCGCGAGGATGTTTACGGCCGCGACGCCAGAATGATCGCCATCCTTAAGGGCAGCGAGCGCAAGGTTGCCGATATCGCGATCGAGCGGCGGCCGGATCCATCATCCAAGCCGGCGCGCATGCCGGTCGGCATGTATGGCGGCAGCAGTGGCGGCAGCGTGGCGGCAGCTATGGCGGCGGCGGCTTCTTCGACTTCATTTTCGGCGGTCCGCATTCGAACCCGCAGCCGGTATATCGGCCGCGCGCGCCCGTCGGCCCGCGCATCGGCAACAACGGGCGCTATACGTTCCGCTAAGCGCCTATCGTTTCACGAAGAAAAACGCCGGCGAGACCATCGCCGGCGTCTTTGCTTTGCTCGGCCAACGGCAGTTGATTTTTCATAGACTGCCTGACGCGTCTGCGCACCGATTTTCACTTGCACGCGACATTCTGCTCCAAACCATACGCCATTGATCGGCTTCTTCCGGCGTTAATGACGAATTTAATTTCTGCTTGAGCAGCCATTCCTCCATACCCAGACCGCTGGCCGTAACCTCTGCAGCAAATTTGGTTAGGTGAAGGACGGTATCCGTTACCGCGCGCGCATATGCTCCCGACTGTCGGGCATGTCGCCATATGGCGGCAGAATATATCATGCGTCCGTGAATACTCTTTGCGAGACCTATACGCTCCTTACGGTATCCGAGCAGAATTTTGTTGACGGCGGAGAAACGACTGGACTCCGCCGCCCGAAGCAGCAATTCCTGATCCTGCGTTATCCAAAGCCGTTCATTGTACTGATACTTCCGAAACCAGGCGGCCCTCCCGCACCAGGTCGAATGCGGGAACATGAAGCCTTTATATGGCTGAGCAACAATTTCATCATGAAGTGTGGGCGGCGCCATTGCGCCGACAATATCGCCCTGGCGCCGAAATATGACAGCCTTCGATGCCAAAAGGTCAATTCTGGGATTAGACTGCAATAAACTAACTTGTTCGGCGAATCGCTCAGGATAGCAAATATCGTCGGCATCCATGCGGGCGATAAACTCCCCGCGGGCAAGACGAACTGCCTCATTTAATCGACACGCCAGCCCTCGTGATTCATCATGTCGTATAATACGGATGCGGGGATCGCCAAATTTGGCTGCACGCGCCGCCCCATCGTCACGTGATCCATCATCAATGAGAATAAGCTCCCAGTCGGTCAACGTTTGCCAAATGATAGAACGAATGGCAAAGTTCAATGTAGCCGCGCTGTCGCGCATCGACATGATTATCGATACAATTGGAACTGGAGAAAGATCACCCAAGCGATATTGCCTCCGAGTATTTCGACTGATCGCACTGGCGCAAATAGTAAGTCAGCTTTCGCGATAAAAGAAACGTCCCGGAAAACCCGCTGCTCGAAACGTTCGGTCGCCACACACGCGCCAGGAGATTTCATATGCCAGCCGTCGCAGTGCGCGCCAGAAAAGCCTGCGATGGGCAAGTTCACCACTTGCGACCCGCAACGAATTGAGGATACGACGCAAAGTGATTCCGCCGCGATGCTTTTCGACAAACTTGTGGAGCAGATCAGGTTTGAGCGCCCAGGGTTGCTTGCGCCGTTCGCCGACGATTTTCAACGCAAGCGCCAAAATCGGCGCAAAGCGCGCCTCGTACAAGTGATCGCGCCGAACCCGCTGGTGCCCCGCCCGCGCTATGACGTCGCGCTCATCGGGATGATTTAGGAAATAGCGGATTTTCTCCGCAATCTCGTCGTCGTCGTGATACGTGATCATCTCCGTGCCGATACTGAAATACTGCGCGAGGCTCTGGCTCTCCTCGGTAAGGAGAAAACCGCCTGCGCCGGGCACCTCGAATGTCCGCGCCTTGACCTGCCGGCTGCGCGCAAGGCTGATCCCCAACAGTTGCAGTCCTGAATCCGCGAAATTCAGCGACACCCGCGATGACCGATAAACCTGGTCAATATCTTTCGAACCGACCGGTCCGCGTTCCCAGCCATGGCCGAAGCACGTCACGTCAATTCCCCTGCGCGCCATCGCCTTCACGCGCGCGCGCCGGTTTCCGTAAGCCGCCCCGACGAAACTCACGTCATAGTCGCACGCGCGTGATGGTAGCGGCTCCGCCAAACGGGACGAGGCCGCCGCCCATTGTGAGACCATGATGTTGTTAATTCCAAATTTCTCGGCTTCGCTCATTGACGCGGCATGCGTCGTCACATGGAGATCAACGTGGCCAGCCAGATAGCGCGAGAACTGTGAGAACTTCCACGAATCGTCGGTTCCCCAGTTGACGACCGCGGCCGGACTTCTGCTCCTGATCAGATCGAGCGTTTCCAGCCAAACTTCGTAACTCATGAGGACGCAGAAAATAACGTCGGGCTGAAATGCCCGAATATGCTCGATCAAGCGGAGGTTAAGATCGGCGAAGTCGCTGTACTGTTGACGATCGAAGGAATCGAACAACTCGACCTGGTGCCCGAGCGCCGCAAATGCCGGCATAAAATTAGCGTGTTCATAGCCCTCGCCCCGCGCCGGGTCTCCGTAGGCGTGCCGACCGAATAAGCAGAGGATTTTCAAGCCGCTGCCCCACTCGTCCGCTTCAGCGCGCGGACATGATACCCGACCGTAAATCGCTTTTCGATTGCGGTGCGGTCAACCGCTCTGCCGCCTCTCCAAACCATTGAACTTGCAACATAATCAGTCATAGACATTTCTCGGCGCAGCGCGTACGCGCAATGCTGAATTCTTTCCGCCGCTGTCGGATACTGAGGTCTTGAAGATCGCCAACTCAGCTTGGGGCTTCCGCGAGCGTGGCTTAAACCGCCAGAGAGGGCACCCGACTAGCCGTTCTCGTCAACTGGTCTTAAGCGACCACTTCGTGATTTGAGCAACGTCCGCCTCAAGAAGCCCAGGACTGGCACTTCAAAGTACAAATACATCAGCACGCCGGCACATGCGCTTAGCACAATGGCCGCGCTGATGAACATGACGGTCTGGATCAGAGAGTCGCTGGCCGCAGCAAATCGCAACAGCACTTGCTTGAGTGCGCCAAGAACGAAAATATGAATGAGGTAGATTGAATATGACGCATCACCGAGTAGTTTGAAAAAGGGATACGAGCCGCCGGTACCGGCGCGATCGAGGGCAGCCGCTGCGAAGACGACGGCGAAGATTCCAGCAATTAGCGAGGCAACGCTGCCCTCGAAAAATCCGACATGAACGAGCAACGCCCATCCGCCTGCCATCAACGTCCAAGCGACGACCGGCCTCATCGGCAAGCGTGGCCAATAAAGCAGCAGATACGCAGCAAACACGCCGGCTAGAAATTCGAACAATCGCGACGAGGTATAAGTCACGGCGATGGCCGCATCGTTCTTTAGAAAGAAACCCGCAACAACGAGCGAACCGAACAATACGGTCAGCGCTACCAGCAGCAGCGACCGGTTACGAAACAGGACCAGCAGCAACCCGAAACTGGCATAGAAGAACATCTCGTAATTTAGGGTCCAACCTGGCGGGAGGAGTGGCGTTATCTCGTTGGCGCGGCTCGGCGTGTAGGTGGGGATGAAAAGCAACGAACGAATGAAATGATCGAACGTGAAGATCGTGCCTGAAAATAAACCCGGCGTGGCGAGTATGAGTGCGGCCATCACAAAGGTCAACGCCCAATAAATCGGAATGATGCGAATGCAGCGTTTCATCAGGTACTCCCGCAACGAAAAATCGCGCAATGTTGTGGCGAAAATCACGAACCCGCTGATCGCGAAAAATAGATCGACGCCTAGCCCGCCAAACACCCCGACGCCTGCCGGACGATGGACAGATTGCGAATGCTGAAAAACGACCATGAGCGCAGCTATCGCACGCAGATATTGGACATTAACGAACATTATGCGGAACGTGAATTTATCGGTTGTTCGCGGGAGCGCCAACCCAGCCTATTTGGTCTCTTTTTGTCAAATACCACGACCGCCACTCATTGGCCTAGCGTCAATCGTGATCAGTGTTCTTCCCTTCGCTACCGCTTCCAGATCAGTAACGCACATATGACTACCGCCGTTTGAGAAATCCGGGACGCCGGCTCGTTAATGCAACGTGTCCCGAATATAGTCGCCCATCAGCTTGGATCCGAGCTTGTTGAAATGCACTACGTCTATATAGACATCGCCCTTGCCGTCAAAAAGGTGCGTCGCATCCAAGACCTTGTCGCCGGCCTTGCTGAGAATGTAGTCGTAGCCGGTCCTGAAGACGTCGGCGTCGGAGCGGAATGAGCGCAGATCTTGCTGGACGGCCCACTTGGCGGATTCCGACGGCGTCTTATCCAAAAGCGCCGTCGGTTGGATGATGAAGATGCATTTGATGCCGTAGGCCTTGCAGATCGTTTCCGTATGGGCGCGGGTATTTACGTAATATTCTGCCGCCTGGGTGACGAGCTGCGGGTCGACGTGGGTGCGGACGATGCGCGCCGAATTGATGAATCCCGTTTTCAAGGCGAGCAGTTCCAGCAGGCGGCTCGATCCCACAAGCTTGTCGCGAAAAAACAGCAGCGGGTGCTCCACCCGGTCCTTTACGCCAGCCGTCCAATAAAAATCGTCGTCCGGCGCACCGCCGTAACGAACCGAGTTAAATTCGTTGAAGCCGTCGAGAAACACCGCATAGGTTGGATGCAGCTCCAAAACTTCGTGCAGAAACCGGAACTGCATATTCGAATGACGCGCGCCTGATTCGGCTAGGTTGAGGCTGGCGATGGACGGATCGTCGCCAAAAGCGTAGGTGTCAATGGAGGTCAGATAATTTTGCGCCTGTGCATCTTCCATGGCTGAGCCGCCCATGAGCACAACCGACGTTTTGTGCGCAGCAAAAAGGTTGCGTGCGCAAGCCTTGTTCAATTTCTTGCTAGCAAAACCGAAACGCGGGTCCCAATGGAAGCCGGTGCGAATTGTAACGCAGTCGCCGCTCTGGCGCTCGCTGTAGCGCGGAAGGTCGTGCCGCAGCTCTTCCACGCTATAGAGCGGCGCACGCACGGCGCCCGGCCCGGCGGCGAGCTGTTCCGCGCCGAAATGCGTAAGGAGACGCAATGCCACTTCGGCCAGGACAAGAAACACCACGATATAAAGCAGCGCCGCCGCGATCTTGACCGCCGGGCGGAATTTTTCCCGTTTGGCGCGAACAATGGCGGGTTGCGGGCTGTCTGAACGATTGGCAGCCATTAGAGCCATATCGTTTCGGATTGAACCAGACCTGCGCTAATATTTTGCTTGAGCATGATCTTTCCCGAAAACCGGTTCCCACTAGCACTAGTTCCAACGAATCTAAAGGTCCAATCGATTAATCCAGCTCAAAAGCGTCCTTATAGCTCACAGCCAGTGAAGGGTCTTGGTCCGCTTTCTCCATAAAGCAATTTCCGCAGACGAGCACATCTAGGCCAGTGCCCATAAAACAGCGGAATGCATCCTCCGGCGTCAACACGATCGGTTCGCCGCGAACATTGAAGCTCGTGTTGACCAGGATCGAGCAGCCGGTCTGTTCCTGAAACGTACTGAGCAGCGCATGAAAGCGCGGATTGGTGTCCCTGTGAACGGTCTGAATGCGGGCTGAATAATCGATGTGGGTCACAGCCGGGATATCCGAGCGCGGAACATTCAGCTTGTCGATTCCGAATAGCGCGTTCTCGGCGTCCGTCATCACGCGTCGTCGCTTTTTCGAAACTTCAGCGACGAGCAGCATGTAGGGGCTGTCGATGTCCAACTCGAACCAATCGGCGACGTCCTCTCGCCGTACAGCCGGTGCGAACGGACGAAACGACTCGCGATACTTCACTTTGAGATTGAGCGTCTTCTGCATGTCTGGCGGACGCGGATCGGCAAGGATCGAGCGGTTTCCAAGCGCACGAGGGCCAAATTCCATGCGTCCCTGGAACCAGCCGACGGCCAGATTCGAGGCAAGAGCACTGGCCGTTCGATCAAGCAACGCCGGTTCATCAAACACTGAATAACGCGCGCCCGCCACGCGCAGGCGCCGCTCGATATCGGATTGCTCGAACGACGGCCCAAGATAGGCGCCGGACATTCCGTCACGCGGGTCGTTTGTTCCGCTCGTGATCTGTCGGGGCTTGCCGGCGTACATGTGATACGCTGCAAGAGCCGCGCCGAGCGCCCCACCGGCGTCGCCGGCAGCCGGCTGAATCCATATGTCCGAAAAACGCCCATCGCGCAGAACCTTGCCGTTAGCAACGCAATTGAGCGCGACACCCCCGGCTAGGCACAGCGGCCTGTTCGGATAGTCCCTCGCCACCGCGCGTGTGAGCCTAAGCACAACCTCTTCGGTCACAGACTGGATTGAGGCCGCCAAATCCATGTGGCGCTGGTCAAGCAGTTCAGAAGGACGCCTCGGCGGGCCGCCGAAAAGGCTATCGAACCGGCTATTGGTCATCGTCAAGCCGGCGCAATAGTTGAAATAATCGAGATTGAGACGAAATGATCCGTCGGGCTTGAGATCGATCAGATGGTCCAGAATAAGTTGAGCGTGCACCGGCCTGCCATAGGGCGCGAGGCCCATGACCTTGTACTCGCCCGAATTGACTTTGAAGCCAGTGTAATAAGTAAACGCGGAGTAGAGCAGACCGAGCGAGTGCGGAAAGTGGATCTCCCTTTCGATCTGGATATGATTGTTCTCTCCACGCCCAAGGGTTGTGGTGGCCCACTCGCCGACCCCATCCATTGTCAGGATTACTGCAATGGGAAAGGGCGACGGGAAGAACGCACTGGCGGCGTGCGCAAGGTGATGCTCGGTAAAGAGCAGTCGGCGCTCGACGTCGAAGTCGGGATCGAATTCGCGCAACGCCTTCTTGAGCAGGTCCTTCTGGAATAGCTTCTCCTTAAGCCAGATCGGGATCGCCATGGCGAACGACTGGAATCCCCTTGGTGCAACGGCAAGGTAGGTTTCCAGCAACCGCTCGAATTTCGTGAACGGCTTGTCGTAGAACACGACAAAATCGGCATCGGAAAGCCTTAGGCCCGCATCCGAGAGCACACTCGCAATGGCCAGCCGAGGAAAGGAAGGATCATGCTTTTTGCGAGTAAAGCGCTCCTCCTGCGCGGCGCCAATGACTGCACCGTCCGTCACCAATGCGGCGGCACTGTCATGATAGAAAGCGGAAATACCGAGGATATTCATTCGACGTTCAGAAAAGTGTATAAATGAACGGCGCGACGGCACTTCCCTTCGTCAACACGATTAATCCGCCAAATAAAACCATCATGAATAGGATCGGCAACAGCCAGAATTTTTTCCGAACCCGCATGAACATCCAAAGCTCGGCGAGGAATGACATCGGCCATGTCTCCTCAGAACTGGTGCTTGAAGCTGTCCGGACTTGGACCGGGTGGATCACGCTCGATCCAATAGCTATGTGCTGAAGGATCGAAACGTTGCCGCAAGAAATCCTTGCCGGCCGCCCTAAACAGAAGCCCCATCGGCACGATCGTGGTGTAAAACAAAAGTCCTAAGACAATCGGTTGCACGATGCGGTGCAAGAGCTGACCAAACCTGGTCCATAGCCAATTGAGCGGGTGCAGCGAGCGCGGCCATGCAAGCGCCAGAACCAGGAAGATCGCGGCCGCCGTGAACCACCAAGGCCACCAATTATGGCCGCGCCACCAATTGATCGCTCCCATAACCGCGCACGCAACTGTAAACACAAGGCCAAAGGCGCGATCGGATCCGCCGATATGAGCTTCATCGCGGTGAAACTCTTCGTAGAAGCGGGTTTCGGCTTTCATTTCGGTAATAAGTCCACGAATTGTGAAGCCAACGAGGGCATTTGGGTAGTTATCGATTAAGGTGATAACGATGTTGTTTTCTACAAGAGTTCTGCCAAAGAGCAATAGATACTTACATTTTCGCAGCGCGCGTCAATGGGGTGGCTATTATAGCTTTGCGAAAGTCGACCCTCGTAAAGTGGACACTTTTAACAACGGCCTCTTCGCACGAGCCGAGCGTCTTTGATCAGCTTCGGCTATTGATTTTCGATCGGCAAAAGCTGAGCACCATTTGACGTCGCCGACATATATTTACCGACGCGCGTATAGCGCTTTCATCAAACCTTACGGTATTTGAACACCGTGAAGGCGGACTCAAGGCGTCCGGCGAGACAGGAATGAGCTGGCCAAATCGGCGGCTATCGCGGATGCAATCGTAGCGTTGCCGTCGTTATTGACGTGAATGAAATCCCAGAAAAGCGATCGAGCGTCGTTGACGAAAATCTGCGACAGATCGACAAAACGGCAAGCTCCGTCCGCGCCGTCGTCGGCCTGAAGCCGGCGAAAAGCGACGGCTGCCCGATCGTGCTGGCGCTGCATGTATGGGGCGAAGTCCGCATCACCGAATTTTAACTTCGTCTCGGTGTCGGACCAAGGTGATTTCTGAAAGATCAGTGGCTGGAGTACCGCGTAGAATCTAAAATTGAACGCGCGGCCGAGCCGGCACATTCGGTAGAGGTTGTCGCTATACGCGTCGATAATGGCGTCTTCCCATTCCGGAGTGCGGTATCCAACGGCCCTGCGCAGCGCACCCATAGGCAAACGAATCTCCTGCATCCTCGGAGCGAAAATTAGCGCGATCACCCGACTTCTGAACAATTGACTTGCCAAAGCGCTACGCAAATCCAGGCTGCCGGCCAGCGCTTGCGTTCCGACCTGAAGCGTAATGAAGTCAAACGGAAAGCCCGGCCGAGGATCGAATTGATTGGGAGAATGCATGTCGTTGCCGCCACCGTAGGAAATCACAACATCCGGGGCATAGTCGACGAGCAGATGCGTCAGGAGCGCAAGTTCCTGTCCGGAAACCGCCGACACGATACCGAAATTGTAGACCTTTGCTCCGGAGAAACCACGGCGCAGCAGCTCGGACTCGAGCTGGCCGGGAATAGTTTTCGCAAGCGGCGCGCCCTGGAACACGGTCGATCCGCCGAGAACAAAGATGCGCAATTCGTTTTGGGGCTTCGATTTGATTAATTGGCCTTCGATCCGAAATCCAAGCGAGTTGAGCCTGTAAATATTGTCGGCGTCGTTCGCTCCACCTTGCTGGGGCACCATCCGTCCGCTGCTGTCTGGGGCGCCTGTGAACATGTAATAGGGATGCTGCCCGTTGGTGACAATCGGTGCCGACCATCTCTGCTCCGGCGCAGGGATTCTGAAGCGCAAATAAATCTCGCCGATCGCGAAGCCGAGAACGCAAGCGATCAGTAGTCCGATGTTGACCCGCCTGCCGCCGATCAAAGCCAGGTAGGTATAACCCAATGCCGGCAGCGTCAGGACGGTCAAATAAGCGGCATAGATCGGGGTAAAGAAAACCGGGTCAAATAGCGGCCAAAGCAGAAATAACCAGCCTGCGACTAGCGCTGCATTGAGCCAGAAGGCGACCGATCGACCAGCGATGTATTTGATTGCGAGCGCAACGAGCTTGAAGAAACTATGGTTTGCGATTGCACCCTTTTTCATTAGGGATTCCTGACCGTCAGGCAAAATTATTCGAACACTATAGGAAGAAAATAGCTGGTTTTTGACTGCCTGCCAGTAATTTTGGAACGCTTTCGTCAATCCAGTCGAACGCAGAAGTGTGTTCGCACTTGATGTCTTGATCCTGCGTACGGCCTCGTAGCGCGAATGGCTTACGTGCGTTTGATCATTCAGCTCGCGCAAGTTGGTAATGGCATTTGATACGCCTCGGCACTTCTTTTATTTCTGTCACCAGATCATTTGCAACTTCAATGGCTTCCCGGTGTTCCTCTCAATAATACAGCCGGCTATATTGCTCGCACCCCGACATTATTGTTGCACTCAGATGAAAAGGAATCCGAGATGATGGACGCCAGCTCCCCGCGGCAGGGAAGCGCGTGGCGTACAGCGGCGATTAATGCGGTCGTGCTTTTTTGCCGGTTGGGAGCGGCCGAACTTGCCGCGCGACTCTATAATGCCTAAGCCTAAGGGACCCAAACTGCGGGGATGCAAGAGCGCATCTTTCCTATCGACCGTTCCCAATCTACGGGCCGGACTTGGATCAAATTCTTGGTTCGCTCCAACCTTCGAAGGGTGGAAATTACCGGCACGGTGCGAGGACACAAGACGCGATCAATGCTGCGCGCGTGGTAAATTTGGTGGCGAGGATAGCGCGTGGTCGGTGATAATGCCGGCGTAGCCCCCAATTGATCAGCTCTGCCACGGAATGTCCCTTGTTGGGATCATAGTACAAACTTGTCGCCCCGTGCGCTAATTTTCCCGAGATGCCGGTTAATTTACGGCTGTTTTCACCGCAGAGTACAAGAACCTTCCCATAGCTGAATTGCCAACTTTCGACAGATGCACAACGTCCACATAGGCGTCTGGCAAATTCTCCAACAGCCGTGATGCGTCCAAATAACTGTCACCGCGCACCTTCCGAATCTGCTCGTAGCCTCTCGAAAAGACCTCGCGATCATGTGGGAAATATTTCGCGTTCTCCCGAACGATAGCTTCGGTGCTCCCGGTCGGCGCATCCTCTAGCACTGCGATTGGCTGCAGAATGAACAAGCACTTTATGTGATAGTGCGCGCACAGCGCTTCTGCAGACTCTCGTGCTCGCAGGTAGTAGCCCACATCCGCGTCCACAAGGGCGAGATCGATCTGATTCGAAGCGTATCTCGCGCTAGGGAAAATGCCTGTCCCGATCAGGGTTACCTGCGCGAGCCGGCTCTGGTTCAGTGCCCGGTCCAAAAAGGCCATGATTGGAGTTTCGACCCGCCCTCTGACGCCCACTGTCCAATGCGCGTCATCGCCAGGTCGGCCCCCCTGACGAACGGAATAGAATTCATTGAAGCCGTCGAGAAACAGGGCGACATCCGGTTTCAGGTCAGTAACCTCGTCCATGAAACGGGCCAGCATATTCGACAGTCGAGCGCCTGGCTCGGCGAGATTGATGCTCACGATGTCTTCATGTTGTCCGAAAGCGTAGTAGTCCAGCGAGGTGAGATAATTGGCAGTTCCGTCGTTCGCCATCGTCGAACCGCCGAACATTACTACCTTAACCTTGGCAGAGCCGAACAGCTTTCGCACACAGCTTTTGTTGAGCGTCTTTGAGTTAAAGCCAAATCGTGGATTCCAGTGTAGCTTCGATTTGTCCTCTCGGACGCATTCGCCGCCTTGCCGCGGCAGGTACATTGGCAGTTCTGCCCGGTTTTCCTCTGCAGTGTTGAGCTTGTTCCGGATCGCCGATGTCAAAGACAACACCTTGACCTCGGGGCGCGGCAATGTAAGCCGGAGTCCCAACTCCAGGCCGCCGACAAAGAGTACACCAGACAAGAGAAAGGCTGTTATCCGCACTGATATCCGATAATGCGAATTTGGCCGCTCTGTATCGGTCGCAGCGACAACATTAGGCTGACATCTTACGGTCATGGCGTGGTCGATCGGTTCGCCTCGGTTAGTGGGAATCATAAGCACTGCACGAAGTGCGATCGATCTTCCGCTCGATATGTTTCGAGACAGCGGTATGAAATCCGGGTTCGCACGTCTCTTTCCAGAATGCAAATCGATAGCAACGCCAGCGTAGAACAAACCGAGGTTTAGGCGCAATTATCGGAGGTGGTGAATAATGGATGCCTTCGGTAGCCACGATGAGTACTTGCGATCCCCGTTCAACCACATGGGTTTGTGGGGCGGCTGAAATTCGACTTATTGCGCGAAGTACCGTTCGGGCGTGCCACTTGTCGGATGCTCGCGCCCAGACCGGCAAGAACGAGGCTCCGGTGTTGACGCCGAACAGACGCTTAATCCCGGCCTTGCTCGACAGGCCAAGTGGAAAGACCTCCACATCAAGCAGGTTGTTACAAAGGAGATTTTGAGAAAGCGCAGTCAGATTGATCGTCAAAGGCTCGATAGCAATAGTGTGATTTCCATGCGCCGCACCGAGACATGTAAAGCCCGACGTTTGCGCCGACATCGATGCATGTCGATGCCTTTTGAAGAAGCCTCAGGAATACTTCAATCTCGTCCGTCTCAAAGCTACCGTCCGCCGTTGCAGCCTTGCCCGCCAACTTGAAGCCAAGCGGCTCGGCGAAGGGCCCCCTTCATGCTCGCCCCCGCAATCTTCGGCGTTCTATCTCGCGTATTGTATCGCCTTCGTATTTGGCGTCATCAGCCATCGTGCGTACTTATGGCATTTCTTTTTGATCGAATTATTACGCTGGGAAGCGCCAAACGCGGCCGGATCGGTTCGTCGAACGGCCAGGCATTCGTCTTGGTTCTATCGTTGTTAGGTCACAATCCGCGATCGGCAGCGCGAAGCAGCGGCCGAACAAGGTTCAGCGATAATTCAATTCTTTGGTTATGCGCATTTATGCGTTCCACGTTCTAAAGATCAGGGAATATTTCAGTAGTAGCCACGAAAATGTCTGCCAAAAAATAGAAATGAAGCTTATGGGCTTCCGCCCAATCAACTAAATATCTCTTGCTTGGGTAGCTGGGGTCGTTGCCGAAGCATCTGAAATCATCGATTGCAATGACCACCGATGCAAATTTGGGGAGGAACATTGCAATTGAATTCAGTTCCCTAACGATAGGCGTTTCATAGTCCTTGGCTCTTGAAGTTATTCCTCCGCTCCAATGCCCATCCAGCCAAAAATTGGCTTTGTTCGTACCGTTTTCCAAACTCTTTTGTATGATTTGAGGAAGCAAGACTCCGGAGTCCCCAAAATAACAATTGACCCCAATCGCCTCCAACATTGGAAATATAGCATCACTAAGTTTGTGCGATACTTCCATCGTATGCACCTCATATCCCAACTTAGCGAAAGTGCGGCTCGTATCACCCAAGTAGGTGCCGGTTTCTATAACTGGCGCGTCACGCAAAAATACTTTGATTAACGCATTTTTCTTTGCAATGTCATTCATCGGCCCATAACCAATGTAATTTCTCGAACCGAATATTTGGAATAAAAATCTCAACCTTGATCTCATGGCTATCAGGTTCATGATGCTTCTGGGCGTTCCGTGATACCGGCTGCAGATTGCTATGATACGTGCGGACAGCTGGACAGTGCTATTCAGTCGAATTGATAATGGTGGTGAAAGGCATCATTCACGCCCCGCAAGCAAGCGCCACCCGGTCCACTGATAAGCAGCGGCAATCCCGCACAAATGCACGATGTTGAGAGCGACGAGCGGCGCCAGATACCCAAAGCGAGGATAAGATGCCACCGTCAATGCCAACCTTGCTGCTACTTCGATAAAGGCTATTCCGTTCCATACACGAAAGCGCGCCAACGAATAGGACAGGATCGACGGCAGGCGCGCCAGCCCCAACCACACGATCGCTGTCCCCGCGAGCACAAAACCTAGCTGGTCTTTCGGCGCGTGCTCGGCGCCAAGCCAAAGCATGGTTATCCATGGACCAAGCAGCGCATATGCGAGGCCGGCCGGAATCGCGGTCATTACCAGCAAGGTGGCAACGCGTCGATACTGCCGTTTGATCGCCACGTGTTCTTCCATTGCATCCAAACGCACAAGAATGGGGCCCCACGATTCCGAAATTCTCCACAGAGCCGTTACTCCGACCTCGGCGATCTTCCAAAGCAGGACGTAGCGGGCGGCAGCCTCGGCGCCGCCCAACCAACCTATCACCAGGACATCGGATTGAGATGACACGATCAGTGCTGCCGACAGAAAGTATCCGCCGCCCATGCGGCCGGTTAGTCGCGCCAGCAGCGGACGCAAAGTACCGATCATGTGTTTCGCGATTGGACGCGTGCCCTGCCAGCACAAAGGAAGAAAAAATCGCGTAACCAGGACCGAGCCCAGTTGACATGCGAAGACGCCCAACAGTCCGCCACCGGCGCGCAACACGAACACGACCGAGATAGCGTAGGCGAGTACTTGCACGAATTGCAGGAGATTGACGGCGGCTAGACGTGCGGCCGCGGTCAGCGCAAGACGCTCAATCGCGGATTCGTAACTCGCGACCAGAAAAACGCCTGCAACAATTGCCGCGCTTAGCGGCACCTGCGAGCGATCGAGAACCGCGGCAATGCCGATGCCGAGCAATGCTGCGGCGGAGCCATAAGCCAAGAAAATGATTTTTCCGACATCGATCGCTTGCCCAAAGCCGGCGCTATCTTTGGTTCCAAAGGCCTCGCCCAGAATCCGTTGCAGGCCGCCGCTGAGCCATCCGATGCCAACCGCCGCATAGTTGATCATCGCCAGCATCAGCACAAGGACGCCAAATCCCTCCGCACCGAGCGTTCTCAGATAAATCGGAACCAGTACCACCTGCGAAGTGATTCCGGCCGCCATTGCCAAATAGCTGCTCAACAGGCTCAGCGGATATTCGCTGAGCAGGCGCCGCCGCATTTGGTTGAGGTTGAACATTTTAATTTGAGTCACTTACCAAACAGAAACGATACGTGAGATCAAATAAGAAGTTACTTAGGGTGCGATGGAGCCGGACATGAGTCGCTCGTGCCTGGGTTAGCCATGAAACCAGCGTTCGCGCCAGGCCTCGAACATCAGTATGCTCCAAAGCGGATGTTGCCAATTGCGGTGTCCGCTAAGATGCTCGGCCCAACGCCGGCGCACGCACGTGGTGTCGAACAGACCGGCTTCGCGCATGCGCTTTTCCGCCAGCAGCGTTTCCGCCCAATCCCGAAGGGGACCGCGCAGCCATTCGCCGAGCGGAATCCCGAAGCCCATTTTCGGGCGCTCCACTAGCTCGGGCGGAACATGGCGATAGAGCACCTCTCGCAGTATCCACTTGCTCTTGCCGCCGCGTATTTTCGCAGACTGCGGCAATCGCCAAGCAAATTCGACCACCCGGTGATCGAGTAGCGGCACGCGCGCCTCCAGCGCAACCGCCATGCTGGCGCGATCGACCTTGGTCAAGATATCGTCAGGCAGGTAAGTGACGAGGTCGAGCAACTGCATGCGATCGAGCAGCGAGGGCATTTCCACTGCGAGCGAGGCGTCCCAAAGAATCTCTTTCGGTTCCGGCGTTCCCGGCATCACCTCATCGGGTTCCCAATGGGTGATCAGCTGCCGGTAAACGGCGTCGCCATCGGGAAGCGCGAGCACGGATGCGGCCTTGTGCAGCTTGTCGCCGATCTGCGCTGGCAGCTGCGCCGGCAAAAACGACAGCAGACGCGACCAGCAGTCGGGCGAAATGCTAGTCAGCGCGGCAGCCACCCCCTGCCGCATTCCGCGCGGCAGCAGCGACATGCCTCGCCAAAATCGCTGCGTCAGCTGATAGCGGTTGTAGCCCGCGAACAGTTCGTCACCGCCATCGCCGGAGAGCGCAACCGTGACGTGGCCGCGCGTCATCGCGGAGACGAGATAGGTTGGGATTTGGGAGGAATCCGCAAAAGGCTCGTCGTACCATTCCGGCAATCGCGGAATGACGTCGAGCGCCTGCTTTGCCGTCACGGTTAGTTCCGTGTGATCAGTGCCGAGATGGCGCGCGACCGCGGCCGCATGTGGCGCCTCGTCGAAGCCTGCAATATCGAAGCCGATCGTGAACGTTTTGACAGGCCCGGCATCGGCGGCCTTCATCAATGCGACCACCGTCGAGGAGTTGATGCCGCCCGATAGGAACGCGCCCAGCGGCACGTCAGCCATCATCCGCCGCCGGACCGCGTCCGTGAGCAGGGCCTCCAATTCGTCGGTCAGTTCACGATCGCTGCCACGGTTCGGGTTGGCGAGACTTGCGTACGCGACCTCGCGCGCATCCCAGAAGCGCTTGATTTTCGGCTCTCCGCCCCAGGGCACGGTGAGCACCGCGCCCGGCTCGAGCTTGTGGACGCCTTCATAGATCGTGTTCGGCGCCGTGATGTAGTTAAGCCGCGTGAAGCTCGCTGCGGCGTTGCGATTGATGCGTGGCGTCCAGCCGGGATGCGCACGCAACGCCTTGAGCTCGGAGCCGAACAGAAACAGATCGCCGAACTTCGCCCAATAGAGCGGCTTAATGCCGAGCCGGTCGCGCACCAGCGTGAGCGTGCGCTCGCGACGATCCCACAGCGCGATCGCGAACATTCCGATCAAACGCCGCAGCGTCGTTTCGACGCCAAACGCGGCGAAAAACTCCAGCATGACCTCGGTATCCGAATGGCCGCGAAACGATACGCCGCGCGCGGTCAGCGAGGGCCTTATTTCCTCGTGGCTGTAAACTTCACCGTTGTAGCTGATTACGTAGCGGCCATCGGCCGAGACCATTGGCTGATGGCCAGCCGGCGACAGATCAACGATGGATAGCCGGCGATGAATCAGACCAACGCCGGCTTCCGCGTCAATCCACATGCCGTCGTCGTCCGGCCCACGATGCCGCAAGCTTTCGCTCATCGAACGGGCTATATCGTCGATCTGCTGCGACGCGCCTTGCGCCCGGCCTGCAATAAAGCCCGCGATACCGCACATCCGTTAAATCCGAAACTGTCGTTGGTTTGACTACGCTTAGCGTTAGATGAAAAATTCAGCAATGGTGGACATCTCAAGAATTGTATTGGCTAGTTCATTTTGGATCTATCGCTCATGGCTCATGCTGCTGCGCATTCGATTAGTTCTTCGAGGGGCAGTTAAGCCGTGACCATAGATAGGCTTGCAGGTATGCAAGAAACGTCCGATAAGGCCAACAAATTGTTGGTTAGAAAGTCGTGACCCACCTGATTTTCTTGCGGGCGGTGGCCGTTCGACCGAATAATTTCGGTCAAACGGAAATCCCGAACCCATTTGTACGAAGCCATCGGTGAAACTCTATGACCGCGCCGAACTCCCTTCTCGTCGAACGCCCCTCGGACGCCATCGTGGTGTTCCGCCTCAATCGACCGCAGGTGCGCAATGCGCTTAATCTCGAAGTGCGCGCGCGTCTCGCCGACGAAGTGACGCGCCACGCCGCCGACGAGAAAATCCGCTGCCTGATCGTGACTGGCTCGGACACGGTGTTTGCGGCCGGCGCCGACATCAGCGAAATGGCGGAGGCCGGCCCGGTCGAGGTCATGGCGCGCAACGTGCAGAAATACTGGCGAACGATCATGGACTGCCCAAAACCGGTGATCGCCGCCATCGAAGGCTTCGCGCTCGGTGGCGGACTTGAATTGGCCTTGTGCGCCGACATTATCGTCGCCGGCGAAGGCGCTCGCCTCGGCCTGCCAGAGGTGAAGATCGGCATCCTGCCCGGCGGCGGCGGCACGCAGAAACTGGCACGGCTGATCGGGCGGCAGCGCGCCATGCTGCTGCTGATGACCGGCAAGATGTTCAGCGCCGCCGAGGCCTTCAGCATGGGCGTGATCAGCGAGATGGCGCCGACCGGGCAAGCGCTGGCGCGCGCGATCGAGATCGCGCGCGAGATCGCGGCTTTGCCGCCGATTGGCGTCATGCAGATCAAGGAAATCGTCAATGCCGGTTTGAACGCGCCGCTCGACACCGCGCTGATGCTGGAGCGCAAGGCGCTGCTGTTGCAGTTCGCCACCCGCGACCAGAAGGAAGGCATGCGGGCGTTCCTCGAGAAGCGCAAACCGACGTTCGAAGGGAAGTAGGCGTGGCACAGGATCTGCAGCGGCCGGATCTGATTGTCGCGGTCATCGGCACCGGCACCATGGGGCGCGGCATCGCGCAGGTCTGCGCGCAGGCCGGAATGACGGCACTGCTATTTGATTCGCGGCAGGGCGCGGCGCTCGGGGCGGTAGCCGCGATTGGCAAGGCGCTCGACGCTCAGGTGGCGAAGGGCCGCATGACGCCGGACGTCAAGCAGAGTGTGATCGACCGCTTGCGGGCGATCGGCTCGCTCGATGAGGTTGCTCCCGCCGGCATCATAATCGAGGCGATCGTGGAAGACCTCGCGGCTAAGCGCGAGCTGTTTCGCGAATTGGAGAAACGCATCGCGCCCGACGCGGTGATCGCCACCAACACCTCCTCGCTGTCGGTCACCGAGATCGCCGCCGGCTGCGACCATCCGGCGCGTGTGGGCGGCTTGCACTTCTTCAATCCACCGCCACTCATGAAGCTGATCGAGGTGATCGGCGGATTGCGCAGCGATCCCGCTTTGGTCGAGGCGCTTACCGGTTTCGTGCGCCGCATCGGCAAGCACCCGGTGGTGGCGACCGACACGCCCGGCTTCGTGGTCAATCACGCCGGCCGGGCCTATGGGCCGGAGGCGCTGCGCATCATCGCGCAAGGCATTGCGACACCGCGCGAAGTCGACCTGCTCATGAAAGAGGCCGCCGGATTCCGCATGGGGCCGTTCGAGCTGCTCGATCTGATCGGCGCCGACGTCACCCACGCGGTGATGGTGAGCATCTACGATCAATATTTCGGCGAGCCGATGTATCAGCCGTCGGCGCAACTGGCCGTGCGCGTGGCCGGCGGCCTACTCGGCCGCAAGACCAAGCAGGGCTTTTACAGTTACGACGGGCCACCGGTAGTGAGCGCGCCGACGATAGCGGTCCTCCCGCAGCCTAAGCCGGCCTCGGCCTGGATCGCGAATGAGGACGGCGGACGCGAACTGGCCGAATGGCTCGCGGACGCTGGCATCAAGACTCAAGTCGGCGGCGGGCCGGACGCGGCCGCGCTCTGTTTTGTGACGCCCTTCGGCGAGGACGCCACCAGCGCCGCCGTCCGGCTCAAGCTCGACCCGGCGCGCACGGTCGCGATCGATATGCTGGGCGGGTTCAAGGGCCGCCGCACGGTGATGAAAACGCCGCTCACGACACCCGAAACATTAGGCACCGCGGTCGCGGCACTGTCGACGGCTGCGCCGGTCACCGCGATCAACGATAGTGCGGGCTTCGTGGTGCAGCGGCTGCTCGCCATGATCGTCAATATTGGGACGCGCATTGCCGAACTGCGCATTACCGCGCCGAGCGACATCGATACCGCGGTCGAGCTCGGGCTCAATTACCCGAAGGGCCCGCTGGCGCTGGGCGACACGCTCAGGGCCCGCCGCGTGCTGGCCGTGCTCGACGGCATGCACGCGGTCACGCGCGACCCGAAATATCGCGCGACCGCCTGGCTGCGTCGGCGCGCGACGCTTGGCGTTTCGTTGCTGACGCCGGATTGATTGCGGAATTGAGGTGGTACAGGCGGGTGGACTTGAACCACCGACCTCTGGTTCCACAGACCAGCGCTCTAACCAACTGAGCTACGCCTGCACTGGCTCGGCATCATTGATGCGAGCGGCCGGAACCTAGGTTCAGGGCATCAATTTGGCAAGCGGCTTTGGCCGCGCGGCGCTGCCTATAGCAAAAAGCCCGGGCGCGAGGCCCGGGCTTTCTTTCAGCCGGTCGATCGTTTACGCGGCCTTGCTGAAGGCGCTGGTGAAGCTTTCCTTCATCGGCTCGATGGTCTCGGTCGCGACCTTCTGCGCATGATCGGCAAGCTCCTTGGCCTGCGCGGTCACAGTATCGAACTGCGAGCGAATATAGGCGGTGTAGAGCTCGACTACTTCGGAGTAGGACTTCGCGCTCAGCACCGCGCCGAACAGGTCGAAAGCGGCGTTGCTGTTGGCGCGGGCGGTTTCGATCAGCTTGAGGCCGTAGCCGGAGCAGCCCTTGGAGGCCGTGGCATAGGTGTCCTCGAGCATTTCCGTCGCGTCCTCGGCAGCGGTCTTCATCTTCTCGTAGTGCTCTTTGGCCTGCGCGACGCCCTTCTCGGCGATCTCGCGGAAGGCCGCGGGGACTTCCATCTTCGGCATTTCGAATTTCGGCATTTCGAACTTGGGTATCTCGAATTTCGGCATCTCGAAGGCGGGCGCGCTTGTAGCAACCGGCTTCGGCTTCGATTTCGGCGTAACAGCCGCAGTTTGAGGTTCGGCCATGACAATTATCCTTAAGCTCGGAGGGCGGTTTCCGCCTAAAAGCGAGCCGCCGCCCTCGGTTAATCGGCTCGCGCTTGTTTCACGACTCGCCGCCGTGCGTAGAGCTATATAACACTATTTTTGGTGCATTGCAATAAAAAATATTGCGGTGCACAAAATTGTCATAAAATCATCGTGCCGGCGCCAAACTGCAAATCAATTCCCAGCCCCGGCGGGGCCATCAGTGCTAGCCGGCCTGACTGGCCTGGCCAGCCAGCTTGGCGGCCTGCTTGCTCAATTCCTTGGCCTGATCGGTGAGCGCGGCAATCTGGCTTTGCACGTAGTCAGTGTGCAGTGCCATCAATTCCTGGGCATCCTTGGCGCGCACCAACTTCTCGGCAAAATCGAACGAGGTATCGATATTGCGCTTGGTGAAGTTGACCGCCAGTTCGCCGACCTGCTTCATGCCGCTGCGCGCGCTTGTAGCCTGGTTCTCGGCGGTATTGACCGCGTGCTGCGCGGCGGAGATGAAGCTGTCGAAGGCCTGCTTGGCCTGCTCGGCGCTTTTCTGAGCGAACGCACGCATTTCCGCCGGGATCTCGAAACTCCCATTGCCTTCCTTCGCCATAGCATCCACCTTCCTGGGAACATCGGCCGTTGCTGCCGGCCTTAGCCTTTTATCTAGGGCGGGACCCAATTCGCGCCAGTGCTGGAACCCGCGCGATTAAGGTTATCTCTGGTTGGAAGGAACTAACGGCCGGCGCGTCGTGGACGAAGCATCAAAGCAGCCGTATTAAGCGTTTGTTAGCCCCAAACCATGCGACGTGAGCGATGAGCGGGACCGAGTTCCAATACACTTGCCTGAGCGATCAGCGGCTTGCGGTGCATGCCTTGAGCCCGACGCCGGTATGGCTATGGAGCGCGGACGCGACGCGCGTGCTGTGGGCCAACCCAATCGCCGCCACGATCTTCGATGCCGCATCATCGAGCGCTCTTGCCGCCATCCGCTTCGAGCCACAGCATACAGCCGCCGCGCAAATCGCACGCCTGGCCGGCACGCTGCCGCAGGGTGGCGCGGCGCGGCTTGAGCGGCTGCGCGGATTCGGCGCGGGCTATGGCGGCACGCTGATCTGTCTTTGCTCGCGCATCGTGCTCTCCGACAACAGTCCCGCTGTGCTGGTGGTTTCGACTGAGCGCGCCGACAAAGGCCTCGCTCTGCCCGACCGCGTGCACCGACTGCTCGCGGATCTCGATCGGCCGGCGGCGGTTTTCACCGCCGATGGCGAACTGATCGAGGCGGTGCCGGCGGTGCACGAACGTTTCGGTGACAAGCGCGATCTCGTCGCGCTCGGCGCCGAGCAGATCACCCGCGAGGCATCGGCCAATGGCCGCGCCGACGGCGACATCGCGGCCTGGCCCGCTACCGTGCTCCGCCTCGGCGCCGGAGCGACGGTAACGCTGCTGGTCGCGTTCGCCGCACCTGAGAAGACGGCCAGCACCAATGCGCCCGCGGCTGTTGCGGCGCCAATCGCGCCCAGTTCGGCTGCGCTGGAAGCGCATCCCCACCGCTTTCCGTTCCGTTTCGTCTGGCAGATGGATGCCGCGAACCGCTTCACCCTCGGCACGGAAGATTTCGCCAAGGTGCTCGGCCCGATAACCGCCGAAGTGCTCGGCCGCCCGTGGGCGGACATCGCCGCCGCGCTAAAGCTCGATCCGCAAGGCCAGGTGGCGACGGCGCTTGCCGCGCGCGACACATGGAGTGGCATCGTCGTGCCCTGGCCAGTCGACGATGCGGACGAGCCGTTGCCGATCGAGATGTCGGGCCTGCCGGTGTTCGACCGCGACCGCCGGTTTACCGGCTATCGCGGCTTCGGCATCTGCCGCGACGTCGATCGCCTGGCCGCACTGGAGCAGCTCCGGGCGCAAGCTGCCCCCCTGCCGCCCCCCGTCCAAGCGGAAGCACCCGCGGATAGCGTCCTCGCGTTTCCGCCGCCGTCCGAAGAGCCGCCCGCGCTCAGCCCAGGTGAGCGCAGCGCCTTCGAGGAACTCGCGCGCGAGCTTAGCGCCCGGCTCAAGAGTACCGCCGGCAAGAGCGCCGCTGCGCCGGCGCCGCACGGTTTCGGCCGCGAACCTGACGCACCTATGGCGCCGGTCAGCACACCAACGCGGGCCGCGCGCAACGGCGATGCCGCCCGCGATATCCATGAGGGGCAGCCGATTTTCGATCGCCTGCCGGTTGGCATCCTGGTCTATCGTCTCAACACCCTGATCTACGCCAACCGCGCCTTCCTCGACTGGACCGGCTATCCCTCGCTGGAAGCGCTGTCCGAGGCCGGCGGTCTCGACAGCCTGTTCATCGACACCAAAAGCGAGCCTCCGGCCAGCGAACCCCGGAACGACGGCAAGACGCTCGCCATCACCACCGTCAATGGCAAGCAGAAGCCGGTGGAAGGCCGCCTGTTCAGCGCGGCCTGGAACAACGAGAACGCGCTGGTGCTGATGATCAGCACGCAAGCGGTGGCCGAGGACCGCGGCAAGGCCATGTCGCTGCGCCGGTTGGAAAGCGAAAACGACGAGCTCAAATCGATTCTCGACACCGCCACCGACGGCATGCTGGTGCTCGATCGCGCCGGCCGCATCCTCTCGGCCAGCCGCAGCGCCGAGGCACTGTTCGGCTACGAGGCCGCCGAAATCGGCGAGCTCAGTTTCGGCGACCTGTTCGCGCCGGAAAGCCGTCGCTCCGTGCTCGACTATCTCGACCGGCTAGCGAACGGCGCCGGTATGCTCGACACCGGCCGCGAGGCAATCGGCCTGGTGCGACAGGGCGGCCTGGTGCCACTTTACTTCACGCTGGGGCGGATCGCCGACGGCGAGAAATTCTGCGCGGTGATGCGCGACGTCACGGCCTGGAAGCGCACCGAGGAAGAGCTGATCAACGCCAAGCGGCAGGCCGAGCAGGCCTCCACCGCCAAGTCGGAATTCCTCGCCAAGATCAGCCACGAGATCCGCACGCCGCTCAACGCGATCATCGGCTTTTCCGAAGTGATGATGGACGAGCGCTTCGGGCCGATCGGCAACGAGCGCTACCGGCAATATCTCAGGGATATCCACACGTCCGGCGGCCACCTTGTCTCGCTGCTCAACGATCTGCTCGACCTGTCCAAGATCGAGGCTGGCAAACTGGAACTTACTTTCCTGAGCGTCAATTTGAACGACCTCGTCCAGCAATGCGTCGCCATCATGCAGCAACAGGCCAACCGCGGGCGCGTCATCATTCGCACCTCGCTGCCGCCGAACCTGCCGCAGATCGTGGCCGACGCGCGCTCGGTGCGGCAGATCGCGCTCAATCTATTGTCGAATTCGATCAAGTTCACCTGCGCCGGCGGGCAGGTGATCGTCGCCACCGCCTTGAATGACGATCACGAAATCGTCTTGCGCGTGCGCGACACCGGCCCCGGCATGAGCGAAGAGGAATTGCAGACCGCGCTCAAGCCCTTCCGTCAGATTGCCACTTCGAGCCGCGCCGGCGGCACCGGGCTCGGCTTGCCAATCAGCAAGGCGCTCGCCGAGGCCAACCATGCGCGATTCCGCATCACCAGTCACGTCGACGACGGCACTTTGGTCGAGGTCGCCTTCCCGGCGACGCGCGTGCTGGCGCAATAGGTCGCAAAATAGGCTAGAGTTTATCCTTGATCTGTCATCCTGGGGATCGCGGAAAGAGGGTGTCATGCGTCGCTTGTTCTTCTGCGTTGTTCTCCTTGTATCGGCCGTTGCTCCCGCGCCCGCGGCCGAGCCGGTTGACCTGCTGCTGGTCCTGGCGGCCGACGTCTCGCGCAGCGTCGACGCGCAAAAATTCCAATTGCAACGCGAAGGCTATGCCGCGGCAGTCGCCAATCCGCGCGTGCTCGACGCCATCCGCTCCGGCCGCAACGGCCGTATCGCAGTTTTGTTTGTGGAATGGTCGGGCCTCGGGAACCAGAAAGTCGTGATCGACTGGATGCCGATTGACGGGCCGAAGGCCGCCCAGATTTTCGGCGACCGGTTGCTGGAGTTCGCCCCGCTCGTTCGCCGATCGCACTTCGATCAGCGGCGGCATCGACTTCGCCGTCACGCAGTTTGCGCGCGCGCCGTTTTCGTCCCAACGGCGCACCATCGACGTCTCCGGCGACGGCACAAATAATGCCGGCCGCGATGTCGGCGTTGCACGCGACGAGGCACTGGCGCTCGGAATCACCATCAACGGGCTGGTGATCCTGAGCGAAACCCCATTGCCGTGGAACCCCGAGCACACTAATCCGCCCGGCGGCCTGGCGAATTACTATCGCACAACCGTCGTCGGCGGCCCCGGCGCCTTCGTGCTGGAGGCGAAGGATTTCAATTCATTCGGCCAGGCGATCATCAAGAAGCTGATCGCCGAAATCGCCGATGCGACGCCGCCGCGGTAGGTTCAATTGGCCTATATTGTATGCGCATGATTTTGGCCGAAAACCGGTGCCCACTCGGATCAAGTCCGCGGGCAGGCCTTTTCTGGATCATGCGGTGGCCATGAAAGGGTCACAGAGGCCAAGCACGGTTGGTGAAGGCGCGACCGATGGTATAGTCCGCCGGCAATCGACGCCGAAACAATCGGAAATCCTTCCTTTGACGTCCGTCATTGGCTTCAAGCGCCTGGGCTTAGCCTTGCTGGCCGCGATCGCGGTCGGTAGCGGTGTGCTCGTCGCGGCGGGCTATCTGATTTCGGCCGACGCGGTGCGGCGGCAGGTGCTGAGTGAAATCCGCACCGTCACCGGCCTGAACCCGAGCCTGCGTGGCGAGGCCAGTGTCTCGCTGTTTCCCACTGGCAGCGTGAGCTTCGCCGATGTTGTACTCGGCGACGCCAAGCGGCCGGCGCTCATCGCCGAACGGCTGACCGCGCGCCTGCGCTTTTTCCCACTGCTGATCGGCCGGGTCGAGATTTCCGACGTGGCACTGGAGCGGCCAACGATCGCGGTCAACGTGGAGCCGGACGGCAAATCCAACTGGTCCGGCCTGATCGAGGCGTTGACGCGCAGCCAGACCACAGGCGGACCCCGCCTCGCGGCATTCTCCGAAATGCGCATTGATAACGGCACCGTCGTGGTGCACAACGCTGCGAACAAGCTCGATGAGACGTTGAACAATGTGGAATTTTCGCTGGCCTGGCCATCGATCTCCAAGAGCTTCGGCGCTACCGGCCGTTTAGTCTGGCATAACGAACCGCTCGATATAACCTTGACGCTCGGCGATTTTTCGGCCGCACTCGCCGGCAACCAGACCGGCTTGAAGTTGCGCATCGCAGGCAAACCGATCAAGGCGGCGTTTGAGGGCGGCATCAGCGTCAAGCCCACGCTAAAGATCGAAGGCACGCTCGCCGCCGATACCGCGTCGATGCGCAATGCCTTGATCTGGGCCGGACAGCGGCCGATGCCCGGCGGCGGATTCGGCCACTTCGCGATCAAGGCGCAGGCCAATGTGATGGGCGGCAACATCGGCCTAAACAACGTCAATGTCGAACTCGACGGCAACACCGCCGAGGGCGTGCTCACTTTCGCGACCGACGGACGCAAGACGCTGCAGGGCACGCTCGCATCCGACGCGCTCGATCTGACGCCCTATGTCTCCACCGTTCGCCTGCTCACCTCCAACCAGCACGACTGGAATGACGGGCGCATTACGCTCGACGGCCTGTCCGGCGTGGACCTCGACCTCCGGCTATCGGCCGCGAACGTCGTGGTGTCCAACGCTAAGCTCGGCCGCACTGCGATCGGCGCAAATTTGCGCGCCGGCCACCTGGTGGTGACCGTCGGCGAGGCGCAGGCCTATGGCGGCGTGATCAAGGGCTCGTTGACGCTCGCCAATTTCGCTGCCGGTGTGGACGTGAAATCGCAGTTGCAGTTCTCCGACGTGGACCTGGAAAGTTGCCTCGGCCAGCTGTTCGGGCTGCACCGGCTCGAAGGCACCGGCAACATATCCTTCGCGGTCGAAGGCAGCGGCGATAGCGTGCTCGCGGTCACCCGCACCCTGAACGGAACCGCCAGCCTGATCGGCGAGAAGGGAGCGCTCGCCGGCCTCAACGTCGAACAATTGCTGCGGCGGCTTGAGCGACGGCCACTGTCCGGCGGTAGCGAATTCCGCACCGGGCGTACCCCCTTCGACAAGATCGCGATGACGTTGAAGATCACCCAGGGCACGGTTACGGTCGAGGACGTGAAAATCGACGGCTCGGCGGTGCGGCTGGCGCTCGCCGGCTCAGCCTCTATTCCGACGCGCGAACTCGATCTCAAGGGCACGGCGGGTCTGGTATCCTCCGGCAAGCCGGAGACGGTCTCGTTCGAACTGCCTTTCATCGTCCAGGGTTCCTGGGACGAACCGATCATGCTGCCCGACCCCGAAGCCCTTATCCGCCGCTCGGGTGCGGCGGCCCCTCTGCTCAATGCGGTGCGCGATCAGCGCGCGCGCGACGCGGCGCGCTCAGTGATCGAGCGGCTCACGGGCGGCCCCGTGCCCGCCGTCCCGGCAGCCGAGCAGCCCCCCGCCCCGGCCGCCCAAAAGCCCTGACAAGGCTTATCTCTTACACGTGCCGCCGCTCGGCCATTTGACTATTATTGCGCCTGGAACGAATCGCCTGCCGCTCTAGCGCCGGCCCGACAACGCGCGGATGCTACACCCCATCCTCCGGACGCTAGTCAAGATCGCGGTCGCCTCGCTGCTGGCAGGAGCAATCCTGGCGCATTTCGGCATTACCGCCGAGCAATTGATGCACAAATGCGACCTCTTGGCGGACCTCCTTGAGGACTATGCAAAGCGAGGCTTCGTCTGGGCCTGGCCGAACGTGTTACTCGGCTCGCTGGTAATCGTGCCGATCTCGTTCCTGGTCTATCTGTTCCGCCCGCCGCGCCGGCGCAGCAGCAGCGACTAGCTCGCACGCGGGAGTCAGGCCGCCGGCGGCACCTTGTCGGGAGCATCTGTCGCCGGATCGGACGCCAGGGGTTAGCCGATACCGGCTTGCACAGAAATTCATTCACGCCGACCTTGACCAATTCGAGAATGCGCCAGCGTTCGCCATGGGCAGTGAGCATGATGATGGAAATGTCCGGCGTCGGGAATATGCCCGGCGAGCGCACGATGCGCACCAGCGCCGGTCAGTTGAGCAGCGGCATTTCCCAGTCGAGGATGACGACGTCGGGGGTTTCCTCGCGGATCTTGTCCAACACGGCGGTGCCATCGCCGGCTTCGATGACGCGCTTGACGCCGATATTGTTGAATAGGCCACGCACAATGGCGCGCGTGAACGGACTTTCGTCAACCACCAGCACCTGGAGCTGCTGGAGCAGGACTTCGGCGTGCTTCGGACTGATCGGCATGGCACCGGCTTTGGATGCGGCAATATTCGCGCCGTGAAGTCTCAACGCGCCGTTAATGTCCGCCGCACCGCGTCCTTCCAGCCTGAATACTTCCGCTCGCGCTCGGATGCGTCCATGCGCGGCTGGAACCGGCGGTCGAGCCGCCATTGCGCGCCGAATCCGTCGAGATCGGGGCAGAGGCCGGCCGCCCGTCCGGCTAGATATGCCGCGCCCAAGGCCGTGGTTTCCATCACCACCGGGCGGTCGACGGGGCTGGCCAGGATGTCGGCGAGAAATTGCATGGTGACGGCACTCGCGGTCATGCCGCCGTCGACCCGCAGGACGGTGGCGGCGCCACCTGCAATTGGACAGTCGGCATGCATGGCCGCGAGCAAGTCGCGAGTTTGATAGCCGACCGCTTCCAGCGCCGCGCGTGCGAGCTCCGCTGGCCCGGATTTACGGGTGAGCCCAAAAATCGCGGCCCGCGCCTGCGCGTCCCAATAGGGCGCGCCCAAGCCGACAAAGGCCGGCACCAGATAGATCTGTTCGGCCGGATCGGCGCGCTCGGCCAGGCTGTCGGCCTCGGACGCCTTGGCGATAATCTTCAGGCCGTCGCGCAGCCATTGCACCGCAGCGCCGGCGATGAAAATTGCACCTTCCAGGGCGTAGGTGCGGTTTCCCTCGAGCTGATAGGCGATGGTGGTGAGCAGCCGGTTGCGCGAGGCGACGCGCTCAAGGCCAGTGTTGAGCAGCGCGAAGCAGCCGGTGCCGTAGGTCGATTTCATCATGCCGGGCTTGAAGCAGCCCTGCCCGATCGTCGCCGCCTGCTGGTCGCCGGCCATGCCCAAAACGCCGATGGGAGCACCAAACAATTCGGGGGCGGTCGTGCCGAACTTGCCCGCGCAATCCGCTACCCGCGGCAACAGCGATACCGGCACGCCAAACATCTCGCAGAGCCCGTCGTCCCACTCTCCGCGTCCGATATCGAATAACAACGTGCGCGCGGCATTCGTGGCATCGGTGGTGTGGGTCCTGCCACCGGTGAGCCGCCACAATAAAAAGCAATCGATGGTGCCGAAAGCAAGCCGGCCTGCCTCGGCCAAGGCACGCGCGCCACCCACGTGTTCGAGCAGCCAGGCGATCTTGCTGGCAGAAAAATAGGGGTCGAGCAGCAGCCCCGTCTTGCCGGTCATCTCCGGCTCATGGCCGGCGCACCGCAGCGCATCGCAATAATCGGCGGTGCGCCGATCCTGCCAGACGATAGCATTGTGGATCGGCTTGCCGGTGGCACGGTCCCAGATGACCGTGGTTTCGCGCTGATTGGTGATGCCGATGCCGGCGATGTCCTTGGCCGAAAGCCCGGCCTTCGCCATGGCGGCGCGCATTGTTGTTACCGTCGCCGCCCAGATTTCTTCCGGGTCGTGCTCGACTTCGCCGGGCGCGGGATAGATCTGGCGCAGCTCCTGCTGCGAGCTGGCGAGCGGCTGGAGCGCGCCATTGAACGCCATGGCGCGCGTCGAGGTCGTGCCCTGATCGATAGCGATGAGAGCGGTCGGCAACGAGAATCTCCGCGGCACTCGCGGCATGCGCCGCTAAGCCGGCGGACATTAGTTCAGCACAGACAAATTGGCGATTGCCTGATCGTTATCGGCATGGGGCGGTCGCCAATTTACGCGGCGCCGGGCCGTAATAGTCGCCCCTTTTGACGACCTCGCGCGGGTTGGTCAGCACGGAAACCATGTGGTCGTGCAGTGCCTTCACCGGTACCGGATTGAGCAGGAATTCGTTGACGCCGATCTTCGCGGCCTCGACGACGCACGAGCGCTCGCCATGACCGGTGAGCATGACGATCGGCCCATTCGAACACTGGATGCTGCCACTGAAGCATGATGTGGCAACCCGCTAAAGCGGGCCGTTACAATTTCGTCCGCCCCCGCAACGTTTCGTAAACCATGAGCGCGGTTAAGGCGCAGGCTGCAACGACGCAATGAACTGGCTGAGTGCGCGGCGTTGCTCGGGCGTAGCTTTGAGGCCGAGCTTGCTGCGCCGCCATAACACGTCGTCCGCGCTCTGCGCCCATTCGTTCTCGACCAGATAGCGCACTTCGGCGCCGGTGAGATCGCCGGTGAAGCGCGGCCCCAGCTCGTCCATGCTTTGCGCACCCTTGAGAATGCGCTCGATGCGCCGGCCATAGGCGCGCACCAGGCGACGCGCGTGGAGCGCATCGAGGAACGGCCAGCGATCGCACGCCTCCGCCACCAGCACATCGATGCCGTCGACCGGAAAATCGCCGCCGGGCAGCGTCGAGCCGGCGGTCCACGGCGGCAGCGCGTCGAAAAAAATTCCGATCTTCGCCAGCGCTATCTCCGCCAGCCGGCGATGGGTGGTGATTTTTCCGCCATAGATCGTTAGTAGCGGCGCTTCGTCATGGTCGTCATCGAACGCCAGCACATAGTCGCGGGTGACGTCCTCCGGCTTGTTGGCGCCGTCGTCATAGAGCGAACGCACACCGGCGAACGACCAAACTAGTTCGTCGGGCGTGACTTTGTCGCGGAAATATTCATTCACCGCCTGACACAGATAAATAATTTCATCAGCGTCGGGCGCCGGCGAATTGAGATCACCGACGAAATTCTCGTCGGTCGTACCGATCAGGGTGAAGTCCCGCGCGAATGGCAGCGCGAACACCACGCGCCCGTCAGCGGCCTGGAATAGATAGCCGTAATCGTGCTCGAAGCGCCGCCGCACCACGATATGGCTGCCTTTCACCAGGCGCACCGGCGCCGGCAATGGACGCCGGATCACGGTGTCGGCCACCTTGCCGATCCAAGGACCGGCGGCATTGACCAGCACGCGCGCGGTCGCCAGTTCGCAGCGGCCGCGCGTGTTGAGCACCAGTTCCCATTCGTCGCGCCGCTCCGCCCGGATGCAGCGAGTGCGGGTGCGGATGACGGCGCCGCGCTCGGCGGCGTCGAGCGCGTTGAGCACGACCAGACGGGAATCGTCGACCAGGCAGTCAGAAAATTCGAAGCCATAACGGAATGACCGTTTGAGCGGCTGTCCGAGCGGATGATGGGTGAGATCAATGCTGCGCGTGGCCGGCAACAACTTTCGTCCGCTCAGCATATCGTAGATGAAAAGCCCGAAGCGCAGCCGCAGCGCCGAGCGCAAACCGGGCAAGGGCGGCAAAATGATGCGCAGCTGCCGGATCGCGTGCGGCGCCATACGTAGCAACACCTCACGCTCGTGCAGCGCCTCGCGCACCAGCCGGAAGGCGCCGTGCTCGAGATAGCGCAAGCCGCCATGGATCAGCTTGGTGGAGGCTGAGGAGGTGCCGGAGGCGAGATCGTTCTGCTCGATCAGCAGCACGCGCAAGCGGCGGCCAGCGGCATCCCGGGCCAACCCGGTTCCGTTGATGCCGCCCCCGATGATGGCGAGGTCGTATTCGGCCATAGCCCGCTGATTCGCTTAATTCCGTTCAGGATGGGCGGCTTGCATGGCCACCTCAAGAACCGAGCGCGCGAAAGCTGCGCCAAGCCACAAAATTCAGCCGCGATTGCAAAATCGCCCTGGCTTGGCCATATCAAGGCTATGTCATGCGTGCCGTTTCGCGCGATAAACACGGGACCTTTTAGCTAACGCCCTATGCCCTCCCCCCGCCTACTCGTCATCGAAGGCAACTCGCCGCAAACGCTCGCCGACCACATCGCGGTCGGCGGCACCGCCGCGCACCAAGGCTATTCGAACCTGCTGCGCGAACTGATACCGGGCGCGATTGTGGACACCTGCCATCCGGGCGATCCGACCGCCACGCTGCCGGAGGGCGCATCGCTTGCGGGCTATGACGGCATCGCCATCACCGGCTCCTCGCTGCACATCTACGACGGCGGGCCATCGGTGATGCGCCAGATCGAACTGGTGCGCGCGGCGCTCGCGACCGGAACGCCGCTGTTCGGCTCATGCTGGGGACTGCAGGTGATCACCGCGGCGGCCGGCGGCAGCGTGCGCAAGAATCCGAAAGGTCGCGAAATCGGCTTCGGCCGCGGCATCCGGCTTACGGAAGCCGGCCGCAAGCATCCGATGTATGTCGGCAAGCTCGACGTGTTTAACGCGCCGACCGTGCATCTCGACGAAGTCGAGGCGCTGCCGGCGGGCGCCACCGTGCTCGCAACCAATGCGATGTCGGACGTGCAGAGCGTGGAAATCCGCACCAACAGGTCGGTAGCCTGGGGTGTGCAGTATCATCCGGAATATCCGCTGCGCGAGATCGCGGCGATCGTGCGGCGCATCGGCACAAGGTTGATTGAAGAAGGTTTCTTCCAGGACGCGGAAGACATCAAGACCTTCGCGCACGATCTCGATACGCTCGACCGCGACCCAGATTGCAAGCGCTTGTATTGGCGGCACGGCATCAGCAAGAACGTGCTCGACAAGAAGCTGCGGGTCGGCGAGGTGGCGAACTGGATCGAATTCCAGGTGCTGCCGACGCGGGTCAAACGGGGAAGAGAGTGATGGATTTCTCCGGGCGGAATGTCGTAGTGACTGGTGGCACGGGCGCACTCGGCACCGCCGTGGTCGCAAGCCTGCTCGCGGCCGGCGCGACTTGTACCGTTCCCTATGTGCATGAATCGGAGGCGCAGCGGTTTCCCCATAACGGCGATCCGAATGTAAAGCTAATCGCGGTCGCCGATCTGGCCGATGAGGCCATGGTGGCGAAAGTCTATGACGGGCTGAAGCTCTGGGCCTCGATCCACATCGCCGGCGGCTTCGCGGCCGGCAAGGTGGCGGACACCGGACAGGCCGCGCTGATGGCGCAGATCAACAGCAATCTCGTCTCCTGCTTCTTGTGCTGCCGCGCGGCGGTGAACGCCATGGCGGCGGGCGGGCGCATCGTCAGCGTGGCAGCGCGGCCGGCGCTCGAATGGCGCACGGGCGCCGGCATGGCGGCCTATACGGTTGCCAAAGCGGGCGTCGCGGCGCTCACCGTGGCGCTGGCCGAGGAAGCCGCCAAGGACGGCATTTTGGTCAATGCGGTGGCGCCTTCGATCATGGATACGCCGGCGAACCGCAAGGCGATGCCGAAGGCCGATTTCGACACCTGGCCGAAGGTCGAGGAGGTGGCGGCGACAATTCTGTTCCTCGCCTCGTCCGACAACCGCGTCACACGCGGCGCCATCGTGCCGGTGTACGGGAAATCCTGAAAATCAGCCCGAGACCGGGACCAATTCGAGCGGCGGGCGCAACAGACGTTGCACCGCACTAGAGGCGACCACTGTGCGGGTTTCCGCATAGACCTCGTGGTTCTTCTCGATGTGATCGAGATCGTAGAGGTAGTTCACCATCAGGCCTTGTGCTTGCGCGATCGCCTTGTCCGAGGTGTCGGCCAGCCAATTGATGCGCTCGAGCTGCGCACCGTTGCCGAGATGGAAGCGCGCCACCGCGTCGACCGGCAACCCGCGCCCGTTGTGCGCGCGCATAAAATACCAAGCCGCCGCACGCATCAGTGGATCTTGCAGGTGCGCCGCCGTTTCGGGATCGCGCCACCAGTTGGGATCGTCGAGCACAGTGAACAGCGCCTTGTCGGCCTCGCTCAGCGCCGTTGAATTATCCCGCCCGCGTTCCTGCGCAAGCCAAGTCGCGAAACTCGTCACCGGTGACAGCGTCACGAATGTCGAGAGTTTCGGCATTTCGCGGCAGATCTCCTCGACCACCTGCTTGATCAGGAAATTGCCGAACGACACACCAGCCAGCCCACGCTGGCAATTGGAGATCGAATAGAACACCGCCGTGCGCGCTTTGTCGGTCTCGGTGACCTCGCGTCCGGGGCTCAGGATCGGCGCGATAGCGTCCGGAATGTCGCGCGTGAGCGCCACCTCAACGAAGATCAACGGATCGTCCACCAGCGCCGGATGGAAGAAGGCGTAGCAGCGCCGGTCGGATGGATCGATGCGGCGGCGCAGATCGTCCCAATCGCTGATCTCGTGCACGGCTTCGTAGTGGATGATCTTGTCCAGCACAATCGCCGGCGTCGACCAGTCGATGCGGCGTAGCACCAGGAAGCCGCGATTGAACCAAGACGAAAACAGGTGGACGAAATCCTCGTCGACCGCGGTGAGATCGTCGCGGTGGCCAAGCACGTCGATCAACTGCTCGCGCATGCGCACCAGCGCGGCCGTGCCGCCCGGCGCCAGATTGAGCCGGCGGAAAAGCTCCTGCCGGCGCGGCTCCGAGGCGGCATGAACTTCGGCAGCGGTTGCATCGGAAGGCTTCTCGCGCCAGGCGGCGATGGCTGCCTGCATGCGGGCGGGATCGGTGCCGAAGCGTTCGCTCAGCGCCTCGAAGAAGGCGATGCGCGGTCCGGTGGTCAGCTCGCCGTAGCGGGTGAGGATTTCGCGCGCGCGAGCGACGCCGGAGGCCTCGCCGCGACTGGACAACAGGTGCTCGCACAGCTCGACCAGGCTCTCCGAGCGGGCGGTCGCCGCGCTGCGCCGGTTGCGCGCCAGCAGCGCGCGGCCGCGCTCGGAAATGGTCTGCAGAAGTTCTCCGAAGAATGAGGTGTTCATCGCGATGTCCAGGATCCCACTATGAAGACGCTATTTAGCGCCGCCCATCATATGGTTCGGCAACCATGTGGCAATTTCGGGAAAAAAGCACAAGATCACGATCGCCAACATCATACATAGGACGTAGGGGGCCGTGCCCCACATCACCCTTGTGACCGGCACATCGGGCGCGATCGCACTGACAATGTAAATATTGAGGCCGACCGGCGGATGGATCAGGCCGATTTCCATATTGATGGTCAGGATCACGCCGAACCAGACCGGATCGAATCCCGCGGCGGTGATGATTGGCAGCAGGATAGGGCTGGTCATCAAGATGATGGCGGCCGGCGGGATGAAGAAGCCGCTGACCAGCAGGAAGAGGTTGATCATCCCCATCAAGACCCAGCGATTGAAGTGCGCATCGGCGATCGCCTGCGCCAGCATCTGGGTGAGATAGAGCGAGGTGAGCATGTAGCCGAACAACACGGCGGCGGCGATGATAGTCAGGATCATCACCGATTCCCGCATCGTATCGCGCAGGATGTGCCAAATCTGGTCTATTTTCCAAAGACGGTAGATCACGACTGCCAATATGAGACAGAGCGCGGCGCCGACGCCGGCTGCTTCCGACGGCGTCGCCACGCCGCCGTAAAGCGAGTACATGACGCCGAAAATAATTAGGAGGAACGGCGCGATCTTCGGGATCGACTGGAATTTCTCTTTCCAGGAATAGCGAAAATCGATCGCATGCGACCGGAAACCGCGCTTCCAGATGATAAAGATCGTCCACAGCATGAACATGCCGGTCAGCATGAGGCCAGGCATCACGCCGGCAAGGAACAGACGGCCGATCGAGGTTTCGGTGGCAATGCCGTAGAGGATGAAGGTGATCGAGGGCGGAATCAGGATGCCGAGCGTGCCGCCGGCGCAGATCGAGCCGGTGGCTACGTCGTCGGGATAGCCGCGCCGCCGCATTTCCGGGATTCCCATCTTGCCGATGGCGGCGCAGCAGGCCGGCGAGGAGCCGGTGAGCGCGGCGAAGATGGCGCAGGCGCCGAGATTGGAAATCACCAGTCCGCCAGGCACGCGGTACAGCCAGCGGTCGAGTGCCTCGTAAAGATCCTTGCCGGCCGGCGACGACCCGATCGCGGCGCCCATCATCACGAACATCGGAATCGCCACGAGTGTAAAATCGTCGAGTCCCGACCAGAACGTCTCGGCGACGACGTGCATGCTGTCGATGCCGTGAAAAAACAAAAGGAAAATGATTGCAATCGCACCGAGGCCAAACGCGACCGGGATTCCCGACATCAGCATCAAGAGAGTTGCAACGAGAACGAGAGTCCCTTGCATGTTCGGACTCATGGGACGTCTCCCAAGGCTTGCTTGGCCTGAGCCCGCCCGAACTCCTCGACGTTTTCTTTCGGCTTAAGGCCGAAGGGAAGCGCCCTGCCTGTGACCAGGCAAATCAGTTCGGCGAAGTATTGCAGGACCAGCAGGCCGAGACCGAACGGCATCGACAGATAGGGAATCCACAAACGCGCGCGCCAGACCGTGTTCGAATGCCAGCCTTCCGACCACGCCTGATACCAATACAACGTGCAGAGAACGAACAGCACCACGCAAAAGCTTAACGACAGCAAGATCGTGAACAGCGCGAGCCAGTAGCGTGCGCGCGGGCCGAGATAGAGAGGAAGAATTTCCACATTCACGTGACCGCGCGTCGTCAGCACATAAGCGCTGCCGACGAAGGTCGCAGCGACAATTGCGTAGGTCACCACGTCGATCTGCCAGATCGTCGGAACGTTCAAGAAGTAGCGCACGATGACCATGTCGCAGATCACGAACACGGCGAGGCCGATGAGAATGGCCGCGAACACGCCGGCGACGCGCGACAGAAAGATCACCGCCCGAATGTATGTGTCCATGAGGTTGGCTTGAGTTGGCATCATTCGTTGCGGGATGTCCCCGCGCAACGCTGACGGGGCGAGACGGTGGCGGCCGGCGAGCTTACCCGCCGCCCGGCCGCCTTGTCGTGACTTTCGTTATTTGACGGCGAGGGCCTCGTCGATCAGCCTCTGGCCGTTCGGCACCGCCTTGGCGAAAGTCGCGTAGGAGCTCTTTTTCGCCACGTCGAGCCAGGCTTGATATTCGGGATCGCTGAGGGTCACGACTTTCACATTGTGATCCTCGAACGCCTTGATCGCGTCCTTGTTCACCTCGTCGGCCTTGCCTTCATAATAGGCCTGCGCCGCCTTGCCGGCCTTGAGCACTGCGTCCTGCTGCGCCTTGTTGAGCTTGTCGAAGCTCTTCTTCGACATCAGCACCGGCTCGTACATGAACCACAGCGCATTATCGCCTGGCGCGGTGAGGCAATTCGTCACCTCATAGAGCCGCATGGACTGGAAGGTTCCCAGGCTGGTGTCGGTCGCGTTGACGACGCCGCTTTGGAACGCATTATAGATTTCGTTTGACGGCGGACTGACGATGCTGGCGCCGGCCGCTTCCCACATCGAGGCGAAAGTTGGCCCGGCGGCGCGGAATTTCAAACCTTTCAAGTCATTCGGATGGACGAGGCAGCCCTTGTTGGCCGCCATGGCGCCAGCAAACCAAGCGTCGGACAGCACGATCACGCCGCGCTTTTCGATCTCGGCACGGATGTCCTTCATGAATTGCGAGTCGTTGATCCGCTTGGCGCGTTCCTGGCTGCGGATCAGGCCGGGCATCAGCGTCGCGCTGAAGACCGGCACCTTACCGCTGGCGTAGTCGAGCGGGAACAGCGAGACGTCGAGCTGGCCGTTGACCAAGGCGTTCCACTGATCGTTCGGCTTGAACAGTGAGGCGCCGGGATAGACCTGGATGTCGAGACCGACATTGGCTTCCTTCGCCTGCTTGGCGATCATCTGCACCATGTCGTCACGGACGTCGCCCTTGCCGCCCGGGAACTGGTGCGATGCCTTCATCGTCACTTGCGCCTGCGCGGAAGCCGACAGCAGAATGGCTACGGCAACGCCGGCGAGAATCGGCGATAGCTTCCTCATTTTTTCCTCCCTTTGGTCTTTTTTCGGCTTAGCCGCGGATACACCGCCGCGTTTGATTTGTGTCAGAACAAGAGCCAAAACGGTATGGCACCCGCAGCGACACAATAACCGCCGAGGCAGCTCAGTGCCATAGCTGCGTAATGAAATTTCAGGCACAAGCCCATGCCGCCAAAGAACAATTCACGGTCTGGTCAGCGCGGAACGATGGTTTTATAACCCCCGCCGTCGCCGTCCATTCCGTGCCTTTCAGGAGTTTCACAGCATGCCGAAGCCGTTAGCGGGTCTCCGCGTCCTCGAACTTGCCCGCATCCTGGCCGGGCCCTGGGCGGGACAGATGCTCGCCGACCTGGGGTCCGACGTGATCAAGGTCGAGCGCAAAGGAACCGGCGATGACACGCGCGGCTGGGGGCCGCCCTTCGTGCAAGGCGCGGATGGTCAGCACATCGGCTCGGCCTATTTCCATTCCACCAATCGCGGCAAGCGCTCGATCGAGGCCGACTTCGAGAACGAGGAAGGTCGCCGCATCGTGCACAAGCTGATCGCGCGCTCGGACGTGCTTATCGAGAATTTCAAAGTCGGCGGACTTGCCAAGTTCGGCCTCGACTACAAAAGCCTGGCGGCGGCGAACCCGCGCCTGATCTATTGCTCGGTCACCGGCTTCGGACAGGACGGCCCCTACGCCGCACGCGCCGGCTACGACCTGATGGCGCAAGGCATGGGCGGCATCATGGACCTGACCGGCATGGCGGATGGCGAGCCGACCCGCATCGGCATTCCGGTGTCCGACATCTTCACCGGCTGTTACGCGGTGATCGGCATCCTGGCCGCGCTCGCCGATCGCGAGCGTACCGGTAAAGGCTGTTACGTCGACGCCGCGCTGGTCGATTCCACCGTCGGCGTACTGTCGAACCAGGGGCTGAATTATCTAGTCTCCGGCAAGGTGCCCAAACGCATCGGCAATGCGCACGCCAATATCGTGCCCTATCAAGTGTTCCCGGTCGCCGACGGCTACGCCATCGTCGCCACTGGCAACGACAGCCAGTACCTCAAATTCTGCAACGTCCTGGGCGCGCCCGAGCTCGCGCAGAATCCGGAATACAAGGACAATATCGGTCGGCTTAAGCATCGAGAAGAACTAATCAGCAAGCTGTCGGCACTTACAGCGCGGATGAAGCGCGACGAGCTGCTGGAAAAGCTCGAGGCGCAGCAGGTGCCGGCCGGGCCGATCAATAACCTCGAGCAGGTATTCAACGACCCGCAGGTAGTCTACCGCGGCATGAAGCTCGACCTGCCGAGTGCCGCCGCCAAGAGCGGCAGCATACCGGGCATACGCACGCCAATCGTAATCGACGGCTGGAGGGCCGCTTCCGAGCATCCCGCGCCGCTGCTCGGCGAGCATACGGCGGAAATCCTGCGCGAGATCGGCGAGAGCTAATTTTACGACTGCGCGCGACTATTTTGCCGACGCCGCCTGCCGTCGGCGCGCTTTGCCTCTCTCGATCGCTTCGCGAATATTCCTCCGTAGACTTTCGATATCGTATGGTTTCTGCAGTACGATTAAGCCGTGGCGCACAGCATCTTGCGCACTGGCGTCGTACAGACGCTTGGCGCGCCGTAACGCCAGCCAAAAGCCGTCGAACAAATACGCAGTCGCCGGCAGGCCAAAGACAAGGTGGCTGGTCATATATCTCAGCCACTCGCCTACGATTGCCGATTTTTCCACGCCGGCAAGCACGTAGATCGGGAATCCGGTGAGCTTGCGATAGCCGATGCGGCGGTCAACGCCGTCGAGTTGCGAATCGACCGAATAGATATAGCGGTTTCAACCCTCGGGTAACGCCGATGCGGAACTGACAGCGTTCATCGAGTTTTAGGAGTCGGTTTATCGGCACCGGAAAGCGCGCGAGGAATCCGCCTCGACGCGCGCCATTCCGAAATAGCTGCCGTCGGTATTGCCCATCTTCGCGTAGAAGTCTCCAAAGTAGTTCGGCAATACCGCGATCGAAATGATCCCATTGAACGTGCGATCGTCCGATCGCCGCTGCTGCGATCGCGCGAAGAAAATACGGGCCGATACCGCCCATGCGCGGGTTAAGCGTTGCTCACATAAGTCCCGGCACTGGGGCCTGTCTGCGCTTTGAAATAATCGCGGTCGGAGAAATTGAGCTCCTTTGGCACAGGCAAGGTATTAGAGGAAACCAGCGGATGGCCATCGCGTCCATGATCGCGATGCCTTGCACTTGCGGCAGTGACTCGACGACTCGTTTGAGACGGTCGTGCAACCAAACTTCATTCCGGCTGATGTTGTCGTCCGACACGCCGCGGACGACTTCGTCGATTTCGGCGAAGGTGCGGTCGATGGTCTGCAGCACCTTGAGCGCGTGCTCGTGCAAGATATCGAGCGAGCGGTTGATCCGCTCATCGGCCACGCGCTCAAAGTTGCGGTAACTTACCCAAGCGGCGAACGCGAACAACATCGCCGGCAGCATCACGGATGCCACCATCATCAGCTTGACCAGCCGGATAGCTGCGTGGCGCGCAGTCAACATATGGCGGTCGAATGGCTGCGCATGAAGGCCAGCATATTTTCACAGATCGTCGAACCGGACGAGGATTTTTGAATCGTGCGGCTGGCTGAATTGCAACGGAATTCGGCCGAACCCGCGGCGCTGTTACTTCAGCGGGAGGTAATGGAACCTTTCGATTCATGCGCGTTGACACCTTTCCGGCGGACTATGAAACCGCGGTCGGCGCCAGCGCCTCGATGTCGCTGACCACGTCGATTACTGCCGGACGGTTGGCAGCGAGCGCGCGATCAAGCGCCGGCGCGATTTCGCTCGCGCGTTCAACACGAATGCCGAGCGCGCCCATGTCCTCGGCCAGCCGCGCAAAATTCATTGCATTATAAGTCCATAATTCGCGCGACTTGGCCGTTGGCTCGCCGCCATAAGCGCGGTCGAAGCCGCGCTTACTCTGATTGCCGCCGCCGTTGTTGTTGACCAGCGTCACGCTGTTGATTTTCCAGCGCACCGCCGTTTCCACTTCGGCGATGTGATACCAGAAGCCGGCGTCGCCGGTGAACACCACGACCGGACGGTCGGGACACGCCGCCTTGGCGCCGATGCCGGCGGGAAACGCCCAGCCAAGATGGCCGGCGCTGCGCATGTAGCTTTGGGTCGGCGCGCGCAGATCATACATGCCGCCCATCCACATGCCGGCGTGGCCGGTGTCGACCACCACAATACCGTCATCGGGCACGTGTTTTGATAGTTCGCCGCAGATGCGCGCCGGATGGATCGGCACACTATCGGATTCCCGTACCGCCTTGTATTTTGCGTACCATTCACCGCGCAGCGCGGCAATTTCCTTGATCCAAAGCTCCCGCTTTTTCGCGCTCGCTTTGTCGGTCTGCTTGAGCATGGCTGCGAGCACCGCTTTGGCGTCGCCCAGCACGCTCGCTTGCAATGGATAATTGCGCCCGAGCGACTCCGGCTCGATATCGATCTGAATCGCAGGCGTGCCGATCTTCGGCACCGCCCAGAAATGCGTGGTCATGCCGCCGCTCTCGCTGCCGATAAAACAGACGAGATCGGCAAGGTTGACCGCACGGTTAGCGCTTTCGCGCGAGTAACTGCCGACCACACCGACCGACAGAGGATGCGTGCCGAGGATGCAGTCCTTGCCGTTCAGTGAGGTAGCGATCGGAATCTGCAAGGCTTCGGCAAGGGCGACTAGCTCGCGGCCAGCGGCGGAGGCGCGCGCGCCGCCGCCCACGACGAAAATCGGCCGCTCCGCCTTCTGCAGCAGATCGAGCGCGGCCTTCATGTGCGCGGCTTCCGGCTCAGGCCGGAACGGCGGCACGCGTGCGAACTGGGCTTCGACCAGCGCTTCCAGCTCGGCTTCTTCGAGGTCGATCTGGCCCTCATTGCCGCGGAACTGCAGATGGACGGGGCCCGGCGCGCCCGAGGTGGCGACGCGGAACGCCTGCCGCACCATATCGGGAATGCGCGCCACCTCGTCGATGGTGGCGTTGAACTTGGTCACCGGCTCGAACGCCGGCACGTCGTCGACTTCCTGATAGACCTTGCGAAACTTGGTTTTCGGATCGCGCCCGCCGGTCATGGCGATGACCGGCGAATGCGCGAGGTAAGCGTCGCGCAGGCCAGCAGCGAGATTGAGTGCGCCGATCACCTGGGCCATGCAGATGCCCGGCTTTCCGGAGGCCCGCGCATAACCGTCGGCCATGTAGGCGGCGGATTTTTCGCCGTGACAATGCACACGCGCGATCTTGGTGCGCCGCTCCATCTCGGCGAAGGTGCGCCGCAGCACCGCCGGCACCATGAAGACGTATGTTACGCCATAGCCTGCCAGCATGTCGGCGAGGCACTCAGCGCCAGTCATTCTGCGATTGTGACCAAGCATGATCATGTCCGTTCTTTCAATTTGCATTTCCTACGCAAGGGCAGACCAATTACCATCAGGGTTCCGACAACCATAATTGAGCCTGACGACGCTCAGGCCGGTTTAAAGTTCATCGCAACGCCATTGATGCAATAGCGCTGACGTGTCGGCGGCGGCCCGTCGTCGAAAACGTGACCGAGATGGCTGCCGCACCGGCTGCAATGCACTTCATTCCGTGCCATGCCATGGCTGGTATCGGGCGTCGTCTCGACCGAGCCGGCGACCGGATCGTTGAAGCTCGGCCAGCCGGTGCCACTCTCGAATTTCTTCTTCGACATGAATAGAGGCTGTCCGCAGCCAGCGCAGGAAAACGTGCCGTGGCGTTTCTCGTAGTTCAGGGAGCAGCTGCCGGGCGCTTCGGTGCCGTGCTCGCGCATGATATCGTATTGCTCGGGTGTGAGCAGCTTGCGCCACTCCGCCTCTGTCCGCGTCACGGGATAGGTCTTGCGATCCATTAGACTAACGCTCCGTTCGGATTCTTATTTGATCGCCAATGGATTGACCGGCGAGCCGACCGCGCCGGTGATCGGAATGGCCGGCGCCACGAACATGAACTCGTAGACCTTGTCGGCGGCGCAATCGTCGGCAAGCTCTTTCAGATTGAAGATCTCGCCCATGGTCATGCCGATGATGGGAATGGTGATCCAGTGCCAGGGCTGGTTGATGCCATCCTCGGCCTGGTTCGGACGCACCTCGCAACCCCAGGTGTCGCTCGCGAGCGCGGCGAGCTCGGTATTCTTGACGAAATCGAGCGTCTCGAAGGCAAAGCCCGGCGCGTCGCCGCCGGGATAGCCGTCCCAACTGCCGGCCTTCTGGCAGCGCTCCATCATACCGGTACGCACGATCACGTAGTCGCCGCGCTTGAGTGCGACATTCTGCTTCTTCGCCGTGCCGTAGAGATCGTCATTGGTGATGCCATACCCGTCGTCGAGCGATTCGACGCCCTTGTAGCGTGCCACGTCGAGCAGCACGCCGCGGCCGACCATCTTGTTCTTGGTTTTCTCGATGCCGCACTTCTGTGCGCCAGCGCTGGTCACCTCGCGGCAGTCGTAGCCGTTCCACATCGAGTTCTCATAGAACACATGGCCGAGCCCGTCCCACTGCGTGCCGCATTGCAGCGGCATGGTCACCATGTCGTCGGCGGCGCGGATGCCGCGCTTGTCGAGCACGCCCGAATAAGCGTCGGTGCCGGTGCGGATCATCGTATGGATGGGATTGGTGCGGCCCATCGCCGGATATTTGCTTTTCGCTCCTTGCGGCCCGGTGTGATCGAAGTTGAGCGCGAGAGAAATCACTTTGCCCTTTATCACCAGTTTGGTGGCGGAGATAATGTCGTCGGGCGACGTGAAATTGAGCGTACCGATCTCATCGGCCGGGCCCCATTTGCCCCAGTTCTTGTATTTCTCGGCGGCGTCGGCGAGGTCTTTGCGGGTCAGCTTGCGGGCCGTCATTGGGTCGTTCCTCTTGGGTTGTTTGTTATTCGGTGGGTTTAAGACACTGGCGCGGAGCGAAAGCCCGCCGCCAGGAACGGGATCATATGGTGCAGCGCGCGCTTGACGTCGCCGGGATCGCAACGGCCGTCGGTCAGCGACTGAATGCGTCCGCTATTGGCCATGGTGTAGAACATCGTGCCGAGCATAAAGTGATAACGCCACTCGATCTCCTCGCGCGGCTGCTGCGGCAGCGCTAACGCGATGGCATCGATGAATTTCCGGCTCGATTCATCGAATGCCTTCGCCAGAATCTGGCGCGACGTTTTTTCCGGCTCGGTGCCGAGCCGCGCCCGCAGCTTGACGAAAGCGGGTCCGCCGAACTGCGGCTGCACGCCCAGCGTCAGCGCCGGACGGAGGAAGGCGTCCAAGATCTGCTCCAGCGTGGGCATCTTGCTTTGCTCGAAGCAGAGAGCCAGCAGGCGCAGACGCTCTTGCGCGATCGGCGCTGCGCGTTGCGCAAACAGTGCCTCCAACAGACCGTCCTTGGAGCCGAAATGATAGGCGATCGAGGCAAGATTGACGCGCGCCGCGGCAGTAATCGCGCGTAAGCCCACGCCCTCCATGCCGTGCTCGGCGAACATGCGCTCTGCCACCGTCAATATGCGCTCGCGCACCGACGGCACCGATGCCGCCGGCTTGCGCGCGCGGGTGGCAGCGCCGGCTTTTGGTGTTGTCGATTTCAAGGCGGGAGATCGGCGCAAGCTTGACTCGATCTTGGCGATTTGGGAGAAACGAAAAGTAAACAGTCGTTTGTTTAATGTCAAATTGGCACAGTGCAGATCGGATAAAACGTATGGCCGGCGAACATAAGAAGACGATCCTAACGGTCGCGGTGACCGGCAACCTCACCACCTTGCAGCAGCATCCCAGCCTGCCTTGTACGCCCGAACAGATCGCCACTGCGGCGCTGGAGTTGGCCAAGGCGGGCGCGGCGATCGCGCATATTCATGTGAGATATCCCGACGGCAAGCCGAGCATGGAGCTCGCGCACTATCGCGAGGTCATTGATCGTATCCGCGACAAGAATTCCGATTTGATCATCAACTTGACCACCGGCCTCGGCGGCCGTTTCATTCCGAGCAAGGACGATCCGAAGATCGCGGCGCCCGATTCCACGATCGTGCATCCGCTGCGCCGCGTCGAACACATTGTCGCGCTAAAGCCGGATATCGCCACGCTCGATCTCAACACCATGTGGTCGGGCACCGCCGCCGTGATCAACACGCCGGATAACGTGACGATCATGGCGAACGAAATCCAGAAGGCCGGCAGCAAGCCGGAACTGGAGGTTTTCGATTCAGGCGACATCCAGCTCGCGAAAGTGCTGCTTGATCGAGGCGTGCTGAAGCGTCCGCCATTGTTCCAGATCGTGATGGGCGTGCGCTACGGCTTCATCTCAACGCCGCAGACCTTGATCTATGCGCAATCGTTGCTGCCGCAGGACGCCGAATGGGCGGCCTTCGCAATCGGCCGCTGGGAATTCCCGATGCTGGCGCAGGCCTGGTTCCTCGGCGGCCATATCCGCGTCGGGCTGGAGGACAACGTCTATCTCAGCAAGGGCGTGCTGGCGCCGAACAACGCTGCGCTCTGCGAGAAAGCAGTGCGCATCCTTGATGACCTGGGCGGCGAGCTTGCGACGGCGAAGGAGGCGCGCGCAATCCTTGGATTGCGATCGTGACGAGCATTCGGGCATCATCGTAGAATGCCAGCAACGGTGGAAAAATCGGCGAAGGCCTTCCCTGGAGGATTATAAAATGACCGTGCTGTCTCGTCGCGCTGCAATGCTTATCGTGGCCGCTTTGGCTGGCATCGGCCTCACGCAGGCGATACTGCAGGCGCACGCGCAAACTTATCCGACCCGCCCGGTGAAGGTGATCGTGCCATTCGCGGCGGGCGGACCGACCGACGTGATGGCGCGGCTGATCGCGCAGAAACTATCGGAAAGCCTCAAGCAGCAATTCTTCGTCGAGAACCATCCCGGCGCGGGCGGCAATATCGGCATGACGCTGGCGGCAAGGGCGAACCCGGACGGCTATACCATCCTGGTGGCGAGCTCGAGCTTCGTGGTCAATCCGAGCCTCTACGTGAAGAATCCCTACGACGCCTTCAAGGACTTTGCACCAGTGACGCTCGCCGCCGCCTCGCCGAATATCCTGGTGGTGAACCCCGAGCTTCCAGTCAAGACGGTGAAGGAACTGGTCGATTTGCTGAAGGCCAACCCCTTCAAATATCCCATTGCCAATCCCGGCATCGGCACCACGCCGCAGCTTGCCGCCGAACTGTTCAAGCTTTCGCTCAAACTCGATGCCACCAGCGTGCCGTTCGGCGGTGCCGCTCCGGCGATCCAGTCTACGGTGGCGAACCAAACGCCGATTGCCTTTGCCGCCATGCCGCCGGCCGCGCCGCAAGTGACCGGCGGCAAGTTGCGGGCGCTCGCCGTCACTTCGGCCAAGCGCTCGTCCGCGCTGCCCGATGTGCCGACCCTGGCGGAATCCGGCATCAAGGAGCAGGAATCGGAAACCATGCAGGGTGTACTGGTACCGGCCAAAACCGCCAAGGCGATCGTCGATCAGCTTCATGCCGAGATCGCCAACGCGATGGCGCTGCCCGACGTGAAGGCGAAATGCGCCCAGCTCGGCTTCGACCCGGTGGCCGATACGCCGGACGAATTCGCCGCCTATATCAAGAAAGAGGTCGAGAAGTGGGGTCGCGTGATCAAGGACGCTAATATCCCGCAGATCAAATAGGCACTCCCCATTCCGGATAACGCGATGCGCATCATCGACATCCGCGAAACGGCGATCCCGCTCAAGTCGACGCTCTCCAATTCGAGCTTCAACTTCAGCGAGATGACGACGTCGGTGGTCGCCGTGATCACCGACGTGATGCGCTCCGGCAAGCCGGTCTGTGGCTTCGCATTCAATTCCACCGGCCGCTACGCCTGCGGCGCGCAGATGCGCGCACGCTTCATTCCGCGCATCCTCAAAGCGCCGCCCGACTCTCTGCTCGACAATACCGGCCATTTCGCGCCGGAGAAAATCCTCACCGTCATGATGCAGAATGAAAAGTCGGGCGGGCATTCCGAGCGCTCGGTCGGCATCGGCACCATCGAAGTCGCGATCTGGGACGCCGTCGCCAAGATCGCGGATAAGCCGTTGCACCGGCTGCTCGTTGAGCGATTCAATGGCGGCAAGATCGCCGACAAAATGTTCTGCTATGTCGGCGGCGGCTGGTATGCCCCCGGCAAGACCACCAAAGACCTGCAAGACGAGATGCGCGGTCATCTCGATGCTGGCTACACCATGGTGAAGATGAAAGTCGGCGGCTTGCCGCTCGCCGATGATCTCGCCCGCGTCGAGGCAGTCAAATCAATCCTGCCGAGAGGCGCATTGCTTGCGGTCGACGCCAACTCGAAATTCGATCGCCCCGCGGCGCTTGCGTATGCGCGCGGGCTTGCGCCGTTCGCGCTACGGTGGTTCGAGGAGCCGTGCGATCCGCTCGACTTCGCGCTGCTTGCCGAGATCGCCGGCGTTTACGCCCCCCCGCTCTCGACTGGCGAGAATTTGTTCTCGACGCAGGACGTGGAAAACCTCGTCCGCTTCGGCGGCCTGCGGCCGGACCGCAACGACGTCATCCAGATCGATCCGCCGCAGGCCTACGGCATCGTGCAATATGCCCGGACGCTCGACATGCTGGCGCGGCACGGCTGGCCGCGCGCCTGCATGTTTCCGCACGGCGGCAACCAGATGTCGCTCGCTATTGCCGCCGGCTTCGGGCTCGGCGGCGCGGAATCTTATCCCGGCGTGTTCGGCGATTTCGGCGGCTTCGCCGACGATGCGCGCATCGAAAACGGCGCCATCACACTGTCGGAACGACCCGGCATCGGCTTCGAAGGCCAGGCGCGGCTTTACAAGATCATGCGGGAATTGGCGGGAATCTAACTCTCGCTCGGTAAACGTCACGCCTCGTCGGCGCCGATGTTCGGCGTATTGCCGCGGTCGGTGTTCGGTTAGGTTTCGCGCCGCATGCCGCTTCGGCTATCCTGACGGGGCGGCGTTCGCCGTTGTGCGTTATCTTGGATATTGGCATGGATACCGACATACTCCGCCGATTGCACTATGCCGCCGCCATCGCCTGCGGCGTATTCGCGGCGCTGGTGGTGCACATCGTGCTTACCGTGTTCGGCGTCGGGCTCGACGCGGTGCTGCGCGAGGCCGCCGCCGGCAACAAGCAGCAATTCGTCTCGGCGCTGGCCTGGTGGGCGATTGGCGGCGCCGGCTTCGTCGGCGGCTGGGGGACTGGCGCCTATCTGATCGCGGCGGCGCGCGAGCGCAATTTCGTATACCGGCTGGCACGGCGTTTCCTGGTCGCGCTGGTGTTCGCGGCCGTCACCGCCGGCGGCATCATGAGCAAGATCGGCAATCTCGGCGGCACGGTGGACGTGATCGCAGGGCTGACTGCGCTCGGGCTTGGACTGATCTGCGCCTTCTGCGGCGCACGGTTCGCGTATCTCAACGCCGAGCAGGTATAGTCGCCTTCGTCTCGTTAGCGAACGGCGGTGAAGACATATGCGCGGATGCGACCGTCTATGGCGCCGTTTCCAAATCGCTGCGCCAAGGCTGTAGCCGCATGGCTCGTCGCGTCTTCGAGGCGCGACGCATCGCGCGCCTCGATTTCATTCCGCAACGGAGTCCCCTGGCAGTACGCGACTGCAGGATCACGTGGCGTGGGGGCTCTGCTTCTCTCATCCACGGCATCGACCGATATGTTCGTGAATCCCGCGGCATTCAGCTCGCCGCGGATTTGGTCCACATTGTAATAACCGTGAGGGGTCCGAGCGAGGAAACGAGGGGGATCATGCAATCGGTAGCTTCTCCGCCAGAAGAGACCCGATTTTTGCCGACGATCTTTCGCGCCTCCGCGAAATGATTCGCTACGGCCATCAGGCCTATGCGTACCTGTGACAAGTTTCATAGGTGGCTCGTGATCCTTTTTGGTAGCTCTCGTGCATCGAAGGAGAGGGCTCATGAAAAACACTGCAACAGGGCTGCTCACGATCACGGTGACGGGCATGGGTGTCGGCTTCTTTGTGGTGGCCGGCTTCCTAATGGCTGTTCAGCACCTGAGTTGAGCTTTGGTTGTAGGAGTGCGCGTCATGGCTAATTTGTGGCCGGCAGTCGTTCTGCTGTCTCTGGTCTTTATTGTTGGCGTCTCTTGTCGCGCTCCTTGACGGGGGGACGCGTGCTAGCTGGGCCAACGCGCGGTTAGCTAAAGAGTTGAGATTACGTATTGTTGCGGCCAGCCTCATCCGGTCTTCATCGTACACCGTCACGATGAAACCGGCTTGCCGGGTGAGATCGAGACGATGGTAATCGGACTTGAGGATCACGGCTCGCACTCCCACGCGCTCTTAAAATCCGCCATCGCCTGTTACGGCTTGCCACGTAGCAGCGATCGTGCATCGTGTTGGGTTCACGCACAAGGACCACCCAGAACCAGCAGCGATCTTCCGGCGCGGCCTCTCTGTTTCCGAGCCACCATCCCGACCTTGAGGCCGAAGTTGCGCAAAGTACCGCGCAGGTCGTTCTCGATGGCGATCGCCTTCGACGGCAGCAGTTTGCGATGCGTCAGCAGCATCCACAGTTTCTGGCTGCGTAACGTCTTCACATGCACTGGCCGGTAAAGCCCCGCCCGCATCATCTGCGCAATACCACGTGCATCGTTGCGGTCGGTCTTGTTGATCTGTGCCTTCAATACCGCCCGCATGTGCCGTGTCTCGACACAGATCACCGGCAAGCCTGCTTCCGCAAGAGCACTGAAAAGCCATTGCGACAGCGGCCCAGCTTCCAATCCAATCCGATTGTAGTGATAGCCGGGGTCCGGTTCGCTCGCCACCTTCACACTTCCCGCACGATCCTGCCCGTGTCATCCACGACGCAGACACTTGTTTCCTTGACTGATACGTCTAGTCCAGCAAAATGGTCCATCCTGCGCTTCTCCTTCCGATGCCTGAGGCCGCGACTGCGGACCTCGTTCCACCATCACCCTGAAGCGCAGCACCCACATTCGCCAGCGATCTACACGCCCGTTGGCCGATTACCCCATCTGTTGCCCCAATAGCGACCTTTTAAAAATGAAGCCTCGCGAACGCTTGCTTCTATGCTTGCCGTCCCGGCATTATAGGGGGAGGGATCATAATGAACCGCGGTATCAAGGTCGTCCCCATTTGCGTGCTGGCAACAATATTGACTGCTTCATGCCCGGCGCTGGCGAACACGATAATTTTTCAATGCGGCACAAGGTTTATCGTCGATTTAAAAAATAACACCGTTAACGATCTGCCAGCAACAATCAATGCAACGGCTATTGACTGGCGGCTGACACCAGGACCCGCGGACGACACTGGTGTAATCTATTATCATATCGATCGCACCACAGGTATTCTGACGGAAAACTTTACCTATCATCTTCCGAACGGCAGTACCCAATCGGACGACCCAACAACTTACCGCTGCACTGTAAGCAGTCCGCGACCGACAATCCCACGCTTTCGCCGATAGTCTCAAGAATGAGAAGGTTCACGCGCGTTCTCTTTGGCGATGGTTGCAGCCCCACGCGGCAAAACGATCCTGAACTCAGTCCGCGCTTGCTCTCTGATATGGAGCAGGCGATGGCCGCTTCCCGACCAGAGGCAAACATGCCGCTGCCGGGCCGCTCGCAAACTGTCGACGGGGTGTACGTTCGATTTTCATCTAATGACGCAAGAGCCCCCGATGATCATTTTCAGACTGGATGGCCACGGCCATCTGGATTGTCCGCTTTGTGCCAATAAGGGTCATTGGCCAGCCTCACTCGATCTCATCGCCCGGCGCCGAATGGCCACTACCAATATCTCCGGGCCACGATTGTTATTGCCAGCATAAAGATGCATAAATTCAATATAAATGACACGATGCATTGTACGATTACCACGCGACGCATTTTCTTATTTGTGACTTGGACACGCGGTGCTTGAATTCTCAGACCTATGACGAACGCAGAACCCATGAAATCCCAATAATCGGGTAAAGGATTATTTGGAAACAAGAGTTCTGAGTTGCTGGAATTTGCACTCTTGCCATAAAATTTGCGTGCATAATAGAGAGCGAAGACCACTTGGACAAAGACCCACGAAATGAAGAGCGTGACTCCTGATAACAACTCCACCAACGTCTCCGTTGAATGCCCTTGAATGCCAAATATTGCTTCTTCTTGAATGCCACTCGGAGGTGGTTGATGACCGTGATCGACGCAGCGCAGCAGCAGAAAAACCAATGGTAATTCCAAAACGCATTTTTGAACACAGCCGCCAACCTGTAATTTCACGCCGACGTTTCATTCGCCGGATGTTGATAGTTATTGGACTTTGGTTGGCTTTGACCTTTATTGGCTTGGTAATTGGTGTAGCCGGGTACGCCAAATTTGAAGGCATGTCACTGGTCGATGCCTATGTAAACGCCGCGATGATTTTGTCGGGTATGGGTCCAGTAGGAGAACTGAAGACGACAGCAGGAAAAATCTTCGCTGGAACGTATGCAATCTTCTCGGGTCTTATCATTATCATTGCGACGGGCTTTTTATTGGCACCAATCTTTCACCGTGTGTTGCACCGTTTCCATGTCGAAACTACTCGCGAAAAGGACTGAAGCAGTCGTCGCAACGCTCGCCAAAAGGGGCCTAGGAGATCACTGCATCGAGTACGTTCAATAATCATGGGAAGGAGGTTTCGTGATGAGGGACACATCGGCCGCAAAATCTCGAAGGCCACTATCGCTGGATGAATTTAGGAAGCAGCGGAAGCCGCTCAGAAACGTTAACAAGGAAGCTTCCGAGAAATTGAGCGCACTGGATAGGCTTGCTTGTTCGATCACCAATCGCGTTGGCACTATGGGCTTTTTCCTGATCGTCTTAATCTGGACAGTCATTTGGTTAGGATGGAATCTGCTCGCGCCGAAAGCTCTACAGTTTGATCCTCCAATGGCCTTTGTGTTCTGGCTGTTCATTTCTAATATGATTCAGCTGCTGCTAATGCCGCTCATAATGGTAGGACAGAATGTCCAAGGACGGCACTCAGAAATCCGAGCGGACCATGATCTTGAGGTGAACGTCAAAGCGGAAAAGGAAATCGAAGTCGTCCTTCAACATCTTGAATACCAGAACACAATTCTCATGGCGATGGTACAAAAACTTGGCGTCAGTTTTGATGATACTTTGCGTGATTTAAATCCAGGGCGTGAACTGTCGCAGGCGAAAGATGCCTGAGCTCGCCGCCGTTAAGTGCCAAAAGCCGACATACCGATAACAGCTACCGCCGCTCCAGCACGCGCTGATCACCACCAATTTAAGTTCGTCCGGCTCGACTGGCTTGGAGATAAAATCGCGGGCACCGAGCTTCCTCGCCTGCACCACAGTGTCGACCTGCCACAGGCCCGTGACCATAATTACGTCCATGTCGGGACGCGTCTCTTTGATTCGGCGAAGCACTTCAAGGCCGCCCAGTGCTGGGCTTTTCTCTGGGATCGGTCAAGTCGTAAGGAATTTCCTCGACTTTGCGCAGCGCCTCCCGACCATCATGCGCGACGCTCGACGTGAAGGCGCTCACCACGCGAGAATGGCTATCATTCTTGGAGCTCCACGAGATCTAGCCTACGAAAAGCGGCATCCGATAGGTCAAAACGCGGTTCGCGATGGCGCTGCCGCTCTACACCGGCCTGCCGGCGCGAGGACGCCGCCCGCCTCGGGCCGCAGCGCCTGCGCGACGGCCGCATTCGCTACCGGCAGGCCAAGAACGAGCACCGCAGCCCGGTGGATCTGGACATTCCCGTGCACCCGGACCTGCAGCAGGTCATCGACGCCGCGCCGTCGGGTCACCTGACGTTCCTCACCACCGCCTACGGGCGCCCGTCCTCGACGGCCGGATTTGGAAACAAGTTCCGGGATTGGTGCAACGAGGCTGGGCTGCCGCACTGCTCGGCGCACGGGCTGCGCAAGGCCGCCGCCGCGCGCCTGGCCGAGCGCGGCGCGACCGCGCACGAGATCATGGCGATCACCGGCCACCGGTCGCTCGAGGAGGTCGAGCGCTACACGCGCGCCGCAAGGCAGGGCAGGCTGGCCGACGCCGCGATGATGAAGTTCAAATCGCGAACAGACTCTGTCCCACCCAAATAGAAGGTGGGACAATTCGGCGAAAAAATCGTTTCCGATCAAGGTGATTTTTCGGGGGTGGCGGTCCCGAGAGGACTGCATGAACTCAGTCCAATCAAGGACTTACAAAAAAGTGGGACAGTGAAACATTCCATAGGATCGTTATACATTTTATTGCGACTGTCCCACCGCAATCGCCGCGCGCGTTTGGCGCGGCTGCTGAACGGATAAATTTTTTGCACTCACCGAGAGCGACGGTGCCCGAGCCGAATGTTCGTCGCCGGCGTGATCGGGGTCGAGCGGCTGCTTTTATGGTTTTAGGCGGCTTGCCAATGTCCGCTGACCGGTGGCGGAGCCATCCACAGCATCAAAAGCGGACGTCAATGGTGCGCCCCCGGACACGTTACTACCTCAATCGTTACGTGAGACAGGCCGGTAAGACCTGATAGTCGGCTCTTGTACTGGTCGGGAGAGCGCGGTTCGTGGGTCACTAACGAAACGACCGCTGCAAGATGGCCGGGACCCAACCGCCACAAATGAAGATCGGACACGCGGTCGCTGCCTTGCTCGAGGCGAGCGGTAATTTTTCCTGACAGTGCCGGGTCGGGGCAAACATCAAGAAGAACAGCGCCAGCAGAGCGGATAAGGGTCCAAGACCAACTAAGGATAACCACCGTTGCGATTAGGCCCATCAAGGGGTCCATCCAGACCCAACCAAATTGGCGACCCGCAACTAGACCAACAATGACCAATACTGACACTGCGACATCGGCCATTACATGCACGAACGCCGCACGTAAGTTGTGATCGCGGTGGACGTGACTACTTCCATGTTCGTGGTCGTGGTCGTGATCCTCATCCCCATGATCATTAGCGTGCCCGTGGTGATGGTCGTGGTCGTCACGCAACAGGAAAGCACTAAGCAAGTTGACACCTAAGCCAACTACCGCAATCGGAATGGCTTGATTGAAGGCAATCGGCACAGGATAGATCACCCGATCAACGCTCTCGTAGCCGATAAGCAGCGCGATCATCGCCAGAGCTATCGCGCTCGTAAACGCGGCTAGATCACCGAGTTTGCCGGTACCAAACGCCAGCCGCGCATCTTCCGCATAGTGCCGCGAATACGTGTAGGCCAATGCCGCTATGAGAAGTGCGCCAGCGTGTGTGGACATATGCAGGCCATCAGCAATAAGTGCGACCGATCCGAACCACAGGCCGCCGACAATTTCCGCAACCATCATTGCGGTGCAGACGGCAATTACGGTCCATGTTTTCCGCTCATTCCGCTCGTGTGCTTCCCCGAGGAATACGTGTGAGTGGCGGAACTGCTCTATTGAATCAGTGTGCATCGATTGCTCCGCAAAGCTAACGATCCTTTGATATACGGCGCAGAAGGATGTTCCTTCAATGTCCGCTTTGGGTCATTAGCGACCGATCCATTTCTCGCCCGTGCCGATCAATTAGAGATCATGCGCCTTGGGCCGTAATTGATGTAAAGCTCGAATGATGGACCTATTTTGTCGAAACGTGGCACGAATTAGTGCCGCCCCACCGCCAGCTTGTGTGATCCAGCCATCGAGGGAATCAATAAGAGCTTGAGGAGGACGCGCAAGCCCCCTAGCATCACCCGCGATCAACATCGTCCGTCGGGTCAAAGGCCCAGCCAAGGCCCCTACGAGGCGGTGACAAAAGTAACTGGAGGAGGAATGCGATGATCAGAATACGCAGCATCACGCGGTGGGCGTGGACGATTGGACTACTGGCCGCGCTTGTGTGCGTCGCCCCGAGTGGGCCAGCCGCATCCGCCGAATACGTCATGAAATTTGGCACCGCGACCATCAACGAAACGCAGCATCAGTTCATAAAAGACTACAAGGCGGCGCTCGAGAAGGCATCGGGCGGCCGCATCGAAGTGCAAGTTTATCCTGCCAGCCAGCTCGGCCCAATCCCGCGCGAGATTGAAGGCGTGCAGCTCGGCACCATCCAGGGCTACATCGGGCCGGTCGATTTCTACGTCGGTCTGGAGCCGCGCTATGGCGTTTTCAGCGCGCCAATGTTGTTCCGCGACGAGGCGCATGTCGCAGCCACCATTCACGATCCCGAGATGCAAAAAATCATCCTCGACCTCGTAAAGCCGAAGCGGATCGTTGGTATTGCCACGCTCAGCATCGGAGTCGTCGAGTACGCGACCAAGACCCCGCTGATGCGGCTTGCCGACTTCAATGGCAAGAAGATTCGGATCAATGGGACCGCGCTTGAGCGCGCCAAGATGAGCAAGCTCGGCGCCACCGGCATCGCGATGCCTTTGAGCGAGGTGATGCCTGCGCTCAGTCAGGGCACCATCGACGGCACGATCAGCGGGATGTCGGTCTTTGTCGGATTCAAGATGAACAATCTCGTCAAAGTCATTTCGGTCACCAACGACACGATGCTGGTGTCGCTTGCCGTCGTCAGTCAGGCCTGGCTCGATAAATTGCCGTCCGATCTGCAAAAAATCGTCCTCGATACCGCACAGGCCATCCAGCCCAAGGTGCAGGCCTGGGAGGTGGAATTCACCAAGAAGCTGGCGGACGATTGGGTGAAAATGGGCGGCCAGGTTCATACGTTGCCACCCGAGGACCTCGCGAAGATGAAAACGCTTCTCAGCGGCGTCGCCGACGATGTGACGAAAGACCAGCCGGCGGTGCACGACATGCTGATCAAAGTCCGCGCCGTCGCCGCGAAGCATTGATCCGCTCGGGCAGTTGCGGCGGTCGCGCGCCCGGACGACGGGGGCCGTAATTCATAAATAGGCGAGGCATGATTAACACTCTTGTGCGGAGCGCGCACGCGCTGATGGCGGTCATTCGCGTCGCTTCGGGAGCGCTGCTGGTCGGCAGTGTCGCGGTCAACTTCGCTAACATCATCGGCCGTTATTTTCTCTCGGTGTCCATCCCGTGGGCCGAGGAGGTCATGCTGTTCATGATGATCGCGTGTGTCTTTCTTAATTGCGGCCTGGTCGGCTGGTCGGGCCGGCAGATCCGCATGGATGCATTTGTTGCCCTGCTGCCGCCTGTGCTGCGGTCGATCGTCGAGCTTGTGGGCGAAATCGTGCTGATGGCGACCAGCCTGCTGATGGCGATTCTGGCCTGGCCCGTCATTTCCATGCTGGCGGAGCTCGATCAGCGCAGCCAAGCCGCCAACATTCCGCTGGTCCTGCCGCAGGCCATGATGCCGATCGGCTTCCTGTTGATGGCGTTGCTGATCGCCGTCCGATTGATTTCCCAAGGCACGTCCGGCGACGACGCGCATTTAAAAATTTCTGATCACTGACGATCCAAGTCATGGGGGCTCAATTCGTCTACTTCGTTCTGCCGATCATTCTCATGGTGATCGGCCTACCGATTTTCCTTGTTCTCATCCTGACCTCGCTCGCCGCGATTGTGTTTGTCACCGATGTGCCAACGACGGCGATTCCGACCTATATGTTCGGAAGCCTCGACAATTTTCCCCTGCTCGCCGTCCCCTATTTCGTGCTGGCCGGCGAGATCATGGCGCAAGGCGGCATCGCGCGGCGCGTTGTCGCCTGGGTCGTGTCAATCATCGGCGGCATCCGCGGATCGCTCGCTGTCACCACGGTGGCATCCTCGGAACTGTTCGGCGCTATGGCGCACACATCGGTCGGCACCGTCGTTGCAGTCGGACGGCTGCTGTACCCCTCGCTCAAGAACAACGGCTACAATGAACACTTCACCGTGGGCTTGATTGCGTCCTCCGGCGCCGTCGCGGTGATCATCCCGCCGTCCATTGCGATGATTCTGTATTCGATGACCGCGCAGCAATCGGCGCTGCTGCTGTTCACGGCCGGAATTCTGCCGAGCCTGCTCATCGGCCTTGGCGATGCGGCCTATGTCTTCGCCTATTCCCGCATCACGGCGGTCCCGCTTTTGTCGCGGGCGCGCTGGATCAACATCTGGGACACTACCAAGGACGCAAGCTGGGCGATCGGTACCATTGTCGTCATTTTTGGCGGCATTTACGGCGGCGTCTTCACGCCAACCGAAGCAGCCGGTGTCGCGGTCGTCTATTCGTTGTTCGTGACGACGGTCATCTATAAAGAGCTCAGCCTTGCCGATCTCTGGCGCGTGGTGCTCAACGCGGCCTTCCTGATCTCGCAAATTCTGATTATCGTGGCGAGCGCGGGAGTCTACTCCTGGCTGCTCACCACCAGCGGCATGCCGCAACAGATCGTCGCCGCGATCGAGACGATGCAGATGCGGCCGTGGGAAACGCTGTTGATGATCAACCTCATTCTGCTGCTGGCGGGCAGCTTTCTCGAGCCACCGGCGGCTATTCTGATCTTGACGCCGCTGCTGCTGCCGATCGTCGTGGCCGCCGGCGTGAACCCGATCCATTTCGGCATCATCATGGCGGTCAATCTGAGCATCGGACTGTACACGCCGCCCTTCGGCCTCAACCTCTTTGCCACGCATGCGATCTTCGATGTTCGAATCGCCACCATTTATCGCGGCGTCCTGCCATTCGTGCTGCTGAATTTCGCGATTCTGCTGATCATCACCTATGTGCCCGCGATTTCCATGGTGCTGCTCGGTCACGCGCAATGAACGGACAAGGTCCGTTATGGGCCATTAGCGGACAAACCATCGCGGGCTAAAATCCCCTTTGTCCGCCGACCATTCAAGGCATGAGTCGAGACGCTCGTGACCTCAAGATTGACCGGTGCAAAACGGAGATAACTCCAATTTCGTTGACAATCGCCGGACTGTAGGATGAATGGAAAGACATAGAGACTGGCGAGACCCTAAAGTCGTGCACGATGATCGCCGCCATGGCGTAAGTCGTTTTCAACCGTTCGCGTTCAAATCGGCAAACACCCACAACGTACCGGTCGGATGAAGACGCGCTGCCGGTAGGCTGTCGTCGTCACGGCGAAGCTGCTTGAATATCGCCCGCTTCTCGTCTCCTGCGACCAAGAAGGCTGCATGCCGACTGCTCTCGAGCACCGGATAAGTCAGTGTGATACGCGCTTCCGGCATGGCGCCAATGACGGCGCAAACCCACTTGTCTCGTTCAGCTAGCACCGCGTTGCCTGGGAACAACGAGGCTGTATGGCCATCTGGGCCGAGCCCGAGAAGATTTACATCGAACAGCGGCCGAGAGAGGTCGAGGTGCGCGGCGCCGTAAAAGGTTTTGAGTTCGCCTTCGTAAGCAGACGCCGCCATTTCAGGGCTAAGCCCTTCGGTCGGAATAGCATGGATGTTGGTGGCGGGGACCGGTGCACGCGATAGTAGCGCTTCTCGCACCATGCGGTAGTTGCTGAGCGCGTCATCGTGCGGCACAAATCTCTCGTCACCCCAGAACCAGTGCGTTCTCGACCACGGGAATGTATTGCGATAGGGCGGTTCAGCGAGGCGTTCATAGAGCCTTTGAGGCGTCGTGCCGCCTGACAGGCAGACGGCAAAAATCCCGCCCTTAGCTGTCGCTAATTCGAGCAACCATGCTGCAGCCCGGTGCGACAGGGCTTCCGGATCGGCGAGGATTTCCACTTTCGCCTCAGACGCGATGGTCATGCGAGCGTCCTTCCGGCCATCGGCCGAGCGGCGTCGCGGATGGCAGCGATCGCGGCCGCATAATCCTGCGATCCAAAGATTGCAGACCCGGCGACAATGGCGTTCGCGCCCGCGTCGATCGCATGCCCGGCGGTTTCGCCATTTTCGCCGCCATCGACCTCAATAAAGGGATCGAGGCCGCGCGCTTCGCAGAGCTGGCGCAAAAGGCGGATCTTGGGCAGCATCTCCGGCAGGAATTTCTGGCCGCCGAAGCCGGGATTTACGGTCATGACGAGAACAGCGTCGCAGAGATGCAGGACGCATTCAATCAACTCGATCGGGCTCGCCGGGTCGAGCGCCACGCCGGCCTTCTTGCCGAGGTCGCGGATTTGCGAAAGTACGCCGTGAAGATGGTCCGTAGCGGACGGCTCCGCCGGAACGAGGAGATGATCGGCGCCGGCTTTGGCAAAGGCATCGAGATAGCGCTCAGGTTCGACAATCATTAGGTGCACGTTGAGGGGCTTGCGCGTGTGGCGCCGGACTGCTTCGACAATCACCGGCCCGAATGTAATATTCGGCACAAAACGGCCGTCCATCACGTCGACATGAATCCAGTCGGCGCCGGCCGCATCGACGGCGCGAACCTCGTCCGCGAGATGGCCTAAATCCGCCGACAAGATCGACGGTGCAACGATAATCGGCTTCAGAATCGCCCTGAGCTGGGATGTCATTGTCGCTTGCCCTTCGACGTACCCGGCACAGCCGCTACTCCCGAGGTTGATTCATAACCGCGAGCGCTGTCTTGGCGCTCTTCAAGCTGGCGCACGATTTCGGCGACGATCTCGGTTGGTCGGCCGCCAACGTCGACGGTGATCGGATGCTCATCTGGCGTGGGTTCCTGCAGTGTCGCAAACTGGCTGTCGAGCAGGGCAACCGGCATGAAGTGCTCGTGCCGGGCCGCCATGCGCCTGTGGATAAGGTCGTGCGAACCTTTTAGGTAGACCAGTGTAACGTCAGAGCGGTCACCGACGATGATATCCCGGTAGGACCGTTTCAGCGCTGAACATGTGACCACGCCGGACTGACCTCGAGCGCGCCAGCAATCGATTTCTTCGGCAATCTTGCGCAGCCAGGGCAACCGGTCGGCATCGGTAAGTGGCTTGCCCGCGTGCATTTTTTCCACGTTCTCGGGCGGATGCAGGTCATCGCCCTCCTGGAATTGGCAGCCGAGTGCGGCCGAGAGCAGGACCGCAACCGTGGTTTTGCCGGACCCCGAAACGCCCATGACAACGGCGATCACCGGTTTGGTTATGGTATGCGTGAGGACCGCTGACCACACGCGCTGAGATTTCGGATCAATTCCCATCATCCATTCCTTAGCAACCACGCGCCGGCGTCCACCGCCGTCCAGTAGAGCTCCCTCCTATTGCGCCAGTCATGCGACGACCCGGCATAGAACAAACTTCCGCACCGCATTGGCGAAGCCTTCCTCTTCGTTGCTGTCGGTCACTGCGCTCGCCTGTGCTTTTACCTCGTCGCTCGAATTACCCATGGCGATGGAAAAACCGCTTTTGCAAAACATAAGTACATCATTCGGCATGTCGCCAAACGTGACGATCTGCTCGGACGGAATGTTCAGAAGCCTGGACAGGGTGGCCACGACTGCCCCCTTATTAGCCTGCGGGTGGGTCACGTCGAGGTAGTAGGGCTGCGAGCGCGCAGCACTCGCCTTTTCACCCAGAGTTTTCTGCGCCAGCTTTTCGCAGGCGGCGACCAAGTCGAGATCGTCGGAGATGCCAACGATCTTTACCGCGTGCGCGAGGTGAGCGTCGGTAAACGCTACCACGACCTTGGCGTCGAATTTCACCGTCCATGCCTCGCGGGCCACATGCGGAGCGTCCAGCTTACGGATTAACCACTCGTCGGCCGTGTAGACCCAAGCGTCCAGCCCCTGATTAAGGATGAGCTCTACGGCTTTCTTGGCTGTCGCCGGATCGAGCGTTCGGCTCTCGATCTCCGAAAGGTCGGGATGAACAAACACGCCGCCGTTAAAGCCTGCGATCGGCGTCCGCAAGCAGAGCGGCTCGATCAGCATCGCCATACCACGGGGCGGCCTGCCGCTGGTAATCGCAAAGGCGATGCCCGCAGCGGCGAGCGCGTTCACGGCATCCGCCGCACGCGAGGTCAGAACTTTGTCTTTAGTGAGAAGCGTGCCATCGACATCGGCGAGCACAAGCGAAATTTTTGATGCAGTAAGATCTGGCTTTATCATGCGTTGCCTGCTGAATGAGCGCTCGCAACCTGCGCGTTCGAACGATTGCTGCTGAGGATGAACCGTTCGACCGCATTGGCGAAACCATCGTCGCGATTGCTGTCGGTCACGAAGTCCGCGGCCCCCTGTACCGCCGGACTGGCGTTGCCCATGGCAATGCTGAGACCGCTTCGCTCGAACATCGCGACGTCATTGCCGCCGTCCCCAATGACGGCGATCTCCGCCAGCGGAACCACCAAAAGCCTCGCAATCTCCGACAGCGCGACGCCCTTGTTGGCGAGCGGGTGGGTGATATCGAGATAGTAAGACTGCGAGCGCGCCACCGTCGCCTGATCGGCAAGCGTGTCACGCACATCGCGCTCACGCTGTGCGAGAATCTCGAATTCCTTGCTAACGCCAACGATCTTATTGGCCGCATCGAGGCTTTGTCCGAAATTGTCCACCAATGTCGGTTGGAACCCAACAGCGCGCTCCTCGAACCGAACATATGGCTCGTCGCAATCGCGCACCAACCAATCCTGCCCACTGAAAACCCAGACTTGCACATCGTGCGTGTCGAGCAGACTGACGGCGCGGCGAGCGACCTCAGGCGACAGCAGATGCTCGGTAATGACCGTTTGATCACGCGTCGCTATCACTCCGCCATTAAAGCCGCACACCGGCGTCGTGATTCCCAAAGGCCGGAGCAGCATACCCAACCCGCGAGGTGGCCTGCTGCTGATGATTGCAAAATTGATATCGCGTGCGTGGAGCTTTGCGACCGCCGCCTGGGCCCGCACGGTCAAAATCTTATCGTCGGTGACTAAAGTACCGTCGACATCCGAGACAAGGGTAGAGACTTTCATTGAAGAAATGCCTGGAGATGGTGTCATCGCAATTTCACGGGCGCCGGCGCCGTTGACGGGGCGCCAGTGTCGGCCGTCACGTGCCAAAAGCGCGTCTGCTTCGCTCGGTCCTGAGCTTCCCGCCGAATAAATTGGCAGATCTGCCGCACCCTTCTTGGCCCAAGCGTCGAGCACCGGCTGCACAATGCGCCACGTCTGCTCCACCATATCGGCGCGCATAAATAAAGTCGGGTCGCCTATCATGACATCATAAAGAAGCGTCTCGTATCCAACATTAGGTTCCTTCGGAAACCAGTCATCGTAGTGGAACTCCATCTTGACGGCGGCGAGATCCACCACTGGCCCAGGACGCTTAACCTCGAACTGAAGGGATATCCCCTCATCCGGCGCAATGCGCAGCACCAGCCAATTGGGCCGCAGAGTGTCGACAGGAGTGCCCTGGAACGCCGCGTAGGGCGCCTGCTTGAAACGGATCGCGATCTCCGTATTTCGTAGCGACAGGTGTTTGCCGGTACGGACATAGAAAGGCACGCCGGCCCAGCGCCAGTTGTCGATCTCAAGCCGCATCGCGATGTAGGTCTCAACGTTTGAATCCGGCGCCACATTGGGCTCTTGCCGATAGGCTTTCACCGTCTTGTCCAGCACCGTGCCAACGCCGTACTGGCCGCGCACCGCCTGCGCCGGCTTAACGGCGGGCATCGCGGCCAGCACTTCGGCTTTTTTTGAACGGATCGCGGCGGCATCGAAACCCGTTGGCGGCTCCATCGCCACCATCGAGAGTAATGTGAACACGTGATTCGGAACCATATCGCGCAACGCACCGGTTGCCTCGTAAAACCTGCCGCGGCGTTCCACGCCAACCGTCTCCGCCACGGTGATCTGCACATGATCGATTCGGTCGCGATTCCAGATTGGTTCGAACAGCCCATTGGCGAAGCGGAACGCCATGATGCTTTGAACCGTGTCCTTTCCCAAAAAGTGATCGATGCGGAATATCTGGTCCTCGTGCAGCGTGCGCAGGATGCTGGCATTCAACTCGCGCGCCGATTCGAGGCTATGCCCGAAAGGCTTCTCGATCACCACGCGGCGCCAGAACCGAGGCTTGCCATCCTCGTCCTCGTTCTGGTCGGTGAGTTTCGCTTTGCCGAGCTGCTCCACCACGCTGCTAAAAAATCGGTCGGCGACGGCGAGGTAGAAAATGACGTTGCCCTGCGTGCCGTTGGTCTTCTCTGCCTCGGCCAACACGACGCGAATTTTCTCGTACAATTCGGAATTGGTGAAGTCGCCTTGCACGTAAGATATCTTTTTCGCCAGCCGCTTCCATGCCGCCTCGTCGATCTCGTCGACGTCAAACTCGGCGGCAGCATTTCCGACGAAGCCTTCCAGCATGTCGTGAAGATGGCCGCGCAAGCTCTCGGACGTCCCCTCGCCATGGTCCACCCCAATAAAAGCGAGGTTTTCTGGCAGTAACTTGGTGCGTGAAAGGTTGTAGAGAGCCGGCGTTACCAGGCGTTTTGTCAGATCGCCGCCGGCACCGAAGATGACGATAGCGCAAGGATCGGCCGGTTTGGCCGGGCGCCGCGGCGGCGACTCGACCACCTGGGCAGTCGGAACGGTCCGAGACTGCTTGCCGAGCATGGTGCTACTCCGCGGCATTCGGCGCGGTTGAGTGACCTTGCAATTTCTTCGGCTTTGGTTCGGGGTCGATAAATTCTTGACCCTCGATATGTCCGCCGAAACCAAAGCGCATGGCCGAGAGCATCTTTTCGCCGAAGGTATGCTCCTGCCGCGAGCGGAATCGGGCGTACAGCGCCGAGGAGAGCACGTCGGCCGGGACCGCTTCTTCGATCGCGGCCTCGACGGTCCAGCGGCCCTCGCCGGAATCCTGGACAAAGCCAGAGAAATCCTTCAGCTGCGGGTCCTTCGCCAGCGCGGCGGCACCGAGATCGAGCAGCCAAGATGAGATAACGCTGCCGCGCCTCCAGACCTCTGCGATATCCGGCAAGTTCAGCGTGAAACGCTCATCCTCGGGCAGATCCTTCGAATCCTTATTGCGCAGGATATCGAAGCCCTCGGCGTAGGCCTGCATCAATCCATACTCGATGCCGTTATGCACCATCTTGACGAAATGGCCGGCGCCGGACGGTCCGGCGTGAATGTAACCACGCTCGGCGCGGGTATCGCCTTCGACACGGCCCGGTGTCCTTGGGATATCACCCAGCCCGGAAGCCAGTGCCGCGAAAATAGGATCGAGGCGATCCACGGCCTGCTTCGACCCGCCGATCATCATGCAATAGCCGCGGTCTATGCCCCACACGCCACCGGACGTGCCGCAGTCGACGTAACGAATGCGCTTTTCCGCCAACTTTTTGGCGCGACGAATGTCGTCTTTGTAGAATGAATTTCCGCCATCGATGATGATGTCGTCCGGTTCCAATAGGCCGCTGAGATGCTCGACCGTCTCTTCGGTGATCCGACCCGCAGGCAACATCACCCATACCGCCCGCGGTTTTTCCTTAAGCGACTTAACCATATCTTCCAGCGACTTCACCGCCGTGGCGCCCTCCTTCGCCAGCGCTTCGCGCGGCTTGGCATTGGCGTCGAATACGACGCAGTGATGTCCCGCCTTCATCAGGCGGCGGGACATGTTGCCGCCCATTCGGCCCAGGCCGACGACGCCGATCTGCATTTGCTTCACTCCCTAACGATAAAAGCGCCCTATTCGAGAGCTAAATCCATTGCGCGGGCAAGCTCGGCCAAACCCGCATCGACATCCTTGAGGTGGACACGCAACGCACGACGGCCGCGCTCCACCAGCACCTCGAGGTCGCCGCTGGCCTGCGCTGCCTTCACCACGCCGAAACTGTAGGCATGGCCGGGCACGTCGATGTCCTCCGGATTGTCGCATGTGATCTGCAGGAACACACCGGAATTCGGTCCGCCTTTGTAGGCTTGCCCAGTCGAATGCTGGAAACGGGGTCCAAACCCGAGACACGTAGCGGCTCGCGTCTTGTCGCGAATCCGCGCGCGTATCGTGGTCAGAACCTGCGTGTGCGCCTCGTTGCGCTCTATATAGGCCAGCAGCGCGACGTAGTCGCCCGACTTTGCGCCTGCATGCGCGCGGCCGAAATGGCTCTTCAAATAGCCGGTCAACGTGTTCTGCCGGCCGAGCTCGGCGGCATTGCGGGGGTCGGCATAGAGAGCCAGCCCGTTCTCGCGGAATACCGGCGTCTCTTCCGGCAAGCGATGCGACTTCTCATAATCGTCGGTCAGCGCGCGCGTCTTGTCTTTGCTCGCCTCGACATCCGGTTGATCGAACGGGTCGATGCCGATGATCGCGCCGGCGACCGCAGTGGCTATTTCCCAGCGGAAGAATTCCTGGCCAACGTGCCAGATATCCTTCACGCTGATCCGCGCGACCGGATGGCCTGCCTGCTCCAGCGCTGCGATTGCCTGGCGCTGCGACGGATTATGCTGTCCTTCGAGCTCCAGATAGGCGAAGAACCGGTCTTTGCCATAGCGTTCGGGTGTGGCGAGCGGCTCATCGGCCAGTGGGATCAGCCCACGCCCGCCCTTGCCCGTGCTCTCCGCCAGAAGCTGTTCCAGCCAGGCGCCGAGGTCGGCGATTGCCGGCGAGGCGATGATCGTCACCTTGTCGCGGCCAAAACGCGTGGCCGCCACACCCAATGCGATGCCGAGTCGCACGCCCGGATTCTCCGCCGGCGGCACATCCGCGCTGCAAGCTCGTTGCATCGGCTGCGTCATTTGAAGAAGACGTTTGATGTCGAGGCCCATCGCCGCCGCCGGCACTAGGCCGAACTTCGACAGCACGGAATAGCGCCCGCCGATCGAGGGCACGCCGTAGAAAACATGCGCAAAACCGAGCTGCTTGGCGCGTCGGTCCAGCGACGAGCCGGGATCGGTTACCGCGACAAAATGTTCGCCCACCTTATCCTTGCCGCGCACCGCGCCGACCCGGTCGAGGAAATAGTCCATGAAAATGTTGGGCTCCAGCGTGCTGCCGGATTTGGAAGAGACGAGGAACAACGTCTTGCCGAGATCAACCGCCTGTTCGATCGCTTTGATCTGTGCCGGATCGGTGCTGTCCAGCATGTGGAAGCGCGGCCAGCCGGCCTGTCGCCCAAACGTTTTGCCAAACACTTCGGGCCCGAGGCTCGATCCTCCCATCCCGAGCAGCACGAGATCGGTAAACCCGCGCTGCTTCACCTCCTTTGCAAAGGCGATCAGTCGATCAATATCGGTGCGCTCGTGCTCCGCAACTTGTAGCCAGCCGAGCCATTTGTCCTCGTCCGTCTCAGCCCAAAGCGACGTATCGCCGGTCCAAAGCTTCCGAATGCGCCCGCCCGCCCGCCAAGCCTCCATCTCCGCGTCGAAGGCGGTCTTCATCTCCGGGGAGCTCGGCCGGATCTCCATGCTGGCGCGATCGCCCTCCAAAAGTGCGCGTCGCTGCCTCGCGATGGCGCCGAACAGCTTGTCGAATGAATCCGCGAATTGCTGCACGCCCTCCGTAACTAGTTCTTCTGTGACCTCCTTCAGTGAGATGCCACGCCGCTCCAGCTCGGCGAGCACTGCGCGCGCCCCCGCTATGTCCTGCTCGATGACGTCGGGTATCGCCTCACCGTGGTCGCGGAATGCATCCATCGTCGCCGGCGGAATGGTGTCCACGGTGTCTCGGCCGATCAGCGCCTCGACATACATCGTGTCCTTGTACGCCGGGCTTTTGGTGCTGGTGGACGCCCAGAGCAAACGCTGTGTCTTCGCACCCGTCGCAGCCAGACTTTGCCAGCGCGATCCGGAGAAAAGCGCCTTGTAACGAACGTAGGCGAGTTTGGCATTGGCGATTGCCGCCTTGCCGCGCAGCCGATCCGCCACCCGTTTGTCACCAAGCTTATCCAGCCGCTTGTCGATCGCAACATCGATGCGGCTGACGAAAATGCTGGCGACGCTGCCGATCCTCGAGACGTCGCCGCCGGCCCGCTTAAGATCCTCAAGCCCGGAAATATACGCATCGACGACCTGCTCGTAGACTGCCACGGAAAACAGCAGTGTGATGTTAATGTTCAGACCACGACCGGTCAGTTGGCGGATCGCAGGGATCCCGGCCGGTGTCGCTGGCACCTTCACCATCAGGTTGGGACGCTCCACCGCCGCCCACAGCCGCAGAGCTTCGTCTATCGCCGCTTCGGTATCGTTGGCAAGATAGGGCGAGCATTCCAGGCTGATATAACCGTCGCGACCTTGTGTCTGCTCGTAAACCGGACGCAACACGTCGGCGGCGGCGCGAATATCGGCAATCGCCAAATGCTCGTAGATTTCGGAAATGCTGTGGTCGGCTTGCGCTTCGAATTGTTTGAGCGCACCTATGTATTCGTCGCTCTCGCCAATCGCCTTTTCAAAGATTGAGGGGTTCGAAGTAATCCCCTTGAGCCCGTCACGCTCGATCAGAGTGCGCAACTCGCCCTTTTCGATCAGGCTGCGCTTGAGATAATCCAGCCAGGGCGACTGGCCGCATCCTTCGAGCTGCTTTAATGGATTCATTTTTTACTTCCCGATCGCAATCTGATCCTTGGCCGCGGCGAGCACTTTCTCCGGCGTGAAACCGAATTTGTTCATAAGATCCTTGATCGGCGCCGACGATCCGAAACTGTGCATGCCGATCCTGGCGCCGTTCATCCCGGTGTAACGATCCCAGCCGATCACTGCGCCCGCCTCCACCGAAACGCGCGCCGTTATGTCTGGTGGCAGCACGCTGTCGCGGTAGGCCTGATCCTGCTGTTCGAACAATTCCCACGACGGCATGCTAACCACACGCGCCGTGATACCTTCCTGCTTGAGCGTCTCATAGACTTCAACGCAGAGATCAACCTCACTGCCGGTGCCGATCAGGATAACCGCCGGCTTGCCGCCTTCGGCATCGGCCATGACATAGGCGCCGCGCGCGACGCCTCCGGCCGAAGCATAGCGGCTGCGGTCGAAGGTCGGGAGCGGCTGGCGACTCAGTACCAGACAGGCGGGCTGATGCTTCAACCCGATGATGACGCGCCATGCCTCGGCGACCTCGTTGGCGTCGGCCGGCCGTAACGTGATCAGACCAGGAATCGCCCGTAGCGCGATCAGTTGCTCGATCGGCTGGTGCGTCGGACCGTCCTGCCCGAGGCCGATCGAATCATGCGTGAAGACAGTAACGACCGGGAGCTGCATCAGTGCGCTCAAGCGGATGGCCGGCTTCATGTAATCGGAAAAAATGAGGAAGGTCGATCCGTAAGCGCGGATTTTGGACAATGCGAGCCCATTCACAATCGCGCCCATGGCGTGTTCGCGAATGCCGAAGTGCAAATTGCGGCCACCGTAATTGTCGGCTTCGAAATCCTTGGCTGCTTCAAATGTAAGACGGGTCTTGGTCGATGGCGCCAAGTCCGCCGCCCCCCCGATCAGCCAAGGATAATGCGGCGCGATAGTGTTAAGTACCTTGGCGGATGAATCGCGGCTCGCGAGACCTTTGGAATCGGCCGGAAAGCTGGGTAAGTCGGCATCCCAGCCTTTGGGAAGTTTGCGCATCTGCATGCACTCAAGCTGATCGGCGAGGTCCGGATGTTTAGCGCGGTAAGCCTCCATGCACGCCAACCAGGTCGTGCGAAGATCGCCGCCGCGCTGGCCAAAGCCTGAATTAAAGTGTTCGCGCACTCCTTCGGGCACGAAAAACTTGGCATCCTCCGGCCAGCCATAGCTGCGCTTGGCCAGACGGATCTCTTCAACTCCGAGCGGCTCGCCATGGGCGGCGCTGGTGTCGTGCTTATGCGGCGCGCCATAGGCGATATGGCTATCGACGATGATGAGGGTGGGTGCGTCGTCCGCTCGGCGAAATGTCTCAATCGCTTGTGCGATCCGTTCCCTATCATTGGCGTCACCCACCAGCTTCACGTTCCAACCATAGGCAAGGAAGCGCGCCGCGACGTCGTCGCTGAAGGCGAGATCGGTGTGGCCTTCGATCGTTATGCGGTTACTGTCGTAGATCCAACACAAATTCCCGAGCATTAGGTGGCCCGCGAGCGAGGCGGCTTCGCTGGTGACGCCCTCCATCATGTCGCCATCGCCGCACAACGCATAAACGTCGTAATCGAATACAGTAAAGTCCGGGCGATTGAAGTGTTTCGCTAGCCAGCGCTCAGCAATGGCCATGCCGACGCTCGTCGCGCAGCCCTGTCCGAGCGGCCCGGTTGTCGTCTCGACGCCCGTGGTCACATGATATTCAGGGTGCCCCGGGCATTTGCTGCCGATCTCGCGGAAGCGCTTGATGTCGTCGAGCGTGACCGCAGGCTCGCCGGAACGCTGGTATTCGGAGTTAACCGCCTTGACGCCGGTGAGATGCAACATCGCATAGAGCAACATCGAGGCGTGCCCATTGGACAGCACGAAACGGTCGCGGTTCGGCCAGATCGGATCGTCCGGATCAAACCGCAGGAATTGCTGCCACAACGTATAAATCATCGGCGCTAAGGCCATCGGCGTACCGGGATGGCCGGAATCAGCTTGCTGCACCGCATCCATAGACAAAGTACGGATCGTGTTAATGCAAAGCTCATCAATCGAACGATCGCTCTGCAATGTGAGATGACCGCCTTTCGGTAGCTGGTCGGCTGTGTTTTCATCGCTGTTGAGAGTGGGAGCGTAATCTCGGACCGCCATGCTTCCTCCCTAGTGCCGAAAGATTCAAATCGGCGCCAAGGCCCTAAAGCGGCGTCCGGGCTGAAGGAGCAGCAGGTCGTCACGAAAGGGAGCCTCGGCTCTCACCGAATAGGTCGCCCCGATAACCTCAACGATCTCGCCGCGAATTGGTTCATTGTGGGCGTGCGGACAGACCTGAAAAATAGAGAAATTGCGCGGTTCTGCCTCAGTTGCCACCCGAGTTATGTTTCCGACAGGCTCACGCACCTCAAGTCGGCGGGGCTGCATTCACGGAGTATCGGCGACGCGGGTTTGCGAGCGCTGCTCGGCAGGCTTGCGATCGTGGGCGAGGTTGCTCGCGGTATTGACCAGCGCGAGGTGCGAAAAGGCCTGCGGAAAATTACCGACCAGGCGGCGCGTGCGCGGCTCATATTGCTCGCTCAGCAGCCCGAGGTCGTTGCGTAACGACAGTAGCCGCTCGAACAGCCGCACCGCGTCATCGCGCCGGCCGAGCATGAGATAGGCATCGGCCAACCAGAAGCTGCAGGCCAGGAACATCCCCTCGCCAGCCGGCAGGCCATCGTCGGATGTCCCGGTGTCGTAGCGGCGCACCAGCCCGTCGTGCATCAGCCCGCGCTCCATCGCCTCGATGGTTCCGATGATGCGTGGGTCCTGGGGCGGCAGAAATCCGATCGCCGGCAACAACAAGAGGCTGGCGTCGAGTTCCTTCGAGCCATAGCTGCGCACGAAACTGCGAAGCTCATTATTGAAGCCGCCCTCGCACACGTTGTTATGGATGCGCTCGCGAGTTTTGCGCCAGTGATCGAGCGGGCCCGGCAGCTTGTAGGCCTCGGCGCTCTTGATCGCGCGGTCGAAAGCCAACCACGCCATCGCCTTGGAATAGGTAAAATGCTCACGCCCGCTGCGCACCTCCCAGATACCCTCATCGGGGTCAGGCCAGATTTGTTCCAGATGCGCGAGGAATTCCCGCTGCATGGCCCAGCCCGCCTCGTTGGCGCCAAGGCCGCCCTGCCGTGCCTGGTGCAACGCGTCCATGACCTCGCCGAAAATGTCGAGCTGGAGCTGGTTGTGCGCGGCATTGCCGATGCGCACCGGCTGCGAATTTTCGTAACCGGGGAGCCAAGTCACCTCCCATTCGGTCAGGCGGCGCTCGCCGCGCAATCCATACATGATCTGGATTTGGCGCGGGCTGCCGGCTGCCGCCCGCAATAGCCAATCGCGCCACATCTGCGCCTCTTCATAGTAGCCGGCGTTCATCAGCGCGAGTAGCGTTAATGTCGCGTCGCGAAGCCAGCAGAAGCGGTAATCCCAGTTGCGATGGCCGCCGATACATTCGGGCAGCGAGGCGGTGGCCGCCGCCGCCATGCCACCGGTCGATGCGTAAGTGAGCGCCTTCAGCGTGATCAGCGAGCGCGTCACTGCCTCGTTCCAGGGTCCCTCGATCTTGTTGCGGCCGGCCCATTCGGTCCAGAACTCCTCGGTCGCGCGCAGGCGTTCCTCGAAGTCGACCGGCTCGGGCACCGGCTGGTACGAGCGCGCGAAGGAGAGAACGAACGGCACCGCCTCGCCGGCCGCAACCTCAAAATCGCCGACGGTTTTAAAATTCTCACCGCGCATCTTTGCCGTCGAGCGCAGGACTGCCATGTCGGGACCAGCTATGCCGCGCAGCGTCATTTCGTCGAGCCGCGTCACCCACGGCACGATCGCGCCATAGCCAAAGCGCAGGATCAGCTCGCTGTGGAATGCGACGCGCCCGCGCTCACCTCTCACAATACGGATGAGTTGCGAATGTAGCCCGCGCGGCGGCATGAAATCGATCAGCACCGCTGTGCCCTCGCCGGTCTCGAAGCGAGTCTCCAGGATCAACGTATCCGGCCGGTAGCGCCGTGTGATTTTCGCCGCGCCGTCGCGCGCAGCGATGTGCCAGCGGCCGTGCTCGGGCGTACCCAGCAGAGCGGCAAAGCAAGCATCGGAATCGAAACGCGGCCAGCACAGCCAGTCGATCGAGCCGTCGCGGCCGACCAGCGCGGCGGTGCCGAGATCGCCGATCATCGCGTAGTCTTCGATACGGGAGGCCATGGTGCTCACATCGCCGAAAATTCGACGATGACTTTACTGTCGTCCGGCCGCTGATCAAGAGCCTCGCGCCAGCGTTCGAGCGGCACGCGGCGGGTGATCGGATGGCACTGCCCAGTTCTTATCGGCCTTATTCCTTCACCAATACTTTCTCGGGCTAGCCTATGAGCTGGGCAATGGTGCCGCAAGACTTTGCCGAGGCAATCAAATGATATCGCCTCGCGGCCCACCAAGGACTTTCCAACGCCCAGCTAAATCTCGGAGACATTTGTTACTACGGCAAGGGTGTGCTGCGACGACACCAGCGGGCGATCATCTTTCGTCAATATCAGCCGCTGTGCTTAAATTGTTAAAGGGGTGACATTGTTTATGTTGCTCGCTTTCACCGCCAGGGCCGGATAGGTCAGCGCTCCGTCAGGCCGTTGCGTAGCAGCCCTCGTCAGGCTCGCTGGCGCAACAGCTTTCGGCCCAAGAATATGAAATACTTGTTCGCCGGCGACGAGCAGATAGTCCGCGATGATCCGGCGGTGACACCGCCACCACACTGCCTCCGCGCACATTACGGCACAGCGCCGGACGCTCCCCAGTTCGTGCAGTCTGGCGAGGCCGGAACGGAAACCGTCGCCCAACGCATAGTCGGCATAGTTGTGAAAGCTCTGGTTCTGCCAGAAGGCATTGACGTCGGGCGCAATGTCCTGCGCGCGCGCGCGGCGCCCGCCGAGTTCCGCGATATGCTCATATGCGATCTGAAAATCAAATAATGATCCAGGGAGTGCGTCTCGCGATTGTATTGCGGATTTGTCCGCGAGCGAGGAATTGTGCGCACATCGACGATGAGGCCAATCTCCGAAGCGGTGAGCAAATCGACGAAATCGGTGATCGGGCGCGTGGAATGACCAATGGTAAAGTACGGAAACGCCATGTCTGCAACTGTGCTTTCGAATTCACGCCCCGCAATCAGCTGAGGCGCCTCAACACCGCGGCCTTGTGCAAGGCGACGTGATCGGTCTTGTCGCTCTTGATTTCATACTGCGGCTCGTCCGGAGTGGCATGGTGTACGTAGCCTTTGTAATTGACGTTCCGTCTAAGCACTTTGACGATTTTTCCGCGCACCCGTCCGGCTTCCGAATTCCAACTCACGTGATCACCTACCTTGAACGTCTTGACCATCTGAGGCGATTCTCTCAATTAAACAACAAGAGGAGAATGTGAATGTGCAAGAATGCTCACCCAACACCAATGGCTGTGAAAGCTCCATAATTCAAGTGCCGTCTGCAACGCGGACAGGCTGGGCAAGGCAATTAGCCAGACAACCAGCACATCGACACACACCGCCACGTTTGGTTTTACAACTTCAGCGAAGCCATGGATGGTAGAAATATCGAACTTTGTCGTTATCAGCTTGTCCGCGACCTTCGCAGACCGGGTTGTGGCATGATTTAGACTGTGGTCGCACATGGAAGCATCTTTAGCGCGAACAGCCGGGATGGTGGTCGTTCTGCCAACCAAACCTTTAAGGCTTTCTGTTTGTTCCGCGAAGTGGGGACGGTAGAGCCACATCTCCATCGAATGAATGCGGCTCTACCTTGCTCGGGTAGCCTGCCGGACCCTGGGGGCTAGACGGATGGATTGGATCCGCACATATGCTGGCCCGAACTGGGACAATAACTCGCTAAAGAACCGAACCGTTCCAGGAAATTATGCCAATTGGACGGCACAGCCACGCCTGAACAGCCTCTACGCTGGACAGGAGCGGGTTCTCGGCTCCTCCATCCATCGTCGCTTTCTGCCTATCAGGCTGCGTCAGATGCCTCCTCCATCCAATCAAATCTCCCAGGCGCTGCAACATCCCGGAACTGGTCGCCACGGGCGGCGTTGCACCCTTTTCGGTACAACGCAATCGGGAACGCTATAAGCATCGGATGGATTGGATGGCCAGCGATTTGCGCAGTACTTTTCGGGTTCGGCACAGCTACCTCCAAAATGAGCAATCCATGCTCAATCAACGTCGCGCGAGGATCAAATGCCTTTCAAGTACTCGACCAGATCCTTCTTGTTTGCGTCGCTGAGGTTGAGTTTGAACTGCGCATCATAGTGGTTCACCACGTCGAGCAACGTAGCAAAGCGGCCGTCGTGGAAGAAGCCGCCCTTTTGGTGCGTCGACAGTCCGGCGAGAGGTGCCGTGCGGTACATGTGAGTCGGCGAGCGGTCGGCCTGGAACGAGTCGATCCCAATCTCGCTCGGCGCATGCATGTTGTACCCCGGCTCAGTGAATAGCGGCGGTACGTGGCAGGTCGCACATTTGCCTGGACCGTTGAAGACCGTCTTTCCACGTTCAAATGCGACCTTGTCGTATGACCCAGCCGGTGCCTTCGGCGCGGGAATCGAGAGTTGGTAGAAGTGCAGCGCGGCCAGCTTGGCAGTCGTCTTGTCCGGCGTATTGCGCGTGTTTCCCGCGCCACTCTTCGCGGAGACGGGATACTGATTCTTGTTGTTGAACCGGGCATCGAAGAACGTCGCCGCGCCGTGCATCTGGGTGCCTGCCACGTAAGCGTTCCAGTAGGTGACCGATCCGAAGCCGGTCCAGGTGGCGAGGTTCACGCCGGCCAGGCCGAAGGCCGGCGGAATCAACGTTCCAGCCTGCTTGCCGTCGGGGCGAAGGGCCTTTCCATCCTTGTCGAGCTCCGCGTCGTAGCGGCCGGGGCCCCAGCTGGCGAGCACCTTCTTCACGGTTTCGACATCGACGCCGAGGAGATCGGTGAACGGCTTAAGGTTCGGTGCAAGTGACACGATCGCGCCGACGTTAAGATCGCGATTGGCCCAGCCGTCGAGCCGCTTGCCGATTCCGGGCGCGAACGAGTTATCGACCGTCGAATGGCAAAACGCACATTGGATGCCCATCGATCTGACGCTGCCGTCAGTATTTGCGAAGGCGGTGACGCCTACGACGGCATTCAACTTGAGAAGCGCAATAGTGGTCGCTGGATCATCGAGATTAACTTTTCCCGCCGCGAGCTGTCTCTTCAAAGCCGCTGGCAGTGCGTCGACGTCCACCTTGAGGCCGACAGACAACGCGGTTTTCGGCGAAACGCCCGACCCGACACCGCCATTCTTCTCGCCTGCGATGGCTTTGTGTAACTGGAGCGCATCACCCCAGAAGGCCTCACTCCCGAATGTCTCGAAGCGGAAGGTTTTCTTGCCCTCTTCGAGCATCGCCTGTGCATTGCGCGCAATCTCAGCGTCGAAGCCTTTCTGGGGAGGGGCAGCGGAGGCTATCATGCCCGTAGAGAGCGCAGCTGCGCCAACGGCTGCGAATAGCAAAACTCTCGAATTGTGTTCCATTAAAACCTCCCCGTGTTCTTGTGTGATCATGCGAAAAATAAAGGCGTAAAAACACTTTGGCGATTAGACGCCAAAGACGCTAAGTTTGACCATTAGATGCCAAATGAGCAGGAAGGTTCCTGGGAAAAGATCGAGTAGGAAATTCGACTTAATTTTATTGAATAGTTGGGTTAGATCGTTTGCAGGACAACGCGTTGTAAAAAATTCGGCGCGCGCCGCCAAAATCGCATCGTTGCAATGCCTTATGTTGTTCGGCGGTCACGTTTAATTGAACGCATTCCGTCCGGCAGCAGCGTTTTCGATAAATGGTGTTGAATTGCGAGCTTAATCTGCTCGCGAAATCAGCCCGTTGCATTGCCGGGAACCTTTTTCCCTTGAAACGCATCTAATTCAGTAGCAAGGGAAATAGTCATGAAATCAGCGCCTGCGCCGCGTATTGCGGTCCCATCCGACGATGCCGAACTCGTACGGCGCGCGCTTGCGCGTGACGATACTGCATTTCGTATCATCATGGAGCGGCACAATCGTCGGCTTTACCGGATCGCCCGCGGCATCCTGCGGAACGACACCGAAGCCGAAGATGCCGTCCAGGAAGCCTATGTCAGCGCTTTTACCCATCTGGATGGCTTTCGCGGCGATTCCAGTCTTGCGACATGGCTTGCCCGCATCACCATGAATGAAGCTTTAGGGCGGCTGAGGCGCAAACGTCTGGCTGTCGACTTGGATACGTTCGAAGCGCAACGAACCGAGGCTCAGATCATTCAGTTCCCTCAAACAGTGGCATCTGACGATCCGGAACGAACAATGGCACAAAGAGAAATTCTGCAGCTTGTCGAGCAAGCGACCGACAATCTGCCCGAGATCTTTCGAATCGTATTTATCACGCGCGTGATCGAGGGCATGAGTGTCGAGGAAACCGCGGATCTTCTCGGTCTTCAGCCGGAGACGGTGAAAACGCGGCTGCATCGTGCGCGGCGGCTCGTGCGTGAGCAACTGAACAAGCAAATAGGCCCAGTTCTGATGGACGCATTTCCATTCGCCGGCAGACGTTGCGAGCGTATGACCAACGCCGTCATGCAACGGCTCGGCCTTCCCGACTAATTCCCGGGAACCTTTCTGTCCGGTAATCATCTAAGTGGTGTCAACACATCAACAACGTCCGGCGCCGTTCCAGCGTCCGCCGACAGGAGCATCTCATGCTAGTCCGATTAAGCGCGGCGCTTGCCGCAATCTGCATGCTAAGTGGCGCGGCCATTGCGCAAGGTGCGGCCAAGCCGACAGATCCACAAATCGCACATATCGCATATACCGCAGGCCAGCTCGATATAACGGCCGCGAAACAGGCCCTCTCGAAGTCCAAGAACAAGGATGTTCTTGCTTTCGCGGAGGACATGGTGCGCGACCATGAGGCTGTGAACAAACAAGCGCTGGATTTGGTGAAAAAGCTCAACGTCACGCCGGCGGATAATGATACCAGCCGCGCATTGTCCAAGCAGGCCGCCGACAAACTGGCCGAATTGGCGAAACTCAGCGGCGCGGCATATGACAAGGCTTATGTTGCCAATGAAGTTGCCTACCACAAGACGGTGAACGGAGCGCTTGAAAGCACGCTCATTCCTTCGGCGAACAACGTCGAACTCAAAAATCTGCTGCAGACTGGTTTAAAGATCTTCCAGGGTCATCAACTGCACGCCGAACACCTTGCAGCCTCACTGAAGTGAGGAGCCATCACGTGCTGTCGGGACGGTATCTCTTCCTATTTATAATCATAATTTCTGGGATGAATGCCGTCTTGGCGCATGCGGAAACGATTCCAGTAATAATCGAGAAACTCGTTTTCGCGCCGGTAGAAATTAAAGCGAAGGTGGGAGACACCATCGTGTGGATCAATAAGGACATTGTCGCGCATACGGCGACTGTGCAAGGCGACTGGGATGTGATGATTGCGGCCAACAAGTCAGCAACCTTAGTTCTGAAAAAACCCGGTAACGTTGATTACTATTGCCGATTTCATCCCAACATGAAGGGGCATATCGCTATCACACCAAAATAACAGAGATGTCTGGTCTCCGCGTGTAGCCCTGACGGGGGGTCGTCTTTGGTCAGAAAATGCCATCATCCCTTGCTCATCGCATCGAAGGTTATGCCATCGTCTCCGAGGACGGAATGCTCGCGAGCGCTGGGGGTACCATGCCGGACTCGCTCAAGTTTGAGGCCGACCAGCGCTTCTTCGAACGTGGGCTCGACGGCGTCGATGTGGTCGTACATGGCCGCCACTCTCATGAGCAACAGCGCCGTTCGGATTTACGACGACGATTGATCCTTAGCCGACAAATTCAGTCCGTTGCTGCCGATCCATCGAACAAAAGGGCGATGTTTTGGAATCCGGCAGGCGCGTCTTTGGAACAAGCACTCATGGTCCTTGACGTGCCGGGCTGCAGAATTGGTGTAATTGGCGGGACAGACGTGTTTTCGATGTTCTTGGGCCGTTATGACACTTTCCACCTGTCACGCGCGCCCGGTGTGCGACTGCCCGGTGGGCGACCGGTCTTTTCCGATGTGCCCGTGCGAACTCCGGAAGCGATCCTTGCGAGCCACGGGCTCGAACCAGGCCCTCAGCAGTTGCTAGACGCGGCAAAAGGCCTAACGCTCGTCAGCTGGCACCGCGCGTCGTAGATCCGCTGAATAACCGCATCTGGGATTACGCTGAAAAAATGCTACGCTCTTCACAACAATCGAGAAAAATACGGATAGGGTATTGCCCAGGAGACCACAATGCAGCCTCGGATCAGTTACGTCGACCCCGCGACTATCAAAGATCAGGTCATGCTCGACGAACTCGACCGATGCCGGCGAGAAGGGACGCCCCGACCTGAAAGTCAAGCTATTCGCGCCCATGCGTGGTCTTTTCGTCGAGCTCGTCCTTCAAGCGCACGAGCTCGCATGTTACCCGTGTTGTCGGACAAACCATCGCGACGCGAATCCAGACGGGATGGAATTTGCGGAAAGGCCATGTTCACGGTGGTTTCAGCTGCGGGAAGCCGCTGATAGTTAGGACCTTTTCTTCGCTACCTTCTTGCCCTTCTTTCGCGCTTTTGACAGTCCGATCGCGATAGCTTGCTTTCGACTTTTAACTTTGCCGCCCTTCCCACCAGGTCCGCTCTTCGCCGTGCCCCGCTTATAGCGGCGCATTTCGTTCTTCACGTCAGCGCTTGAACCACGCGAGTATCTCCGCGCTCTGGCCATCTTGCACCTATACGCGCCCTAGAAGGACAAGAATAAGTAGAACGACCACTACCAGCCCAAGGCCACCCGATGGGTAATAGCCCCAGCCAGCGCTGTATGGCCATGTCGGCAACGCACCGAACAATAGAATGATGACGACGATGAGCAGTATTGTTCCGAACGACATTTTGGGCTCCGTGAATTATGCGACAAGAAAAACGCTTTATTGCCCCGTTGGTTCCAGCGCAGGGATTCTCTCAAAATCGGTTGTCTTAATAATTCTAGCTTCTCCGTCTGCAAATCGCAGAGCGGGACTGACACCTGTGTGTACCGGAAACATTTTCCACATTGATTAGCCAAAGGTATCGCCTAACCTCGGAGCGCCATGATCGCGCTGGTATGTTTTGTACTGGCCGCCCTGGCCGCGTCATTCAAGTCGAAGAGCGGGCTTGAATCTGAGAACGCGTCGCTCCGACTGTCGTGAATGTGTGGACCACATCGTCGTCTTGGGTGAGGCGCATACGCCGAATCTTGCGGGGTCATTGGCCGAAGGTGCATCGGTCTCTTGCCTCGTTCAGCGGACTAGAATCATCAGTTCGGGCCGATCCTTGGCGGGCTTATTCACCACTATGTCCGGTTTATGTTTTTCCGCATAGCCGACGTCAAATATTAAAGTTCCGCAGTGATAACCATTCCGAGCGCCGCGGCGGCCATGACAGCCGTTGCTAACCATCCTACGTATTTCAGTACGCCGGATAGCACAAATTTACCCATAATCTTTTTATTGCAAATGATGAGCATCATCATCGCCATGACGGGGACCGAAACTACGCCGTTGATCACGGCGCTCCAGAACAGCGCCTTAATCGGATCTAGCGGTGAAAAGGTCATGGCGATGCCGCTCAACGTAGCAACGACTATTGTTGCGTAGAAGGCTTTGGCTTGCAGCGGTTTACGCGCAAGTCCCGTAGGCCATTTTCTCGCTTCGCACAGCGCATAGGCCGCGGACCCCGCTAAAACCGGCACTGCCAATAAGCCGGTACCCACGATCCCGAGCGTGAATATTGCGAATGCAAACGGACCTGCAATCGGCTTCAGCGCTTCCGCGGCTTGACTGGAAGTTTGGATATCCGTCGTGCCAGCTGCATGCAAAGTCGCGGCCGTTGTGAACATGATGGCAAGAGCGACAAGGTTTGAAAAAGCCATTCCAATGTAGGTGTCGATTTCAATGCGCTGAATGGCGTCCGGTCCTTGCTTTGGTTTTTCAACCAAGGGTTTTCGCTCGCGGATGTCTTTAATTTCTTCGACTTCTTGCGAGGCCTGCCAAAAAAACAGGTACGGGCTGATCGTCGTACCAAAAATGGCGACAACAACGGTCCAAAACTCCGCATTTGCCGAAAATGTAGGAATGAAAAATCCACGCGCGGCTTCTACCCACGGCACCTTAACGACCGTCACAGTTCCAAAATACGCGAATAAAGCGAAAGTGAGCCATTTTAGAAACGAGACATAGCGCGAGTATCGAATAAAGACCTGCAGCACCACGCAGAGAATTCCGAATGCGACCACATATAACGGTTTTGGTCCCCCGATCAGTAGGCTGAGTGCATTGCCCATCGCCCCTAGGTCTGCGCCGATGTTAATCGTATTCGCGATAATCAATAACAAAACGACACACTGCAAAATCCAATTCGGGTAGTGGTGCCTTAGATTTGCAGCAATGCCCTTGCCGGTCGTGCGTCCTATACGCGCGCTTATCTCTTGGATCGCCGCCATGAGAGGATACGTAAAGAGTAGCGTCCATGTAATGGCGAAACCAAATTGAGCGCCGGCCTGCGAATATGTGGCTATCCCGCTTGGATCGTCGTCTGACGCACCGGTAATAAGCCCAGGTCCTAGGGCTTGAAGCACTCGGGATTTCGTAGGCTTTCCGGCGGCTACTGAAGTTGGCACCTGTGTTTTCATTCGAGTTCGCCCCGAGTGCGGATTTGATCTTCAAGAGCGCAATAACGCCGACGATGGCAGCCGAACGACGAGCGCAGCGGCAAGATGTCGATCAAGGATAATTTGACGGGTGAGAGCGCTATCGGTGGCAAATTGAGTGATCGCGACTAAAGCACCGCACGCGCACCAGAAATGATCGAGCGAATGCATGTATCACCAGCGTCTTGGCCTTCGTTTCGAACTATTAGGACTAGAAAATGTTCCACTTGGCTAATTGGTGCGATTTCAGATCACGGTCGGCACAACGGCTCGCTTACAGCGAAGGCCGAACTTGTTTTGACGCGCTTTTGGGGAACAGCGGATTGGCGTAAGATGCCTTGGTTGCTAATGACCCAAGCGTACAACCGATGTAATGCTGCCGTCAGTGTTACCGTTAAATAGCGTTTGCCCGGCCACGTTCTGATCGGCCGGCATTTTGATGAGGCACTGGCGCTTGCGGAATGTCTGATCTTACAAAGATGCGCCTTAGGGTATTTTTCTCAATTGGCTTTTGTAGAACCGGAATGTGTTCAAATCGTTTTTCAATGCTCTCGGCACCATATCCTGTCGCGAACACGAAGGGGATGTTTCGCGCGATCAGAATCTCGGCCAGCGAATAGACCATTTCGCCGTCCAAGTTGACGTCAAGAATGGCAGCGTCAATCTGACTATCCCGTAGCGCTCGACCAGCGTCGGAAACCCGGGTGAATGGGCCAATAACTGAAAAACCAAGACTAGTCAGAGAGTCATTGACAGCCATTGCGACAAGCGCTTCGTCCTCAACAAGCATTATGGAGCCCCCGGCCAGTGTGATGCTCGCATCTGGGGTGGCAATTTCGCCCAAACCAATAGTCTCAATAGTCGCTGTAGGATTGCTAAATGGAATTGAAATCAGACAACGTAGGCCTTCTTGGCGCCAATCGAAGTCGGCCCGGCCAAGCAGTTGCTGCTCGATGCTGGCGTGGATAATTCTAGTGCCAAACCCGTTTTGGCCGGGAGCTTTAGTCGCCGGTCCGCCATTTTCGTTCCAGTCAATTTTGAGCGCCCCTTCCTTCAACCACCAATTCAGCTGCAAGCGCCCAGCCACTGACGAAAGCGCACCATATTTCGCGGCGTTTGTTGCAAGCTCATGAAGAGCCAGTGCCAAGGTTTGAGCCGCAGACGGCAGCAGATGGATTTCGGGGCCGGCGGTCTTGATCCTCTCGGCATCGCCGTTACGATACGGCGCCAATTCTTCATTGACGAGGCTGCGTAGATCCGCGCCATGCCAGCGTGATTGCGACAAGATCGTGTGGGCGCGCGACAGCGCCTTAATTCGTCCTTCCACCGCTGTTATGTATGCAGGCAAGCTTTTCGCGCGGCTTAGCCTCAAAATCGATTGCACCAGCGCAAGTGCGTTTTTTGCGCGGTGATCGATTTCTCGAGCCAACAGCGTCTGGCGTTCCTCGGCTTCTTTGCGATCAGTGATATCGAAGGTCACTCCGCTAACACGCACCACCCGGTTATATTTATCTAGTGTGGCCGCTGCGCTTCCAACGCACCAGCGAATTTGACCATCAGGGCGTTGAACCCTGAATTCCATTTGGTGTGAGCGACCTTCTTTGGTCATGCGCTCGAACGCATATTGAAGTTTGCGCCAATCGTCAGAGTGAATTCGCGTACGAATATTTTCGGGGGTTACTGCAAACTCTTTGGGGTCAACTCCAAAAATCCGGTAGTGCCCCTCATCCCAGACGTAACTGCCGGTGGCCCGCTCCCACTCCCAAGATCCCATATTTCCGGCCGCCAAGGCTAGGCTTCTTCGCTCCTCGCTTTGCAACAACAGCGCTGTTGACCCTTCCAGCTCATCCGTCCGTTTCGCCACACGCTCTTCCAGTTGCTCATTCAACTGCTCAAGTTCACGCGTCTTCCGATATAGCTCGGCGAATACCTTCACTTTTGCCCGTAGCACTTCGGGCACGACTGGAACCGGAACATAGTCAACCGCCCCCATTTCGTATCCGCGTAAGCTATCCAATTCGCCGAGTAGAATGGCGGAAATAAAAATTATCGCCGTTTTTTTAAACCGCGGATGATCTCGGATCATGGCGGCCAATTGAAAGCCGTCAAGATCGGGCATGCAGACGTCGACCAAGATCACGGCGACATCTGTCTTGAGCAAATGCTCGAGCGCTTCCCGCCCCGAACTCGCTTTGATCAAATTTTCGTCGAGGCCATGCAGAATAGCTTCGTAGCTCAGGAGTTTCGCGGGCTGGTCGTCGACCAAAAGGATATTGACTTTTTCATGCCTGGTCATAGCGACCTCTCAACTCAGCGGTGCAGCCACATGCGCAACGCGGACAATAACTGCTCCGTGTTTACGGGCTTTGCCAGATAGTCCGAGGCGCCGGCTTCCAGGCATTTTTCCCGGTCGCCTTTCATTGCCTTCGCCGTCAGCGCAATTATCGGCAGGCGCTGCAAGTCTGGCCTATTGCGGATAGCCTGCATGGTCTGATAGCCGTCCATCTGCGGCATCATTATATCCATGAGTACGATCGACAAGTTCCGGCGTCGATTCGACCAACTCGATGGCTTCGGTGCCGGTCGTCGCGGCGAGAACGCGCATGCCGCGCCGTTCCAAAACACTGCTCAGCGCGAAGATGTTACGGGCGTCGTCGTCGACCAACAGAACGGTGCTATTCACCAAGTCTTCGTCTGAGCTATTTAGGCGCTCCAACATTTTCTGTTTCGCCAGCGGGAGATCGGTCACCACGCGGTGCAGGAAAAGCGCTGTTTCATCAAGCAATCGTTCCGGTGATTCGACGCCCTTCACCACGATGCTCCGCGCCATCATATGTAATTGCGCGTCCTCTTCCGGCGACAATTCGCGTCCAGTGAATACCACTACCGGGACATCAGCAATGGTTTGGTCAGCCCGGATATATTCGAGAACCTCAAATCCGGACATGTCGGGCAGCCGAAGATCGAGCACCACGCAATCGCAAACCTGATCGCGAAGAATTTGTAAGGCCTGCTGTCCGGTGCCGGTAGTAATAATTTCGATGTCGTCGTGACCGAGCAATTCGTTGATGCTCAATTGTTCCGCTGGGTTATCCTCGACTATCAAGCAGACGCTTGCGGCGACTTTGCGCGTATTCCTTGAGACGAGACAGCGCGTCGCTCAACGCCCTCCGTCGTTGTCGGTTTTGTAACAAAGGAAAAGGCGCCGCGTGCCAACGCGTGTTGGCGATCCTCGTCCAACGTGATAATCTGCACCGGTATATGACGCGTGAGTGGATTTTGCTTGAGTTGATTGAGAACGGTCCAACCGAGCATGTCGGGTAGAAATATGTCGAGCGACACCGCGCTCGGTTGAAACTGTTTTGCTAGATCGAGTGCGTCCGCCCCGCGTGCCGCAACGATCACTTTAAAACCCTTGTCGCGCGCGAGATCCATTATAACGCGCGCATAGTGAAAATCGTCTTCGACTACCAGCAAGATTAAATCGCCCGCTTCGCACCTCAAGTCGATCATCAGCAATCGTGCTCGACCGCGCGATCGGCTACCGACATGAGCCCACAGCGCCGAGTGCTTGGATCTCCTTCTTCGATTTCTCGTTCGCATGAGGACGGTGCCACCTGTCGAGGCGGCCCGACATATTTCATCGGAAAATACAACGTGAACGTGCTGCCTTCCCCAGGCCTGCTGCGGAGTTGGATTTCGCCGCCCAGCAGGTTTGACAATTCACGGCTGATCGCCAGACCCAGCCCCGTTCCGCCATATTTTCGGCTTGTGCTGGCATCCGCCTGCTGGAACGCCTCAAAGATAATCTTCTGCTTCTCTGCCGGAATGCCTATCCCAGTATCCGTCACCTCGAAGGCGATTACCGCGGGCGCTAGCGCTGAGAACACGCGTGCTCCGGCTCCACCCGCCGACCGCCGCGGAAACATTGAGTTGAACCCCGCCGTTTTTGGTAAACTTAAAAGCGTTTGACAGCAAATTCTTGAGCACCTGCTGCAGACGCTTTGAGTCTGTCGTTATGCTTCGGCCCAGGTGCGGGTCGATATCGAACATCAAATGATAGACGCCTATTTTCAGCCTCGTGCCGGAATGGCCGCGCGACACTGTCGAGCAGGTTCGTGACAGGATACCTCTTCCTCGTCGACCGTCACCGTTCCGGATTCGATCTTCGAAAGATCGAGAATATCGCTGATGAGATTCAGCAGGTCCGTGCCAGCGCCGTGGATTGTGCGGGCGAATTCCACCTGCTTGCCGCTCAAGATTCCCGTCGGGATTTTCGACCAATTGCTGGCCCAGAATCAGGATGCTATTCAGCGGCGTACGCAATTCGTGCGACATATTCGCCAGGAATTCAGATTTGTATTTCGATGTGAGTGCGAGTTCGCTCGCCTTTTCCTCCAGCGCACGCCGCGCCTGTTCAATTTCCTGGTTCTTCCGCTCCACTTCGACGTTTCGCTCCGCGAGCTGCTGCGCCTTCTGCTCCAGCTGCTCGTTTGTCTGCTGCAGCTCCTTCTGCTGCGTTTGCAACTCGCCCGCCAGATTTTGCGATTGCTTGAGCAGGCCTTCCGTCTGCATCGTCGCTCCGATTGAATTCAGCACGATGCCGATGCTAGTCGTCAACTGCTCGAGGAACGAAATCTGCAGCGTCGTGAATGAAGCCATCGAGGCCAGCTCTATTACCGCCTTCACTTGATCCTCAAACAACACGGGCAGAACGATGATGTTCTTCGGAACCACCTTGAATAACGCCGACCCGATCGGTACGGCATGCGTCGGCATTTCCGTGATCAGCAAGCGCCGTTTTTCGACGGCGCATTGACCGATCATACCTTGCCCACTCGAAGGCTCTGTGGATGTCCCGTCCCGCCATCGTCCGCATAAGCTGAAAGCAATCTCAGGATCTCCGCTTTCCTCGTTTTCGACCTGGTAAATTACGCCCAATTGCGCGTTCACCAGTTGCGTCGAGTTCGGACAGCAGCAGCCGGCCAACCGTCGTCAGATCGCGCTGACCCTGCAGCATACCAGTGAACTTGGCGAGGTTCGTCTTTAGCCAGTCCTGCTCTGTGTTCCGTTCGGTTGTCAGCCGCAGATTATCGATCATCGTATTGATATTATCTTTAAGCTCGGCCACTTCGCCGCGCGCATCGACCTGAATTGATTGCGTTAAATCGCCTTTCGTAACTGCGGTGGCGACCTCCGCGATTGCACGAACCTGCGTCGTCAAATTTGCCGCGAGCAGATTGACGTTGCCGGTTAGGTCCTTCCACGTACCCGCCGCGCCCGGCACCTCAGCCTGTCCACCCAGCCGGCCTTCCACCCCGACCTCGCGCGCCACCGACGTCACCTGGTCGGCGAAAATTGCCAATGTGTCCGTCATATTGTTGATCGTTTCCGCCAGCGCCGCGACTTCGCCCTTCGATTTCACCGTCAAATTTTGCTTCAGATCGCCGTCGGCCACCGCCGTCACGACTTTGACAATGCCGCGGACCTGTTCGGTCAGGTTGGCGGCCATCACGTTCACTGTATCGGTCAAGTCCTTCCAGGTGCCGGCGACACCGAAGCACCTGCGCTTGACCACCGAGCTTGCCTTCGGTACCGACCTCGCGCGCAACGCGCGTCACCTCGCCAGGCAAAGGCGTTGAGTTGGTCCACCATCGTGTTGATGGTGTTCTTCAGTTCAAGTATTTCGCCTTTCACGTCGACGGTGATCTTGCGCGACAAGTCGCCGCGGGCCACCGCGGTCGTCACCTCGGCGATATTGCGAACTTGTGTAGTCAGGTTGCCTGCAAGCAGATTGACGTTGTCGGTGAAATCCTTCCAAGTGCCGCCGACGCCCGGCACCACGGCTTGTCCGCCGAGACGACCGTCAGTGCCGACTTCGCGCGCTACGCGGGTTACTTCACCGGCGAACGAACGCAACTGCTCAACCATTGTGTTGAGCGTGTCCTTGAGCAGCAAGATTTCACCGCGCACGTCGACGGTGATCTTTTTCGACAGGTCGCCACTGGCGATGGCGGTCGCGACCTCGGCAATATTGCGAACTTGCGCGGTTAGATTGCTGGCCATAAAATTAACGCTGTCAGTCAGGTCTTTCCAAGTACCGGCGACTCCCGGGACTTCAGCCTGACCGCCGAGTTTGCCTTCGGTACCGACCTCGCGCGCCACGCGTGTCACTTCGCCCGCGAACGCATTGAGCTGGTCCACCATGGTGTTGATAGTGTTCTTGAGTTCAAGAATTTCGCCTTTCACGTCTACGGTGATCTTGCGCGACAAGTCGCCACGCGCTACTGCGGTCGTCACTTCGGCGATATTGCGAACCTGCGCGGTCAGATTTCCGGCCATCGAATTCACGCTGTCGGTCAAGTCTTTCCAGGTGCCGGCAACGCCCGGCACGTTGGCCTGACCGCCCAGTCGCCCTTCGGTGCCAACTTCACGTGCCACGCGGGTCACTTCGCCGGCGAAGCGGTTGAGCTGGTCCACCATGGTGTTCAGCGTTTCCTTTAGCTGAAGAATTTCGCCGCGCACATCGACCGTGATTTTGCGTGAAAGGTCACCGGTGGCGATTGCCGTAGCGACTTCTGCAATGTTGCGAACCTGGTCGGTCAGGTTGCCCGCCATCGAGTTCACGCTATCGGTCAGGTCCTTCCACGTGCCGCCGACGCCCGGCACTTTCGCCTGGCCGCCGAGCTTGCCGTCGGTGCCGACTTCGCGCGCCACGCGCGTTACCTCGGCAGCAAAAGCGTTGAGTTGATCGACCATGGTGTTGATGGTTTCAGCGAGTTGTAGGATTTCGCCGCTGACGTTCACCGTGATCTTTTTCGATAAATCGCCTTGCGCCACCGCGGTTGCTACCTCGGCAATGTTGCGAACCTGACCCGTCAAGTTGCTCGCCATCGAATTGACGTTATCCGTCAGGTCTTTCCACGTTCCGGCAACGCCGCGTACCATCGCTTGGCCGCCGAGCTTGCCTTCGGTGCCGACTTCGCGCGCCACGCGCGTCACTTCACCGGCAAAGGCATTGAGCTGGTCCACCATGGTGTTAATGGTGTCTTTCAACTCGAGTATTTCGCCACGGACATCGACGGTAATCTTCTTCGACAAGTCGCCATTGGCGATCGCGGTCGACACGTCGGCGATGTTACGGACCTGTGCGGTCAGGTTCGATGCCATTGAATTCACGCTGTCGGTCAAGTCTTTCCAGGTGCCGGCGACGCCCTGAACGTTGGCTTGGCCCCCCAACCTGCCCTCCGTGCCGACTTCGCGCGCCACACGCGTCACTTCGCCGGCGAATGCGTTAAGCTGATCCACCATCGTGTTGATGGTTTCTTTCAGCTGCAGAATTTCGCCGCTGACATTTACGGTGATCTTCTTCGACAAGTCGCCGCCAGCGATAGCGGTCGAAACCTCGGCGATGTTGCGGACTTGCGCCGTCAAGTTACTGGCCATGAAATTCACGCTATCGGTCAAATCCTTCCAGGTGCCGGCAACCCCAGGGACTTGCGCCTGTCCACCGAGTTTACCTTCGGTACCGACTTCGCGCGCCACGCGTGTCACTTCGCCAGCAAACGCGTTGAGTTGGTCCACCATGGTGTTAATGGTGTCCTTGAGCTCAAGAATTTCGCCACGTACGTCGACGGTGATCTTGCGTGACAAGTCCCCGCGCGCGACGGCGGTGGTCACTTGCGCGATGTTGCGAACCTGCGTGGTCAAATTCCCGGCAAGCAGGTTCACGTTGTCGGTCAAGTCTTTCCAAGTGCCGGCGACGCCAGGCACAATGGCCTGGCCGCCAAGCTTTCCTTCGGTACCGACTTCGCGTGCCACACGTGTGACTTCCGAGGCGAAGGCACGCAGCTGATCCACCATCGTGTTGATGGCTTCCTTCAACTGCAAAATTTCACCGCGCACATCGACGGTGATCTTTTTCGAAAGGTCACCGTTAGCGACCGCTATCGTCACCTCGGCAAGATTCCGAACCTGGGCAGTGAGATTGCTCGCCATCGAGTTCACGCTTTCGGTCAGGTCCTTCCAGACGCCGGTCACTTCTGGCACCTGCGCCTGACCGCCGAGTTTGCCCTCGGTGCCGACTTCACGCGCCACGCGCGTCACCTCGGATGTGAACACGCCGAGCTGCTTAATCATGGTGTTGACAATTGTTGCCGAGCGCAGGAATTCTCCCTTGAGAGGACGGCCATCAACGTCGAGCGGGACTGTCTTGAGCAGATCGCCTTGCGCAACGGCGGTAATGGCGCGAGTCACTTCGGCCGTTGGCCAGACCAAGTCATCAATAAGGGTGTTGATGGAGTTTTCCATTTCACCCCAAGAGCCTCTCAACACACCGAATTTGACGCGCTGCTTGGTCTTACCGTCGCGGCCAACGACCTCGCCGACGCGCTCAAGCTGCTTTGCCATGCGCTGGTTGGCGGCGATGATTTCGTTGAAAGTGTCGGCGATCTTACCTTCAATGCCGACGGTGTCACCAGGCATGCGAACGGAAAAGTCTCCGCTCCGCATTGCTTGAAGGGCAGCGAGGAGTTCGCTTAAAATCGGCGATATGTGCTCGGCTGCGTCGGAGGCAGGTATACCATTGACGGCCGCCCGGGCCGGTAAACCCTTGGAGGCGAACTCAGTCGTACGCTGCATATCAGCTTTCTCCCCGAAGCCCTCGCAACAGTGAATTCCGGAGAAAGCATTGAGTTCCAGGCGGCTCACAAATTAAATTGGCAAAAAAGACCAACCCAGAGGAGCTATCGAAAAAATATATAAATCAATTAGTTGCGTATCGGCGTTGTTGCTGGATTTCGGCGATGATGCCGAAATCCTAAATCGTTCGATGAGGCGATTGTCTGCCTCTTGACTGGTGTCTCGCTGATTGGATTAGGACCTCGCCATTAGAGAACCTCCTTAGGGATCCGACGAGGCTTCCCAACCATCCAGTAAGCATCTGCAATCTGGAGCACGCCCACTGAGCGTGCCCACTAAAGTAAGGAATATCTTGCAAGCTTTGTGTTTCCAATAGGTGAGATAGCCAACTGAAACCGTCGGGCCGCGGAACTCTTGTGCTCTTTCGGAATTTGTATCTGCTGACCTATGCCGAGGACTACTGTGGCGGCGGTTCTAATTGTCGAGGATGAGGAACAGGTTCGTGTCCTCGCCGAGTCCTGTCTGCAAGGACAGGGCTACAACACTTTATCGGCGGCCACTAACGAGCAAGCGTTGGCTCTACTCGAAAGCGACGAGCCCATTGAGCTGCTGTTTACTGTCCTGACTTTGCAGGACGATCTGGAGGCCGGTCTGAAACTGGCCAGGAAGGCAGTTGATCTCCGCCCCGCCGTGAAGGTGCTTTACACCTCCGGCCAAGGTGTGACCGACGGCATAATTCAACTTTTTGTTGAGAACTCTGCGTTTCTACCGAAGCCCTATACAGTAGACCAGCTTACCGCGACCCTCCTTATCAAGTTTGGTTTGCGACAAGTCAAACCAACGCACCCCCCTGAGCTCGGACCTTCGTTTCCGGAGCAGCGTTACCTAATCCAACGCGCCCCGCTTTACTTTTGCAATCCGCACGCTGGAACACAAATCACATCAAGGGCAGCAATACTGCTTCGCCCTCAATACACGTTGGAGTCACAACATTTGGCCTGCCGTTCACCGAAACGTCATGGAATAAGAGCGCGAGAAAAAAATACTATGGCAGCGAGCCGACCGCTGTTGTTCGTTCACGAGAATAAGGTTGTACGAAATATTTGCCTCGCGGCGCTGCGGGCCGTACGTGCCGCGAGGCACATGCACAACTGTCATTGCTGCATTTCGATATCCGCCGGGCGGAATTTCAATTCAATGTTCCGCCACCATGCTGGAGCCTATGCTTTACGCGAGCTGGCTGATCGGCCGCCTTCGCGTATTCGGCGCGTTAATCACAAGCTCGCCGAGTTGATCAGCTCGGGCGACGCGGCACAACGCCGATTGGAGTGAAGGTGTAGACGGGAACGCCGTGCTCATTGAACGCCGTCCATTTGATCCGAACAACTCCCTGCGGCTTCGTCTTTGATAGTGTGAGTTCGACCACCTCACCTTCGATATGGATCACATCGTCGGGGCGCACGGGACAAGCCACCTCAAGTCGTCCACGCCGAGCCCCAAAAGAGGGTGCGGCCCGAACGGGCGACCTCGACGGCCAAACGCATCGCGATCGCCGCCGTATGCCAGCCCGAGGCAGCGAGGCCTTTTAATGGCGTTCGCTCGGCAGCCTTCTCGTCGAGATGGTAGGGCTGGGGATCGAACTCCGATGCAAAGCGCTTTATCTCTTCGCGCGTGACCTGCTTGTCAGAACTCTTGAAGCGCATGCCGAGAACGAGATCATCGAACCACTCGATCATTAACCGGCTCCTTTGCCTTATGACACGTATTTATTTTAATCCACGCTCCTTGATCCTTCAGTGCGCGCCCTCTCTTACATCTCCCATACCCTCAACTTTTTACCGCACCCGCGTTTGTCCGCTATTGGATGCGTAGTGGACATACAAGGCGATCATTTGGCAGTTGCGGCTTTCAGGATCGGCGTCAGCCGCGCGATTTCGCTGTGCACCAGCTCGGTTAAGGCTTTCGGTCCGCGCTGGTCGGGTTCCGCAATCTGGGCGCCGAGGTCGCCCAGACGCTTTTGCACAGCGGGCTCGTCGAGGCCTTTACCGAGCGCTGCGGCAAGCGTGTCGACGACTGCTTTCGGCGTGCCTTTCGGCGCGAACACCGCATAGAAGGGCGCGCAGTCGAACTGAGGGAAACCCTGCTCATATGAAGTCGGCACGTCCGGCAACAGCGGGCTGCGCTTCTTAGTGGCGATGGCGAGCGCCTTGACGGTGCCTGCGCGCACATACGGCAAGGGCCCAAGCACCGGATCGCAATCGTAGTCGATGTTGCCGGCGAGAATGGCATTCATCACCGGCGCCGTGCCGGTGAAGGGCACCATCGTCGGCTTGATGCCGATGCTCGAGTTGAGCAGGAGACAACCAATGTACGACACCGACCCAACGCCGGCATGCCCCATGTTGAGCTTGGACTGGTTCGCTTTGGCGTAAACGACGAACTCTTTCAAGTTATTGGCGGGGATATCCTTGCGAACGGCAAGCAGCTCCGGCTGCACGGCGATAAGGCCGACCGGCTCGAAATCCTTCTCCGGGTCATAGCCCAGGTTGGGATAGAACACCGGCGCCAGGGCATTCGTACCCATGTGGCCGGAAATCAGCGTGTAACCGTCAGGATTGGCGCGCGCGGCGCGGGTCGTCCCGACCGTGCCGCCGGCGCCGCCGACATTCTCGACCACGAATGACTGGCCGAGATGGCGGGAAAAGATGTCGGATGCGATTCGGCCCATAACGTCGGCCGGCCCGCCGGGCGCGAACGGCACAATCACCGTCACCGTTCGCGCCGGATAGTCTTGAGCCTGTCCACCGCCTGTTCCAGCGAAGACCACAAGCGCCGCTGCAATCCAGAACCTCTTCATCGTCCCCTCCCGTTTGTGAAGGCAAGACTGCCATTTTACATGCATCGCGTGGAGGGGTGCCCAAGTGCTGCGAGGCGGTCTTTGTTTTTGCAGCGCATCGGTCGCTAATGGCACTTAGCGGACATTTCAGCCGCGCCCGCGTTTGTCCGCTATTGGAATAACAACGGACAAAGGTGGATTTGGCCGGGGATGGTTTGTCCGCTTTCGACCCAAAGCCGACATGCGCGTTGCGAGGAAAGCGGGAGCGGAATAGTATCTTTCTGCCAGCGCCCATTTGTCCGGAGGGTGGCCAGTCAAACTGCTGGACAAAATGGGCAGAGAAGTCCCCATCCGTTAGTGGCCGTGGCTACGAGTTCCCCGCCGCTGACGAATGTCTCCATTGGGAGGCCGTTATGCTGAGCAAAACGACAATTGCTGCTCTCAAATCCGAACTCCGCGGAGAGGTCATCGAGCCCGGCGACGCGGGATACGACGCGGCAAGAAAAGTCTACAACGCCATGATCGACCGGAAGCCGCGGCTGATTGTGCGCTGCGCAGACGTTGCAGATGTCATTGCCGCAGTAAAATTTAGCCGTGAGCATAAGCTCCCCGTATCCGTTCGCGGTGGTGGCCACAATGCGGCTGGCTCGGGGGTTTGCGATGATGGTCTCGTCATTGACCTCTCACCGATAAAATATGTTCGCATTGACCCGAAGAAACGCACTGTGCTGGTAGGAGGTGGAGCGCTGTGGGGAGATGTAGACCATGCGGCGCACGCATTCGGTCTTGCGGTTCCAGCAGGCATTATCTCGACGACCGGCGTTGGCGGCCTCACGCTCGGCGGTGGGATCGGCCATCTGACGCGGCAATGCGGCCTTACCATTGACAATCTACTGGCTGTGGACATGGTTCTTGCCGACGGGCGCTTTGTCACGGCAAATGTCAAGGAGAACTCCGATCTCTTTTGGGCGGTGCGCGGCGGCGGCGGCAATTTCGGCATCGTTACGTCTTTTCTCTTCAAGGCACATCCCATTCACACAAACTATGCAGGGCCAATGCTGTGGCCGATGGAAGACGCGACGGAAATCTTGCGTTGGTATCGCGGCGTTATAGCTAAGGCACCTAATGCCCTGAACGGATTTTTTGCGTTCCTTACGGTGCCGCCGGGTCCACCGTTCCCCGAACACCTGCACAACAAAAAAATGTGTGGCATCGTGTGGTGTTATACTGGGCCGCTTAAGCAGGCGGAGCGGGTGTTCAAGCCAATCCGAAAATTTAAGACACCAGCGCTCGATTTGGTTGGCCCCATTCCGCACCCAGCGCTGCAAAGCATGTTTGATGCGCTCTATCCGCCCGGGCATCAATGGTACTGGAAGGCTGATTTTGTACGCCAGCTAAGTGATGAAGCAATTGCGCTGCACGTAAAATACGGCGCAATGCTACCGACCATGCAATCGACGATGCACCTTTATCCGATCAACGGCAAAGCAGCCTCCGTCAAGAACAACGCAACACCGTGGTCGTACCGTGACGCAACGTGGGCCGGAGTCATAGTTGGTGTAGACCCGAACCCCGCAAACAAGGAACAAATCTCCAGCTGGGCGAGGGACTATTGGACTGCGTTGCATCCTTATTCGGCGGGGGGCGCCTACGTAAATTTCATGATGGATGAAGGCGAGGATAGGGTTCGCGCGACATACGGGAAGAACTACGATCGTCTGGCCAGGATCAAGAAGCGCTACGACCCAACTAACTTGCTCCGAGTCAATCAAAATATTGTCCCCGCAAAGTGACTTTGGAGCCGTCGGCGAAGCGTGCCGAGCGGGAAGCGAGTTAATGCCTGCTTTTGCACTTAGCGGACAATCCAGCCGCAGCCGCGTTTGTCCGCTATTGGAGTGACAGCGGACATTGGCCGGAACTGGGGCGGAGTGCTTGCACGCCATTTGCCCGCATGTTGCCGAGGGTCATTGGGCGTTGGTCATCAGATCGTCAACGGCGGTGACAAGCAAGCTCTTATCGGCGAACTCATTGTTGACGCTGGTAAAAAATGCATCATTGATGGAAGAAGGGAGGGGCAATTCCTGGACGCGATCGTCCGATCCGTTGATCTTTGAGACGTACCCTCCCCCTGAGTGCAGCTGAAAATTAATCCGACTTTGGACTAATTGGTTCCGAGGGATCGAAATTAATTTCGGTTCGCGTGGCGTGCCGCACGCGCCAAGATCCGCCATGCCGCGTTGGATACGGTCAGTTATCGTCGGCAGCTGAAAACTGTAAGGAACTGATCTTAATTTGTAGAATTGGTCGGCGAGCTTTACGCAAGCCAAAATTCCTTGGCATTTCCATCAAATACAAGGCGCTCGCCTGTGACTAGCCAATTTTCCAATAAGGGTCGATTGCGATCCATTCTTTGATGCGGGAGGCCAGCGATGAGGGCATGGCTTTGAATACCGCGTCCCAAATGGCCGGGAAGTCTTGCCCCGATCGCAGCAAATTGGTGCAGTGGTGAGCTTAAATCGATCGCTCTCTCTTTGGCCATGAATAATAAGACAACCGCGATTTGTCTCCGCTGTTGAGCTAATTCAACGCGGAATTTTGCTTCTGTCTTTGGCCTACCGTTACTAGTCGGTATCACCCGGTTCTGCAATCACGCTGTCGGCAGGCCGCACGTCACACTCTGCCAGCGTCATCTGCACTCGCTCCACTTCGTCGTCCATGCCCATCCATCGCAGTTTCTGGATCAGCTTGATGAGCGCATTCGATGCTCTTTGATCGTCCGAAACATCCGGCGAAATGGGTGGTCCAAATATCTCCATGGACTTGCTCCCTAGTTATGACTTTGACGAGTGAGCTGCGCTCACGCGAATTCTGCTACACAAAACATCTAACGGCCGCGCCAATACGCAAATGGCGCGGCGGATGCCCCGTTTCTCTCGCACTATGTCGCTAAGGCGAGCTCATAAGCGCACGATTGAATAACGTAACGAGAGTGTTTGGCTTCCGCTCGTCGGCTTCATTCGTCGCAGGTGGCGCCGCCGGTAATTGCAGCACAGTTACATGCTGACCTTCGCATAGCTGGGTCACCATTACGACCTGACCGTCGGGAAACTCCAGAGCATCATGATGTGTATTAGGATCATCCCGCTTAACCTGATGGAAGCGAGCCACCCTTTGCGATAGTTTCCGATTACCCCAGGCATTAAAGTAGCCATTGTAGCATTCGACGTCGCTCGCAAACGCGATTTCAGTGCCGGGTCGCAAGCACACCGCTACATTTGGTTCACCGATTGCGGCAAATCCACGGGTGGTCGACATGGCGAATTTCGTTGTTACCAGCTTGTCGGCGACCTTTGCAGGCCGGGATGTGACGAGATGTAGACTGTAGTCGCACATCGGAGACACTCCCTTTCGTGCGAACAGCCGGGATGGTTGTCCTTCTAGGAAAACCGCAGCACAAGTCGGTGGCAATCATATGACAATACGGTGGTGCGTCATGAAAATCGAACTCACGCTGATCAAGCGCGTGTCACTCAAAAGTTCCAATTCAACCGATTTCGACGCACCCGGCGTGCTCTCGCGTACCATTCAGTCGGTACCTCACCACCCTTGATCCAATTGAAGGTGGGGTGCCGGATGCCGAATAACTTGTAACGGTAACACCATCTTACCTTTTAATCGTCCCTGCAGAATCATGCACCGGCGGCTCGTCCGTTTTCATTCCCTGTGCCGCAGCGATACCGCCGCTGATCAACACGAGGACTGCCGTCCTTGATAACAATCGTGTGGTCATCATGGATGTCTCCTTAGGACGACCCCGTGATCTTGTTGAAGACGCTCAGCCGCCTAGCTGCTGCGCTGAAGCGTAATCGACGCGCCCTTCACCGAAGTCTTCGCCTCCTGCGATTGGATGACCACGGACTGCCGGTCGCCGCGAGTGGTCAGCGTCAAGCTGGCAGTGAACGACGAGCTTTTTGCCGTGATCTCGAAACGGTCGCCTTTGGCATTGCCAGAGATTGTTCCGGCGACATTGCGTGTGGCTTCACTCCATGTGCCGGTGACGGCGCCCGCACTGTAGTTGGCACTGGCGCGAAGTTCGAAATTGTAGCTCTGGCTCGCGCACCGCATATCGAGCTGAAGATTATTGTGCTGGTCCAAGACGTCATAGGCCGCCCGGCATTTGATTGGCTCCTGTGCGCCGCTGGAAAGGTCGATTGTCCCGCTTCCGGACCATTGGCCCGCCAATCTTTCAAATGGCACCGGGCCTTGCGCATGGCTGGCGCCAGAGGCCAAAAGCACAAGCGCCAGAATAATACTTGCCATGGAGGCCGTGCCGGACGCGGAAATCGGTCGCATAACCATGATCGCCTGCAAATGTGTTGAGCCGGGCCATCGCATTCGATGGCTTGCCGAGATAACTCGTCCGGCACTCAGTGGTTCCTCCGATGGAACGTGGGGACGCCGTGGTGCTTATAATTGCGGCACCCGAGGGTTTGGGTTAAGGATCGACGATGCAGTCGAATGGTGGCAAGGCTTGATTCCACCAACAATCAACTGCCGAGCATGAGTTATGCGGCGACCTTGCTCGAGATTGCGTTCAACGGATTTTATGCTCAACTCGATGACAACCAGAAGGCGAGGTTCAATTCATTAGGCCGCTAGCGCGGCTATGTGACCTCCCCATCGACAATCAGAGCAGCTGCTAGTCCGCGGCACGCCGTCAACATATTCCAAACGCACGATCGTCACAGTTCCATCGGCGTGCGTACCGAAAACCTTATCCGCGTTGATGAGGTGGCAGAATCGCCTAAGCTGGCGCAATGATTGGGCAGCTGTGTTTATTCCTTGCTTTGGTGGTCGCGCCATCCAAGTCGAAGAGCCGGCTTGAAGCCGAAAGCTCGGCACTCCGACATCAGTTGATCGTTTTGCGGCGTAAGGTGCAGGGCCGGGTCCGGCTCACCAACAATGATCGCTGGTTCTTTATCCAACTGCATCGCTGGTTTCCTCCAATCTTAAAGGTCCTCAAAATCATCCGGCCCGAGATGCTCGTGCGTTGGCGTCGGGCGAGGCCTAAGCGCTTGCGGGTGCCAAGCACCATGACGACCATTCGCGCCCGACTGTCATTGCTTTGCGCGCTGGGGGCACTGGTGGCGCTGCTTGCGCTGGCAGCGGAGCCAGCCTTCGCCGCGGGGGAAGTCTCAAAAGGTCCATCCGAACTTCTGTTCGTCGCCCAGATCGTCCTTCTGATGCTGACCGGCCGCTTGCTCGGCGAGGTCATGCTGCGGTTTAAACAGCCGGCGGTGATGGGCCAACTCATCGCCGGATTGGTGCTCGGGCCTTCGGTGCTGGGCGCGCTGTTTCCGGATTGGCAGCACGCGCTATTCCCCACCGCCAAAGAGCAGAAGGCGATGATCGATGCGATCTCACAGTTTGGCGTGCTCCTGCTGCTTTTGCTCACCGGCATGGAGATCGATCTCAAGCTGGTGAAGAAAACCGGATTGGCATCGGGAGCCGCCTCGCTCGCGGGCATTTTAGTTCCATTCGCCTGCGGCGTGGCGCTTGGCGAGATGCTGCCCGATTCCATGATTCCCGATCCGGGCAAGCGGCTAATCACCTCACTGTTCCTCGGCACCGCGCTATCGATCGCATCGGTAAAGATCGTGGCAACCGTCATCGCCGAAATGAACTTCACCCGCCGCACGGTCGGCCAGGTCATTCTCGCCTCCGCGATCATCGACGACACCCTCGGCTGGATCATTACCGCGATCATCTTCAGCCTGGCGCTGCAGGGCCAAGTCGACGCCTTCAGCATCGCGAAAAGCGTGCTCGGCACGCTTGTGTTCATGGGGCTGAGCCTCACCGTAGGGCGGCGCGTGGTGTTCAGCATCATCCGCTGGGTCAATGACAATTTCGAAAGCGATTTCGCGGTGATCACCGCGATCTTGTTGATCATGTGCGTGATGGCGATCATCACCGATCTGATCGGCGTGCATACCGTGCTTGGCGCCTTCGTCGCCGGCATCCTGATCGGTCAATCGCCGATCCTCACCCGTCATATCGACGAGCAGTTGCGTGGCCTGATCTTCGCGTTCTTCATGCCGGTGTTCTTCGGCACCGCCGGGTTAAGCGCCGACCTCACCATCCTCAAAGATCCAGCCCTGCTGGCGCTCACCTTCGGACTGATCGTCATCGCCAGCCTCGGCAAGTTCTGCGGCGCGTTTATCGGCGGCACGGTCGCCGGCCTTACCCCGCGTGAGTCGCTGGCGCTCGGCACCGGAATGAATGCGCGCGGCTCGACCGAGGTGATCGTTGCGACCATCGGCCTGTCGATGGGAGCGCTTAATTCGAAACTGTTCACCATGATCGTCACCATGGCGGTGATCACCACCATGGCAATGCCGCCGACGTTGCGCTGGGCGCTGGCCCGGCTGCCAATGCGCAAGGAGGAAAAGCAGCGGCTAGATCGCGAGGACATGGAAGCAAAGGGCTTCGTGCCGAAACTCGAGCGGCTCCTGCTTGCCATCGACGAGAGCACTAACGGCAAGTTTGCCACGCGCATCGCGGGGATCATTGCCAGCAGCAACGCGATGCCGACGACCGTGATGCACATCAAGACCGAAAAGAAGACCGGAAAGGCGGCGGCCGACGCCGAGAAAGAAAAGGCGAAAGAAGCAGGAAAAACGGTAAAGGAAGTCGCCAAGCGGGCGGAGCTGGCAAATGCTTCCGAAGAAAAGACCGGTACCAAGCTCCATGTGACCACGATGGTCGAAAAAGCGCCGCAGAAGGAGGCGGTCGCCGAGGAGGCCAAGAAGGGCTACGACCTCATGATCATCGGCATGGAAAAGACTGCCGTCCGCCGCGACCAATTCCACGACGACGTGACAAGCCTTGCCGCCGGCTTCGAAGGGCCGATCGTCGTGGCCGATGCGCGCCAAGAGCACCTCGAACATCCAATGCATGGCAAGCTGAGCATCCTGGTGCCGGTCAACGGCACGGAACCGTCGCGGCGCGCCGCCGAGATCGCCATTACACTCGCACGTGCGAGCAAAGCGCCCTTGACCGCGCTCTATGTCGCCGCCGGCGCCAAGAAGAAGAGATCGCGGCAATACGAAGAAGCGATCCTCAAGGACATCGTCGAACTGGCCGAAACCTATGAGGTCGACCTACGCACGTCCGTGCGCGCCAACGTCGCACCTGACGAAGCGATCTTGATGGAAATGGCGCGCCGCCGGCACAATCTGGTGGTCATGGGCGTCGGCCGCCGCCCGGGTGAGAGGCTTTTCTTCGGCGACACCGCGGCTGCTCTGCTGGAAAAATCGGAGCACTCACTGCTGTTCGTGGCGAGTTGACGCCGCATATTGCGGACCTCGCGTGCGGACTGTGTGTATCGAAAACCTGTCCATTGCGAAATTGTTATCCAGGGGCGGCGCGGCGGCAGCGTGGCCGCTTGCTGTGCGCGCGCAGCAGGCGGACCGTGTGCGCCGCATCGGCGTGCCGTAGATCTTCTCGAGGATCAATTCTGTGTAGCCGAGGATGGCATTGAGCGGTGTGCGCAGCTCGTGGCTCATGTTGGCGAGGAACTGCGATTTATGCTGGCTCGCCTCCGCGAGCTGCTGGCTCTTGTCCTGGATTTCATCGAACAGTCGTACGTTCTCGATGGCTATCACCGCCTGGTCGGCGAAGGTCTTCAAGAGCTCGATCTGTCGGTCCGGGAGCAGCCCCGACTGAGAACGGGTGACCACAATCGCCCCGATGGGAAGGCCATCGCGCAAAATCGGAACGCCTGCAGCACTGCGATAGCCGCCGACCGCCGCCATCCCGCCGAGGGCGTAGTCGGGGTCCGCATTGACATCAGGGATCTGTACAAAACTTCGCTCGAGTATCGCACGAGCCGGCACGCTTCTCCGACTTGGCGGTGCGGGAAACTCGCGTCGGATGAACTCAAGCACCTCGGCGGGGAGGCTGCGGTGTGCCACAAAGTGGAGGAGCTGGCCGTCGAACCGGTAGACAAAGCAGAACTGGGCCTTGCAGAGCCGCGCCGCGCTCTCGGCAATCATGTCGAACACCGGCTGGACGTCAGTCGGAGACCTTGAAATAACCCGTAGCACCTCCGAGGTTGCTGTCTGCTGCTCCAGCGCCTCGTCGCGCTCGCGGGCGAGCCGCGCGACCCGACGCCGTGCGGACTTTGACGTAACCGCCTTCCGTCGTCGCTTCTTGACCCGCTTGCCGCCTGTCTTGGAGCGCCGCTTCATGTCCGTCCCGAAAGTCAGGAGACGGCATCCTAACGGCTCAAACGAGTACTTTGATAGGGGCTGAAATCGGCATCAAAACGATTGCCACAGTGCACAGCCAATGTCGCTTATGGGTCATTAGCGACCAAGCTATTCAGCACCGGTGCCGACCTTTGTCCGCTATGCCCCCAATAGCGACCGAATTTTGCGGCGCAGCGAAATGACGCGATGGGCCAAAAGCAGACATGACCGCCCTCATTCAAGCACCTTAGCGCCCAAACGGGAAAAACAGATCGGCAGCGCCGGCCTATTGTCATAGACCCGCCGATAGTCGCCGCGCCGAGGCGTATTGCCAGTTTGGACGTCCCAATTGCCCCGGGAAGAAAAGAAGCCGGTGTCGCTCCGGATGTCGTCGCTCGCAAAGTTGCCATCGGTGGTAGGCTGGCGCGTTATAAACCCGCCCTGAGGCTGGTTGCTCAGCACCGCGACAAATTCGGTGCGATAGTTGGTCTCGCTACTCAGCGGCTCGTCCGAAACGACGATCGAGGAGCGCGGCAAGGCGGTCTGCGCGATTCGATCGAGCACGTCCTGCGGGATGGTGATGCGGTCGAGCGCGTTCTTGGCTTCATCCCCGTTGTCGATCGTGACTGCGGTCCAGCGCAGGCCCGCGTCGTTGCGCGCCATCGCGGTGAACACATGCGTGCCGATCGGTTTGTCGGGATTGCGGATCGTGACCGGAACCTCGATGGTCGCGTCGAATACCTCACCCCCGTCCGGCCAGCGTTTATGCGTGTTGCGTCGAACGTAAAGCTTCTGCGTCGCGCGGCTGATGAAAATCGAGACCGGTTCGAGCGCGAGCTTCGCTTCGTTCGCCGCCTTGGCGGTGGCAACCTTCTTGGTCTCGGCCGCCTTCGCGGCGTCCTTTGCGGCTACGTCCGTATCGACTTTCGATTTTGCATCGGCCGTGGCGGTGTCGAGCTGCGTTCCCGCTTCCGCGACCCTGGAGGTGGCCTTCTGCCTCCGCTCCTCGGCCCGCGCCTTGGCTTCGTCCGTCTTTGTTGCGGCGAGCGCCTTGTCGGCCAACGCGAGCTCGGCGTCGGCGCGGGTCTTGAGCAATTTCAGCTTGCGCAGCGATGCCGTGAGCGATGCCGTCTCGCGCGCCGCTCGCGCGGCAGCTTTCTTTGCCTCGTCGGCAGCCTTTGTGGCCTCCGCGGCCTCGCGGGCGAGCGGCCCGGCACGCGCCGCAGCCGCGGCGATGGCGTCCGCATTCGGCGTGAGTAGCGCCGGGTGGGAAATCTCCACCGGAGCCGGGTCGTTCGGCGAGATGATCACTCGCATCCCGATCCGCGTCTTGTCGAACAGCTTCTCGGCAAAACGGTAGGGCATCCGCACGCAGCCATGCGAGGCCGCATACCCAGGCAGCGGCCCGCCGTGCAGCGCGATGCCGTTCCAGGTAATGCGCTGCATGTTCGGCATCCAGGCATCGTCATACATTGTGGAGTGGTGGTCCTTTTCCTTCTCCAGGACGGCGAAGACGCCAGCGGGCGTCTCGCGCCCCGTGACGCCGGTCGATACCGGTGCACGCAGAATCCAACCGTCGGCGTCATACAAAGTGACCTGCTGGGTCTTTATAGATACGATCGCCATGATCGGCTCACCTGCAGCGCGCGGCGCCGTCGCCTCTGCGGGGGGCGCGGGACGTGCCTGTGTCGCTAGGGCATCGGCGGTCAGCGCCGTCAACGCGGCCACCGTCGCGAGCGTTACGATGGCAGCAGGCCGCCAATGCCATATCGCCACGGTGGATTGCGCCGTCGCCAATCGATTGATCATCCCCTGCTCCGGTTGAAATCTCTGTCCGCGCTTACGTGGATCAAGTGTCAGATCGCGATTTTTGGAAATTAACTGCCGCCACCATCACCGGCAAGGGCGGCGTGCGTCCCGTTGCGAGACGTGCCGACGTCGCCTTCTGGCCCGAAAGGGACGTCAGAGCGGCCATACTATGTCAACTAATCAGTTCGCAGCGACTTCAGAATATCGCGCGTAAAAATGGGACACGCGCTGTTGCCACATGGCGACAAACGCACCTGAGGTGACGTTATTGACGTTTTTCCAGATGCGTTTGACTGCCGGAAGCGTGTTGCCCCAGATAGCGCGTTTGCACCACTTTTCGCCCTTTTCCTTGCCTTCGTCCGTTGCGCACATTGATCGCCATGCAAGCCGGTGAGGGTGGCTTACGTGTTCTGCCGCGCCGTCAACCCCTTGTTGATGTATGAGGTAAAGGTCGTTCAAAGTTGGCTTCCTGTGAGTGAACATCTCAAACAGGATAGCTTCAGTCATGAACTTCAACGCAGCAGCGACAGTATTGTCCCGCGGAACAAGAATGTCGCCGGCCCCATATCGAACTCGTTCTTGCTAAGTTGGAATAAGCCAATATACGAGCCGGTGCGCTGCTTGGGGTTAAAGCCGGACTGATCTTTGCAACCGTCTTCATGAAAGTGAAGTCGAATCCCAGCACGCCTGATACCCGCTTGATTTCATCGACTGGTGCCCCAGGCGGGATGTCCTTTAGAGAGTTGAGAACGGTATCCGCTGGTTTAGTCTCGGGTGGCACTTCCGAATAAGCGTAATAAGCCAAGTATGAAAGATTTTGGTTTGTATCGTTCAGCTCAGAGTGCTCGATAGTAACGGTGCCGGCAGCGTCCTCTAGACGCGCTTCCTTCTGAGCATTGGGCAACTGATCAGGCTTACGGCTGGAACACGTGGCTCACATTCGCGATTTCGCCGGCAGCGCCCGGACAGGCGCCGCCGTCATCCCGGCGCATGATCACAAAATAACACAACAGATATGTCCGCCGCACGATATGAACTGCAGTCTGCCGCGAAGAATCGTGGTTGATCGTTGTCTGAACGAGCATGGCGGTCGATCCTTGGCAAGTTCAGTGCTAATTGATACCGCCAGAGTCGAGAACTATAAATTCGGGTAATCGCCATAAGGGTTTTCGGCTAGGAATAAACACGTAGTGCGACCCGTAGGCGAACTCTCGCACTCACCTGAAAAGAGGCCATACTTGATCTCGAACCGGGCTTTAGTGATGGGGTTTGGGGCCCTGACGCCATACCTGCCAAGACCACACACGAATTTATAGAAATGGTGGGCGAACAAGTATGACGGTGTGCCCCTTTAAGGCTAATTGAGCGAACGGCAGTAGCACTCGTGACGATTAAGATAAGGATGATAATGAGACGGTTAGGGGCGATTTTTCTCGTTATTTTACCTACGGTAATTGCACCTGAACCTTCTACCGCGAAAGTAAGCCTGCTGTGACAAAAACAAAATGTAGCAGTATCCAAAAGCAATGCGCTGTCGAAAATGGGGGGGCCTGCGATCCTAATACGGGAAGATGGAGCTACGGAAATAGTGGCTCAAGCAGGAAGGCGCAGAGTAAGGCCATCAATGCTTGCGTAATGCGAAAGCTGCGGCTGAAAAACTGATATATTTTCGCGACCACACTTGCTTACTCACTCCCAAAGGTCTGCAAGCTCCTTGCCATCTCGCTTGATAGCGGGGCGGAGAGCAGGTCGATGAAGCAGAATTATCGGCGACGGGCAAAAGTCTTCGTCGGCATTGACGTTGCCTGTGCAAAGCGGAAGCGCCTGCCGATCTGCTTCACCACGTTCAGTGGCCATCGTTTGGAACCATTGGAAGTTCCCCGTGAACTTACCGCTCGCCTTCCTGTTGGTCGAGGTAACGATCAGATTACGCAAGACAATCCATTCAGAAGCGAAGCAAAAACAATTGCTGACGTCTTAAATGATATTGCTGAGAAACAAGCCTGGAGGATTGTAAGGGTGTCGATTGACGCGCCCGCAGCCGCACCCTTGACGAACAGTAGAAGATCAGAGCTGTCACTACGCAGGTGCGGGCTGTCATCCTTTCTGACGCCCGACACGGACGGATGGAATAGAATTCGGCAAGTGTGCCAAGAGCATCTTCAGGCGGGGAAACCGCTGAACCGGTTTCCGCACGCAAACAAGATTTGGATGCTTTTCGGGTTTGAGATTTTCAAGGCGCTACGAGCAAAAGGCACTAGCGATGTCATTGAGGTCTATCCGTACGCAATTGTCAGGGCGCTGCTCGACGAGTGTCCGCACAAGGCAACTCCTGAGGGCTATCGGCGCCAGCTTGATGCCGTAGCAACTGCGACGGGCTGGAATAGGAACAGTCTGAGTCCAGATGAGGGCGTGCCGTTCCGGCCACCAGGCATGACAGACTAGATGCTTTCATGGCCGCTTGGGTTGCAAGCCTCCCACGCAAGGGTCGGCGGGCATACGGCAATGAAAAGGACCCGAACGATGCGATTTGGGTTCCACGGAATTGATGCTGGGCGCGCAGTCGAAGTGTGTGGTCTTGATGGGTTCGCTCCAGTTTGTCAGCAAGTGCTGCCATAGCGATTATCGATATTTTCGGGTGTGTTAGCTTTGCAATCCATGCGAAGCGATCCGGAACCCGGGGTGCAACATGCGAATGGCGGTTATGGCAGCAGGTGCCGTCGGAGGCTATTTCGGCGCGCGGATGGCTGCGGCCGGACACGCAGTGGCGTTCATTGCGCGCGGCGGGCATTTAGACGCTATTCGCCGGGATGGTCTCAAGATCGAGAGCACCCACGGTGACCTGCATCTAAAGGACGTCAATGTCACGGATGACCCCAAACAGGTCGGACCGGTCGATGTAGTGCTGTTCGCCGTAAAACTGTGGGATACCGAGACGGCAGGCGAGCAAACGCGCCCACTCGTAGGCTCAAACACCCGTGTGATTACGCTTCAGAACGGCGTGGACAGCGTCGAGCGACTCGCCCCGATCCTTGGAGAAAACGTCGCGATTGGTGGATCGACCTACGTTGTGACAACTATTGCGAGGCCCGGCGTGATCCGCCAAACCGGCCCAATGGCGAAAGTCCGCTGCGGCCGACTTGACGGACGTCCTGATCCTATACTCGCCAGTTACGTGGAGCAGATTAAGGCTGCGAACATCGATATCACGCTGACGGATCATATGCTTCTCGACCTCTGGAAGAAATTCGTGCTGCTCTCGGGCACCTCCGGCATCACGGCAAGCACGCGCCAACCCCTCGGGGTCGTCCGCGACGACGAGGACATGCGAGCTTTCTTCTACAAGCTAATGCACGAGACGATGACCGTAGGCCACGCGGCAGGCGTCGAGTTCCCGCCAGACTTCTTAGCCGAGCTAGATCGCTCGGTGGCGGCTTTTCCGCCAACAATGAAAGCCTCAATGGCAAACGACCTTGACGCTGGCAATCGCCTCGAATTGGACTGGCTCGCTGGCAAGGTGGTCGCGCTAGGCCGTAAGTACGGAATATCGACACCCGGACACGAGGCCGTCTATGCGATCTTGAAGCCCTACCGGATGGGGCGGCAAACGTAGGCCTGCCTCGCGGCCGTCCGGGACCACGACCGCAATCGGTCGCGATTGCCCACTGGGGATTGGGAGATACCCAAGAGTTGCGGTCCTCTTCGCGAGATAACATTATGCACGACCTTGGGGAGCGCGGTATCTCGGGAAAGGGCGCATCATGCCTGACTATGTGCAAGCAATCGGCCGCGTTCTGATATCGGCCGTATTCATCGTTTTCGGATATATCCAGTTCACTCATATCGGCACTTACGTCGCCAATCCGGCAGTCATAAAAGTTGCCGCTATGACCGGTGGCATCCTTTCGCCAACGGTGATCGCCTATCTTGTGGCAGCCATCGACCTATTCGGCGGAATATTGATTCTGGTCGGATATCAAACACGCTGGACCGCTATCGTTCTCATCGTGTTCGTCGTGCTCACGCTCCTGCTCGTGCATACCTTCTGGACGATGGAAGGCCCGACGCGCGCGGCTAATCAAGCGCACTTCTACAAGAATCTCGGCCTGATCGGTGGCCTTCTGTTCCTTATTGTGCTGGGATCAGGGCGGTGTTCGCTGGACCACCGTTTCTCAAAGAAATGAGGCTGGTACAAAACTCCAAGGGTCCCGTTTTGAATGAGTATCCATCTAATCGCGCAATTTGGCCCCGACATTGCGCTGCCCGACTTGCGGCACAAGATCGCTAAGTGCGAGCGGCATCGAAATGCCGGCAATACTTGCACGGTGCTTTACGTCGGATTAGCGGGCGGAGTACCCAAGCCGCCTCCGCCCCCACCACCACCGCCGCCGCCGCCACCTAAGCATTTCGGGGACGAGTTACCGATCTCTATTTGGCGCTTGAGTTCATTGGCTAAATCGATCAAGTGGCCGTAGAGATATTGGTGCGCGAGCTTGCGCGTATGAGATAACTCCTCGCGTAAGAGGCAAAATGCCTCTTCGTTTCGGTCAATTTCTTGCTTGTTTGCCACTCGTTCGGTCATTTGCCAGCAACAGCAAAAAACGCCGTGATTTGACGAATCGACTTAAGAGCCTAGCAAGGCTCGGGCTGCGCTGGGCGCTCGTCAACAGCCACTCCGCCCTAGCCGTGGCCGCCCATGCGTTCGCTGTGGTGGGTGGAGTGTCAGAATGGCCAGCGAGCCGCCTCCACTCTAATGCGGCTCTGTGAGAACCAAATCGGCGGACACGTCGGTAGTCGAAGCCATTGTGAGTTGATAGACCCCCGATACAACGTAAGCGGTGGCCGAGCCATCGGCTGAGAATGCCTTGAGGGCCGTCGCATAGGTCGAACCATCCGCGGCAAGCCGCTGTAACATCACGCTGCCGCCGCCCCATGTTTCCGCATGAACGGTCAATCGATAGAAACCGCCGTCCAGCTTGAACGACGTGGGAGTGGCCGAGATATTTTTCCAACTTCGAGCGAATGTGTCGGGCATGTCGTTTTCGGCCATCAGATATTGGGCGAAGTTGGTAATGGAAAGGACTTGCAGGCGCTCGTGATTTAGAGACGCTTATGATCGCCTAAAAGGCTAAGAATTTAAGCGAACGCCGTAATTGACCTTTAGGGAGTCTTGCGCAAACGACACCGACCGATAAGAAGATACCGTGGAACCTTCGGTACGCTTACCAGTTAGGTAAGCCGGATCAGGAGGATGCGACGATGGGTGGGATTGCGCGGAACGTTGAGCTGTACAACTCAGCCTATAAACTCGCTTGGAAATACATTTCCGAGGATCAGAAGCGCGAGCAGCCGAATATAGCTCGGTATCTCCATGATTCCATCGAACGACGCCTCAAAGAAGGGGCTACCGAAGCTGTTTTCATTGCCTCTGACGCCCTGGAGGATGTTGAAAGGAAGTAGCGTTACGACTGGCATCGCACGCTCAACTCGATTTTCCGATTCCTACGCGGCCATCGGAAAAGCCCTTGAGCGAGAAATCGAAACAAGAAAAAATAAGGAAAACACGCAAAACGAAAACGCCGCCCCATTGCTGAGGCGGTACGCCGATTGTTAGTGGAAAAAATTAGCCCACACGTCCGCGACAAACGCGGGTGCGGCTGGATTGTCCGCTTTGTGCCAATCGCGACCGATGCACCGCAGCAAACAGCGGCGCTATTCGATCCCCTCATCGGCGGAATGCGCAAACAGAAAGACCGCCGCGCGGCGGTCTCTCCGAAATCGAGAACATTGCTCTCGCTTTTCTAGTGTGGACCGAATATTGAAAACAAATTCGGATCGACGTGGCGCGGCTCTGCCGCGTATCCATATACCTCGTGGGCTTCCACGGCGGTTGGCACGTCACGCGTCCGTTTATGAATGACGCGCGCCGTCTTATGGTTCTGATTGGTGCGCTCCTGCTTGTGGCTGACATCGGTCTGCTTGACCGCCGTATCGAGAGGCTGCTTGTTCGATGTAACCGCAATGACTGGCGCGGATGGTGTTTGTTGGATCGATGACTTAGCGCCATTAGACTGATAATGAAGAGACTGATAACGGCCGAAACTCCGATAATGTAGGCGAGAAAGTAGGCAAACCCACGCATAACGATGCTCACATTCAACTCGGTGGATCCGGCTTGCTTACTAGAGTTATCGCCTGATTGATATTGTCCTTAGGTGTACCCAGGCGGGAACGCGATTGGTCTCTCGGCCGACCGCCCGGCTTATTGTTATTGGTTATCAGTTGGCGAATTCACAATACAAATAGGGGTGCCAAAGTTCCAATCAGAACGAACCAGAAATTGTCCTAAAATCAAAGTTCCGCAGCGTCTGCAGAATTAGTAAATGCGGAGCTTTTCCTGTGGCGGGCGTGCTGCACATCGCGGCTATGCGGCGCGGCTAAATCCAAAACGCGCGAAACAGTACATAGCTCAGCGCGATGCAGACCATGAGAAAAGCAGCCAAATGTGCATCCATGAGGTGATCTCCCTGGTTCGGAGCCCCCCAGCGACTGCAATTTTGATTCCCGCGGGATGAATGGAAGCTGAACCATAATGACACAATGATGTCCGACTTTCCGCCGACCCTTCATACGGCCTACCGGCAGCATTGGTCATTGGGCGCAATAAGGTACAAAGGACCATGAAGCGTCAGCCATTCGTCCGTGTCGCCGCGACTTTGGCGCTGTTATACGCAGGCGCACCTTTTCACTGTGAGAATGCAAACGCTCAAGTACTCGATTTCGGTAAAATCGATGCGTTTGAATCAATGGGGACCGGGACGCAGCGTGGTGGATCACCACCGAAGACGATTGTCGATGACAGTGACCAGCACACGGTATTCTTCACGATCCTAGAATCCAATACCGAGGCCAAGATTTACTGGAAGTCGCCAAACGGAGAGCAAACAACAAACATACGCGGACCAAGTGTGAGGGCCTTTCAAACCGCTGGACAATTCAGGATTGAAGCTCTCGGCAACGAAAATCACAGTTTCAAATATGGATACACGTTGTTCCGTCTTAAAAATGATGAAGACAAAATCTGATACGGCGCTCAGTGCTGCAAGATAGCGCAACGGAGTCGAGGAGCTGGCGCCTGCCGCCGCCTTGCGCAGGTGATGCGCGAGCTAGGGTGGACGCCTGTGCGGGTTCGTGATCTCACCCGTGGTGGCTATAAGGAGCAGGTCAGAGGTTATTGTCGCGACGCTCGGTGCAAAGCCAATCAGTTATAAGGTGGAACGATAACACGCACGCGCCCCACTCAGTGGCACGTTGTCGCCTTGCAGGCTCAGGCGCAATGCCGCAAGCAAACCGAAACTCACCTCGCAGGCGATGGCGCCGCTTGCCGCTTCGAGTTCGGGTGCTCAGCCGGCGGCGCGACGGCAGATTTACGCGCCGGTGCAGTGGCGGACCATAGAGGCGCGGAAATGGTGCGTCGGAGGTCATCTTGGGCCGTCTGCAGCTTGGCAATCTCACGCGACAACTGCTCCTGCCTAGTAGCCACCTGCTCGATGGCTTGACGTAGTGCAGCGAGATCGCCCGCCATCGCCTTGGGGTACTGCGGATCGAGAGATTGGGGGATAGGCGGCGAATTCGACGCTGGCACCGAGATGAGCCACCCCAGCTGCGGGATTTCACGCGCGATCATCTGCTGGGCCGTGTCGCCGTAGGATTGCCAGACAAGCGTGCCGGCGACGCCGATAAGAACTGCAGTGAAGAACCGGATAAGGCCGCGCTGGAGTTGTTTGCCGAAGGGCGGAGCTCTGCCCAATGCTTCATCCAAGTCGACCGGACGAGCGCCTGGGTCGGCCGATGGCTCGGTCATTCGCGGGCCGGCGAACAAGCGCCCCGAGATGGCTGGCGCCGATGCAGGCTCGGCGGTAGCGCGTCGCGCGAGCTTGGAAAGAGCCTCTAAAGCATGTTCGGCGGGCGGGTCCTTAGGCGCGAGCGACACGTCATCCTGGTGGTGACGTAGATCGGCATGTTGCGTGGGGCTCAGCGTGGCTGGCATGCGGGTTTCTCCCAGGCTGACTCGCCCTCAACAGTCCATCCCCGTGTGACGGAAGAATGGCACTGGAGGCAGCGAAAGAAGGCGTTTCCCGCCGGCAAGGCGTTTTGGGTTCAAATAACGTCGGCTTATGCCGGGCGGCTTTCGTGACACCGTAGCACGCGGCTGGGCGCGTCCCATTCGCGAAACAAGATCAACCCCCACGATGAAACCAACAAGCTAACTCGAAAAAACAGGAGGAAAAGATGATTATCAGTGGCGTCGATTTACTCACCGAACAGCGAGGGGAACAGAAGCAGGCACAGCGTGCCCGAAAACCGTTTGCCGAAAATGGCTCGGCCGATGCTCCACCTCTGCCCCTTGACTACGATGAGCGCGAGGCGCTCAAGCGCGGCGGCCAAGATCACATTGTAGCTCTTTTTGCTCGGTCGTTGGCAGGGCAAGGTTACGATTGGCAAAAACACCCATCGTTTTACGAGTACGCCTGCGGGATCATGGCCTCGGAGAACATCGTTCCAGATGTTAAGAACGATGAAGAACTGAAAAAACGCTACCCGCCCCGTCCGCTTAACGGTTTGAGCGAGAGGGACTTGTGCTGGAGGCCGCCAGGCCAGCTTAATTGACGGGTTTGTGCGGCTTACAAGGTGCCACGGTGGTATGGTGCCCTCGTCCCTGTTTTTATTTTAAATGCAGGTGGCTGTTGTAGCTGAACACGCCTGGTCGTCCGGCCAAGCAACAGTTCAAAAGGTGCACCCGCGTTTGTCCGCCATTGGAGTAACAGCGGACATTAGGTCCAAAACAGCCAATCAGGTCAGCGTTACACTGCGACTTGCGTGCCCACCTCGACAACCCGGCCGGTCGGAATTTGGAAGAAGTCCGTAGCGTCGCTCGCACTTCGCGCAAGACCGATGAAAAGTCGGTCCTGCCACCGCGGCATGCTCGACTTGGCAGCTTGCCGTAGCGAGCGTCGGGACAGAAAGAATGAGGTCGACATGATGTCGAAGCTCCAGCCCTTTTTACGAGCAATCGCCAGCGCCTTTGGCACATTCGGTATTTCCATATAACCGAATTTCAACGCTACCCGGTTGAACAGCTTTGAAACCGGAGTGATCGTCACCCGGTCCTCCTCGGCCACGCGCGGTGTATCCGCAGTAATAACTGTGACAATCACATTATGTTCGTGCAAAATCTTGTTGTGTTTAAGGTTGTGCATCAACGCTGTCGGCGCGAAATCAGGATCGCTAGTGAGGAAAACTGCCGTTCCCGGGACGATATGTGGCGGCTTCTTTTCCAGACTGCGTACTAAGGTTTCGAGAGGGACCTCCGAGCGGCGTGTCTTGTTGGCGACTATGGCCGTGCCGCGACGCCACGTGATGATTAGGAGCACCATGCTGATGCCGAACAGCAATGGCACCCAAGCGCCCTCAAATACTTTCAGAAGGTTGGCAGAGAAGTACGTTCCATCGACGATCACGAGGGGCCCAATGAGAAGCGCCGCCTGCCACCAGCGCCAGCCCCACAATTTCCAGATAACGACAAATCCCAACACGCCGTCGACGACCATTGTTGTCGCAACCGCGATACCATAGGCCGATGCGAGCGCGCTCGATGTACGGAACAAGCCGACTAGCATCAGAACCCCAACGAGCAGCGCCGTATTCACGCGGGGAATATAGATTTGGCCAGAATATTCATCTGAGGTGTGAATAATCGCAAGACGCGGCAGCAAGCCGAGTTGGATCGCCTGGCGCACAAGCGAATAGGCGCCGGTAATCACCGCCTGGCTCGCGATCACCGTCGCGGCGGTCGCCAGCGCAACCATCGGTAACAGCATTGCCTCGGGTACCAGCCGATAGAAAGGATTTTCGATCGCAGTCGGATCGGCGAGGACGCGCGCCCCTTGGCCGAAATAATTCATCAATAAAGACGGCAGCACGAGAAAGAGCCATGCGGTCTGGATCGGCCGACGGCCGAAGTGACCGAGATCGGCGTAAAGCGCTTCTCCGCCGGTCACGGCAAGAAACACGAGTCCCAAGGTGACAAGACCGATGTGCCCGTGCTCTAAAACGAACATTAATGCGTGGTGCGGGCTTATCGCCAGCAGCACATTCGGATTATCGAGGATGTGAAGCGCACCGGCGATCGCGATAGCGATAAACCACACAGCCATAACTGGGCCGAAGAATGTCGCTACATTGGTGGTGCCGCGCCGTTGCACGGAGAACAGGCCAAGCAGGATCGCGACTGTGATCAGGATCACGTACGGCTCCGAGGCCGGCGTCATGAGTTTCAAACCTTCCACAGCCGACAACACTGAGATCGCCGGTGTGATAACGGAGTCGCCAAGAAACATCGAGGCGCCGATCATGCCAAAAAGGAGCACAAAAGCAGTTCGCCGACCGAGTGCCCGCGTGGCCAGCGCAGTGAGTGACAGGGTTCCACCTTCGCCATTATTGTCGGCGCGCAACAAGATCAGGACGTATTTCAGCGTGACGACGATAATCAGCGACCACAGGATCAACGAGAGAACCCCGAGTACAATGTTTTGCGTGAGTGGCGCGGTACCCTGTGCCGCGATCACTGCTTCGCGAAACGCGTAGAGCGGGCTAGTGCCGATGTCGCCGTAGACCACGCCGACGCTCCCGAGCGTCAAGGCGAATAGGTTATGCTGCGCGCCGGAGTCCGCGCCGTTGACTGTGGAGGTGAGGGTCTCGCCTGTAGAAGCTTTCATGGATGAGGGTCTATATTGCGACGCTTATAGCACCATCGGCAGACCGAAAAATATGGATATGGAACTTAGAACAGGATTCGCATAAGTCAAAAAAGACTTCTGCTGGAACATGAAAATTGGCTACGCGCGCGTTTCCACAATCGACCGGACACCAGCCAGGCAGCTTGATGCCCTCAAGCTTGCAGGCTGCAAACGCATCTTCGAGGAAACGACCAGCGGTGCGCGTGGTGACCGCCCACAGCTCAAGGCCGCATTCTCCCACTTGCGCAAGGGTGACACCCTCGTGGTGTGGAAGCTCGATCGGCTGGCCCGCTCGCTCGGGCAGCTCATCCGCACTATCAATGACCTCGACAGGCGCGGCATCGGTTTTATTGCGCTCACCAGCCAGATCGACACCACGACGGCGCAAGGCCGGCTCACTTTTCAGCTGGTCGGCGCGCTAGCGGAGTTCGAGCGGGCGATCATCAGCGAGCGCACTAAAATGAGTATGAAGGCAGCAAAGGCGAGCGGCACGAAGACCGGGCGGCCGACCACGATGACGATAGACAAGATCAAAATGGCAAAAAAGCTCGCCCAGCGCGATTTGGCCCCGACAATTATCGCACGGCGGATTGGTCTATCTGTGTCAACGCTCTATCGCTATTTACCGGGGATATTGACGACAGCTGCGCTAGCACGGAAGCGCAAGCGTTAGGCAACAACCGGAGCGCCGTTGCGCTTTGCCACAGGTCAAATCCTGCCCTGCCGGTCGCAGTTAGCTTATGGCCGCATTTGGCACTTAGCGGACATTCCAACCGCACCCGCGTTTGTCCACTTTTGGAGTAACAGCGGACATTGGCCAAAATTAGCGCGAGATGGCTCGGTCGCTAATGACCCAGGCTGTGTGAAAACGCACTGCTTTATTTGATTCTCGCGGTATGATTCCTGCGCAAATTGCGGGGGATTACGTTTGTCCTGTCGGCCAAAGGCGGCGATCACGGGCCAACATATCGGCCTCAACGACACCCGGGTCCGCCCTGGTGACGTCGCGGCGCCGTTCCCAAGTTTCGCCGACGCAGCGTCAGATGATTTCACGGGCGGCGCGCTTCACGAACTTCAGCGCACGAGCTCTGCTCGAATCTGCACGTTGAGCCGGCATCGCATCACGCGGTCGCCATTCGATCGGCCAGCGAGATCACCTGCCGTTCCGCCACCCCGTCGAGGGCGGCAGCAATCTGCGCCGATACCCGATCGGCCGCGGCTACCAGAGCTGAAATCGGGAACGTGCGCGTACCGCGCGGTTATCCCCGGAACCGAATGCCCGAGTAGGCCCGCAATCGTCAGCTCGGAAAATCCCATCTCGGCCGCGGTCGCAGCGAAAGAGTGCCGTAGCACGTGCACTGTCATGCCCTCCAATCTGGCCTTTGCGCAGATGCGCTCCAATGCCTTCGGAAGCCCAATAAGGTGACCACCACCATGCAACGCGGGGAATACCCAAGGGCAACCATCGCGTGCCGGTTGAGGAGTGCCGGCCTGTCCTCCCGCGCGCGGTTGATAGGCTAGAGCGAGGTATGCCGAGTACGAGCGCGACAACCAGCGCTCCCAGGAGGAAGCGCAGCGGCGGGCGGAAATGTACCAAATGGAGCATGACCGCGCCGTGCACGAGTTCGAGATGCGGTCCTCCTACGAACGAGGGCATCGAGTCAGTTCCGAGGCCAGTCCGGCATCCTCGGCGCGCTGGTCCTCGGCCTGCTGCTCGCCGCGGTCGGCGCGGCCGCGTGGTGGTCGTTCAAGCTGCTGCGCTGGGGCTTCGGCCACCTGCTGTGGCTGGTCGGCTGGGGCGGCGTCGCGACCCTCGCGGCGGTCGAGCTCGCCGGCGGCTACGCGTGGGTGCGCTTCTTCTCATGAGCGAGTGGGCGCGGTGTGTTTGTCTGCCATGGCGTTCTCCATCGTGACAGCAACCTCGCCGTCAATGCGCTGGGGCAAGGCCGCGCGGCAAAGTGAGCCGATGATGCAATTCCTTTCGAGAGCTGGCGAACACACTTTTACTCGCAGGCGCGCAACAGCATCGCCGCGAACCAAAGCCTGGATGAACGCGCCGATGCGACCGCGTGGTAGTGGCGGGTGAAATAATTGGCAGCCGGCGGGGTTATTCTACACACGGCCGCGGGAATCGTTAGACCGAGGTCAAACATCGAACGACTGGGGCGTAAGCCATGCAGAAATCAGCGTCAGCGTTTCTCATCCTTGTCGCCGTCGCATCTGTGTCCGCCGCTCCAGTGCGGGCGGCGGTCGAATATCCCTGGTGCGCGCAATATGGCGGTGGCCAAGGCGGCGGCGGCGGCAGGAATTGCGGCTTCGTGAGCTACGAGCAGTGCATGGAAACAAGCCGCGGAATGGGAGGCTTCTGCGAGCCGAACCTATTCTACACGGGATCAGCTAGCGACACTTCACAGAGCAAGCGTAAACGTAAGCACTAGCGTCGTGCCGCGGATTGTCGTGCGCGCAGCAAGAAGCCCGAGTGACAACCCGGGCTTCGAAGAACGCCATGAAACGGGCCACCTCACGCCGCCTAGCTGAATGCCTTAGTGAAGTCCGTCTTGACGGGCTGCGCAATCGCGAGCGCGACCTTCTGGGCCAGCTCTGCTAGTTCCTTAGTCTGCTCCGTCAACGCCTCGAACTGTTTGCGTGAATGGTCGGCCGACAATTCGATGAAATCTGGCGGCGATTTCACGCCCGATAGCTTTTGGGTAAAGTCAACGGTGGCTGCAATATTGGTTTGAGCGAATTCGATGGCTTTGATGCTATAGTCCTGCGCCCCTTTAACGGCCGTCGCATAACTATTCGTCATCAGCGAAGTGGCTTCAGTAGTGACGTTGCTCATCTTGTCGAAAGCTTTCTTGGCTTGAGCGGAGCCCTCTTCTACCGCCGCGCGCGCGAGCTTCTCAGTCTTGGATTTGGTTGTCTCGTCTATCATGGCAATCATCCTTAGGGCGTTTCCTGCAGGACTTCCGTACGCGACGCCCTGGGCGCTGGCCGGATGTCTTTAGATCGCAGTCGGCGCCGTTTTACGAGCACCTGCGATCGCTTAAAACCGGCACATAGTTCGTAAGTGCGGCGGCGCAATTATAGTTGGCCAAAATAATAGTCGCGAGCTTGCCCGATCGTATCGGAGTCTAATGGGCCCGCGCTTTCGGTTTCTGAATAAGTTCCTTTTGCGTAGCCGTTTCGCGTCGCACAGGATTCTGGCCTGTTTTAACGCGTAGCCAGTTTTGATTGAAACATGGTTTGCTAGGGAACTTCTAATTTCCGTCAATTCCCGATCTGTTCGTATTGGAACTTCGGCGCTCATTTATACATCCCATACATGAGGTTGCTGCTCTCCGGCGGTAAGGCGAACCTTTCCGCTGGTGATTCCCTACGAAGGAATGGAGAGCAGCGATGACGATGTTTGCAGGACTGGACGTTGGTTTCAAGCGGACGGCGGTGTGCGTAGTGGATGGCTCTGGCAGAACCGTTTGGCGGGGAGTTGTGGACACCCATCCGGAGGCGATCGCGGCTGCGTTGAAGCGCTGGCGCAATGGAGCTTGAGAAGGTCGGGCTGGAGACCGGATCGATGTCGCCCTGGCTGGCACGCGGGCTTGGCGTCTTGGGCTTTCCAGTGGTTTGCATGGATGCGCGTCGGGCGGCGGATGCGGTCAAGAGCCGGCGGGTGAAGTCGGACAAGGCGGATGCGTTTGCGCTGGCGGAGATGCTGCGGACGGGTTGGTACAGCGCGGTGCATGTGAAGAGCGAAGAAAGCCATCGGCTTAAGGCTCTGCTGGGCGCGCGCGATCAATTGGTGCGCGCCAAGCGCGCGCTTGGCAACCAGGTTCGCGGACAGCTGCGGCCGTTCGGGATCAGGCTGCCGTCACGCCAGGGCACGAAGAAGTTTGCCGATGCGGCGCATCAGGCGGTGGCGCACGATGCGATGCTCTCTGCGAGCGTGACGGCGCTCATGGAGGCGCTGGCGGCGATCGAGGGGCAACTCGCCCGCTTGGATGATCGGCTCAAGGAACTGGCGCGGCGCTCGCCCGTGTGCTGGCGGCTGATGAGCGTACCGGGAGTTGGACCTATCGTGGCCTTGGCCTTCATGGCAGCGATTGAGGACGTGGGCCGGTTCGCCCGGATGCGGGACATCGGGGTCTATCTGGGGCTCACGCCCAAACGCTACCAGTCGGGCGAGACCGACGTTGGGCTCGGCATTTCGCACCAAGGGGACATGATGGCGCGGCACTATCTTTATGAGGCGGCAAACGTGCTCTTGACCACAGTCAGGAGCCCGTCGGCGCTCAAGAGCTGGGGTCTCAAGCTCGTCAAGCGGCGCGGGCCCAAGCGAGCGCGTGTTGCGGTGGCGCGTAAGCTCGCCGCGGTGCTCGGCCGAATCTGGAAGGACGGCACGCATTTCGCGGCGGCATGAGAGGAAGAAAGAGGCTATCGAGAAAGGAAGAAAGCGCATCAGGAGAGATCGTCGATACCGACTTCGCCAGCGATTGACGAGGTCGGGCCGGACGGGCGAGCGCGGGACATATTGGTTGCAACCGATGCTTCGGATTGCGTTTAATACAATGCGCCGCCCGCTCGTGCAGACCGCATCAGGCCAGGATGATGACGCCGGCTGGGACCGGACGTCGGAAAGAACCAAGATCCTTGCGGGCCACACGGCACCGGGCGACGAAGAGAAAACACTTGACGCAGCGGCTTCATGTAAAGAACCAATTCAAGTTATCAATTTAAGTCGCTATCCGCGGATATAAAGACGCACGATACCCATCATCAACACTGCAGTGGCGGATAGTCTGAAAGCGCCTGACGCCGAACGGCCGATTAGAGAAGCAGACATTAGTCAGCGCGAACGGGCACGTCCGCGGGTGCGAAATACGATTTCGTATCGAACGGAACCGCCGAGCCTTCTCGGCGTTAAGTGCGTTGGGGAACTCCTGTGTGCATTCCTAGTCTTCCGTTTCGGGGGGCGGAGAAAGGGGTTATACATGGCTCACGCGCTGACGAACATGACAAGCCCAGAAAGCTGGGGCTGGAGAAGCTGGAAAAAATCGCCTTATCAAGGTGTCGTAAAGCGGGATTGGGTCCCTACCGGCCGCATAGATTTTGCAACCCGCCTTAATGGCAACGCTGTAGATGCTGATCAACCGAGTGAATTCAAGTTGCTTGTGGAAGAACGCAGAGTTGTAGAAAGCATCGCTGGAAATGAAAACCTTGAAATTCAATGGAGGCTTGCGACGCTAAAGGAAGCAAAAGCAGTCGTAACGCAATACCACAAATACCTCTCGGAAAACTCGCTGATCAAATCTGTATTCGACGAAACCGTATCGTTACCCCCACCAATGATGATTCAGGGGAATGGTTCGGTCCCGCATCCGGAATGACGCTGGTCGTTCAGTGGTACATCCTGTGAGGAAATCGACGCACAATTGAGGCTACATAGGCTTCAGACTTGACCTCCTTGTCCGCGCCGGTGGGCGGCCCCTTGAGTGCGTCGAATTTAATTTTAAGCGCAATGACCTCGACCTTCAGTGCGTCGCGCTGGATCTTGAGCCGGTTGATTACGTCGTTCTTCTTGCCCAAGTCGACAAGCTGAGTTGCGATCTTGTTCTTTAGCTGCTCGACGCTCATCTCGAGGCGCCGCGTTGACATCGCGAATTCCGCGCGCAGCAGGTCCTTGTCGGCTTGAATCTCCTCCATCGACTGCGGCAGGGCGGCTTCGAGCCGCCGTATGGTCAGTCGCACCGCGCGGCCGTGAACGAGAGGCATGATCGCCACCCCGATGAGGCATCCAGATAGTAAGCCAATGCTCATATACATGATCGATTCGATCATTTGAACGAAACCGCCAACTCACCATTCGGTTCCACCGGAATCTCGTAACGGTGCCGCGCTTCTCTCATCGGCCGTTTCGTCAGACTAGTAGAAGTCGTGGCTTATCTGCGCGCTGCAGTGTTGATGTCGCTCACGGCCTCACGCCTCTCTTCGGAATCGGCACCAAGGCCGTTTGCGGGGATTGCCGGCCATCCCTGGGTCCGGGCCTCGCGGCCTGAGTTGCCCATGATCAAGAACTGACCCAGCGGAAAAGCGCCGGTACGATCTATTTATACGGCGCGCGCGAATGCCGACAATAAAGTGAGCCGAAGGTTCAGCAGTGTGATGACTGCCATAGAATATGATGTTTCAGTTTTCTATCACGATTTCGATTAGAAAACCTACGCTGAAGAGACTTGTGACTCCGTCGATGTAATCGGCGTCACCAACCATATCGATAATAACGCCTATAACCCCAGTAGTATGGGCGTGGATAGACATACACGGGCTCAACATACGGCGGTTGCACATGATTGCCTTTAGCGGTCATGCACTGCGCATAAACGGTGTCATATCTCGCCTGCAGCGAGCCACCAGCGGCTCGAGCATTGCCTGCTCCCACAGCGCTTCCTGCGACCAAGCCAGTACCCGCGCCAATTGCAGCACCCGCTCCCGCATTTCCCGATGCTGATCCGATTGCAGCACCTGTGAGAGCGCCCAGTGCTGTACCAACAGCAGCGCTACCAATCGCAGCCTGATTCGCAGCCTCGCCAGGGGATTGGTAACCTATCGCCTGCTGCGCTGACTCTTGACACACCGCATCATCCCTCTGGAAAGAGCCGTACGATTTTCCCTTGCCAGGCATAGCCGCCAGCGATGGCGCTGCGGGATAAGGAGAGGCACATCCCCCAACGGCGAGACAAAAAGCACCTAGAGTTAAGAGGCAGAGAGATCTTTTAAACATTGCAGCCCAACCTACCTCACCAATTCTATCAGGGTGCATCGGACAAAATCGTGGCAAGATATGGATAACAATAGCTTAATGGAATTGTATGTTTGGCAGGCTGCGATGTATCTTTTTACCGCGCAGGCAATTACACGGATGTGCGTGTTCGCTCCTTAGCGTCAAAAACCTTCACCTGAATTTGCGGATAGACCGTCAAGCGCACCGCTATGCTTCGTAACTAGCATACCAAAGGTCCGACTGCCGATTGGCCTATCTTGCCGTTCGCCGCATTGCAGCGTCGGAGTTCAATCGCCCGGCGGGTCATTCTCTGCCTTGATTCCGCGAAATGCCCATCCGGCGGCTAACCCGAAAAGCAACAGAGCGATCGGTGGACCGAACAGGAGGCGGCCATCGGTCTCGAATAGGAAGAAGGCCTCGAAACAAATTCGAGGCCCTCTAGTGTCCGCAGATTACTGTTTGGCGTTACTCTTGTGATTCATCTTTTGTGTTGTCTTGCGATTTTGGCGCGGAGGGACGAAGCCTGCGAACGTGCCTCGCGTGCTCATAGCGGGTTTTATAACTGTCTGATGCCTGGGCATAGGAGCCTTCACCACCCTGATTTGTCCCCGAAACGATGTTGCCGCTGCCGTATTCGGGAGCAAATGACTGGGCAAATACCGGTGTGGCAGCCATGGTTAGAAAGGTTACGGTGGTTAGAAGCTTCTTCATGTCATCATTCTCCTTGTTGACATTATTAGAAGCCCACCATTGCGTTCCCTCGTTCGTCCATTGTGTTTCGTATGAAGTTAATGGTTGCATTCGACGGACCGTCACTCAACAACAACGCAGGGCGATCGTTCCGTGGATGTATGTGAATTAATGATGATGAGAACGTAGGCAGACTGCAAACAGGATGATGAACGCAATGCAATTAAATCGCACTCGTATTGTGGCAAGAAGGTGGGGTTTGGATCCCTGATCCAAATCAAGTCATAATATCGTCATTCGATTTCCATTTCGTCGTACATTTTCATGTGCATTCTCCGTTCCAATGGTGAGTCGATTCTGATTGGAGAATCATATGCGACCGTTGACCTCAATTGCCCCTTCATCAAGGGCAGCTTTTGCACGCTGCCCGCAATGTGGTGGAGCGATGGGTATCAAACTCGTGGAACCCGATCTGAAAGACCCGCGCAAAGCACAGCATATGTTTGAATGCGAAGAATGTGGATTGCCACGGACCTATTTAATTTATGACGAAAGATCGACAGCGCGGCATTGACCTGACTGACGCTGGCCCCGAGACAAACGAGAGAGTTGGGGGGCAAAGCCGGGCCGATCAGAATTCAATCGTGTCCACCATTAAATGGGGCACTCGTAACTGCGAACTTAGTTCCCCAATAGGCGTTGCGCTGACGGCCGCTTGTTGGATTATTGTGATCGATCCTAGTCCCCTATTAGGATCGATCATCTCCAGTAATCCAATTAAGCGACCACCACGCTGGCACGCGACTTGAGTGATCGTGCTATATTTCAACTATGTGCGGGCGTTTCACCAACCGGCTGACGTGGCGCGAGATCGTCGCGCTGTACCGGCTGACCGTGCCGGCATCTCCCGAACGCAATTTGCCGGCACGGTATAACATCTGCCCGACCAACACGATTGACGCGGTGATCGAGCGCGACGCCAAGCGCGAGCTGGTGCCGATGCGTTGGGGCCTGGTGCCGTCATGGTGGAAAAAGACGGCCAAGGAAATCCCGTCCACCTTCAACGCGCGCGCCGAGACGGTGGCTGAGAAGCCGATGTTTCGCTCCGCGTTCAAGCGGTCCCGATGCTTGATCCCGGCGTCAGGCTACTACGAGTGGCAAAATACCCCGACCGGCAAGCAGCCCTACTACTACACAGCGCGCGACGGCTCACCGCTAACAATCGCCGGTCTATGGGATGAGTGGAAAGACATAGAGACTGGCGAGCCCCTCAAGTCGTGCACGATGATAGTCACCAACGCCAACGACATTGCGCGCAAGATCCACGACCGGATGCCGGTCCTTTTGCAGCCGACGGATTTTGACCGCTGGCTGACTGGCGCTGCTGGGACTGAGTTGCTTAAGCCCGCCGCGAATGACTATTTGTAAACTTGGCCCGTATCGAGACGGGCAAATAGCTCACGCGCGGCGGGTGATGACGCAGCGCTAATTGATCGGGTTGCTGTGTAATCCTAGCATCGGCTCGGGAAAGTAGGCCGAGGCAATAGGCTCCAATCACCGCAATGACGAAATCCACGACAATATCCAGCGGATGCGGCGCGACCGCAAAGCCCATGCGGATACGGTGGGAATTGTCCGATAATTCAACGCGAGCCTTTCGGCCAGGAAGCCGCGCCCTCGTCTTCCTGGCGAATTGATTTTTCGGCCCGGACGAGTTGAAATCTCGTCAACAAGCTTGATTGGCGCCAGCTGGCGCGGGCCTCCGCATCGCCGGGAGCACTTGCGTCGCCAGCAGTTCGATCGACTTTGCCACCTTCGCGTATGGCAGGCCGCCGATGTCGACCTGGCCGAGGAACCGATCGTGGGCGAAGAGCTCGCGCTCGTACATGAGCTTGTCGATGATCTGCTGGGGGCTGCCGACGAAGATCGGGCCGGTGGCGCCGGCGCGCTTCTCGTAGACGTCACGAGAAACCTCGCCACTCAGGTTAGCGCGCGGCGCGTGCTCGCGGAAATAAGCGCTGTAGTGGGGGTAGAACTCCTCGAGGGCAGTCTGCGAGTCCTTCGCCACATGGACATGCGTCGCTATGGCGACCTTCCGCGTGCTTGCGTCGTGTCCTCTTTCGGCGTGACGCTGCCGATAGGCGGCGATTTGGCTGACGAAGTTGACCGGCGGCTGGGAGATGTTCGCAAGGATGACCGGCAGGCCGAGCTCGCCCGCCCGCAGCGCACTTTCTGGATTGCCGCCGACGCCGAGCCAGATTGGCAACTTGCCTACCGGCCGCGGTGAAATCTGAGAGTTGTTCAGCGGCGGGCGGAAGCGACCGTTCCAAGTGACGCGCTCGCTGTCGCTTACCTTGAGGAGGAGATCGAGCTTTTCGGCGAAAAGGGCGTCGTAGTTCGCGAAGTCATCGCCGAAGAGCGAAAAGGATTCAATGTAAGCACCGCGGCCGGCGATCAGCTCGGCGCGGCCGCCGGAAAGGAGGTCCACGGTCGCGAAGTCCTGAAAGACGCGGACTGGGTCGAGGGTCGAGAGGATTGTAACGGCGCTGCTCAGACGGATGCGCTTCGTTCCGCCCGCAATCGCAGCCATGACGACCGCCGGCGATGAGATCGGGAGGTCCAAGCGGTGGTGCTCGCCGACGCCGAACACATCAAGACCGGCCTCGTCGGCGAGCTTCGCGGCGGCGAGGATCTCGGCGTAACGCTGCTGAATGCTGATCGTGCGGCCGGTGTTCGGATCGGGGGTAATGTCGCCGAAGGTGTAGATGCCCAGTTCCATAGTGCTTCCTGCAGTAGCTGATATTCGTTTTTGCCTCAAAAGTCCCGCTAAGTGAAAAGGGCTGTTTCAAAGATACCATCTCGCCGCTGCAGCGGATGGCGATCCCCAAGATCATTCGCTACATCATTCTGCGTGCCAGCGATCTTGTGTTTCCATCGCGGCCCTTCGGGCCGTGCCCTCGGCCTTCGGCCTCGAGTGTTCATGTAGGTGGTCGAGGCTCGTGCTGGGGCCTTATTGTTTCGCGAGGCCGGCGCGCTCGACGATTTCCTTCCACGTCGGCACTTCGCGCACCATGCGCGCATGCAGGTCGTCGGGCCCTTCGAATTTCACCATAAAGCCGGCGTTCAGCATTTTCTCCTTAATTTCTGGCTTCGCCAGGATGACGCGCGTCTCATCCGCGAGGCGCTTGATGATGCCCGCCGGCGTGCCAGCGGGCGCCAGAAACATCTGCGAGGTTTCGACCACCGCATTGGGAATGCCGGCTTCCGCCATTGTCGGAACGTCGGGCATGTCCTGCCAATGCTCGCTGCCGGTTTGCGCCAGCGCTTTCAGCGCGCCGGACCGGATGTGGCCGACCAGCCCGGCAATACTGACCGCGGCAATGTCGGTGGTGCCGGCGAGCGCGGCCTGCAGCGAGGGCGCCGCACCGTTGAACGGAACATGCGTCATGTTGATATCGGCGCGCAACTTCAACAACTCGACCGCGAGCTGCGAGACGCTGCCGAGACCGGGCGAGGCATAAGTGAGCTTGCCCGGATTGGCTTTTGCTTTCGTGATCAGGTCGGCGACGCTGACAATGCCAGAGGCCGGCCGGGTGATGATGGCGTTGGGCGCAGCGCCCAGATAGGCAATCGGCGCGAAATCCTTGAGCGGGTCGTAAGCGACTTTAGCGACGCTCGGATTGATCAGCACCACAACGGTGACGACCACCAGGGTGTAGCCGTCGGGCGCGGCGCGCGCGCCGGTGGCGAGCCCGATATTGCCGACCGCACCGGCGCGGTTCTCGACAATGACGCTCTGCCCCAATTTCGGCGCCAGCTCGGCGGCCAACAGCCGGCCGAGCAGATCATTGGGCCCGCCGGGGGGGAACGGGACGATGATGGTGACGGTGCGCTCAGGCCAAGCGGCGCGCGCGTCGCCTGTCGCTAGGACCGCCAGCACCATCGCCGCAGCGCCGATTAGATGCGGGATAAATCGACCGAGGTGTTGAAATTTCCTCATCACGTGTGCGTCTCCCCTATGCGCGCAACGCTCGTTGATCGGCCTTCGTTAAGTGCGACGTCGTTAGTATAGACGCAGCACACGCCAGCAACGCTGATTGAACAGGTCAGCTGCAGAATTACAGGCCGCTCAACGTAGCGCCTATCAGTCGTGGAGTGGCCGCCAGAGACTTGGTTTCCTTTGCGGCTTGTCCGATCCAACGCGACGGCCGGCGATGGCTCAGGCCCCCTTGCCTGCCGCAACCTTGACCGAGCCCAGGAACGCTAGGATATCGGCCATGCTCTGATCGAAGTGCTCGTCAGGAAGAAATGGCTCGAGTTCGGATAGAGTTTGATTTTCGCGTTCGGCGAGCGCGAACTTCTGCATCGTGGCCTGCTGCTCCGGTCGAAGGCAGCCCCAAGCATCGTCTAGGGTCTCCCTCAAGAGGGCGACAGTTTCGGGATCGAAATACATGATCCACCTCTCGCGCTGGTTCCCTGCAACGTTCACTCGCGAAGGTGACCATAGTCCGACAATTGCATGACCATTGTCTCACATTTACTTTACCGCCAAATGACTAGAACCTATCTCAAAATCGCCTGAAGAGGATAACGAGGCAGGCGAGCTGGACAAAGCCGAGGAAATTCTGGGTGTGGTATTCCCATCGGACAAGGATGCGGCGCTGCCATTGTATCCAAGCGAAGAAGCGCTCGACGAGCCAGCGTCGCATGTAGCGGCTTAGCCGTCGCCGATCCTGAGTGGGCGGTTTGCTCCGGTTGCAACGGTGCGGCGCGATCATTTCGATGCCGTCTTGTCGCAATGCCTCATCCAGTGGATCGCTGTCATAGGCGCGATCACCAATCAAATTCTCTGGCTTGGCTTCGATCATATAGAACTCGAAGCATAACTGTACCAAGCGGACTTCGTGATGGTTCGCCGCATGCGTGCTAACCGAGAGCGGCAATCCGTGGCGATCCACAATCGCCATAATTTTCATGCCTTTTCCGCGCTTCGTTGCTCCGAGTTCCGCGCCGCCGCCTTTGGCGATAACGAAGGTCGCGTCGATAAAGCATTCAGCTTCGTCCAGCGCGCCTTTATCGCGAAGCTCGTTGGCAACATCCGCCAGTACCCGACGTAGAACCTCATTGCGGCACCACGTCTGAAAGCGCCGATGCACAGTTTTGTAATTCGGGTAGCTTTGCGGCAGCATGTGCCACTGCGCGCCTGTGTTAAGAATCCACAGCACGCCTTCAAGTACACGACGCGTCGGTATCGGTTTGCGGCCAGGGCGTCCGTCAGCAATCTTCTCCTCCGGAAAATGATCCCGGATGCGTTCCCATTGCCCGTCTGTGAGCCGAATCATTCCGCATTTATAGCGGATCGACAGCAATCAGTAATTTTGAGATAGGTTCTAAGCAGACGTGGGAGGGCAATCGATCAATGCCCCCACCGCGCCTTGAAATCCGCGGTGAAAAACGCCGCCACGCTGTGGGGACTGGTGAAACACGAGAAAATGGCCAACACCAAGGTGGTGCTGAGCGGCGCGATCCCCGATGCCGGACCGCCGACGGTGGCGCGTTCCCGGCCGCTGCCGTTGACCCCAGACGACCCGATCTACCGTGCGTCACCACCGCAGTACCAGCGGGTCTACGACGATAGGCCGCCCCTGCCGACACCATTCTTCCTCTTCAGGCGCCGGCCCATTTCGCCGCTGGTTGACGTGCCACCGGGCAGCCACGTCTGCGGCCCTTAAGACTGTCACCCATTCTTTCATGTTTGCTCCTCTCGGTTTGTTAAGTTCAGTCCTTCAATAACGCTCGTGCCGGCCCTGGTCGCTTACTCACTTTTTCGAGAGCCCTGCCGTGAGCGGACCGAACGGCATCCGTTCGGGCGGGGCGTCAAGCCGCCAAGGATACGCAGAAGTTTCCAACTGCGGTGCCGGCGATTGGCTTCAATTCAATGATGTCAGGGATCAATAATTATAGTGAATTGCAGTGAACCGCTGAGTTTCCTCCACCGCAAACTTCGGGCTAACTCAGTCAGTACGATTCGAAAATATGGAGGGAGCTCATTCAGAAAATCGCTGACCAGCATTCGAGCAATATGACGCAGAAGGACGTTAAAGGCGTCATCGAGTCGCTCGCTAAGATAGGCTACATGGAACTCAAGAAATCAGGAGCCTTCCTTGTGCCCGGATTTTCGAAAATCGTTGTTATCAAGAAGCCCGCCACAAAGGAGCCAACAATATTAAGGCGAAGCCGGCTCGGAAGATCATCAGGGCTCGCCCGGTAAAGGCTGCCAAAGACGCAGTATCGTAACGTCGAAAACATCGATCTCCAAAAGCGGACATTGATCGATGGCGCATGCAAGTCAGTGCAGAGGCGCCGAAAACGAATTTTTCTGCCTAGAATAATTCGTTCCGCCGACCGGTCGCTGTCTCGCAACGGTTTCTCGAGTTGGCCGTCCATACCGCCGCGATCGGAACGTATTTTTTTGACTGTGGTGCCGCCAAACTAATTCGTTATAGACCGCCGCGAACTAGCGAAACGAGACCCAGCATCTGCTCGAATTGTACGCGGCGATGGAGTGTAGTCTTCCACTTGACAAGTCCGATACAAACTGAATCATCACCGCCGCTTCAAGCGCCGCGTCAGTAAGGGCGCTGGGTGCCGCCGCACTTCTTCTCAATAGCCTCGTAAAGACCGACACCGCCGATGGTGAAAAACTTGGGTGGAATCTCCAGATTTTGCAACGTCTTATTTTCCGCAGTGCCAATATCAAAGGTAACTGGCCCCTTGACGTACCAATTCCCGCGCACATTTTTTGTGAATGCCTCACAAGGAATTGTGTTTCGCGGAGGCGTTGAGACGCCTTCTGTCTTTTGCGTGTCCTGTTGTTGCCTTTTTCCTTTGCCCATTCGCGCCCCTTGCGCATGAGCGGGCACAGTCAGCAACGCGACTGCAAATGCCGTTATGAGGATGCGCATTTTAAATTCCGCCCCATTTAGGCGGCACCCCAAGGTGGTTCGGGCAACGAAGAGCTTTTTTGGTTGAACTAAAACACCGTCCGCGCTGCTCGATCAAGCGCGCCACCGGATAGCGACGCTAGCGCCACAGGTCGCGGCTTGCCGCCGTTTTTCGGTCGTGTACTAATTTCGGCATCCTGATTATATTCCTATCGCCACCAACCAGGAGATAGACCATGCCCGTACTCAAATCCCTCACATTCACCAGCGTCCCCGTCCGCAGCCACGACCCCGTCGCCGTCCGCCTCGGGCCGCAGCACCTGCGCGGCGGCCGCATTCGCTACCGGCAGGCCAAGAACGAGCACCGCAGTCCGGTGGATCTGGACATCCCCGTGCACCCGGACCTGCAGCAGGTCATCGACGCCGCGCCGTCGGGTCACCTGACTTTCCTCACCACCGCCTACGGCCGCCCGTTCTCGACGGCCGGATTCGGAAACAAGTTTCGGGAGTGGTGCAACGAGGCTGGGCTGCCGCACTGCTCGGCGCACGGGCTGCGCAAGGTCGCCGCCGCGCGCCTGGCTGAGCGCGGCGCGACCGCGCACGAGATCATGGCGATCACCGGCCACCGGTCGCTCGAGGAGGTCGAGCGCTACACGCGCGCCGCAAGGCAGGGCAGGCTGGCCGACGCCGCGATGATGAAGTTCAAACCGCGAACAGACTCTGTCCCACCCAAATAGAAGGTGGGACAATTCGGCGAAAAAATCGTTTCCGATCAAGGTGATTTTTCGGGGGTGGCGGTCCCGAGAGGAGTCGAACCTCCGACCTTCGGTTTAGGAAACCGCTGCTCTATCCTGCTGAGCTACGGGACCGCGATATAAATCAAAGCCTTTTGCGTCTAGCTTGTATGTAGGAGGCTACCTACATACATCAACATTATGAAAAGTAGAGCGAGAAACAGAACAATACCATACGATATTCATTCGGTTCCCGGGTATCCGAAGGCACTCAAAATCTACCGGATACCAGCAAGTAAGCATTGGCAGGTTCGTTATTTTTTTGATGGGAAATACCGCCGTAGAAGCACCGGCACTGAGAATAAGTCAGAGGCAATCAGCAAAGCCAAAGAGCTTTTTAACAGCGTTAGACTTGCTGAAAAATTAGACCAGCACACATTTGCTTCCGCTGCTCGAAGATTTCTTGAGCAGCAGGCTTGCCGTACTTCCGAACGATGGATGTAAGCCAAATCACGAAACAGACAATAAACGAGTATCTCGGTTCCTTGAATGATCGGCGTTTGGCAAAATCAACTCGCAACAAGCATGTTGGTGTCATTCGTAAAGTCCTCAAACATGCTTCTGATTCCGGGCCTGAAGGCGTTACCCACCTTCCCGACTATTGGGCAGAACACAAATCCAAGAAGCTGGTTTGATCGAAATGAATATAAAATACTTCGGGATACTACGAAAAAATATGTCAAGAAAAATTATGTCACGCATGAATTTATAAAAGGCAGAAGTGTCCGGCGTCTTATATTCACTGAGGAGTTTTATGATTTTCTTATTTTTTAGCGAATGTGTTTGTGCGAATATTCGATATCAAACTACTTCAGAATAAGCACATCAAAATTATTGAAAAGCTTGAAATCTCCGGGCAATTCGTCCTCCTGAAGGCAAGACGATTGATCGAACCTCAATGAGCATGCGGGTAGCAATTCCGGTCTATCGGCGTCTTCTAGAGTGCCATAAGAAACTCGGATTAGGTGGACCTGACGATTATGTTTTTTATCCAGAACACAAAAACCGACAGTATGCCCTCAATGTTATTCGACGACTATTTGACCATCTGCTTCAACAAACAAATCTGAAAAAAGACGCCAACGGAATAGCCCGAACTTTATATAGTCTCAGATATACGGCGCTGAAGTTGAGATATTTATACGGGGAAAAGTTCGACATTCACACTTTGGCACTAAACGCACTTACTTCGGTGGAGACGCTTGAAAGATTTTACCTGTCTCACGGGGTATCTGAGAGGAAACTGGCTGAGTTGTTGACGTTCAAACGAGGTTGAGAGCAGTCATGACAATCGCAAAAAAAGAGCCGTGATTTACGCCAGATGCTCCACATTACAGCAACATGTGAGCAACCAACTCATTGAACTCCGACAGACAGCCGAAAGGTTTGGTTGGGTGGTTGTATCTGAACTTGTTGATGATCGGATTTCGGGTGCAGAAGGCAAGCCAGCACAAAACGCTGCATGGGAGGAAATATGGAAGCAATCGAAAAATACAAAACAAGCTTGTAATTGGAAAAAAGAGCCGGGTCGCGAAGATTATGTCTGAAGAAATTGAGGGTAGCTTTGATAATCAGGAAATTTCGTCGCCATGAGCCAATCTGGCGATATGATTTTGTTGGCGGTCATTGACCAACAAAAAAGACACGCAATATCCGATTTAGGCAAAGGAGCTTCACGCATGTGCCAATGTTTGCACTGTGAAATTAATGAGCTGCTCGAAAGCCGCCTACAAAACCACGAAGTCAACCTGGCGGAAGTCGCTACTAAAGTATAACAGAGGTCCTTGCCGATCTAATTTTGACGCCTCCGCCCGAGGAACAGTCTACCTTGATGGCTGACATTCTCGCAAACCTCGGAGGTTTTGTCCTTGAGAAGAAGATGCCGATCCAACCAATCTGCGCCGTTCAAGCCACTAAATGGTATCGGGTCATCCAGTGAGCCAACATTGACATGGGTTACACGATTTCAATTTGGCTACTGCCGGTTCTTATCGCCATTACCTTTCACGAAGCGGCTCATGGATATGTTGCCCGCTATCTTGGTGACGAAACGGCGTTAAAGCTTGGGCGTGTCAGCCTCAATCCGCTAAAACATATTGACCCGTTTGGCACAATTCTTCTCCCGGGACTCTTACTACTGGCACGTTCACCATTCTTGTTCGGTTACGCCAAGCCAATGCCGGTCAATTTTCGGGCACTTCGTAATCCCCGTTACGGAATGGTGTTAGTCGCTGCAGCCGGACCCGCAATGAATATCGGTTTGGCAATTATTGCTGCCTTGGGCTTTCACCTAATCGTCTATCTCCCAGTCATCGCCGCTCAATGGACTGCTTTGAACTTAAAGAACGCCCTCATCATCAATGTCATCCTGGCGGTCTTTAATCTGTTTCCGCTTCCGCCGCTTGATGGGGGACGCATTGCGGTGGGTGTACTTCCCAATATTCTGGGCAAACAGCTTGCCCGGCTTGAGCATTACGGGATGATGATTCTTATTGGTCTACTCATTGTCCTGCCGCTGTTGGGCTCGCAATTAGGAGTAGACCTTAGTTTTGTCTCGCACTTCATCTCAACGGCGACAGGCGCGGTGATCAGCATCATCCTGCGATTGACCGGGAACATGTAGTCCGGGGAAAGCTAGAAAACGGTGCCTTCGACATTAACTTCACAGAAGACGCTATTCACAATCCAAGCTTTACGGGCGATTGCCGCGTCAGCAGTCGTCTCGTATCACGTACTATTCATGCTGGTTCACAATGGAGGCTACTCGCTTTATGTGCCTGATTTAGGCGCAAGCGGCGTTGACTTATTTTTTGTCATCAGCGGCTTCATAATGATCTACACGAATCTCACGGCATTCTGTCAGCCAAACGCCTCTACATCGTTCATTCGTCGTCGGGTAATCCGGATTGTGCCAATGTATTTGCTTTGCACTACCGGCGTGGTCATTCTTCTAGCGTTTGCTCCACGGCTATTTTCATCCGTTGAGTTTACCTGGACATACGTAGTTTCTTCCTATCTATTTTTGCTGTCGGAAAATTCTGCTGGGCAGGTTGGTACGGTTATACAAACGGGGTGGAGTTTATGTTTCGAGGTCTATTTTTATCTGCTATTCGCAATATTTCTTAATTTGCCGCGAAAATATTTTTTGATTGCATTCGGCGCGGTGTTCGCCAGTGGCATAATTCTCGGAAATGTAAGCGGAAAGATTCCTCCTTGGGCAACCGTGGCGACGGACCCGATCCTGTTTGAATTTTATCTCGGTGCGGCAATTGCATTCCTATTTGTTAAGGGGTTTGCGCCATCACGCACCGTCGCGATTTCTGCGATAATTCTTGGAATTGCGACATTATTCGTGACAAGAAATATTAACTTAGGGATATGGACCCATCTCATTTGTAGAGGGTTTCCCAGTGGGGCAATTTTGTTGGGAGCTATTTCCCTTGAGCGCGTTAGGATTAGGGTTCCGAAGCTGTTTGTTGCTCTTGGCGACAGTTCCTACAGCCTATACCTCACCCATCCATTTATTCTTCCCGCATTGGGTAAGTTATGGCTGGCGTTGCATCTTTCGGAGAGAACATCCCCTGTCGTTCTGGGTCTGATAGGGTTCAGTTGTTCATTGTCTGTCGGGCATGCGGTGTACCTATTAATTGAGAAGCCCATTACTACCTGGTTGTCCCAGACTTGGAGCGCGTATAAGCCGTTGTCAGCCATATGACGGCCCTCACTGCCAGAAAGCGTCCGCTCACTTAGCCATCGAAGAAGCCGAACCTCCTCACCTTCGACCCTTGGAAACGAAGTAGTACTGCAATGCACAAAAAGTCGTTGGATCAGATAGTATCGTTGAGTAGCGAATTAACATGCGTCATTGCTACCGCCCCCTAACAGTAAATTGGTCGATAAGAAAATGGGGGGACGCCCTCAGGCGTGAAGAACCCCGAGAGCGTCCACTCAACTCGCGCTTTGAAGAAACCGCCCCCAAAAAAGTCTCCCCGGCGCGCGTCAAAAGCAGAACGGAAGGTTGTCAAAGTATCTTTGATCTTGATCAGACAACATTGCTGACTCATTATTTTAGGCAAATTTGCGCGGAGGCCGTTCATCTTGGTCAGGGCGGCCTAGATTGACTTGGATACGCGAGCTGGATCGCTGTTGGGCGATCTCTCGACTGGCTGAGTGCAAAGACTTCACCTTGCTTCGCGAGGACGATCCGGCGCAGATTCTCTCAACGCGCCCGGGAGCCGACGCTCCTGCTGCTGCGTAAGCATTGGACCGCCGAATCGGTGGCGCCTTCTCGGCGGCTCTCGGCGCGATTGTCAAGGCCGGTAGTGCCGCCACGGCACGTAAGATCGCAGTCCTGTCTAAACGCCATGCGTCATGGATGGAGACGTCGACCCCGGTGCATCGTACTACGAGACACGCTACCGCACACGGGTAGTGAACAATCTGCATCGGCGCGCCAAGGCATTCGGATTTGTTCTCCAGCCTATGGAGCCGGCACCTGGCGTCGCCGTTTCTTAGAAATTGTCTTCGTCTGAACAGAAGGTGGTTGACGGCGCTCGATCGTCCTATTTCAATGCGTCATTTAGCGCGGAATTAATGAGCGCCATTTCGAAGCGTACTTATTAAGCAGCAACGGAGGGTCTCGTTAACGGAATAGCGACCTTGCTGTTGTGCAGAAACGGTGCATCACCAAAGTTCGATAACAAATCGCCAAACTCCCGGTCTGAAAAAGCGGGCGGTGTCGAGCGCAAGATCATAAGACGATCAAAGAGTGTCAAAATGGACGAATGGTACAAGAAAGCGGAGCAATTGATAACGATCAGCGCCAAGGCGTGAGACAATGAGCACTCTTGAACAAGAACTCAGGTGGAAAATTGATAACATTAGAGAATCGATCAGTCTCGATTGGACGGTTTTAGCCTCGAAAGATTTGCCCGCCGATAAGCGAAAAGTGATCAGGGAGCACCTAGCAATCTGCAACCACAGTTTAAAGATTTTAAAAGAGTTGGCTGAGCGGAATCGATCGACGTCATAAAAATTAAAACTGGAAGCCGACCAGCGGCTGCGACGATCCAGCACGCACTAATTTAAATATCTGCCCCTGTCTCGATAGAAGACGACGCGGGCGCGTCGCGCAGTGAATGTTTGAAATAACGGGCGGCGCTCTTGGGACAAAGGTCAGAGGCTGGTCTTTGTTCGAGGGTGATGCCTCACACACTGCCCAAGCGCGCCCGTTTGATTAATAGCTCCGAAGCCCTTCCGACAAAAAGCTTTTTCAACATACATCAAAGGCACAATTGAAAACCGCAGCAAAGTCTTTGAATTGCATTAGGCAGTGTTGCTGTCTTAATTTTAGAAATTTCCGTCAGCGTGGTAGGCTGCGGGTTATGTGACATCACGCCCCCTTTGCGGCATAAGAACGTCGGCGCATGATTGTTGTGCGAAGACAACCAAAATCCAGGGAGACTTTTATGCCGACATTCATGATATCGCTCAATTGGACCGACCAAGGAATTAAGGGGATCAAAAATGCGCCGAACCGCGTGCAAGTCGGGCGCGATCTCGCCAAGAAGGTCGGTGTCGAGATCAAGCATCTTTATCTCACCACAGGCGACATCGATCTCATCCTCTTCGTCGATGCGCCGAACGGCGACAATATTGCCAAATTCGCGCTAGCGCTCGGCTCGCTAGGCAATGTGCACACCCGTACTTGTCGCGCTTGGACGGAGGCGGAATTCATGAAGATCGTCTCTGAGCTGCCCTGAACGGCGTCGCATCGGATCGCTCTTATTGCCGAAGGCCGGCATGATTGCGGGTCAACACCTACCGCATTTGGCTACGAGCTATTTCGGGGCAAGCTTTCGCCGATCCAGTTTCAATTCAGCAAGCAGAAGCTTGGTGAATTCAGCAAAGCGCGGAGCGATGCCAAGCCGCATTTGGCGGAAATGGTGATTGACTAGCCGTCTTTAGCACAAAAGATGGCAATGGGCTTGACGCCGTCGACGCTCGCGCTGACGATAGCGCGTCCTCCAGGACGCCTATCCGCAATCGCCTTATTACAAAACCGTTCGAGTTCTTCTTTGAGATGCAGCATACGGCGCTTAATATCAGCGACCATCGGATCATCGGATGGGCAATGCGATAAGGCTCGAGCAATCTCCTCTTCGAGTACTTGCTGTCTCCGTTCAAGATCGAAAATTTGATCTGGTTTCGGCAAGAAGGCTCCAACCCCCCGCCCCCTCCGACGCGGGGAGTTTTATTATTGGATTTATCCCATCCAGATTATGGACGGTGCGCCGGATCATGCATGTCGTTGTTGTATTTCGCCGCCGACCGGCTACTGCGGCTTTAAACCCGACAGCGCGACCACGTCCTTCCACATGGCCCGCTCCTTGGCCGCAAAGGCAATGGCCTCCTCCGGCGTGCTGGAAAGAATGCGCGCGCCGGCGACCAGAAATCGCTTCTGAATTGCCACATCTGCCGCGATCTGCTTCATCGCGCCGGACAGTTTGTCGACAATCGGGCGCGGCGCGGCAGTCGGGAGCACGAAAGCCGCCCACGAGGTGACGACGAAATCCTTCATGCCTGCCTCCGCCATGGTCGGCACGTCCGGCAAGGTCGGCCAGCGCTGCGCCGAGGTCACCGCCAGCGCGCGCATCTTGCCGGACTGGATGAGCGCGATATAGGAGGCGAGATTGTCGATCGCAAAATCCACGGCGCCCGAAAGCATGGCGGGGATGGTCTGCGCCGCGCCGCGGAACGGCACGTGCACGGCATCGAGCCCGCTGCGTTTAGCGAACAGCACGCCCGACAAATGCGGCGAGGTACCGACGCCGGGACTGCCGAAGCTGACGTGCCCCTTCTGCTTCGCCCAGGCGATAAACTCGGCAATCATCTTCGCCGGTACGTGATCGCTGGGGACCACGAAGACGTTGGGCAATTCCCAGGTCAGCGATGCCGGAATCATGTCGCGTTCAGGGTCGTACGGCATGCTGGCGTAGAGGAACTGGTTGATCGCGAAATGGCCGATAGTGGCGGCGCCGATGGTATAGCCATCCGGCGTGCTGCCGGTGACCGTAGCGATGCCGATATTGCCGCCGGCGCCCGGGCGATTTTCGATCACGAAGGGCTGGCCGTATATCTGGTTCAGCCGCTCGGCCAGGATGCGCGCCAGCACGTCGGTCGAGCCACCGGCCGGATAGGGCACAATGATCTTCACCGCACGATCGGGCCAGGCGCTTTGGGCACGCGCGCCAGCCGCAATGAATAGGCTCGCGGCCGCGGCGGACCGCAGGAACATTCGGCGATTCGGCGATGTGCAGCGCGATAGCATTGATCCCCTCCCCCGATGGTCACCATGACGTTTATGATCGTGCGGCATTGTAGCGAACTCCGACAACGGGCCGCCATCATGAAACGACGATCGTGCCATAATCTTTTGATCGCTGTGGCGACCGCCATGGGCGCGCAGCTTGTGTGCAATACGGCAGCGCAGGAGCCCTGCAAGCTCGCCGCCATCGGCACCACGATTGTCGCCGCCGTGCGCGATGGCCGCACTTTGCTGCTTGCCAACGGCCGCGAGCTGCGGCTCGGCGGCATCGAAGTCACCGATGACAGTCGTGCCACATTGCAGCCCTGGTCGCCGGACGTTCGCTGCGACTCGAACGGCTCGGGCCTGGCCACGACCGCTACGGCCGGCTGGTCGCATTTGCTTTTTCGGGCATTGCTCAGGGAGGCCCTGCAGCAGACCGTATTCGAGCATATCGATGCGTGTGGGCGGACAAAGCCTGCGCGGATGCCCTTTTAAGCACAGAACGCGCGGCGCGGTCTGACTAGCGTGGACTATGGGCCGATCCAAATTTCGCCCCTTTGTCGACGGAGAATCCTACCCAGCTACGAGCCGATCGCGGCCGATTCGCGTTGGTGGAAGGCGAGGTCTTGTCGGTACGCGAGAGCGGGGCCACTATATATGTGAATTTTGGGCGGCGTTGGACGCGGGATTTTACCGTGACTAGTGCCTTCGCCACGGCCGCCGTGAAACCCAAAAGGCTCGAAGGCCGCCACATCCGGGTGCGCGGATGGATCGAGCAGCGTCGTGGCCCGGATCATCGCGGCCGGAGCACCCGCGCAGATTGAATTGGTAGATTGAACGATCCGGGCAAAAAGCGGCCATGGCTGCAACACTAATAACGGCAAATCGGCGGCGCGGGCTTGCGTTCGTGCTTGCCATGTTGTTGGCCGGCTGCACCAGCATGCCGGACATCAAGCAGGTGTCGCTGCCGGTGTCGCAGGCCGCCACACAGGCGGAGACGCAGCCGGCGGAAGAGCGTGAGCACCTGCGCATCCTGGCCGCCTATGGCGGCATCTACGAGAACGCCCGGCTGCAGGCAACGATCGAAAAAACCGTGGATCGACTGGTGGCGGCATCCGAACGGCCGGACCTGAAATACAAGGTGACGATCCTCAACTCGCCCGCGATCAACGCCTTCGCATTGCCCAACGGCCACCTTTACGTCACGCGCGGACTGATCGCGCTCGCCAACGACAAGTCCGAGCTCGCCTCGGTGCTGGCGCATGAAATGGGACACGTGATCGCGCGCCATGCCGCGATTCGCGAGGACCAGGCGCGGCAGGCCGCGCTGATCAGTCACGTGGTTAGCGATGTGCTCAGCGATCCACAGATGGGCGCGCTGGCGCTGGCCAAGTCGAAACTTACGCTGGCGAGCTTCTCGCGCGCACAGGAATTCGAGGCCGACGGCATTGGCGTCGGTATTTCCGCGCGCGCAGGCTTCGATCCGTTCGGTGCCTCGCGCTTCCTTACCGACATGCAGCGCAATGCCGACCTCAAGCCGGCCGCGGGCAGTGGCGAGGCGCGCGCGCCCGACTTTCTCACCACCCATCCGGCAACGCCCGAACGCGTCAAGAACGCGCTCGCCAATGCCCGGCAATTCAGCGGCCCCGGTAGCGGCGAACGCGACCGCAACGAATATCTCAGCGACGTCGACGCATTGGCCTATGGCGAAGATCCGAGCGAGGGCTTTGTGCGCGGCCGCCGCTTTTTGCATCCAAAGCTCGGCTTCACGTTCCTGGCGCCGCCGGGATTTACGCTGGACAATACCTCGCAGGCGGTGCTCGGCCTCAATGGCGGCGACGAGGCCATGCGAATCGACGTGGTCAGCGTGCCGGCCGAGCAATCGCTCCCGGCCTATCTGAAATCGGGATGGATGGAGAAGGTCGATCCCACCAGCGTCGAGGAGTTCAGCGTCAACGGATTCCCTGCCGCGACCGCGACCGCCACCGACGACGGCTGGTCGTTCCGGCTATTCGCCGTGCGGTTCGGCAGCGACGTCTATCGTTTCATTTTCGCGGCGAAAAATAGGACCGCACAGGTCGACCGCTCGTTCCGCGAATCGATTGCAACCTTCCGCCGCATGAGCCTGCAGGAAAGCGAGCAGGTCCAACCGTTGCGTCTGAAGATCGTTACCGTGGGTCCCAATGACACGGTGGAATCGATGGCGCGCCGCATGGCGACCGTCGATCATACGCTCGACCGCTTCCGCGTGCTCAACGGCCTCGGGCCGCATGACACGCTAAAACCGGGCGCGAAAGTAAAGGTCGTGGTAGACTAGTTGCCCTCGCCCGCCTCGTAATTGACGGTGAATTCGGGTGGAACATCGGGCCCCCAAAGATAGAACGAATCTTCCGGCTTATGGTCCGCGGATGGCCAGAGCTGTTCTTTCGGGATGTAATCGATATCGCAGGAATATTCCGCGAAGCTGCCCCACGGATCGCGCACATAATGGAAAAAGTTCGAGCCGAGCACGTGGCGTCCTAAGCCCCAGCCCTTGGTGTAGCCTTTGTCGTGCATACGCATGGCGCCGAGGCCGATGTCGTTGATGCTCGATACGTCCCAACTGCAGTGGTGGAAACCAGGCGCGCTCGATTTCACCAGCGCTAGCAGATGATGATCGCTGCCGTGGATGCCGTGCATGAACGCCACCAGATCGGCAGAACGGTCAGATAACCGCAAGCCAAGATTGCGCTCATAGAACTGGATCGAAGCGTCAACGTCGCGGGTAAAGATTAGGACATGCGACAGGCGGCGCGGGCGCACCGGCGGCCAATTCTGCCGAATGGCAGCACCGGCGGCGCCGGCGGGAGCGGGACTCCATTGGCTGTCGGATTTTCGCTCGGGTGAGACCTTGGGCCCGACCTTCACCTCAATTAGAATGTTTTCATGATTGCGGAACCAAAAGCCGTTACTCTCGAAGGCGGGCGGCCCATCGATCAGCTTGCCGCCGTTGCCCTCAATGCGCGATTTCAGCCGCGGCAAATCCTCGGTATAACAGCCGAACGAGAGATGATTCAGCGCCTTGGTCTTGCCTTCCACGATCGAGCCCCAGCGGTGCTCGTGGCCGAATGTCTTGACCGCTAGCGCGTTGCCGTCGCGCGCGATATCGAGCCCGAAACTGCCGTAGAACTCCTGCGCGACATTGACGTCTGGGACAGCCAGCACGAATTGATCGAGCGAATGCACGCCGAGCGCGCCGGTTTCTGTCGTGGGCGCCACATAGCCGCGAATCGTGGTCATCGTTCGCTCCCTGAGATCCTCGACGAGGGAATAAGCCGGGCATTGTAATCGCCGGGGCGACGGCAGCAACTTTTGTGCCGGTGCCCCGGCATGATCAGGGCGCGTGGGCGCTTTTTCTTTCGGCGCACCGTTAACGGGCCGCTGCGTTCGGCGGTATCATGCAGCTGGCCTGCCTTGAGCCTTTCAGTGTCACGCATTCGCTTTTTCGAACCGCGGGCTCGGCGAGTTGAGCGCAGACCTACAGAAGGTCGGCCTCGACGCACGCTATTTTGCATGGCCACCTGAGAACGACCCCTACCGGCCACTTTGCCGAAACTTACGGCCTTTGGAAGCCGAGGCACGACGACGGGCACGACACCGGCTCGCTGAGCGAGCAGGCCAGTAAACCCGGGCGGAATCATTTTTCGCCAAGCAAAATTGACATTGCTTGTTGCGTCTTGAATTCGAAAAAGCCCGGCATCGCTGCCGGGCTTTCCGTCATTCGTTGGCGCCGCGATGGAAGAGGCCGTCAGGCCGCCTCTTCCTCGGTGGCGGGTTCCGCATCCGCCTCGTCGGCGGGCTTCGGCCCACGCCTAGGGCCCTTGGCCAGCGCGCCTTCGATCTCCTTGATCGCTTCGGTTTCGGTGATGCGCTGCACCGCCGCGATCTCGCGCGACAGCCGGTCGAGCGCGGCTTCGTAGAGTTGCCGCTCGGAATACGACTGCTCCGGCTGGGTCTCCGACCGATACAGGTCGCGCACCACCTCGGCGATGGCGACAATGTCGCCGGAATTGATCTTGGCTTCGTATTCCTGCGCCCGGCGTGACCACATCGTGCGCTTGATGCGCGCACGGCCCTTAAGCGTATCGAGCGCACGCTTGACCAACGGGCCTTCCGCCAGCTTGCGCATGCCGACCGACACGATCTTGGCGGTCGGAACCCGCAGCGTCATCTTGTCCTTGATGAAGTTGATGACAAACAGCTCGAGCTTGGCGCCGGCAATCTCTTGCTCCTCGATGGCCAGGATCTGGCCAACCCCGTGGGCCGGATAGACGATGAACTCGTTGGTCTTGAAGCCTTGTCGTTGAGTAGTCTTCTTGTTGCTGGGCATTCCGGGCAAAACTCCTTCACCGGCGGCTTTGCGGCTGCCGGTCATTTTGGCTGCGGGAGCCCCGTTGCGGACGGCGCCGCGCGAGGCTTGCGAGGTCCGCCGCATTTCGGCAGACTTTTTCGGTCTCCGGCTCATGCCGGTGGAACCCTTCTTAACTTTTTGACGCGGTTTTCCTGCCACTGCTCACGCGTGGAATTCACGCCCTCTTTCAAGACCCTCGGGTGCAGCCGCGAAAAATAAGGCTCCCGACAGGGGGAGCGCATCCATAGCGGCATTTATCATCTTATTTTATATATAGCACATTTTTGGCCAAAATCAAAGCGTTATCGGGTCGCAAATGCGCAATTCCGCTGCAAAGCCTGTAATTTTGCGATACCGGTTAACGCCGGCGTCACATCGGCCGTTCCTGCCAGAGCCGAATGGTGTCGGAAGCGTCGTTTAATCGCCGGTTCCGGGCTTGGCCGAGAAGAACTTCTTGAACTTGTCCGGGACGCCATCCCAATCCTTGGCGTCGGCTGGGGGGGCCTTTTTGACCGTGATATTCGGCCAGATCTTGGCATATTCGGCGTTTAGTTCCAGCCACTTCTCAAGGCCGGGCTCGGTATCCGGATTGATTGCCTCGATCGGGCATTCCGGCTCGCAGACCCCGCAATCGATGCATTCATCCGGATGGATGACCAGCATGTTTTCGCCTTCGTAGAAGCAGTCCACCGGACACACTTCCACGCAGTCCATGTATTTGCACTTAATGCAGCTTTCGTTGACGACGTAGGTCATTCACGGTTCCGCCCCGAACTCAGCAATGCTGCCTATCGTAAGGTTAGTTAGGCCGCAAGCCACGCCCGTCCATACCACGGGAGGGCAGTTTAGCAGCCATTTCCGGGCGAGACCTTAGGGGGAATAGCTGCCTAGGTGTAAGTCTTGGCTCCGGAACTTATTGTCAAATCTCGGTATAGGGTGCGGGCGGCGGGGGCGGCCCCGCGCCTTTCGCAAAAGCCCTCGACCTGGATCACCTTGACCACGCGATCGAGCGCCAGTGTCACGACGTCGCCAATGCGCACCAAATGGCTCGGCGCCGTTACGCGCTTCCCGTTGAGCCGGACGAAACCCGCTTGTGTCAGCGCCGAGGCGCCGCTGCGCGTGCGCACCATGCGCGCGTGCCAGAGCCATTTATCGATGCGTTGACGATCCAAGCCTTTCAGGACTCTTTGGTATTTTGCTCGAGCTGCTGCTTGAGGGCGGCCAGCTTGGCGAACGGCGAATTGGGATCCGGCTGCTTGTCGCGCCGATCGGATCCGCCGCCGCCATAGGGCTTAGCGTAATACTGTTCGCGCTCGGCGCGTTCCACGCGGTCGCCTTTGTCGCGGCGCGGCCGCTCGCCACGGTCGGATCGTGCTTTGCGATCAACACTTTGGCCCTGCCGCTCGATGCGCTGCTGACGCTCATGCCGGTCTTGGCGCTGCTGGCGGTCCTTGCGCTCGGGCCGCGAATTGCGCGGCTTTTCAGTGGTTTCGGCAGGTGTAGCGGCGGACGAAGTGTCGGCCGGCGCGGCAATAACTTGAGCCGGCGCTTTTTGAGGGCGCGCCGGGCGGCGCGGACGCTTTCCCCGCTTCTCGAAACGGCCGGCTGGCCGCCAGACTTCGATCATCGCCACCTCGGCGGGTACGGCAGAATTAGCCGAAGCTTCGCTGTTCTTCTGCTCGACGTTTTCAGAACTGGCCTCTGGCCGTTCCAGATCAACTTGGTCGTCTTTCCGAACTTCGGTCGCCGGCGGCAGAACATCTGCAACCGGCGTTTCAGCCGGCGTCGGCTCGCTTGCGGCGACCTCGGTCGGTGACGACTCGACTTGTGGCTGGTGAATTTGCGGCTGCTCGACAGATTGAGGCGCATCGGCACCCGGCTCTGCCACCCCGGCCGTTGGCGCAATGCCAGCCGCCGCGGGATCGGCCGCCACGTCAGCTGCCGGCACCGCAGTCTCCGCGGCGGGCGCTGCAGGCGCCGCCGGCTTCGGGCGGCGGTCCATGCGATAGCCGAGCGAGCGCAAGATGGAGGCGAAGTCTTCGCCGGAGGCACCGGTGAGCGAGGTCATCGCGCCGGTGACCACGAAGCCGCGGCCGTCGAACACGCCATCCGGTTTCGGACCCGGCGAGGTTTCACGCCACGACAGCGCCGGGCGGATCAGATCGGCGAGCCGCTCCAGGATATCGACGCGCACCGCGCGTTCGCCGGCAACGCGGTAGCCGGCGGTGCGATAGAGCGGCTTGGGTGTTTCCTTATCCACCGGGATCGAGGTTCGCCCCGATGCCGCGAGATGCAGCAATTCGCCGACACCCTTGGCGTCCGGGCTCTCGTGCTTGAGCGCCCAGAGCTGTGTCGCCAGCGCGCGTGGTGCCGGCTTAAGCAGGAGCGGCAGATAGATGTGATAGGCGCCGAAGCGCACGCCGTATTTGCGCAGCGTGGCGCGCGCCGGCTGGTCGAGGCCCTTGACCTCCTCGGCCACCTTTTGGCGCTCCAGCACGCCGAGCGATTCCACCAATTGAAACGCGATGCCACGCGCCATGCCGGTCACGTCGTCGGCGGCGGTGAGCGAGAACAGCGGCGCCAGCAGCTTCTCGATATGGGTCTTGAGCCAGAGATCGAGTCGCGTCTGCACCAGCTCGCGCGCCGGCCCGGTCAATTGCTCATCAGCAACGATGCGTACGCGCGGACGCAGCACGTCGTCGCCCGGGGTCAGCTTGCCTACCACGTCGCCAGTCCAGCGCACGGCGTCGTCGTTTGTCAGCACGATCTGATCGTTCGATGCCTGCGACAGCTTGGTGGCGCGCGTCTCGATCTCGCCGGCCAGCGCCTTCTGCGCTGCGGCGTTGAGCGCCTTGGCCTCGGAGGCATCCGTGGACGCGGCCGGCGCGAATATGAATCCGTCGAGGCGGCCGATCACATGGCCCTCGACCGTAACTTCGCCAGACTTTCCGATTTCAGTTTCCAACATCGTGTTCTCTCGCAGCCGCCGCATCAACACGCTGGTGCGGCGGTCCACGAAACGTTCGGCCAGGCGTTCGTGCAGCGCATCGGACAGCTTGTCTTCGACTGCACGGGTGACATCCTGCCAGTGCTCCGGATCGGCGAGCCAATCCGGGCGGTTGGCAACGAAAGTCCAGGTCCTGACATGCGCGATCCGGTTGGAGAGGGTGTCGATGCCGCCGTCGATCCGGTCGGCTTGAGCCACTTGCTTACTGAACCAATCGGTAGGGATGTTACCCTCTCGCATTAAGAATCCATAGAGGTTGACCACCAATTCGGCGTGGGTCGCGGGCGCAATCTTGCGGTAGTCGGGGACCTGGCAGGCATCCCACAACCGCGCGATGGCCGCCGGTTTCACCGCAAGCCCACGCACATCTTCATCGCGCGCGGCGTGTTCCAAAACGAGAATGTCTTCCGCGGTCGGTGCGCGGGTGAGCCCTGGCTCGGTCGGTGAGGCCGCAAGCGAAGCCTGCAAGGCGCCGATCGAGGTGAAATCGAGATCGGAATTGCGCCATTGCAGCATCTGGATCGGCTCAAAGGTGTGGCTCTCGAGAGCCTGCACCAACTCAGGCTCGAACGGATCGCAGCGTCCGGTAGTACCGAACGTGCCGTCGCGGGTGGCGCGGCCGGCGCGGCCGGCGATCTGCGCCAGTTCGGCGGGGTTGAGCTTGCGGAATTGGTAGCCGTCGAATTTGCGGTCCGCCGCAAAGGCCACGTGATCGACGTCGAGATTGAGACCCATGCCAATGGCGTCGGTGGCCACCAGGTAATCCACATCGCCAGACTGATAGAGCGCGACCTGCGCGTTTCTTGTACGCGGCGACAACGCGCCCAAAACCACCGCGGCGCCGCCGCGCTGGCGGCGGATAAATTCGGCGATGGCGTAAACCTCCTCCGCCGAGAACACGACGATAGCCGAGCGCGGCGGCAGCCGGGTGAGCTTCTTCTCGCCGGCATACGTGAGCATCGACAGCCGCGGCCGGCTCACGATGTGCGCGGCTGGCAGCAATTTCTCCACCATCGGGCGGACGGTGGCGGCGCCCAGCACCAGCGTCTCCTCGCGCGCGCGCATGTTCAACATGCGGTCGGTGAAGACGTGGCCGCGCTCGAAATCGGCGCCGAGCTGGACCTCATCGACCGCAAGAAAAGCCAGATCGAGGTCGCGCGGCATGGCTTCGACGGTCGACACCCAGAAGCGCGGGTTCGCCGGCTTGATCTTCTCTTCGCCGGTGATCAGCGCCACCGCGTCCTTGCCGGCGCGATCGACCACCTTGTTGTAGACCTCGCGGGCCAGCAGTCGCAGCGGCAGCCCGATCATGCCGCTGGAATGCGCCAACATGCGCTCGATGGCGAGGTGGGTCTTGCCGGTATTGGTGGGGCCCAGCACGGCGGTGACGCCCGCACCGCGGGCACGTGACGCACGGTTGGGCTGCGGGGAAAAGGAGATGGCCATTACGCGTCCAGACTGGTGGCAGAGCCGTTTAGCAGCCCTACCAGAGGCTTCCTGTATCACAATGCGACAACAGACAAGGCCGCGGTTAAGCTTTAGAACGAGTCTGGAACGAACCGCGCCCGAATCATTGACTCGGGGGTTGTACGGCTTCGTTCACGGCGACATCTGGCTTCCGGTAGCCTATCGGCCACAAGATCGGGTAGCCCAGGGCGGATTCAAGGGCCGTCAGGCCCTTCTAAACGTTAACGCGGGGGAAGAGCGATCCGCCGCAAGAGTCAAGGTCCGCCGCATCATTATTGAGTCTTCACGCCATTGGCAGAGGCCCGGGTCGGGATCGGGGCCGAGACGAACTGGATGGCTTCCAGTACCACCTTGCCGATCGGCGTTGGCCCTTGTGCGCGGTACGGCACCAGCACGCGCGTGCCGGCGATCGGCGCCAGCCAGACCTCGATGTCGCGCAGCCCGGCGATATAACGGATGGCCGCACGCGAGGGGATATAGCCGGCGATCGGCGAGAAATAGACCGCGCAGACTACCACCGGACCGTCATAGCCCTTTTCCGCCTTCACCTGGTCCATGCGCTTGAAGGCGAATTGCAGATCGTAGCGCAGCCGTCCGTCGAAGATCGCCATCGTGCGCTGGCAAGCTTGCTCCGACAGTGGATTGCCGGTGCCTGGCGTGCGCATCAGCGAGGCGGTCATCGGGTCGAGGATGCCCTTGCGGTGCTCATCGGTGATCGGCACGCGATCCGGCTCGTTTTCCTGCGGCGGATCGACCTTGGATTCCGTGACGACGCCGTTAGCGACCGTCAGGCGGACTACGTCAGTCTTATGGCTGGAGACAATGGTAGAGGCGAAGATCGACGACATTGCCTGGCCGGCATGCAACGTGCCATGCGCGGCGCTGGAGCCCTCGCCGCCGGTGAAGGCGCGCACCAGGCCGGTGGTGACGCCGCTCGCCGCCGACATGAAATGGGTATCGGTGATATCGACCACCCAGCTGCCCTTGCCAATCGGGATGCCAGCGAGCGTCATCGTGTAGCGCGCCTCCAGCTTGCCCTGCGCACGCACGGCGGCCGGCACTGCGGCGACCACCACGGCGGCAAGCATCAGCACGAGACAGACATAGCGGCGCAGTGCCAACACGAACTTTCATCCTCTCTCGCACCGGGGCGAGGGCTTCGCTCGGTGTCGGCTGACGCCGATACTATAATCGGCGGTTGCAACCGGCAGGCAAGAGTTGGGCCGGTTCGGCCGCCTATTGCCCCACAGGAAAGGGGAAATTGCCAGGATTCGATCCGACTAGGTCCGCGTCGAATAAGTCGATTGTTTGGTCGCCAGCAATTCCCGAACCGCGCCACGGCGTATAACCGGCCCGTAAAACGGTTAAAAATCGACGCGATTCCGCGGCTTGACGCTCGTTTCCCCGCTCTCTATACGTCCGGCCGACTTCCACGATTGACGACCGGACCGGCGCTCGATGCGCCGGCGCATTTTCGAGGGATGAGCCATGTCTTGGCGTTGCGACCTGACCGGCAAGAAGCCGCTGACCGGGCACAAAGTGAGCCACTCCAATATCAAGACCAAGCGGCGGTTCATGCCGAACCTGCGCAACGTCACGCTGATTTCCGACGCGCTTCAGCGCAAGGTGCGGGTGCGGGTGTCGGCCAACGCGCTCAAGACGGTTGACCATCGCGGCGGGCTCGATGCCTTCCTGCTCAAGGCCAAGGACGGCGCGCTGGCGCCCAAGATGCTCGAGCTTAAACGGGCGATCGTGAAGAAGAAGGCGGGCGCCGCGGCGAGCTGAGACCGAACCAATTTCCAATGCGATTGAACGCCGACCCAGGGCGGCGTTTTTATTCGCGCGCGCTACTCCCGCACCAAGGCAAATTGCAGCAGCAGATTGCGCTGGATCGGAGAAAAATTGTCGTCCGACACTAGCGTGAGATGGTTTCGCAGGCGGCATTGGTACGCACCGCGAGGCCTTCCATGTTGTCGATCTGGTAGGCGCGATCGACCACGATCAGCGGCTTGCCGTCGATCATTGTGTCCGGCTTGATGCTGGCGAGCGGGATGCGGTGGATGCGCATCGCGATGCCGCGCAGCACCGTATAGCTGCGCTCGAGCAGCAGCAAATCCGCCGGCGGCAGGATGGCGCAGTCGCTGACGTCGTAGCCGTCGCTGCGTTTAACGGAAAAACGCGCGACTCGATCGCCGTTTAGAATATAAGAACGATGATTGCCCTGCGCGTCGAGGCTGTGCTCGGTGACGACGACCAGTTGGCCGGCGAGCGGCGAGCCTTTCGTGGCACCGCCAGGCATTCCAGGTTCTTGTTATAAGTGAAGGCCTTGAAATCGTCCGGCACCTTAATCGGCTCGCCGCGCGTGGCAAGCCCGTAGCGGCGATATTCGAAGCGCACAATCTTTTCGACGCGTTCGATACCGACATAGGGCTTGCCGTCGACCTCGGCGAGCGATTCGGTCTCGAACTAGCGGCGCGCGGCCAGTGGCTTACCGTTTGCGTACATGATTCGCGCGTGCAGCCAGGAGTCTTTGTCGGTGAGAGCAAAAAAATGGCTGCCGTCGAGCTCGACATGGATGGCAGAAATTCCGCCGAACGGTTCGTATGAAGAGGCGAGCGCGAGGCCGCCGCGAAATTTCAGCTCGCCGAAACGCCCCCGCGACGGATCGCGGTTGTCGAACGACGTGATCAGTACGGCGCGGACGGCAATGCGCGTGAGCGCCCGGCTGTAAATCGAGTCCGCCAACACATATAAGCCGGCCGCGATCAGCACCCCCGCCGGCACGATCCCAGCGACGAGCCGACGGCGACGCAGCCAAACGGCAATCACGCCACGCGTCTCCGCCGTTGAGGGCGCGGCCGCTCGATGTCGCCGTGCTCCTCGAACAGCTCGGCGAGCTTCTCGGTCATGGCGCCGCCGAGCTCCTCGGCGTCGACGATGGTGACGGCGCGGCGGTAGTAGCGCGTCACGTCGTGGCCAATGCCGATGGCGATCAGCTCGACCGGCGAGCGAGTTTCGATCTCCTCGATCAACCAGCGCAGATGATGTTCGAGATAATTGCCGGGATTGACCGACAGCGTCGAATCGTCGACCGGCGCGCCGTCGGAGATCATCATGAGAATCTTGCGCTGCTCGGTGCGCGCCAATAGGCGCTTATGCGCCCAATCAAGCGCCTCGCCGTCGATATTCTCCTTGAGCAGGCCCTCGCGCATCATCAGGCCGAGATTCTTGCGCGCGCGCCGCCAGGGCGCGTCGGCCGACTTGTAGATGATGTGGCGCAGATCGTTGAGGCGGCCGGGATTGGCCGGCTTGCCTGCGGTGAGCCATTGCTCGCGCGACTGGCCGCCCTTCCAGGCGCGGGTGGTGAAGCCGAGTATCTCGACCTTAACGCCGCAGCGCTCGAGCGTGCGCGCCAGGATGTCGGCACAGGTGGCGGCGACCGTGATCGGGCGCCCGCGCATGGAGCCGGAATTATCGAGCAGCAGCGTGACTACGGTGTCACGGAATTGCGTGTCCTTCTCAGCCTTGAACGAGAGCGGATGTAGCGGATCAACGATGATGCGCGACAGGCGGGCTGCATCGAGCTGGCCTTCTTCCAGGTCGAACTCCCAGGAGCGGTTCTGCTGCGCCATCAAACGCCGTTGCAGCCGGTTGGCGAGGCGGGCGACCACGCCCTGCAAATTCGACAGTTGTTTGTCGAGATAGCCGCGCAGGCGGTCGAGTTCCTCCGGCTCGCACAGTTCCTCGGCGGCGATGGTTTCGTCGAACTTGGTGGTGAAGGCGCGATAGCCGCGCGGCTCGTTGGCGCCGAAATGACGCGGCCGCTGCGGCTCGCCCGGGGTTTCGGCGTCGCCCATGTCGGTGTCGTCGGCCATGTCGGCAGTCGGCGCTTCGGCCGCTTCGGCGGCGGCCTCCGCCATGTCCTCGGCGGACACCTGCGTGTCCTCCGTGCTCATCCGTTGCATCTCGTCGGAGTCGGCGGCGTCGCCCTCCTCGCCGGAATCCTGCTTGCGGCGATCTTCCTCGCCCTCCTCGTCTTCATCCTCGGAATCGCGGCTGCGGTCGTCGCCCATTTCGAGCGCGTCGAGCAGGTCGTGCACCGCGTCGCCGAACTGGCGCTGGTCCTCGAGCACGTTTTCCAGCTGGTCGAGATCGCGCCCGGCGCGGTCCTCGATCAGCGGGCGCCAGAGATCGACCAACTTCTTGGCCGCCGGCGGCGGCGCCATGCCGGTGAGGCGCTCGCGCACCAGGAGCGCCAGCGCGTCCTCGATCGGCGCGTCGGCGCGCTCCGTGATGTCGTCGAATTTTCCGCGGTGAAAGCGCTCGTCCAGCATCGCGGTCAGATTCTTGGCAACGCCATCCATGCGCCGCGCGCCGATCGCCTCGACGCGCGCCTGCTCCACGGCCTCGAAAACCGCGCGCGCCTGCTGGCCGCCGGGCTGCAGACGGCGATGCACCGCCGGATCGTGGCAGGCAATTCTCAATGCAATGGCATCGGCATGACCGCGCACGATCGCAGCCTCACCCTTGCTGAGCTTGCGCGGCGGCTCCGGCAGCCGCACTTTGCCGCCCATCAGGCCGGGACGCTCGGCGGCGAAGGAAACCTCCAACTCCGGCTTGCGCGCGATCGCGCGCAAGCAACCGGTGACCGCCCGCTTAAACGGTTCGGTCGGCGAGTCCTTCGACGACGGTTTGCTTCTGATGTTGGAGGCCATGGCTCTTCTCCCTTTCCCCGCTGGCGGAGAGAGGTAATCTTTAGGACAGCGCCACGTTCACCGAGCTCTCCGGCAGCTCGACGCCGAAGCAGCGCTGATAGAACTCGGCCACGATCGGCCGCTCCAGCTCGTCGCACTTGTTCAGAAAGGTGAGCCGGAATGCGAAACCGATATCGTTGAAGATCTCGGAATTCTCCGCCCAGGTAATCACCGTGCGCGGGCTCATCACGGTCGAGATGTCGCCGTTCATGAAGGCGTTGCGCGTCAAGTCGGCAACGCGCACCATCTTGTTGATAACGTCGCGGCCCTGCTCGTTGCGATAGTGCTTGGCCTTGGCCAGCACTATCTCCACCTCGTTGTCATGCGGCAGATAGTTGAGCGTGGTGACGATCGACCAGCGATCCATCTGCGCCTGATTGATCTGCTGGGTGCCGTGATAGAGGCCGGAGGTGTCGCCGAGGCCGATGGTGTTGGCGGTGGCGAACAGGCGGAACGCCGGATGCGGCTTGATCACGCGGCTCTGGTCGAGCAGCGTGAGCCGGCCTGAGGACTCCAGCACGCGCTGGATCACGAACATTACGTCTGGCCGGCCGGCGTCGTATTCGTCGAAGCAGAGCGCGACGTTGTGCTGATAGGCCCAGGGCAGAATGCCGTCGCGGAACTCTGTCACCTGATTACCGTCCTTGATTACGATGGCATCCTTGCCGATCAGGTCGATGCGACTGATGTGGCTGTCGAGGTTGACGCGCACCATGGGCCAGTTCAGCCGCGCTGCCACCTGCTCGATATGGGTGGACTTGCCGGTGCCGTGATAGCCGGTGACGATGACGCGGCGGTTCTTGGCAAAGCCGGCGAGAACGGCGAGCGTGGTCGGCCGGTCGAAACGGTAATCGGGATCGATGTCGGGCACGTGCTCGTCGGCCTTGGAATAGGCCGGCACTTCCATATCGCTGTCAATCCCGAATTGCTGCCGGATCGACACTTTCATGTCAGGCAGGCCGGCGATTTCTTCAGTTGCAGCATTCAATTGAACCTCCGTGGCTTCGCGATATCCCGAAGCCTGTTTACGCCCCGACTCGTCCGGTCCGGCTGATTGCACGGCAACTTAGCAGACGGATCGCCCGCGAAAAACCCGCCGGTGGCGAATGGCACCATCAATAATATCAATGAGATAGGTACGACGAGGCCTGAGCAGAAGGCGGGGCTGGGTTGCTTGCGGGGCCAGCCACGGGGTTAGGGCGTGGACTCATAAAACACGCTGTGCGCTAAGAATGCAGCGCGAATGAGAAATGGCACACAAGCGGCGTCAGACGCCCGCTAACGCACTGCCCGATATTGGCTCAGCCGAAACCGACCGATTTCAAATAGTTATACGACTGGATGACCTCGATCAGCCGGTTCTCGGTCGAGCGATCGCCGCCATTCGTGTCGGGATGGTGGCGTTTCACCAGTTCCTTGAAGCGCATCTTCACCTGATGCGGGGTGGCGTCGATGTCGAGCCCAAGCGTGTCGAGCGCCTTGCGTTCGGCATTGCGGATCGGCCGGGCAGTCTCTGCGCGCGCCCGCTGCTCGGCGCGCAGGCCGTCGCCGAACAGGCTGAACGGATCGCCGCCGGCGCCGAAGGCGCGAAAATCCGGGCGCGTGTTGCGCTTGCCGGTTCCCATTTTCCAGGTTGGGCGGTGGCCGGTGATGGCGTCTTTCTGGTAGGCCATCACCGCGGCGTCGTTCATGCCCTTGAAGAAATTGTACGACTGATTGTATTGCCGCACGTGCTCGAGGCAGAAGCGCCAGTAGTCCTTTTCGTTCTCGCGGCCCTTGGGCGCGCGATGGGTGGCCTTCTCCTTGCAGCCCGCCCATTGGCAAGCCGGCCCGCTGGTTTTCGGGCGGCGGTCCTTGTCCGGCTTGACGCGGACGCGATCAAAAAGAGGCGAGTCGAATTTCATGACCAAACATTATGCGCTTTTGCGCATGTCACCTTCAAGGCTTGACATTGCTGGGATGCCCTTGAATTGCCGCGAAGCAGGCATTGACCCGCAGGCGGCCCTCACCTAAGCGAGCAACATGCGAACCGCCGATCTGATCACACAGAAGTTGACCGAGGCTTTCGGGCCGCAAAGCCTCAAGGTGGTGGACGAATCGCACCAACACAAAGGCCATGCCGGGCACCGGCCGGGCGGGCAAACTCATTTCAAGATCTATATCGTAGCGGAGGCGTTCAAAGGTAAGACCCGAACTCGAGCGCCACCGCTTAATTAATGGAAAACTTTCGGAAGAACTTGCGGGCGGCATCCACGCGCTCGCCATCCACGCCGCCGCGCCGGGGGAAGGCGTCTAGACTCGTCATGGCTGGACCGGTGCCGGGTATGCACGATGATGGTTCACCTCGCCCGCATTGCCGGCTCGCGCGCACAAAGGCATCAACGGGATTTTGGTGGAATAGTCTGATTTTGCTCATTTTACTCGGAACGCAAATGCGGGCTTCAGCATATGTAGTCTGACATAGTGATGGAGACACGCAGCCGGATCAGCCTAAGACGCCCGGAAGGCCATTTGGCGGGGAGGCGATGCTGCAGGGAACCAATAGCGCGCCTAATTTCAGTCCACACTGCAACCGGAACCTGGAATTGGTAGTAACCATTAGCCGCCTCGGCGAACAGCCCGAGATCGGTTTTTCGAATGCGGCGTCAATTCCGGTATTCGCAATTCATAAATAAGCAATCTAACTCGCCGTCGCCGTCGGCTTGCGTGGCAGTGGCTGGATGCGCAGCGCGGTGATGCGATTGCGCTCGCGGCGCAGCACGCGGAAGCGGAAACCGTGGAAGGTGAAGCTCTGACCCACTTCGGGGATCGAGCGCGCCTCGTGAATGACAAGTCCCGCGATGGTGGTCGCCTCCTGGTCCGGCAGATTCCAATCCATCACGCGATTGAGGTCGCGGATCGGCACCGCGCCGTCGACATTGACCGAGCCATCCGGCTGGCGCCGCACGCCCGGCATGGCGACGTCGTGCTCATCGGTGATGTCGCCGACGATCTCCTCCAGAATATCCTCGAGCGTGACCAGGCCTTCGACTTCGCCATATTCGTCCACCACCAGCGCGAACGGCGTCTTGCGGCGGCGAAACGCCTTGAGCTGCTCCGACACGGGCCGCGTTTCCGGCACGAACCATGGCGGCACCATTAGCGCGGCGATGTCAACCTTAGAGGCGTCGCCGTCCACCGCGTGTAGCGCGCGCAGCAAATCCTTTACGTGCAGAACGCCGACGATATTTTCTGGATTGCCGCGCCAAAGTGGCAGCCGCGTCACCGGCGAGGCGATCACCGTGTTAACAAGATCTTCCGGCTTATCGTCGGCGTCGAGCGTGATCATGTTGGTCCGATGGATCATCACGTCGGACACCACCAGCTCGCGCAGATCAAGCACGCCGCCGAACATGTCGCGGTCGAGCGTCTCCACGCCGCCTTCGCTGTGAAGCAGATCGACGGTTCCGCGCAATTCCTCGTGCGCCGACAGCACGTTATGATCCTCCCCGACGATGATGCCGACGAATTTGAGCAACCAGCGCACGAGCGCCTCGATCGCCATCAGCACCGGGCCGAATAATTTGACGAACCAATGCATCGGCCGCGCCACCGCGAGCGCGATGCGGTCGGGCGCGTTGAACGCCGCGGTCTTCGGCAGGATTTCCGAGAACACGACCACAACCACGGTCATAACTACTGTGGCGTAAACCACACCGGCCTTGCCGAACCAGGCCAACAGTATCCCGGTCGCTAGCGCCGAGGCGGCGATGTTAACCGCGTTGTTGCCGAATAGCAGCGCGCCGAGCAGCCGTTCGCGCTGATCCAGCAGGCGGTTGACGATGCCGGCGCGCTTGTCTCCCTGCTTTTCCAGCCGCGCCATGCTGGCGCGTGAGGAGGCGGTGAGCGCAGTCTCACTGCCAGCGAAAAACGCCGACAACAGCAGGCACACCAACACTATAACGAGAGAGAACCAGTCGTTCGCGGTCATCAGATTCATTCTCGGCGCATGATCTTTTCCGAAAACCGGTCCCCACTTTTCAGGATCATGCGCTGGAAAGTTTATCGGCCATGAAGGCCCGCACTTCGGCTGCACTGACGTCATTCTCGATGAAGGCCTGGCCGATGCCGCGCACCAGGATAAAGGTGAGCTTTCCGCGCTTCACTTTCTTGTCTTGCGCGATCAGGTCCATCAGCGCGTCGATGCCCGGTACGCCGCCGGGGACATCCTTGAGATGGGTGGGCAGGCCGACCGATGCAAGATGAGTGCGCGCCCGCGCGGAATCGGCTTCGCCGATCAGGCCCTTGCGGGCCGAGAAGTCAAACGCCAGCACCATGCCTAGCGCCACCGCCTCGCCGTGCAGCAAGCGGCCGGAGAAGCCGACGCCGGCTTCCAGCGCGTGACCGAAGGTGTGGCCGAGATTGAGCAGCGCGCGCTCGCCGGTTTCGCGCTCGTCGCGCGCCACGATGCCGGCCTTGTCGCGGCAGCAGACCGCGATGGCGTGCTCGCGCGCCGGCCCACCGGAGAACACCTCCTGCCAGTTCGCCTCCAGCCAGGTGAAGAACGCGGCGTCGCCGAGTAGCCCGTATTTCGCGACCTCGGCATAGCCGGCGCGGAATTCGCGTTGCGGCAGCGTGTCGAGCAGCGCCGTGTCGGTGATAACCAAAATCGGCTGATGGAAGGCGCCGACCAGGTTCTTGCCATGGCGGGAATTGATGCCGGTCTTGCCGCCAACCGATGAATTGACTTGCGCTAGGAGAGTTGTCGACACCTGCACGAAGTCGAGGCCGCGCCGCACGCTTGCCGCCGCGAAGCCGGCGAGATCGCCGATCACGCCGCCGCCAAGCGCGATCACCAGATCGCCGCGCTCGATACGGGCCGCGATAATGGCCTCGCACACGGTCTCGAACGTCGCGTAGCTCTTGGAGCCCTCGCCTTCCGGCACCACGATGGCCGAGCTCTCGATGCCGGCTGCCTTGAGCGCGGTTTCGGCGGCGCCGAGATGGCGTTTGGCCACGGTGGCGTCGGTGACGATCGCGGTCTTGGCGCCCGGCCGTAGCGCCTTGATGCGCTCGCCGAGGCTCGCGATCAGTCCGCGGCTGATGACGATGTCGTAAGCGCGTGCACCCAGCGCGACCGGCACCACGATCGGCTCGGCATGGCGCAATGGCGCGGTCATGGCTTGCCCTCCGCGATGTCGAGCGGCTTGGCCAGCTTGGCGATGATTTCGTCGACGATATTATCGTGCGGCTCGTCGCGCGACTGCACGACGATGTCGGACTGCGCATAGGCCGGCTCACGCAGCGGCAGCAAATCCTTGATCTTTTCCGCCAGCGGGCGGTCGCTGCGCCGCTTGGTGCGCTTCATCAGCACATCGAGATCGGCCTTCAGCCAGACCGAGATGCCTTTGATATGGATCAGGTCGCGAGTGTGCTGGTCCATGATCGAGCCGCCGCCGGTCGCCAATACCTGCGGGCCGTTGTCCAGTAGCCGGGCTATCACGCGCGCCTCGCCGGCGCGGAAATAGGGCTCGCCGTGCTTGGCGAAGATTTCCGGAATGGTCATGCCGGCGGCGCTTTCGATCTCGGTATCGGCATCGACGAAGGCAATGCCGAGCCGGCCGGCCAGCCTGCGGCCGACCGACGACTTGCCGGCGCCCATCATGCCGACCAGTACGATGGAACGACTGCCGAGCGCGCGCACGATCGCCGATTCCGATCCGTTTTCCCCCGCTTTTTGAATGGCTCTGTTAGGCATGCTAGAGTTCCAAATTGACGCCACGGTTCCATATACCAGCAATTGAGACAACCGCGTGGGCGGGTGTTAACGCTAGTTAAGGAACCCGGCCGACACACGCGAATTTCGCCCGTTTGGCGCGGGCCGCCGGACTTCGACCATGCCGAGCCTGTTCAGATTTCTGGTATACGTCGGCCTTATCGGCGGGATCGGCTATGTCGCGGTGTTCTCGCTCGCCAATTTCGTGAAATACTCTCCGCGCGAGATCGTGGTGACGATTCCACCCGACAAATTCCTCAAGAAACCCTAGCGCCGGACCGCGCCAGGCGATGGCCCGCCGAGCATCCGACGAAGCGCTGGTCGAGCTGTTCCTCGACATGCTGGCGGCCGAGCGTGGCGCCGGCGAAAATACCCTCTGCGCCTATCGCAACGATCTCGCCGATCTCGCCGCGCATCTGCGCGCCGCCGGCCGCACGATTGCCGGTGCCGACACCGACGACTTGCGCGGATTTCTCGGCGTGCTCGCCGAGCGCGGCTTCAAGGCCTCGTCGCTGGCCCGGCGCTTGTCGGCGGTGCGCCAGCTTTATCGTTTCCTCTACGCGGAAGGAAAACGCAGCGACGATCCAGCCGCCGTGCTGGAGGGGCCCAAGCGCGGGCGTGCGCTGCCGAAGGTGCTCTCGATCGCCGAGGTTGACCGCCTCCTGGCGCAGGCGCGCGAAGACATGGAAGACGGCAAGCAGCCGCGGGCCGCCCGTCTGCGCGCGGCGCGGCTGCTGTGCCTGCTCGAAGTCGTCTACGCCACCGGCCTGCGCGTGTCCGAACTGGTAGCGTTGCCGGCCGCGGCCGCGCGGCGCGATCAAAGAATGTTGGTCGTGCGCGGCAAGGGCGGCAAGGAGCGGCTGGTGCCACTCAACCAGGCGGCCAAGCGCGCCATGGCAGACTATCTCAAGCTGCGTGCCGGCACCGAGCGCGACGCGCCATCGAAATGGCTGTTCCCGTCGTTCGGCGAGCAGGGCTACCTCACCCGCCAGCATTTCGCCCGCGAACTGAAGGCGCTCGGGTCGGCCTGCGGCATCGCGCCGGCGCGCTTAAGTCCGCACGTGCTGCGCCATGCGTTTGCCAGCCATCTCCTGCATAACGGCGCCGATTTGCGCGTGGTGCAGACCCTACTCGGGCATGCCGACATCTCGACCACGCAGATCTACACCCATGTACTGGAAGAGCGGCTGAAAGCGCTGGTGCGCGACCTGCATCCGCTGACGGATGGCTAGCCAGAAGCGGCCGTAAAAACCATATTAACCCGTTTGCTTGACTTAGAGGCTTCGCCCGCGTCACTACGCCCCCGATCGCACCCCAAGCCTGGATTTCATGCGCAGCTATCTCGACTTCGAAAAACCGGTGGCCGAACTGGAGGCCAAGGTCGAGGAATTGCGCGCCATGGGCGAGAGCGGTAGCGCGGTCGCCGTCGGCGAGGAGATCAGCCGGCTTGAGGTGAAAGCGGCGCTCGCGCTCAAGGAGCTTTACGCCGACTTGACGCCCTGGCAGAAGACGCAAGTTGCGCGCCATCCGCAGCGGCCGCATTGCCTCGACTATATCGCAGGCCTGATCGGCAATTTCATCCCACTCGCCGGCGACCGCAAATTCGGCGACGACGCGGCCATCGTCGGCGGCTTCGGCCGCTTCCGCGGCGAAAGCGTCTGCATCATCGGCCACGAAAAGGGCTCCGACACCGAGAGCCGCATTAAGCACAATTTCGGCATGGCTAAGCCCGAAGGATACCGCAAGGCCGTGCGGCTGATGGAAATGGCCGACCGCTTTGGCATTCCGGTGATCGCGCTGGTGGATACTGCCGGCGCCTATCCCGGGATCGGCGCGGAAGAGCGCGGCCAGGCCGAGGCCATCGCGCGCTCGACCGACGCCTGCCTTGGGCTCGGCATACCCAATATCGCCGTCATTGTTGGCGAAGGGGGATCGGGCGGCGCCATCGCCATCGCCACCGCCAACCGCGTGTTGATGCTAGAGCACGCCATCTATTCGGTGATCTCCCCGGAAGGCGCTGCCTCGATCCTTTGGCGCGACCCCGCTAAGGCGCAGGACGCGGCCACCAACTTGAAGATCACCGCCCAGGACATGGTGCGCTTCGGGGTAATCGATACCGTGGTGCCGGAGCCGGCCGGCGGCGCCCATCGCGATGCCGCCGCTGCCATCGCCGTCACCGGCGAGGCGATCGCCAATGCGCTTGCCGAATTGCGGCCGCTGGACCGTGAAACGGTGCGCCGGCAGCGGCGCGAGAAGTTCCTTGCGATGGGCCGCACGCCCGCTTAAGGCCTCTGGCGTCGCGTGGCATTGCGTTTCGGCTAGCCCAGGAGTTTGAATTCTCATAGCTTTTTCGACGTTTACTTTTGGTTCACCATAGGCTTACCGGTACTCACAGGCGCTCTAGATTGCCTTGCGGATGCCACATCTTATGGATAACGATTACTCAATGAGGGCCCGCCCCTTCGGGGAGTACCACATTTGAACCGACCGCTTGTCCGCGCCCTGCTGGTCTCTGCGGCTGTAGCCGCAGCAATTGCGCTTGCGGGCTGCAACCCTGACAGCGTGGTCCCCAGCGGTCGCTCGCAAGCCCCGCTTTCCGAAAAGACGCTCGCCGAGATCGAGGCGAAGCAGATGGATAAGGATTCTCCGATCCTCGCCCGCATCTTCAAGGAAGAGGCGGAGATGGAGATCTGGAAGAAAACCCGCGACGGCGAATTCGCCCTGTTGAAGACCTATCCGATCTGCCGTTGGTCGGGCGATCTCGGCCCGAAGAAGAAGGAAGGCGATCGCCAGGCGCCCGAGGGCTTCTACACCATCACACCCGGGCAGATGAATCCGGCTTCGAATTACTACCTCGCCTTCAACACCGGCTTCCCGAACGCCTACGACCGCGCCTGGGGCTACACCGGCTCCGAATTAATGGTGCATGGCGACTGCTCGTCGCGCGGCTGCTACGCGATGACCGACGAGCAGATCCAGGAAATCTATGCGCTGGCGCGCGAATTGTTCTTCGGCGGGCAGAAGAACTTCCAGCTCGAGGCCTTTCCGTTCCGCATGACTGCGCTGAACATGGCCAAGCACCGCAATAATTCGAACTTCGCGTTCTGGAAGATGCTGAAGGAAGGCTACGACGATTTCGAAGCCACCCATCAGGAGCCGAAGGTGGCCGTGTGTGACAAGCATTACGTGTTCGATGCCGCCCCGCCGGAAAATTCCACTAAGCCGCTCAACTTCAGTCCGCGCGGCAAGTGCCCGGTCTACCGGCTCGATCCGGCGGTCGCCGACGCGGTGCTCGATCATCGGCGGCAAGAGCAGATTCAGATGGCTACTTACATCGCGCGCGACGTCGCCGTGGTGCCGTTCCGCGTCGGCGACGGCGGCATGAACCCGGTGTTTGCGTCGAAGCTCGGCACCCAGGAAGAGTATGACAACAACGGTCGACTAATCAAAGTCGCGACCGCGCCTGGCGCGCTGCCGCGCACTTCCAAACTGCCGGCAGTGACTGCCGAGGCGACGCGGCCGGCGCCGACCAGCCAGCCCGCGGCGATGGCGAGCTTGCCGCCGCCGGCGCCGCAAGCCAAGGAAGGCGAAGCGCCGCCCGAGCAGCCGAAAGCGATCGCGGGCCTGCTCGGCAATATGTTCAGCGGCTCACCGGCGCAAGCCCAGCCGGCGGAGAGCCAGGCGGTCGCCTTGCGCAGCAGCAATACCGAAATGGCCGCGAAACTGAAACGCGCCGTCCCTATGCGCACCGCCTCGGCGCCGTCCAAGCCGCATGAAGCGGCGCCGGCCAAGCCGAAGGCAGTGGCGACAGACATCTCCACGCCGGCGCCGGCTGTCCAGCAAGCCCGCAAAGGTGCAACGCCGCCCGCGCCGGAAATGCGCACTGCGTATTCGTCGCCGCCGCCCGCGAACAACAACGGCCTGCTGTCGGGCGCGCAGCCGGTGGTTCCGGCCGGCTCGTTCGAGAGCCGATGGACAGCGCTGCGCTAAGCAGCGCGCTTTGAGCGCGAACCGGACGACGCATGGACTGCTTCGTCTATGTTCTTGGCACCCGCACCGAAGCTCGGCACCTAACCTATGTCGGCTGGACAAGTGACGTCGCAAGGCGCCTGGCGCAGCATAATTCCGGCAAGGGCGCGCGCGCGACGCGCGGGCGCACCTGGGTGCTGCTGCATTCGGAATGGTTTTCGACGCGGCGCGAAGCCATGAGCCGCGAGTGGCATCTCAAGCGCGACCGGGCGTTCCGGAAAAATCTGGCGCAGAAGCTGAAAAGCGAACGCGCTGGATGAGCATTTTCAAAGAACCGAAGATCGATTGCCACGCCCACGTCTTCGATCCGGTCAGTTTTCCTTACGGCGACGATATCGAATACAAGCCGTCCGGCCAGGAGATCGGCACGCCTCCGCAACTTCGCCAGGTCATGAGGTCCTACGGCGTCAGCTAATGTTCCAAGTAAAGGCCAGCACATCGCGCCAGAGGCCGTCGGCCAGGAACATCTCGGCCGCCACCGCGGCATCGTGCGACAGCAAGGCCGCTTCGAATGCCACGAGCCAGCCTTCGGCGTCGGCCTGCGGCGTCAGGCGTGGGCGATCCCCGACCACGGTCATCGGCAAATACTATTGCAAGGCTGCCGCTTGCACCATGCGCTGGAAGCGGCGGATGGCGGGCGCTGCACGCGCCGCGCACTCTCTTCCCGTTGTGGGAGAGGGGAAACGAAGGGTCATGCGTACTTGCCGTGGCAGTGCTTGAACTTCTTGCCGGAGCCGCAGGGACATGGCTCGTTGCGGCCGACCTTGCCCCAACTCGCGGGGTCTTTCGGATTGCGCTCGGCCTGCACTCCACCATGCGCGCCATTGCCGTTGCCGACCAGCATCGGCGCCAGCGCAGGCGCCATCTCGTCCTCACCGGTTGCCGGATCGACCTTGTGCGCTTCCATATAGGGGAGTTGCTGCGGGGGCTCTTCCGCCGGCTGCTGCTGCACGATCTCCACGCGCATCAACTGCCCGGTAACCGCCTCGCGCAGGCGCGCCATCATCGCCTCGAACAAACTGAAAGCTTCCGCCTTGTACTCGTTGAGCGGATCGCGCTGGCCGTAACCGCGCAGGCCGACCACCTGGCGCAGATGCTCCAGCATCACCAGATGCTCGCGCCAGAGATGGTCGAGCGTCTGCAGCAGGATCGATTTCTCGACGTAGCGCATGACATCGGGGCCCCATTTGGCCACTTTGCCCGCCATGTGCTCGTCGGCGCGGCGCTCGATGCGGTCGCGCACTTCCTCGTCGGCGATGCCTTCTTCCTTGGCCCAGTCTTTCACCGGCAGGTCGAGCGTGAGCACGTCGCGCAGCGCCTGGTCGAGGCCGGCGATGTCCCACTGCTCGGCATAGGCGTTGGCCGGGATATGCTTGGCGACCAGATCCTCGACCACCGAATGGCGCATGCCGGCGACGGTTTCGTCCACCGCCTCGTCGCGCATCAGATCGAGCCGCTCCTTGAAGATTACCGTGCGCTGGTCGTTCATCACATTGTCGAACTTGAGCAGGTTCTTGCGGATGTCGAAGTTGCGCGCCTCGACCTTCTGCTGTGCCTTCTCCAGCGCCTTGTTAATCCAGGGATGGACAATCGCCTCGTTCTCTTTGAGGCCGAGCTTCTGCAGCATGCCATCGAGCTTGTCAGAGCCGAAGATGCGCATCAAGTCGTCTTCCAGCGACAGGAAGAACTTAGAATGGCCGGGGTCGCCCTGGCGGCCGGAGCGGCCGCGCAACTGGTTGTCGATGCGCCGACTCTCGTGCCGCTCGGTGCCGAGCACGAACAGGCCGCCGGCCGCAAGCGCCTTCTGCTTGAGACGGGCCACCTGCTCGCGGATCGCCGCGGCGCGCGGATCCTTGTCGCGCTCGGCCCAATCGGTGATGTCGGTGATCTCCTGGCGGATGCGCATGTCGGCATTGCCGCCGAGCTGGATGTCGGTGCCGCGGCCGGCCATGTTGGTGGCGATGGTGATCGCGCCCGGCACGCCGGCCTGCGCCACGATGTAGGCCTCCTGCTCGTGGTAGCGGGCGTTGAGGATGGCGAACACCTTGGTCTTGCTGGCGCCGTCGTCGCCAGAATAGAGCGCGGCGAATGCGTTGGGATCGGTAAAGTCGTGCGCCTCCCAGCCGGCTTCGCGCAGCATGTCGGCGAGCTGCTCGGATTTCTCGATCGACGTCGTGCCGACCAGCACCGGCTGGCCGCGCTGTTTGCAGTCCTCGATCAGCGTAATGATGGAACGGTATTTTTCCTTGGCGGTGCGATAGACCTCGTCGTCGTCATCGATGCGCACCAGCGGCATGTTGGTGGGCACTTCCAGCACATCGAGATTGTAGATGTCGAGGAACTCGTCGGCCTCGGTGAGCGCCGTGCCGGTCATTCCGGCAAGCTTCTCGTACATGCGGAAATAGTTCTGGAAGGTGATCGAGGCGAGCGTCTGGTTCTCCGGCTGGATCGGTTGATGCTCTTTCGCTTCGAGCGCCTGATGCAGCCCTTCCGAATAGCGCCGACCCGGCATCATGCGGCCGGTGAACTCGTCGATGATTACCACCTCGCCATTGCGCACGATGTAGTCCTTGTCGCGCTGGAACAGCTTGTGCGCGCGCAGCGCCTGATTGACGTGGTGGACGACGGAGACGTTCTCGACGTCGTAGAGCGACTCGCCCTTGAGCTGGCCGGCCGCGCGCAGCCGCTGCTCGAGCTTCTCCATGCCGGCTTCAGTCAGCGTCACCGTGCGCTGCTTCTCGTCGACCTCGTAGTCGGTCTTGTCGAGCGCGGGGATGTAGCTATCGATGGTATTGTAGAATTCGCTGCGGTCGTCGAGCGGGCCTGAAATAATCAGCGGCGTGCGCGCTTCGTCGATCAGGATCGAGTCCACTTCGTCGACGATGGCGAAGATGTGGCCGCGCTGGACCATGTCCTCCAGCCGGTACTTCATGTTGTCGCGCAGATAGTCGAAGCCGAGCTCGTTATTGGTGCCGTACGTGACGTCGCAGTCGTAGGCCTTCTTGCGCTGCTCGTCGTCGAGCCCATGCACAATCACCCCGACGCTAAGGCCGAGGAAATTATAGATCTGCCCCATCCATTCGGCGTCGCGCTTGGCTAGGTAGTCGTTGACGGTGACCACGTGCACGCCGCGCGTGGACAAGGCGTTGAGATAGACCGCGAGCGTGGCGACCAGCGTCTTGCCTTCGCCGGTCTTCATCTCGGCGATCTTGCCTTCGTGCAGGATCATGCCGCCGATCAACTGCACGTCGAAATGGCGCTGGCTGATGGTGCGCTTTGCCGCCTCGCGCACGGTGGCGAAGGCCGGCACCAGAATGTCGTCTAGCGAGGCGCCGTCGGCGACCTGCTTCTTGAATTCGTCGGTGCGGGCCCGCAGCGCCTCGTCGGAGAGCGCTTCCAGTTCCTTTTCCAGCGCATTGATCTCGGCCACCCGCGGCTGATAGCTGCGAATCCGCCGTTCATTGGCGGAGCCGAACAGCTTGCGGGCAACGACGCCGATCATACGGGGGGCTCCTCATTGAGGCCTGGCGCTTCTAGCACGCCGCCACGGCCGGATTTTGCTTCCGGCACTCCGGAAATACGGCACTTTTCGGGCAAATTCGACGCGAACGCGCCTACAAAGCTTAACCAGCCGAGGTTAGCGGAGAGATAGGAGGGGGTCGGATTGTTGTCAATTGGCGCCTTGTGGCGGCCTTAACCTGGCCCACTCACGCGGACGTTAGGACCATTGCGCCCCTCCGCCATTGCAAAGCCACGGTTGTTGGGTGACAAGTCCGCCGCCGTCCGCAGGTCTTGCGGACCAATCCAATCCCAAGGACAGCGCCATGACGATTTCCCTTTTCGCCGGCCGGGCCGGCATCATCGCGGCCACCCTGGCGCTGCTGCTGGCGGCGGCGGGCCCCGTCGCAGCGCAGGACAAAGACCCGCTCATTGCCAAGGTCAACGGTACCGAGATCCACCAGAGCGACCTTGCCGTGGCCGAGGAGGAGGCGGGCCAGATCCCGCCGATGTCGCCGGCGGCCAAGCAGGACTACCTGGTGCAGTTCGTGGCCGACATGATCCTGGTGTCGAAGGCGGCCGAGGACAAGAAGATGGGCGACTCGGCCTCCTTCGAGCGCAAGGTCGCCTTTGCCCGCAACAAGCTGCTGATGGAGCGGTTGCTGCAATCGGTCGGCAAGGAAGCGCTCACCGACGACGCCATGCACAAGGTCTATGACGAAGCCGTCAAGCAGATGGGGCAGGAGCAGGAGGTGCACGCCCGCCATATCCTGATCCGCGCCGCGCCGGGCGACGAGAAGGCGAGCAAGGACGCCGAGGACAAGATCAACGCGATCATCGCGCGTCTGAAGAAGGGCGAGGATTTCGCCAAGGTCGCGGCCGAGGTCACCGAAGACCCGTCTGGCAAGGCCAATGGCGGCGACCTCGGCTATTTCGCCAAGGAGCAGATGGTGCCGGAGTTCTCTGACGTCGCCTTCAAGCTGGAGAAGGGCCAAATGTCCGAGCCGGTGAAGACCCAGTTTGGCTGGCACGTACTCAAGGTCGAGGACAAGCGCGTGAAGCCCACACCGAAATTCGAGGAAGTCAAGCCGCAGATCGAGCAATACGTGACACGCAAGGCGCAGGCCGAGCTTGTCACCAAGCTGCGCGCCGAAGCCAAAATCGAGAAGATGTACAAAACCGAGGCCCCGACCGAGCCGGCCAAGCCCGCCGAGCCGGAGAAGAAGTAAGGCCGATCGCACTCATCAAATGAATTCGCCATGGCCGGGCTTGTCCCGGCCATTTCGCTTAGGTAGGCACATTAGTGCCAACCTTATCGGGATCACCGGCCCGGTGATGACAAGGCCGTAACGATGACCACCGCCATCTCCCCCCTCGCTCCGCAACAAGTGCCGGACATGCCGGCGATCGACGGCGTGCGGCTGGCCACCGCCGAGGTCGGCATCCGCTATGTCGGGCGCACCGACGTGCTGCTTGCGCTGTTCGATGCCGGCACTGCCGCGGCCGGCGTGTTCACCAAGTCGAAATGCCCCTCGGCGCCGGTCGAATGGTGCCGCGCGCAGCTCAAATCCGGATTAGCGCGGGCGCTGCTGGTCAATTCCGGCAACGCCAATGCCTTCACGGGAAAAAGCGGGCGGGCGGCGACAAAGCTCACCGCCGAGATCGCCGCCAAGGCGGCCGGCTGCAAGCCGACCGAGATTTTCCTCGCTTCCACCGGGGTGATCGGCGAGCCGCTCGATGCCGCCAAATTCGCACCCGTGATGGACGGCCTCGCTGCGCGCGCCAGACCTGACGATTTTCTCGCCGCCGCCCGCGCCATCATGACCACCGACACGTTTCCGAAGGTGGCGACGGCTACGGCGCGCATCGGCAAGATGACGGTGACCGTCAACGGCATCGCCAAGGGCGCCGGCATGATCGCACCCGACATGGCGACGATGCTCTCCTTCGTCTTCACAGATGCCGCGATTGCGGCGCCCGCGTTACAAGCGCTGCTCAAGGGCGGCGTCGACGACACTTTCAACGCGGTCACTATTGACGGCGATACCTCGACCTCCGATACGCTGATGATCTTCGCAACCGGCAAAGCCGGAAACCCGCGCATCGCGCGCGCGGCCGATCCGCGCCTGAAGGATTTCAAAAAGGCGCTGCAAGCGGTGCTGGCCAATCTCTCCGAGCAGATCGCTCGCGACGGCGAAGGCGCCCGCAAGCTGGTCGAGATCGTAGTGGAAGGCGCGGTGTCGAAGGCTTCCGCGCGGCGCGTCGCCATGTCGATCGCCAATTCACCACTGGTGAAGACGGCGATCGCCGGCGAGGACGCCAATTGGGGTCGCGTCGTCATGGCGGTCGGCAAGGCCGGCGAGCCGGCGGATCGCGATAAATTGTCGATTTGGTTCGGCGGCACCCGCGTCGCGCACAAGGGCGCGCGCGATCCCGGCTACAACGAGGCCGAGGTGAGCGCGGCGATGAAGAAGCCGGAAATCAGCCTGAAAGTTGCGCTTGGCCTGGGCAAGGGCCGCGACCGCGTGCTCACCTGCGACCTGACCAAGGAATACATCGCCATCAATGGCGACTATCGCTCGTAACGGGGGTCGCGCCGTCTTAACCAAGGCTTGTCTAGGGTGGAGGTCGCAGGCCTGTGAGCGCCAAAATCGTCCTTGTTGCCGCCTGCGCCCTTGTCGATGCCGACGGCCGCGTGCTCATCGCACAGCGTCCCGCAGGCAAGCCGATGACGGGCTTGTGGGAATTTCCCGGCGGCAAGGTCGAAGATGGCGAAGCGCCGGAGCAAAGTTTGATCCGGGAGTTGAAGGAGGAACTGGGCATCGTCGTCAATGAGGCCTGTCTCGCGCCGCTCACTTTCGCGAGCCACGCCTATCCCGACTTTCATCTCCTGATGCCGCTCTACGTTTGCCGGCGCTGGGAGGGGCAAGTCGCCGCAACCGAGGGGCAGAAGCTCGCCTGGGTGAAACCGAACCGGTTGCGGGACTATGAAATGCCTCCGGCGGACGTTCCGCTGATTTCGCACCTGATGGCACTTTTGTGATCGGCCGATCAACGACTGAATAGGAAGCGTCCATGAGTAGGTCCCGATCGATGCGTAGCTTCCGCGAATTCTTCCGCGACGACAGCGACGCCACCGCCATCGAATAAGCGCTGATCGCCACCGGCATCCCCGCCGCCATCATCGCCGTGGTCATGGCCATGGGACGCAGCTCAACGGCATGTATATGAGCGTCTCCAACGGCTTTAACTGACGATTGGCGTCAGCGGTCCGGCTTGTCTCCAGACGGAAGTTCCCCTACCGGGCGCGCCGGCGTGCCGCACGGCTCCTACATTATGTAGACTGACGCAAGGCGGCGCCCAGAGGCCGCCCGGGAAAACATCTTGGATGGCTTTTTCGCGCGCCAGCTCGCGATCTATGCCAGCTATCATCGCGACGAACGCAATCGCGCGACGCATTTTATCGGCATCCCGGCGCGATCGTGTTCTCGATCCTGGTGCCGGTCGCGCTGCTGGCGCTGATCGAATGATCGCGCTCGATCGCGTCATCGGCTTCGCCATGGTCGTGGTGATGCTGCCGATGCTGCTGGCGGCCGAATGGATCGCCCGCAAAACCGGCGGCGGGACGGCGTGGAGCGTGTTCGCGATATTCGTTCGGCGGATGGGCGTTTCAGCTGGTCGGGCACGCCTGGGAGGGCCGCCGCCCGGCGCTGGCCGATAATCTATTCCATGCTTTCATCGGCCCGATGTTCCTCATGGCCGAGGCCCTGATCGCGCTCGGCCTGAAGCAGGACTTGAAGGCGGCGATCGACGGCGCGCCTTAGCGGGCCGGCTTCTCGCCGGACGGAATTTCCCGCGTGCCGAGCGCATCGGCGAGCCGCTGCACGGCCGAGCCCGGTTTGAGCGGTTTCTGCTGGCTCTCGTGCGGTGCCCAGCCCGACAACCACGCAATCTCGAAGGTCGCGCGCACGCGCCCGTCAGCGTCGGCGAAGCGCTGCGCGTAAATCTCCGCCATCCGTCGTAGCGTCGCGCGTTTTAGCGGCGTGCGGCGACGCTCGGTGAGCATATTGGTCGCGCCCATGCGGCGCAGATCGCGCATCAAATCGAACACCGACTGGTAGCGCACGGTCAGCCGGTCGGAATCGACCACCGGCAATGCGAGCCCGGCGCGTTGCAGTAGCGCGCCCAGCTCGCGCACATCGGCGAACGGCGCGACACGGGGCGAAACGCCGCCCTCGATCTCGCTTTCGGCTTGTGCGAAGGCTTCGCGCAATTCAGCAAGACTGTCGCCGCCGACCAAGGCCGCCAGCAGCAGGCCGTCCGGCTTCAGCGCGCGGCGGATCTGGATCAGCGTGCCGGGCAAATCGTTCACAAACTGCAGCGCCAGCGCGGATACGACGAGATCGAGCGAGTCGTCGGCGAACGGCAAGGCCTCCTCGTCGGCGGCGACGCGCAACGACGCATCGCGCGGCCCGGCGGCCGGCGTGGTGGAAACGATGGTCGCGACCTTGCCGCTTTCAAATAGCGCTCGGCGCAGCGCGTCGGTGGGCGTGCCGAGATCGACCGCACGCTCGAACCGGCGCAGCACCACGGCGAGCCGCTCGCCCAGTTCGGCAGCGACCCGGTCGATCAGGAAGGTCTCGGGGCCGAGCGCCCGCGCGCGCTGTTGCCGCTTGCGCAGCAGCTTGCGGTCGAAGATGGTCGGGTTTGACGGCATCTGATACATTTGCAGCATGAACGAGCTTGTCTCGGCAAGCCAGCATCAAGCGCCATCTCAGCTGACGGAATTCCGGGGCGGACGCGCCGCGCTGCGCCTTGCCCTCGACGTAGCATTGCCGCCGCTGTGCCCGTCCTGCCGCTCGGCCGCCGGCTTGTGCTGATCGACGACGTGCCCACCTCCGGCGCCACCGTCGATACCTGCACCCGCGCCATGTTGCGGGCCGGCGCCGCCCATGTGGACGTCCTGGTGTTCGCCCGGGTTGTCGCGCCCGTGCGCATCACCATATAACGGGGGCCGGCTCGCAGAACGCCCAAAGACAAAAATGGCTCTTATCGAAATTTATACGACCCGCTATTGCCCCTATTGCCACGCGGCCAAGACCCTGCTGAAACGCAAGGGCGTCGAATTCACTGAAATCGACCTCGGCCGCGATTGGGAGCGCCGCAACGAAATGATCGAGCGCGCGAATGGCGGCACGACCGTGCCGCAGATTTTCATCGGAGCCACGCACGTCGGGGGCAGCGACGAGCTGCACGCGCTCAATGACGCCGGCAAGCTCGATCCCCTGCTGGCGGGCGAAGGGGCATCGGGATGAACACGTTCGCCTTCAAGACCGCGATGATCCAGATGCGCGCGGGTCTGACGCCGGCCGCCAATATCGATGCCGCCGTGCGCATGATCGGCGAGGCGAAATCGGCCGGCGCCGAATACGTGCTGACGCCGGAAATGACCAACATCATGGAGGTCAAGCGCGAGCGGCTGTTCGCCACCATCGTGGAGGAAGACGCTGACACCTCGCTCGCCACCTTGCGCGAGCTGGCGCGCAAGCTCGGAATTTATATTCATGCCGGTTCGCTCGCGATCAAGATTTCGCCCGACCGCGCCGCGAACCGCTCGTTTCTGATCGATCCGAAAGGCGAGATCGCCGCGCGCTACGACAAGATCCACATGTTCGACGTCGATCTCGCCGACGGCGAGAGTTATCGCGAGTTCGCGCACCTACCGGCCGGGCGAACAGGCGGTGCTGAGCGATCTGCCTTGGGGCCGGCTCGGACTGACGATCTGCTACGACCTGCGGTTCCCGGCGCTCTACCGCGCGCTGGCGGAAGCCGGCGCCACCATGCTGACAATCCCCTCCGCATTCACCCAGCAGACAGGCGAGGCGCACTGGCATGTGCTGATCCGCGCGCGCGCCATCGAGAACGGCTGTTTCGTGTTCGCCGCCGCGCAGGGCGGCAAGCATGAAAACGGGCGCGAGACCTTTGGCCATTCGCTGATCGTCGACCCGTGGGGCCGCGTCCTGGCGGAAGGCGGCAGCGAGCCGGGCGTCGTGATGGCCGAAATCGATCTGGCGGAAGTCGCGAAAGCGCGCGCCCGAATCCCGTCACTGCAGCACGGCCGGCGTTTCGAGATTGTCGAGCCGATGGCGGAGCTAACGCACCTGCATATGGTCAGGGGCACCAAATGATCCGCTACGCGCTGGTGTGCGAGAAGGGCCATGACTTCGAAAGCTGGTTCCAGGATTCCGCAGCCTACGACAAGCAGGTCAAGCGCAAGCTGATCGCCTGCCCGCATTGCGGCTCGGCCAAGGTCGAGAAGGCGATCATGGCGCCGCGGCTCGCAGGCAGCCGCAAGCGCGAGACGCCGGCCGAGACGCCGGCTGCCGCGGCTGCGCCCGAAAAAGCGCCGGTCGCGATGATCGCGCCGCAGGAACAGGAATTGCGCGCCAAGATCAAGGAACTGCGCGAGCACCTCACCAAGAATGCCGATTATGTCGGCGCGAAGTTTCCCGAGGAAGCGCGCAAGATGCATTACGGCGAGACCGAGCACCGCTCGATCTACGGTGAGGCCTCGCCCGCCGAAGCCAAGGCGCTGGCCGAGGAAGGCATCGAATTCCATCCGCTGCCGATCTTGCCGGACGAGCGGAATTAGCTATCCGATCGGCTGCGGAGTATGGGTCCCGGCCCTCTCTTCGCTCGGTAGGGACGATGAAATCTAGTACGCCCACACCAGGAGCGCGACGCCGAGCACCACCAGCACGATGCCGGCACCTTCGCGCGCCGTGGTAGGCTGCTTGAACACGAAGTGCGTCACGCCTTGCGCGAACAATACCTCGACCAGCGCCAGCGTTCGCACGTTGGCCGCGCTGGCGATGGCGAAACCGAGGAACCAGAACTCCGAAGCGAAGGCGCCCATAAAACCGGCGAACAGCGATGGCTGCCAGGCTTTCGCGATGGCGCGCAGCACTTTCGGGTCGCGCAGCGCTAGATAGGCGGTCAGCAGCGCCGCCTGCATCACAAGGCCGACCGCCAGCGTGAAGGTCGCCGCCATCACGAAATGCGGCAGATGCAGCGACAGGATGGCGCCGCGATAGCCGATGGCGGACAGCGCGAACAGCGCGCCTGACAGCAGCCCAACCGCCGTTGATCGCGTGGTGCTGACTTGGCCGGAGCTCGGCTTGAGCGAGATCACAATCACGCCGGCGGTGGCGATCAGTATCGCCGCCCCCGAAAGCGTCGTGATTTTGTCGCCGAGGAAAATCAGGCCGAACAACGCGACATGCACCGGCTCGGTCTTGATATAGGCGTAAGCCACCACGAAGGAGCGCTCGCCCATGACCGAGAGCATGGTCGCCGTCGCGGCGATCTGGGTGAACGCGCCGGCGATTATCCACGGCCAGAACGCGAAACCCGGATGCGGCAGGCCATAGCTGCTCGCGAGCATGACGCCGGCCAGGAACACCAGCGCGAACGGAAATCCGAACAGAAAACGCACATGGGTGGCGCCGACCGTCCCGAGCGTCGCGGTCAGCTCGCGCTGCATGGCATTGCGCGCGGTCTGCGCCGCCGCGGCGATCAGCGTGAAGACGGCCCAGAGCATTGCGTATGGCTAATCGGTATGCGCTCAGGCGGCGGCCAGCTCGGCGGCGGCGGGGAATTCGGTCACCGCGCCCTTTTCGTTGTCGATCAGCAAAAACAGATCGAAATAGCGGATGGTCGGCGCGCTGCCGGCGCGCTTGATCACCGATTGCCGCCACTCCTCGTTATGCGCCTTTTGCGCGGCCTCGACCGACGGCCAAATATAGACGCCGGCGCCGGTCTTGCCGTTGAGCTCGAGCAGGAAATGCTTGCGCAGCAATTCTTTGTTGGCGCGCCATTTTGGTATAACGTTGCGGGCCTCCTCGGCCACCTGTTGGCGGCTCCAGCCCTTCGGCGAGTTGAATTCGACCAGTTCGAGGATCATTTCGACTTCTCCTTGGAGCGTTCCGCCACCAGCATGTAATTCACATCCATGTCGGACGACAATTGCCAGCGGTCGGTGAACGGATTGTAGATCACGCCGCGTTCGCCGGTCACCCGCAAGCCGTCGCGCTCGAATGCGAACTCGAGTTCGTCCGGGGTGACGAACTTGTCCCATTGATGGGTGCCGCGCGGCAGCCAGCGCAGCACGTATTCGGCGCCGACGATCGCCAAGGCGAAGCTCTTCAGCGTGCGGTTCAACGTCGCCGCGATCATCAGGCCGCCGGGCTTCACCATCGAGGCGCAGGTCGCCACGAAGGCGCCGACGTCGGCGACGTGTTCGACCACCTCCATCGCCAGTACCACGTCGAAACGCTCCTTGGCGGCGGCGAGATCCTCCGCAGTGGTGGCGCGGTAATCGACGGCTACGCCGCTCTCCTGCGCATGCGCGCTCGCCACGGCGATGTTCTCCTGTGACGGATCGGCGCCGACCATCTGCGCGCCTAAGCGCGCCAGCGGCTCCGATAGAATGCCGCCGCCGCAGCCGATATCGAGCATACGCAGCCCTTTGAGGCAGTCGAGCTTCTTGGCATCGCGCCCAAACCGCTCGGCAGCCTTGTCGCGGATATAGCCAAGCCGCACCGGATTGAGCTTGTGCAGCGCCGCCATCGGCCCGCGCGCGTCCCACCAATCGGCGGCGTGGCGCGAGAAGCGTTCGACTTCGGCGTGGTCGACGGAGGATTTCACGGCCGCCGGCCCTCCGGTGGATGAACGCGCAGAACCTCGCCGGTACTGTTGGCGGTCACCCAGCCGCGGTCGCTGCGGTCGGTCACCCAGACCTCCCACTCGATCGCCGTAGCGGGATTGCCCGGCTTGGTGATGTGGATGCCATCGACCTTCCCGCGCGCCATCTGCAGGGCCTGCTTGGCCGCCGCCATCACCTTGGGCAGGATCGACCAATCGACTTCATCGACCGAGAACAGCGCAACCGGCATGCCGGGATTGGGCCGCTGCACGGCGTCGTCGCCGCTATAGAGCATGCCGTTGAGATTCCATTCCCATTCGCCAACCTTGCCGGGATAAGTCGGGCTCGCGCCGGTGAACCAGAGATGGCGGTCGCTGAAATTGAAGCGCCGGATCGTCGGCCCCGCGCCGAGCGTGGCGCGGATTTCGGCGATGGCATCGGCGAGCGGCTTGCCGCCCTTGTACATGTCGAGGTTTTGCGCGCGCAGCGTGCCATCAAAATTTCCGCCGGTGATGGCGCCTTTGACATTGGCGTAGATCGACGCCGATTCGCGATCGCTGCGCACGTCGAGCGTCCAGCGCACTTCGCCGTTCGACGGCGACGGGATGAGATAAATCCGGCGCTGGATATTCACCTTGGTGACGCGCGCCGGGTCTTGCATGCCGGCACGTTCGACCGCGGCTTGCACAAGTTTCGGCCAGACCGAGAAATCGACGTCAGCAAGGTAGAACAGATTCTCCTCGAGCTCGGGATTGATCAACGTAGGCTGCACCGGGTTCGGGCCGCTCGTTCCTTCCGTGCTAAATAGATTGTTGAACGTATAGTGATAGCGCGTCCAGGCGTCGATATGCGCTGGGACCGCCGGATCCTGCATCAGCAGGGTGAAATCGGCATCGTCGATGTCGATGCGAAAGGCGCGCGTCCGCTGCCCGATTATTTTCTGGAGTGTCGTCACCGCCTCCTTGAACGACTGTTCAGTGAGCATCGATTCCGGCGCGCCCATCTTGCATGAGCCCAGTAGTCCCGCGAACAGAACGAGGGCGATCGGCGATAAGAGATTTGATGTCATAGGATGCATTCAGCGCGCGGTTACGTGGTTGCGGAATTCGAGCAGGCGTCGATGCCGTGCAGCGGTTCGAACTCGGTTCCGGTGCTGTGAATGGTGATATCACCGTAGTTCATTAGGCGGCCAAAAACCGACTGGTCGACGTCGACGGTCGCAACCTTATCCATGTTCATCTCGACGGTGCGCCGCTTGATCACGCCGCGTTTGTACACGATGCGCCGGTTGATCACGTCGATCTCGGTGGTCGAACGGTTGAACCAGGCCGATGCCAGCGTCACGTACGCGCCGAGCGCGAAGGCGCCGGCGATAAACATCCAGCTTAGTTCCACTGCTCTGGTTCTCATCTGGGTTAACGCGACCAATGCCGCCAAGGCGAGCAGCCGCATGATGATGGCGGGAAGATAGATGATCCGATGAATCCTACCCGAGTAGAGCACGATTTCGCCTGGCTTTAGGATTCGCTCGATATATCGCATCGCGAGCACCCGAAAGATTAACGCAGGCCCCCGGGCCTTATTGTTGCAGTCTCGGCACCCCACCGGTATGTATACGCGCCTTTTGCGGCTGGTGTCTCCTGCTTGCCGCTTGTTAGCGCCTTTTGGCGCGTCCGGGAACGTCATGGCTCGCCTGGTAATGAAATTCGGCGGAACGTCGGTCGCCGATCTCGATCGCATCCGCAACGTGGCGCGCCACGTCAAGCGCGAGGTCGACGCCCGCCATGATGTGGCCGTCGTGGTCTCCGCCATGGCCGGCGTGACCAACCAGCTCGTGGAATGGTGCCGGCAGGCCGCCATGCTGCACGACGCACGCGAATACGATGCGGTGGTGGCAACCGGCGAGGAAGTCACCGCCGGGCTCTTGGCCATCGTGCTGGAAGGCATGGGCGTCGACGCGCGCTCCTGGCAGGGCTGGCAGTTGCCGATCCTGACTGACAACGCGCATGGTTCGGCGCGCATTCTCGAGATCAACGGTGCCGAGCTGATCCGCCGCTTCAAGGAGATGAGCCAGGTCGCGGTGATTGCCGGGTTCCAGGGCTTGCACAAGGAGACCGGCCGCATCACCACGCTCGGCCGCGGCGGCTCCGACACCTCGGCGGTGGCGATCGCCGCCGCCATCGGTGCCGAGCGCTGCGACATCTACACCGACGTGGACGGCGTCTACACTGCCGATCCGCGCGTGGTAGCGAAGGCGCACCGCTTAGACAAGATCGCCTACGAGGAGATGCTCGAACTCGCGTCCCTCGGCGCCAAGGTCATGCAGGTGCGCTCGGTCGAGCTCGGCATGGTGCATAATGTGCGCATCTTTGTGCGCTCGAGCTTCGAAAAACCAGAGGACATCGATTCCTCCAAGGCGCCGTCCGGCACACTCATTTGCGACGAGGGAGACATCGTGGAACAGCAAGTCGTCACCGGGATCGCCTTCTCCAAGGACGAGGCGCAGATCTCGATCCGCCGCGTGCAGGACAAGCCCGGGATCGCCGCCGCGATCTTCGGTCCGCTCGCCGACGCCAGCATCAACGTCGACATGATCGTGCAGAACGTCTCGGCCGATGGCGCCACCACCGACCTCACCTTCACCGTGCCGTCGGCCGACTACGAGCGCGCGCGGGTCACCATCGAAAAGGCCAAGGGTTCAATCGGCTATGAGCGAATGGATGGGGCGACCGACGTCGCCAAGGTCTCGGTGATCGGCATCGGCATGCGCAGCCATGCCGGCGTCGCCGCCCAGGCGTTCAAGGCGCTGGCCGAGAAGAAGATCAATATCCTCGCCATCACCACATCGGAGATCAAGTTCTCGGTGCTGATCAACGCTGCGCAGACTGACCTGGCGGTGCGCACCTTGCATACGCTGTACGGGCTGGATAAGGCCTGAACCGCCGCGCGCTCCGCTGCACCGCAGCGCATTTCCGACTCACAAACTGGGGCCGCCGGTTTGGCTTGCCCCTTGCATAGACCATTGGCTATAGCCTCTGTCATATGCGGCCGCGTATGCCGGATTCTCGGTCGCTATTCGTACATGATTAGGTCGTAAACGGGGCTGCGGCCCGAGCCGCGGCTGAAGCGCATGATCCCGAAAAGTGGGTACCGGTTTTCGGAAAAGATCATGCGCCGATAAAGGACCTTACAATGCGTGGCGCGCTTGGCGGTCCGCGCGTGCTGTTACGCCGGCTTCGCGAAGTGATGGCGGAGCCGGTCAGCGCGCAGGAACGCCTCGACAAGGTGGTAGTACTGATCGCCGCCAACATGGTGGCAGAAGTGTGCTCTGTCTACGTCTTGCGCGTAGACGGAACCCTTGAGCTATACGCCACCGAGGGCTTGAAGCGCGAAGCCGTGCACCAAACCGTGATGAAGGCCGACGAAGGCCTGGTCGGCCTGGTCGCCAGCGAAGCCAATCCGATCAACCTGTCGGACGCGCAGGCGCACCCGGCGTTCTCGTTCCGCCCGGAAACCGGCGAAGAAATCTACCACTCGTTCCTCGGCGTGCCGGTGCTGCGCGCGGGCAATACGCTCGGCGTTCTGGTGGTGCAGAATCGCGCGCGCCGCACCTATACCGAGGAGGAAGAAGAGGCACTGCAGACCACGGCGATGGTGCTCGCCGAGATGATCGCCTCGGGCGAGTTGTCTTCGATCGCCCGCCCCGGCGCCGAGCCGGTCGCGCGCCACGCGCTAAATCTTTCGGGCACCGCGCTTTCGGACGGCATCGCGCTCGGCCATGTGGTGCTGCACGAGCCGCGCGTGGTCATCACCAATGTCATCGCCGACGACGTGCCTAAGGAGCTTAAGCGGCTGGACGCGGCCATCGCCACGTTCCGCGCCGACCTCGACCGCCTGCTCGAGCACGGCGAGGTGGCCGATGGCGGCGAGCATCGCGAGGTACTCGAAGCCTACCGCATGTTCGGCTACGATCAGGGCTGGCTGCAGAAGATGCGCGAGGCGGTGGCGACCGGCCTCACCGCCGAGGCCGGCGTCGAGCGCGTGCAGTCCGACACACGCGCGCGCATGCTGCGCGCATCCGATCCCTATTTGCGCGACCGCCTGCACGACCTCGACGATCTCGCCAACCGGCTGATGCGCGTGCTGATGGGGCAAGATCACGCGCCCTCGCGCGAGCAATTGCCGGAGAACGCGATCCTGGTCGCGCGCTCGATGGGCCCGGCGGCGCTGCTCGACTACGACCGGAAAAGACTTCGCGGCCTGGTGCTGGAGGAAGGCGGGCCCACCTCACATGTCTCGATCGTGGCGCGCGCGCTCGGCATTCCGGCCGTCGGCGAGATCGCCAATGCTACCGGCCTGGTCGAGCCGGGCGATGCCATCATAGTCGACGGCACCACCGGCGACGTGCATATGCGGCCGCCGTCCGACATCGAAACGGCCTATGCCGAGCGGGTGAAGCTGCGGGCGCGGCGCCAAGCGCAGTACCGCGCGCTGCGTGACCGCGTCTGCATCACCAAAGACGGCCATAAGTTCGCGCTGATGATCAACGCCGGTCTCACCATCGACTTGCCGCATCTCGACGAGACCGGCGCCGGCGGCATCGGCCTGTTCCGCACCGAGTTGCAGTTCATGGTCGCCGATACGCTGCCGCGCACCAACGAGCAGCTCGGGCTTTACCGCGCCGTGCTCGACGCCGCCGGCAAACGGCCGGTGACCTTCCGGACCCTCGACATCGGCGGCGACAAGGTGTTGCCCTATCTGCGCAATATAGAGGAGGAGAATCCGGCGCTCGGCTGGCGCGCCATCCGGCTCGGCCTCGACCGGCCCGGCCTGTTGCGCAGCCAGGTACGCGCGCTGCTGCGCGCCGCCGGCGGGCGCGAATTGCGCCTGATGTTCCCGATGATCGCCATGGTGGAAGAGTTCGACAAGGCCAAGGCCCTGGTCGAGGTCGAGCTGACGCATCTGCGCCGCCATGGCCACGCGCTGCCCGAACGGGTGCAGATCGGCACCATGCTCGAAGTGCCCGCGCTGCTGTTCCAGCTCGACGAATTGTTGAGCCGCGTCGATTTCCTTTCGGTCGGTTCCAACGACCTGATTCAATTTCTCTATGCCGCCGACCGCGGCAACGCGCGGGTGTCGCAGCGCTTCGATCCGCTGTCGGCGCCGGTGCTGCGCGCGCTCAAGGACATCGCCGACAAGGCCCGCAAGCACGGCAAGCCGGTGGCGCTGTGCGGCGAGCTGGCCTCGCAACCGATCGGCGCGCTGGCGCTGGCTATCCTCGGCTACCGCTCACTGTCGCTGTCGCCATCGGCGGTCGGTCCGGTCAAGGCGCTGCTGCTCGATCTCGATTGCCGCAAGGGCGAGACCGCCATCCTGCCGTTTCTGGAGCAGCCGGTCGGCAGCGTGTCGATCCGCCACAAGCTCCAAGGCTTCGCGGCGGCCGAGGGATTGCAGCTTTGATCGCGCTGCCGCAACACCGGCTCGATGCCCTACTTGCCCGCCATGAACTGGTGGAAAGCGAGCTCGCTAGTGGTTTGGGCGCCGAAGCTTATGTCAAGCTGTCGCGTGAATTCGCCGAGCTCGGCCCGGTGATCGAGGCGATCAAGGCCTATCGCGTCGTCACCGCCGAGATCGCCGACCTCGAGGCGCTCACCGCCGATCCCAAGACCGATGCCGAGATGCGCAAGCTGGCGGACGCCGAAAAGCCGACGCTGCAGGCGCGCAGGGAGAAGCTCGAACATCAGATTCAGCTTGCGCTGATTCCGAAAGACGCGATGGACGACCACAACGCTATCTTGGAAATCCGCGCCGGCACCGGGGGCGACGAGGCCGCGCTATTCGCCGGCGACCTGTTCCGCATGTATGAGCGATACGCCGCCCTGCAGGGCTGGAAGACGGAAATCCTCTCACTGAGCGAAGGCACCAAAGGCGGCTTCAAGGAAGTCGTCGCCGAGGTGCGCGGGCGCGGCGTCTTCGCCAAGCTCAAATTCGAATCCGGCGTGCACCGCGTCCAGCGCGTGCCCAACACCGAGGCCTCCGGCCGCATCCACACCTCGGCCGCCACCGTCGCGGTGCTACCCGAGGTGGAAGACGTCGACATCGACATTAACGAGGCCGATCTCAAGATCGACACGATGCGCGCGCAGGGCGCCGGCGGCCAGCACGTCAACAAAACCGAATCCGCCATCCGCATCACCCATTTGCCGAGCGGCATCGTGGTATTCGTGCAGGAGGAACGATCGCAGCACAAGAATAAGGCCAAGGCGATGACCATGTTGCGCGCCAAGCTCTACGACCAGCAGCGCAGCAAGCTCGACGCCGCGCGTGCGGCCGAGCGGCGCGGGCAAATCGGTTCTGGCGACCGCTCGGAGCGCATCCGCACCTATAATTTTCCGCAAGGCCGCATCACCGACCACCGTATCAATTTGACGCTGCACAAGCTGCCGCAGGTAATGGAAGGCGAGGCCTTGCATGAGGTCATCGATGCATTGGTGACCGAGCATCAGGCCGAGCTGCTGGCGGCGGAAGGCGCGACGTGAGGATTGTCCCCGGCCTGAAAGCCGGTGGCGCAGTGTCCGAGGCTTTGCGTCTGGTTGCGCAATCGTTTCGTGTCACCGGCATCGAGTCACCCGAGGTGGATGCGCGCGCGCTGCTTTGCCACGCGTTACGCCTCGACCGCGCGCAGCTCATCGCGCAAGACGACCGCATCCTGGAGCCGCGCGAAATCGACGTGGTATCGGCTTTGGCCGCGCGGCGGCTGCGGCACGAGCCGGTGTCGCGGATCCTCGGCAAAAAGGAATTCTGGAGCGTGTCGCTCGCCGTTACGCCCGACGTCCTGGTGCCGCGGCCGGAAACCGAAACCGTGGTCGAGGCTGCGCTCGATTTCGTAGTGCGCGACGCCTTACGAATGGAGAAGCTGCGCATACTTGATATCGGCACCGGGTCGGGCGCGCTGCTGCTGGCGCTGCTCAGCGAGCTGCCCAACGCGGTGGGCGTGGGCACCGATATCAGCGCGGCCGCCTTGGAAGTTGCGCGCGCAAATGCCGGGCACAACGATCTTGCCTGCCGCTGCAGCTTCGTCGCCTGCGACATCGCCGCCGGCCTGCAGGGCCCGTTCGATCTCATCGTCTCAAACCCGCCTTATGTGGCACGCGGCGAAATTGCATCGCTCGCGCCGGAGGTGCGCGACTACGACCCGAAATTGGCGCTCGACGGCGGCGCCGACGGCCTTAATGGTTACCGCGCCATTGCCGCGGACGCCCGCCGGTTGCTGGCGCCGGGCGGCCGCTTGATCGTGGAGTTGGGAATGGGCCAGGAACCGGCGGTCCGCGCGTTGTTTACCAAAGCGGGATTGAAAGTCGGCGCGGCCCGCGACGATTTGGCCGCAATTCCGCGCGCGTTGAGCGCGACCGCCACGCCGTAACCATGGTGTATTTCGATCTGGCGAGTAGCGCAGATCTCCGTTGCAGACGAAAAATAGCACTTGGAATGTGGTGCGGAAACGACTAGGTTCCCTGCAACGGAATTGACCCGTGAGGGTTGCATCGCCTGGAACCCCTGAGCAAGCGGCTCTGTGTGGCGGCGGCGCAAAACCGATGACGAACAGCCGTTTTTCAGAAAACGGCAAACGAAATCGCCAGATACGGGTTCGAACGCTTCACCGGTTGGGCGCATCAGATTTTAAATGCTTTAGGATGCGCGTAACGAGAGGTTGGCAACGCCGCGACAGGATCGTGGCCATGGGGTTGCTGCGGCAATCGCGATAAAGATCGCAAATGTTCGAGCATTCGCGCAGGAATTGGCGTCGGCTATGGCCGCGCAGCAAGATGCGTATGGACTTGAGACGGGTGTGGACTTGCAAGTTCGGTGCAACGGTTGGCGGCGCGTGCCGCAGTGAAGCGAAAGGTCAGCGAATAGGCATATGATGAGAAACGGTCAGAAGCGCATGCGGGGACGCAACAACCAACACCGCAAGAGCCAGAATCCGCTGACGCGGGTCTACGAGTTGAACGGGCCCGACGTGAAGATCCGCGGCACTGCCTCGCACATCGCGGAGAAGTACATCCAGCTCGCGCGCGACTCACAGAGCTCAGGTGATCCGGTGGCGGCCGAGAATTACTATCAGCACGCCGAGCATTATTTCCGCCTGATCGCCGCCGCGCAGGAACAGTTCCGCCAGCAGAACCCCTATTACAATCAACAGCCGCAAACGGGCCAGAGCGGAGCGCAAGGCGCCGCCGACGACAACTACGATGACGACGGCGACGACGGTCAGCCTTTTATGGGCCAGAACGAGCCAAGCTACGCGCCACAGCCACAAGCGCCGCAGGCGCAGCCCTACTTACCGCGAGACGCGCAGCCGTTCCCGCCGCGCGATCAACAGCAGAACAGCCGCCCGCAACATCAGCCGCAGCAGCAGCCTTATGCGCAGCCTTCGGTTCAGGGCGGCAATGTCGCGGTCCCGGACCCGAACGCGTTGCCAGCTTTCATCACCGGCGGTGGCCAGCCGCAGCCGAATACCAATCAGGGCTACGGGCAGAATGGCCACGAGCAGGGCGACCGACAGGATCGCTTCGGGCACCGGCGGCGCCGGCGTCATCGCGGCGGCGGTTACCGCCCGGACCGTCCGGATAATTTCGGCAACGCCAATCCGCAGGGCGCCGCGCCGCAGCCGATGTCAAGCGACGGCGGCGACGAGCCGCCGCGGCAGCCGGATTGATCCAAATTTAGTTCGTAGACGTTCGCGCAGCGCCGCCGGGTGACGGTGCCAGCGCCGGTTCAAGCGCCGGCACCAGCCGGCGTTTGACGCGCCGCGCGGGAATTGCGCGGTAGACCTGCTTGGTCGCTTCCACCATGTGCACGCCGGCGAACGGCGCCGAAAGCGTCGCGCCGGTGCGCTCCCAGGCCACCGCCGAGCGCAGGAACCAGCCGCGCGCGATCGGCGGCACGTAGAGCGCCTCGCTCCACCCGGTCGGCGTGAACCAGGTCTCGCGCAACAGCTGATTGATCTGCGAGCGCGAATAGGGTCGGCCGTGACCAAACGGCGTCGTGTCCATGCGCGCCCACAGGCCGCGGCGGTTCGGCACCACCACCAGCAGCCGCCCTCCGGACGCCAGCACGCGCCACGCCTCGCGCAGCAGCACGGCCGGGTCGTGCGTCATTTCCAGCGCGTGCACCAGGAGCACGCGGTCGACCGCGCTGTCGGCCAACGGCAGCTCGTTCTCGTCCACAAGAGCGGACAAAGCCTGCCGCGTCGTCGGCCATTTCACGACGCCCTGCCCGGCCGGCATGAAGGCGAGGCAGCGTTCGGCTTCCTCGCGGAACAGGCCCAGATAGGGCGTGGCATAGCCGACGCCGAGCACGCGCTGACCGGCGGTATCCTTCCACAGTCCGCGGATACCGCGGCCGACGAAGCGGCGGGCCACCACGCCCAGGCGCTGGCCGTAGAAATTGCGCAGGTCCACGACATCGATCGACATGGTCTAAAAGTATCACGAAACGCCGGGCGGTGGCGCCATGCGTGGAACGCAAAAACATGATCCCGAAAAGTGGGTACCGGTTTTCGGAAAAGATCATGCTCAAGGAAGACGTGCGGGACAATTGATCCGCGTGCTACGGTTAACGCCCTGCCGTTGTCGACGAGGTCTGTCATGCCTGCGGAAACCCGCCTGTTTCTCTGCCTGAAGGACAATTACGGGGTGCTGCTGCATGACCCAGAGAGCGGCGCCACCGCCTCCATCGACGCGCCCGAGGCGGCGCCGATCGAGGGCGCGCTCAAGGCCACCGGCTGGAAGCTCACCGACATCCTGGTCACCCACCATCACGCCGACCACACCGGCGGCATCCTGGCGCTGAAGGAAAAATATAAATGCCGCGTGGTGGCGCCGGCGGCGGAAGCCGACACGATCCCGGCGGTGGACCAGACCGTGCGGGAGGGCGACAAAGTGACGGTCGGGAAATTGTCCGCCAGCGTGATCGAGACGCCGGGCCACACCAACGGCCATATCGTCTACTGGTTTCACGCCGACAAGCTCGCTTTCGTCGGCGACACGCTGTTCTCGATCGGCTGCGGACGCGTAATCGAGGGCACGCCCGGCATGATGTGGCGCTCGCTGGTGAAGCTGCGCGATCTGCCGAACGACACCGAGATCTATTGCGGGCACGAATACACCGCCGCCAATATCCGCTTCGCGCGCACCATCGAGCCGGACAATCTGGTGCTGGCGGCGCGCGAGGTGCAAGTCAAGCAGCAGATCGCGCAAGGCGAGCCGACAATTCCCGTCACCATCGGCGACGAGAAACTGGCCAATCCGTTCCTGCGCGCCGATCAGCCGGGGGTCGCAGCCGGCATCGGCATGGCCGGCAAAGCGGCGGCGCAGGTGTTCGCCGAGATACGCGCGCGCAAGAACAAATTCTGACCGCGCGCATGCCGACCGCCGGCGATATCATCCACGCGCTTGCTCTCGCGCCGCATCCCGAGGGCGGCCACTATCGCGAAACTTTTCGCGATCCGCGAGTGATCGACGGCCGCGCCGCCTCTACCTCGATCTATTTCCTGCTGGCGCGCGGCGAGCGCTCGCACTGGCACCGCATCGACGCCGTCGAGATCTGGCACTACTACGCTGGAGCCGCCCTCAAGCTCGAAGTGGTGGATGGCGCCAAAGAAGAGATCGTCCGGCTCGGCACCGATATCCATGGCGGCGAGGTCCCGCAATTTACGGTGCCGGCGCGCGCCTGGCAGGCGGCCGAATCCTTTGGCGACTGGACGCTGGTTGGCTGCACGGTCGCGCCCGGCTTTTCCTTCGACGGCTTCGAACTGGCGCCGGCGGGCTGGTCGCCGAGCGACAAAACGCGATAAAAATCTCGGACTAACAATATGGGGAAACGCCGGTGCCAAACAAACTCGACGAGGCGCGCGAGCAACTCGCGCGCGCCAACCGCATGATCGCCAACGAAGGCGTGCTCGACGCCTTCGGCCACGTCACCCTGCGTCACCCGACCGATCCGGGGCGATATTTGATGTCGCGTTCGCGCGCGCCGGAGCTGGTGCAGCCGGAGGACATTCACGAGTTCACCCTCGACTTACAAATCGTCAAGCCAATCGAAGCGCGGCTTTATGGCGAGCGCGTCATCCACGGCGAGATCTACAAGGCGCGGCCGGAGGTGAACGCGGTTTGCCACCATCACGCGCCGTCGATCCTGCCGTTCTGCATTTCCGGCGCTGAGCTCAAGCCGGTCTATCATCTCGGCGCAACCATCGGCGAGAAAGCGCCATTCTGGGACAGTCGAGATGAATTCGGCGATACCAATCTGATCGTGGCCAAGCCGGGGGAAGGCGCCTCGCTGGCGCGCGCGCTTGGGTCCCACTGGATCGTGCTGATGCGCCGGCACGGCGCGACCGTCGCCGGCAAGACGCTGGAGGAGCTGACGTTCCGCACCATCTACACCGCACGCAACGCGGCGATGCAGATCCAGGCGCACACGCTCGGCTACGTGTCGCCGCTCAGCGCAGCGGAGACCGCGCTCGCCGGCGAATATAATATGCGCCCGGGACCGGTGATGCGCGCCTGGGAATATTGGTCGGTGCGGCTCGACAAGGTGGAAGGCACGCATGCGTTCAAGCGGGCGCCAAAAGCCAAAGCCCCGATAGCGAAAAAAAGCGCGGCCAAACGTGCGAGGCGGCGCAAATCGAAAGCCAAACGATCGCGCTGAAACATGGCGGCGTCGCAATCGCCGGCAAATAACCCGGGAAGTACCATGACAAGCTCAAGCGACGTGCGCGGAATGATCGCGGTCGACAAGAGAGGCTGCAAGATTTTGTTTCTCGATCCCAAGACTTATGAGACAGAAACGGTTCTCGATGGGTTTCAGCGAACAGTTCACGAATTGCTAGTGATCCCGGAAACGGGATTTGCCTATGTACCGATCTTCGGCGACGGCATCCACGGCCGCAATCCAAATCCCGGTCACGTGCTGTGCATAATCGACCTGCTCAAGCGCAAGCGTGCAGGCGACATCGATCTTAGCCCCTATGTCGCGCCGCACACGGTCAGGCTTGGCGCCGATGGATTGATTTACATTACTTGCGAAAACAGCGCGGTGGTCGCGGTGATCGATCCGAAGACCAATACGATGATCGACGCCATCGATTCCGATTCGACCAACGGCCACCGGCTCGCCATCGCGTCCGATGGCCAGCGCCTTTACACCGACAACGAGGAAGACGCCACGGTCTCGGTGATCGACGTGCCGAACCGGAAGCTGCTGGGAAAGGTCAAGACACCGCAGGCACTCGCGGGCATCGCGGTCTCCGGCGACGGCCGCACGGTGGTCGCGGTCAGCGACGAACAGCCGGCCGTCTTCCTGATCGACACGGCGGCCGGGAGCGTCGTCCATGAGGTGCGCCTTGAAGGCATGCCGAAGGCGGCGCAGATCGCGCGCTATTCGCCGGATGACAAACTTGTTGTAGTCAGCAGCCTGAACAGCAACATGGTGAGTCTCATCGAGTTGTCGTTCGGCGCGCAAACGGCGATCCCGGTCGGCAGTGAGCCAATGGACTTCGCATTTCGCGGCGACGAGCTGTTCGTCGCCTGCCAGGGCGACGGATCGATGTACATCATCGATATTCCGAGCCGGCGCAACAAAGCGAGCTTCAAAGCCGGAACGGGCTGCGAATCGGTGGGATTTTTCTAGCGGGTCGCTTGCTCACATCAGCGCGTCGGCGACGGCCTTTCCGCAGGCGATTGTATCGGCCATCCCCTTGAGGTCGCGCGTCCGCAACTTCGGCTCGCTCAACACCTTCTCGATCGCGGTCACGATGGCCTTGGCGGCTTCAGGCTCGCCGAGATGCTCGAGCATCATGGCGCCGGACCAAATCTGGCCGATCGGATTGGCAATGCCTTGGCCGAAGATGTCCGGAGCTGAGCCGTGCACCGGCTCGAACACCGAGGGGAACAGACGTTCCGGGTTGATGTTGCCAGATGGGGCGATGCCGATCGTGCCGGTGCAGGCGGGGCCCAGATCGGACAGGATGTCGCCGAACAGGTTCGACGCGACCACGACATTAAAGCGGTCGGGGTTCATCACGAAATGTGCGGTCAGGATATCGATGTGAAACTGATTCCACTTCACATCCGGGTAGGACTTGGCCATTTCGCGCACCCGCTCGTCCCAGTACGGCATGGTGATGGCGATGCCATTTGACTTGGTGGCTGACGTCAGATGCTTCTTGGGCGTCGAGCGCGCGAGCTCGAAGGCGAATTTCAGCACGCGGTCGACGCCGGTACGGCTCATCACCGTCTCTTGCACTACGACCTCGCGCTCGGTGCCGGCAAACATCCGCCCGCCGATCGCCGAATACTCGCCTTCGGTATTCTCGCGCACCACCCAGAAATCGATATCGCCCGGCTTGCGATTGGCCAGCGGGCATGGGACGCCGGGCATCAGGCGAACCGGGCGCAGGTTGACATACTGGTCGAATTCGCGGCGGAACAGGATCAGCGAACCCCACAGCGAAACGTGATCCGGCACTCGGTCGGGCATGCCGACGGCGCCGAAATAAATCGCATCATGTTTTCCGATCCGGTCCTTCCAATCCTCCGGCATCATGCGGCCGTGCTTTTCGTAGTAGTCGCAGCTCGCGAAATCGAAATTGTCCAGCCGCAGTTCAAAGCCGAACTTTTTCGCCGCCGCCTCAAGCACGCGAACACCTTCGGGCACGACTTCCTTGCCTATGCCATCGCCTGGAATAATGGCCACGCGGTGAACGCGGTTAGCCTTCATGAGAAAAAGCCCTCGGTAATGCCGGTCTGCACTTAAGCGAAATACTGCCCGCCATTGGCCGAGATCGTCGAGCCGGTTATCAAACCCGCATCGTCGGAGGCAAGGAACACCACGCAGCGCGCGATTTCCTCCGGCTCGCCCAGCCGGCCGATCGGAATTTGCGGCAGGATGTTCTTCTCCAGCACGTCCTTCGGCACCGCCTGCACCATTTCGGTGTTGATGTAGCCGGGGCAAATCGCGTTCACGGTAATGCCAGCGCGCGCGCCTTCCTGCGCCAATGCCTTCGTGAAGCCGATCTCGCCGGCCTTGGCGGCGGAGTAATTGCTTTGCCCCATCTGGCCTTTCTGGCCGTTGATGGACGAAATGTTGATGATGCGGCCGAACTTGCGTTCGCGCATGCTCTCGATCACCTGCCGCGTCATGTTGAACAGCGAGCCGAGATTCGTGTTGATCACCGCGCTCCACTGCTCCGGCTTCATGCGGTGGAGCATAGCGTCACGCGTGATGCCGGCATTGTTGATCAATACCTCGATGGGCCCAAGCTCGGCCTGCACCTTCTTCACGCCGTCGGCGCAGGCTTCAAAGGACGATACGTCCCACTTAAACACCGCGATGCCGGTTTCCGCTTTGAATTTCGCCGCCGCTTCATCGTTGCCGCCATAATTGGCTGCGACCTTGTAACGGGCAGCTTGCAATGCCTTTGCGATGGCGGCCCCGATGCCTCGGGTACCGCCAGTGACTAACGCAACGCGTGACATGCTCTACTCCTCCCCATAACACCTTTTATAAGCCATGGCCGGATCGAGCCAGCCATGACGCAGATCAAGAACGTCCTAGCACGCTCAGCGCTCGACGCACATTGCGATGCCCATGCCGCCGCCGATACAAAGGGTCGCGAGACCCTTCTTAGCGTTGCGCTTCTGCAGCTCGTAGAGCAGCGTCACCAGCACGCGCGCCCCAGAGGCGCCGATCGGATGGCCGATGGCGATGGCCCCGCCATTGACGTTGACCTTGGACGTATCCCAGCCGAGGTCCTTGTTAACCGCGCAAGCCTGCGCCGCAAAAGCTTCATTCGCTTCGATCAGGTCGAGGTCCTCTTTCTTCCAGCCGGCCTTCTTGAGCGCGGCGCGCGAAGCCGGGATTGGCCCGGTGCCCATGATCGCGGGATCGACGCCGGCCTGCGCCCAGGAAACGATGCGCGCCAGCGGCGTCTTGCCGAGCTTGGCGGCCTCGGACGCTCTCATCAGCACCACGGCGGCGGCGCCGTCATTGATGCCGGAGGCGCTGCCCGCGGTCACCGTGCCTTCCTTGTCGAAGGCGGGGCGCAGCTTGGCAAGCGATTCCAGCGTGACGCCCTGCTTGGGATATTCGTCGGCATTCACCACCACGTCGCCCTTGCGCGACTTGATGGTGACCGGAACGATCTCGTCCTTGAACTTGCCGGCCTTCTGCGCGGCTTCCGTCTTGTTCTGCGAGGCGACCGCGAACTCGTCCTGCATCTGGCGGGTGATCTGCCATTGTTTGGCGACGTTCTCGGCGGTGTTGCCCATGTGGTAGCCGTTGAAGGCATCCCACAGCCCATCCTTGATCATCGTGTCGATCATTTCGAAGTTGCCCATCTTCACGCCGCCGCGAAGATGCTGGCAGTGCGGCGCCATGCTCATCGATTCCTGGCCGCCCGCCACCACGATATCGCTGTCGCCGTTGAGGATCGCCTGATAGCCGAGCGCGACCGTGCGCAGGCCGGAACCGCATAGTTGGTTCACGCCCCAGGCAGGGCTCTCGACCGGAATGCCGGCCGCGATCGACGCCTGCCGCGCCGGGTTTTGGCCCTGACCGGCGGTCAGGATCTGGCCCATGATCACCTCGCTGACGCGGGCGCCTTCGACGCCGGCCCGCTGCAACGCCGCCTGAATCGCGGTTTTACCGAGCTCATGGGCGGGCAGATTGGCGAATGCCCCATTAAACGAGCCGACCGGCGTGCGAGCGGCGCTGACAATGACGATATCGTCCTTCATCCGGAACTCCTTTTGGCAGGCGTTTGGGCGGCAGGGCGGCCATCTGGCGCTGCCGCATCCTCGGCGGCGCTGGCGGCCCTGTCAACAACGGGCGGTCTGAAGATATCAGCCAGAATTGGCTGTTTCTTGACCTTTCTCAAGAATTGCCGCACTGCCAACCCAATTTTGCGCGCCGCCACAAAACGGTGGCCCGCGGAAGCCGAAACCGGCTATGCTGAAGCACTGGGCAGGGGATATGCGATCGCCATGGCAGACGAAAAAGAGCCAATCACAATCAAGAAATACGCCAACCGGCGGCTCTACAATACCGGGACCAGCGCCTATGTAACGCTTGAGGATCTCGCCACCATGGTGAAGGAGGGCGAGAATTTCGTCGTCTTTGACGCCAAATCCGGCGAAGACATTACGCGCTCGGTGCTGGCGCAGATCATTTTCGAGCAGGAGAACAAGGAAGGCCAAAGCCTGTTGCCGATCGCCTTCTTGCGGCAATTGATCCGGTTCTACGGCGACAGCATGCAGATGATGGTGCCGCGCTTCCTCGAACAGTCGATGCAATCGCTCACCAGCCAACAGGACAAATTCCGCGAGCAGATGACGCAGGCTTTCGGCGTTGGCGGCTTCGGCCCGCTCGAGGATCAGGTGCGGCGGAACATGGAAATGTTCGAGAAGACCTTTGCCATGTTCGCGCCCTTCGCGCGCGGCCAGGGCAAGCCGGCGGAAGACAAGCCGCAAGGCTCGGGCGGCGAGATGGACGAGCTCAAGCGTCAGCTCGACGAAATGCAGAAGCGGCTCGATAGACTGGGCAATAAGGAATAGTTATTCGAGGCTGAAGGGCTACGCCGTCGCGGCGCTCTTTTTGCCCATCCACGGCCGCGCGTCGCTGGCCAGCCCGATCAGCGCGCCTTGCAGGAAATCGCAGCCCCAGTCCGACCGCAGTCCTACGGCTTGTTCGGCGCGATAAATCGATCAGCGTGTGCACGAAGGCGCGATCGTCGTTCGACTTCACCATTTCTGCACGAAGGCGCCATCGATCTTGATGATCTCCACGCCGAGCTTGCGTAGATTTCGGAACGAGGTGTGGCCAGCGCCGAAATCGTCGATGGCGATGCGGCAGCCGAGGTTCTTAACCTGGGTTACGAAGCCGCGCGCGTCGTCGACGTCCTGGATCGCCGCGGTCTTGGTGATCTCGATGAGGCGCGCTGGTATTGGCGCGCAGCAAAGCGCCGAGGCCCGCCCACCAGTCCGGATCGACGGTGGAGGCCTGAGAGACATTGACGCTGGCCGTCAGATCGGGCGCCGCGGCCATTTCGTTCACCACCAGCTCGAGCACCGCGAGCGCCGGCGTGCCGAGCCGAACGAGGCGCTCGCCGCCTACCGCGCTACCGCCGCACTTACCACGCGCTAGTATCCGAGCGCGCAGCCGTCTTTGCGCGGCTCCGAGCCGGCGATCAGCACGCCGCGATCCCAGTCAATCTTGATGGTCTGTGCACCGCCCCAAGGCGAGGCCGCGAACACCACGTCGTGGCCGCGCGCCTTAAGGCCCTCGATGGTTGCCGCCGACGTACCATGCTCGACCACCGTCTGCTCGCCTTCGAAGAAGAAACGCGGCGCGTCGATCGCCTGCTGCACGTCCATGCCGTAATCCAGCATGTTGTTGACAATCTGCACGTGGCCCATCGGCTGGTAATGCGCGCCCATGACTCCGAAGCTCATGTCGCAGCGGCCTTGCCGCATGGTAACCGCCGGAATGATGGTGTGCATCGGCCGCTTGTCCGGACCGAAAGTGTTGGGGTGATCGGCCTCGAGCGTGAAGCAGGCGCCGCGATTGGTCAGCAGGATGCCGGTCTTCTCGGTGCAGATGCCGGAGCCGAAATGCGAATAAAGCGTGTTGATAAACGACACCGCCATGCGGTCGCGGTCGACCACGCTGAGATAGACCGTGTTGCTGCCGGGCGTGGGCGCTTTGGGTAAATTCGCGCGGCGTTTCATGTCGATGAGCGCGGCGAGCTTCTTGCCGAAGCTTTTGTCGAGCAGGTCGGCGACCGCGATGCGCATATGCGCGGCGTCGGCGACATGGGTGTCGCGCACCGCAAAGCCCAACCGCGCGGCTTCCAGCACCAGATGAAAACGCTCCGGACCGAGCGGATCAAGCGCGGCGAGATCGAAGTTCTCCAGGATGTTGAGCATTACCAGCGCGGTGAGTCCCTGCCCGTTCGGCGGAATCTCGATCAGATCGAGCCCGCGATAGTTGGTGGAAATCGGCTTGACCGCATCGCCGCGGTGGCGCGCGAAATCCTCCGCCGTGAGGAACGAGCCGCGCGCCGTCACTGTCGCCGCCATGTCCGCGGCAATCTCACCTTCGTAGAAGGCGCGCGCGCCCTTGGCGGCGATGGTCTTGAGGGTCGCGGCCAGCGCGGGAAGGCGGATCACGTCGCCTTCTTTGGGCGCGGTGCCGTTGAACAGATAATGTTTGGCAGCGCCTGCATCGGCTTTGAGCTTGCCAAAATGCCTTTGCCAATCCCATGCCACGCGCGGCGCCACCGGAGAACCGCCCTCGGCGTATTTGATCGCGGCTGACAGCGCGCGATCGAGCCCGAAGCGGCCATGCGTCTTGAGGATCGCCTCCCAGGCATCGAGCGCGCCCGGCACGGTGATGGCGTGGATCGAATCGCCGATCTCGCTCATGCCCTTGGCGCGCAGCGCTTCATAAGACGCCTTCGCGCCGGCGCGGCCGGAGCCGTTATAGCCCCAGACCGGCTTGCCCGGCTGCGACACCAGGCAATAGCAATCGCCGCCGATGCCGGTCATGTGCGGCTCGACCACGCACAAGGTCGCCACCGCAGCTACCGCCGCATCGGCCGCCGTGCCGCCGGCGCGCAGCGCGTCGACCGCGGCCAAGGTCGCGAGCGGATGCGAGGTCGCCGCTATGCCATCGCAGGCGATCACGGGTGAGCGGCCGGGGAGCTGGAAATCGCGGCTCATAATCTACCGATTGTTGGAGAGGTCAGGATGGGACGTGGTGAACGCCTTCGGGCGTGCGCTCGACCGTTGTTGGCGCATGCTCGGCGCTGTCGGGCGGACGCTCGACTGTTTCCGGCACGGGCGCAACGCTTTCGATCGCCAGATCGGGCCGCCTCGAACGCAGGCTCAACGTGAAACCGCCGAGCACGTCAAAGAAACTCATAGCCACGAGCAGAAAGAAGGTCGCGCTCGCGGCCTGTCGCACCAGCAGGAATTCGGCGAGCATGCCGAGAAACAAGAGCAGCGAGAGGCCGTGGTCGACGAAATTACGTCTGCCGATGCGGGCCGCTTTCATCATCTCGATGAACAGCAACAGGATGGCCAGCGTAACCAGCACGTCGCCGCCCGACATCGCCCAATCGGCACCGGACATCATGTGCACGGTTGCCAGGGTGCCGGTCCAACTCACGCCCGGCATCAGGAAGGCGACGATGTTGTAGATCGCAAAGGGGACGAGAAGTAGAGGAAAGCCGATGAGGAACATACCCAACTTTCCCCCGGCAACCGATTACGCTTCGGTCTTCACCTTCAGCACCTGGCGGCCCTTGTACATGCCGGTCTTCAGGTCGATGTGGTGCGGACGGCGCAATTCACCGGAATCCTTGTCCTCGATATAGGCCGGGCGCTTGAGCGCGTCGGCCGATCGGCGCATGCCGCGGCGTGATGGCGAGGTTTTTCTTTTCGGCACAGCCATGGGAAGCGAGCTCCTGCAATTCGCGATGTCGGTATGAACGCGGGCTTATAGAGGATGCCTCCGGCCAAGGCTAGGGGGTGCCACGGATGCAGCTAGCAGCACCGGCCGCCCGCGCCGAACGGCCGACATAAAGCCCCGCCAGCCGGCGCAAACCGGGTCGGGGCGCATGCGCATTGCGGGTCGTCGGATTTGGGAGCACGGCCGCCAGCAGCGCCGCCTGGTAGTGGGACAGGTCGCGCGCCGGTTTACCAAACGCATAGCGGCTGCCGGCCTCGACGCCGAATTCGCCGTTCGGCCCCCATTCGGCGATGTTGAGGTAAATTTCCAGGATCCGCCGCTTCGACAGCACGAGATCGATCCACAGCGCCAGCGGGAACTCCAGCGCCTTGCGCAGCCAACTGCGGCCCGGCCACAGGAATAGGTTTTTCGCTACCTGCTGGGTGATGGTCGAACCGCCGCGCGCGTCCCCGAGGTCGTCGGCATCGGCAAGGGCGTCGCGGATTTCCGCGAAGTCCACGCCGTGATGCCTGCAAAAGCGGCCGTCCTCGGCGACGATCACCGCGAGCAACAGCGCCGGCGATATGCGGGACAGCGGCACATACTGACGCTGCATTCGTTCGCCGGTGAGTTGGCGCCAAAGCATCACCATGGAGACCGGCTTGCCGACGGCATAGATCGGCACGATCAGATAGGGCAACACCAGCAGCAGCAGCACGGCGAAACCGGTAGCGCGCAACAGTCGCAGCAGCTTGTGGGCGAAGGTGAAGCGTTTACGGGGCCGGTCCATAGCCTGAGACTAAACCATCCCGGCTGGCTATTGCGCAGGGTGCGGCTTTTTTGCGGCCCATCATCTTTGCCGAAATCCAGTACCCACTATTCGGGATCATGCGCGAAGGCTATCAATGCTGCTATGGTTCAGAAAAAGCCCTCGCCACCGATGGCCCACTTCGACCGCTGCCGATTCGCATCGCCAAGCTGCACGCCCATCTGATGATAGCGGCCATCGTTGGGATTGCCGTCATCGCACTTGTGCCGGGCGGCTGGCGGCTGCCTACCCGCCTGCTGGCCGGATGGGACACAGGTGTCGCGATCTATCTTGTCCTGATGCATTCGATCATTTGGCGCTGCGACGTCGACCGCCTCCGCAAGCGCGCGTCGGAGCAGGACGAGGGCGCCTTCGCCATTCTCTTCCTGACGATGGCCGCGACACTGGCCAGCCTGGTCGCCATCGTGTTCGGACTTGGCGGCCTGAAGCACGCGACGCCTTCCGAGGCGGCCTCCGAAGTTCTGCTGGCGATGGCAACCATCCTGCTGTCGTGGTCGTTCATCCATACGATTTTTTCGATCCATTACGCGCACGAATATTATGGCGAAGGCCGCGACAAGAAAATCGGCGGGCTCAAGTTTCCCGGCGACAACGAGCCCGACTATTGGGATTTTCTCTACTTCTCGCTGGTCATCGGCATGACGTCGCAAGTCTCCGACGTCGCCGTCACCAGCAGGTTCCTTCGCCGCCTGGTGGCGCTGCATGGCGTGCTATCGTTCTTTTTCAACCTGACGATATTGGCGCTGACCGTGAACATGATCTCGAATATTATTTAGCGCGCCGGCGCCGCTTGCAACGAGGGCCGCAAGGCCATGACCGCGATCATGCAGACGCTGCTGTTCATGCTGGCCGTGCTGGCGGCGCTCGCCGTCGCGGCCAAGCGCTTGAACATCGCGCCCTCGATCCTGCTGGTGGTCGCCGGCATCGGCATGGCGCTGATCCCCGGCCTGCCGAAAGTGACGCTGGCGCCGGTGGTCGTGCTGCTGGTGATCCTACCGCCGCTGATCTATTCGGCCAGCGTCGCCATGAGCTGGCGTGAGTTCCGTTTCAACCTGCGGCCGATCGCGCTGCTTGCCTTCGGCTGCGTGGTGTTCACCACCTGCGCGGTGGCGGCGGCCGCGCATTACCTGCTGAAATTCGATTGGGCGGTCGGCTTCCTACTCGGCGCGATCGTAGCGCCGCCCGACGTGGTGGCGCCGCTGGCGATCGCGCGGCGACTGGCCTTGCCGCGCCGGATATTGGTGGTCCTGGAAGGCGAAGGGCTCGCCAACGACGCCACCGCGCTCATCCTCTACCGCTTCGCGGTCGCGGCGGTGAGCACCGGTACGTTTTCGCTTCCGCAAGCCGCCGGCACCTTCGCGCTGATCGTGGTGGGCGAGATCGTCTACGGCATCGCGGTCGGCTGGCTCAGCCTGCGACTGCGACAATGGGCGCACGAGCCGCGCGTCGAGATCACCCTGTCGCTGATGACGCCCTATCTCGCCTTCTGGGTGCCAGCACATCTCGGCGGCTCCGGCGTGCTGGCGACGATCGCCTGCGGGCTTTATGTGAGCTGGACCGGACCTCGTCTGATCCCGTTCGCCACGCGGTTGCAAGGCATCTTCTTCTGGGACCTGATCGTCTACCTGATCGAGGGCCTGGTGTTCTTGCTCACCGGCTTGCAGGCGCGCGCGTTGATCGACGAGCCGCACCTCTTTACGATCCACGACCTGCTGATCGCGACCGCCTTGACGACGCTAATTGCAATCGCCGCGCGCTTCGTCTGGGTGTTTCCGGCCACCTATATCCCGCGCTGGGTCAGCCCGCGATTGCGCAAGCGCGATCCCTCGCCGCCCTGGCAGGGGCCGTTCCTGCTCTCTTTTACCGGCGTGCGCGGTGTGGTCTCGCTGGCGGCCGCGCTCGCCATTCCCTATGCGCTCGCCAACGGCCAGCCCTTCCCACACCGCGAACTGATTCAATACGTCACCTTCGGCGTCATCATCATCACGATTGTCGGGCAAGGCTTGATGTTGCCTTCAGTGGTGCGCTGGCTGGGCTTGAGCCATCTCGGCAAGCAGGAGCGCCTGAGCGAAATCCAGGCCGAACTCGCCGCACGCCAGGCCGCGCTCGACGAGGTGACCAAGCGGCTGGAGAAAGTGATCGACGAGCGCGAATTGCCGGACGAGGTGGTCGATCTCTTGCGCACGCGCAACCAGAGCCGCTCGCAAATCTTGCCGAACGACATGGAAGACGGACTGGAGCACATGCGGCTCTCCGCGTCGGTAAAGAAAGAGCTGATCGATGCCGAGCGCGATTTCATTTACGAACTGCTGCGCGACGGCAAGATCACCGACGACGCGCGCCGCCGCATCGAATACGAACTGGATCTGGAGGAAGCCAGCGTCGCCAATCGCGCACAGGACGGCGGCGGGTGGATGTAATGATCGCGCCGCCGTCTCGTTGTGAATGGCGCGCGCTATACCGGGCCTCTTTTGCAATGATTTTGCCGTTCCGCGCCGTGACCTTGCCGGTTTGTCGGAGCACGGGCAAGGCGTGCCAATCATAAGTGCGCCGCAACGAGCGGGGTTAAGCCATTTTGGGATAATATCCCGGCAATGGATGCCACCGCGCCGACCGACGGATTCTATGAAAGCCTGCCGATCCTTCGCGACTTCACCCGCGTCATGGACCCGGCGTTGTTTGCGCCGCTACCAGACAGCTGGATGGTCGGCGTCGCCGACGTGGCGCAATCGACCAAGGCCATCGCCGAGAATCGCTACAAGGCCGTCAACATGGCCGGCGCCGCGGTGATCGTCGCCATCACCAACGCGCTCGCAGGTCGCGACTTTCCTTTCGTGTTCGGCGGCGACGGCGCGAGCTTCGCGGTGGCGGCCGAGGCCACAACGGCAGCACGGCAGGCGCTCGCCGAAACCGCGACATGGGTGAAGGAAGACCTCGACCTCACCTTGCGGATTGGCATGGTGCCAGTCGCCGATATCCGCGCGCGCGGTCTCGACGTCCGCGTCGCCCGCTACGCGCCGTCGGAGAACATCTCGATTGCCATGTTCTCGGGCGGCGGCATAGCCTGGGCGGACGCCGCGATGAAGCGCGGCGACATCACGATCGAGCCGGCGCCGCCCGGCGCGCACCCCGACCTCTCCGGCCTGTCATGCCGGTATGAGGAAATTCCGGCGTCGCGCGGCGTGGTGCTGTCACTCGTGGTCGCTCCCGCACCCGGGGCAAGCGCGAACGCGTTCCGCGCCGCGATCGAATACATCGCAACGATCGTTGAGCGAACGCCGGACGCGTCGAGGCCGGTGCCGGGCCAAGGGCTCCGCCTCACCTGGCCGCCGGTCGGCGCCGACCTCGAGGCGCGGGCGTTGCGCCGGCCGGGCGAGTTGGCTTGCGCGCGCAAGATCAAGGTGCTGGCGCTGACGTTTCTTTATTTCCTGATCATGAATTTCAGCATCAAGGTCGGCAGCTTCATTCCCGCGAAATACACGAGCGAGCTGGTCGACAACTCGGATTTCCGGAAATTCGACGATTCGCTGCGCATGGTGCTCGATTGCACGCCGGGGCTCGCCGACGAGATCGAGCGGCATCTGGCCGACTGTGCGGCAAAGAAAATCGTGCGCTACGGCACGCACCGCCAGCAGGCGGCGATGATGACCTGTTTTACGCCGTCGCCAACCAAATCCAACCACGTGCACTTCATCGACGGCGCTATGGGCGGCTATGCGATGGCCGCCAGCGCGCTTAAACGAAGCGCCACCGGCGGTTGAGCCTCAGTCAACGCGCCCTATTCACCAGCACCAGGCCGCCGGCGGCCAGCGCCACCGCCGCGGCAAAGGCAGGCGTCAAAGGCTCGCCGAGCACCAGGTGGCCGGCGGCGACGCCGAATAATGGCGCCAGGAACGTAAAGGCCGAAAGACGGTTGGCCGAGTAGCGCGCCACCAGCGCAAACCAGGCCACGAACGTGACGCTGACCACCCATATGGTCTGATAGGCGAGCGCGCCGAGCGCGAGCGCCGAGGGGGTTTGCGCGATTTGCTCGCCGGCGAAATAAGCCGCGGCGACCATGACCGGTGCTGATACGACGAGCTGGTAGAGCATCACTTTTTCCGCCGACACGCGGTTGAGCGCACTGGCCTTGATGAGCAGCGTGGTCGCCGCCCAGAACACCGCGGCGCCCACCATCATCAGGTCGCCGGTGAGCTGGTGCGGATCGAGCGCAGGCGTCGGGACGCCGAAGGCGATCAGCATGCCGGCGAAGGACAGCGCGAGACCTAGCCATTGCCAAGGGCTGAAGCGATCGGCCGGCAGCACGATGCGCGCGCCCAACACCACGAAGAATGGCGCGAGATAAATGAACAGCGTCGCGCGCGTCGCAGTAGTGTAGAGCAGACCCTGATAGATCAGGATGAATTCGGCGGCGAACAGCACGCCGATGGCGAGCCCGAACCACAGCGTGCCGTCGCGCGCGAGCAGCGCGATGCCGCGCAGGCGGCACCAGCCGGCGATCAACAGGGCGGCGACCGCCGAGCGGGTAGCGGCCTGCGTCAGCGGCGGGATATCGTGAATTGCAAGCTTGGTAGCGACCTGATTGAAGCCCCAGGACAGGCACAGCCCCACCACGATGGCCGCGGCTATCGCATCGAGCGGGCGGGTGACGCTATTTGACGCGGGTGATGACGCCATCAATTAAACAATCACGCCGCCTTGCAATGCGCGCAGATGCCAGTGATCTCGATCACCGGCGTCTTCGGCGTGAAGCCGGCGGCGCGTGACGCTGTCTTGATGGTGTCGGCGACCGCGGCACTCGCGGCCTCGCCCACTGTGCCGCATTTCTCGCAGATCAGAAACACCACCGGATCGCCGCTGGCATGATCCTGGACGCAGGCGACGAAGGCGTTGCGGCTTTCGATGCGGTGAACGAACCCCTGCTCGCGCAGGAAATCGAGCGCGCGGTAGATGGTGATCGGCGCCGGCCGCGCGCCGCGCACCGCCAGCCGGTCGATCAGCTCATAGGCGCCGAGCGGCTGGTGGCTCGCCAGCAGCGCCTCCAGCACGTGGCGGCGGATCGGCGTCAGGCGCTCGGCGCGTGCGGCACAGATCACCTCGGCGTGCGCGATGGCATCGCTGGCGCAGCGTTCGTGGTCGTGACCGGGCTCCGGGAATACCGTGCGCAATTGCGACTTTTTGCCCAACGAACGGTTCGCCATCATGATCCCAAGTGTAACGCCTAGAATCCGTTCAGTTCAGACTAAAACGGAGTCCTTCCTAACATTTTGCGTGCGCATGATCTTTTCCAAAAAGCGGTTCCCACTTTTGGGGATCATGGCCGCTTGCGAAAAGATGACCGGCCGGCCCTTGATATATATTGCACTGCAACAAAAATAAGGGCAGGTTCCGGGGCTCATTCCGACACCCCCAAACAGGCCATTTGGCGGCCGCATCGCACGAGGACTGCCATGCTGAAAGGCAAAACTGCGCTGGTCACCGGCTCCACCTCTGGGATCGGGCTCGCCACCGCCCGCGCCCTCGCCGCCGACGGCGTCAACATTATGCTCAACGGTTTCGGCGAGGCGGGATCAATCGAGAAGGAGCGCGCCGGGCTGGAAAAGGAGTTTGGCGTCAAGGCGCTCTATTCGCCCGCCGACATGAGCAAGCCGGCCGAGATCGCCGACATGATCGCGACGACCGAGAAGAGTTTCGGCGCGCTCGATGTGCTGGTGAACAATGCCGGCATCCAGCACGTGGCGAATATCGAAGATTTTCCGATCGAGAAGTGGGATGCCATCATCGCCATTAACTTGTCGTCGTCGTTCCACACCATCCGCGCCGCGGTGCCCGGCATGAAGGCGCGGAAATGGGGCCGCATTATCAACATCGCGTCGGCGCATGGGCTGGTCGCCAGCGGGCAGAAGGTCGCCTATGTGTCGGCCAAGCATGGCATCGTTGGGATGACCAAAGTGGTGGCGATCGAGACCGCCAATGCCGGCATCACCTGCAACGCGATCTGCCCAGGCTGGGTGCTCACGCCGCTCGTGCAGAAGCAGATCGATGATCGTGCCAAGGCTTCCGGTAAAACGGTGCGCGAGGAGGAAATCGCGCTGTTGTCAGAGAAGCAGCCGATGCACCAGTTCACCACCCCGGAAAGCATCGGCGTGCTCGCGGTATTCCTGGCGAGCGACGCAGCGGCGACCATCACCGGCTCGGCCTATTCGATCGATGGCGGCTGGGTCGCGCAGTGACATTTCCGTTCCGTCGCCCTGAGGTGCGGGCGAAGCGAGCCTCGAAGGGCGACGGCCCGGGCCGTGCATCCTTCGAGGGCCACGCTACGCGCGGCCACCTCAGGATGACGGTGTGAGGTTTCACCAATGATCAAATCCATCGTTCGCGCCATTCGCGGCGCTCCTCGGCCTGCTTCCGCGGCGAAGCGCATTAATCTGGCGCTACAGGGTGGCGGCGCGCATGGCGCGTTCACCTGGGGTGTGCTCGATCATTTGCTGGAAGACGGCCGGATCGAGATCGAGGGCATCACCGGGGCTTCCGCGGGCGCGGTCAATGCCGTGCTGCTAGCCGACGGGCTGGTGCGCGGCGGACGCGAGGAAGCGCGCAAGCGCCTCGCCGATTTCTGGCGCGCGGCCAGCCTCGGCGGTGGACTGCCCGACCTGCAGCGCAAGGCGATCGACCGGCTATTCACGTTCCTGCCGCTGGAAAATTCGCCGATGGGCATCTGGTTCAAGTCGCTGTCGCAATACCTGTCGCCCTACGATTTCAACCCGCTCAACATCAATCCGCTGAAGGATCTGCTCGAGCGCTTTGTCGATTTCGACGCGATCCGCAACAGCGAGAGCCCGCAACTATTCGTCACCGCCACCAATGTGCATACCGGGCGGCTACGAGTTTTTTCGCGCAATAAGATCACCGCCGACGCCATCCTCGCTTCCGCCTGCCTGCCGCTGCTATTCCGGGCGGTTGAGATCGACGGCGTGCCGTATTGGGACGGCGGCTATCTCGGCAACCCGTCGATCTTCCCGCTGTTCAGCAAGACGCAGACCGAGGACGTACTGCTGATCCAGATCAATCCGCTGGCGCGCCACATCACGCCGACCTCCAGCCAGGACATCATCAACCGGCTGAACGAAATTACGTTCAATTCCCCGCTGATGGGCGAATTGCGCGCCATTGAATTCGTGGCCCGATTGATCGACGAGGGCAAGCTGCCGCGCGGGATCGGGCACGGCAAATATCGTCGCATGAACATGCACCGGATCGCGCTCGACAGCTCCGCCAAGAGCCTCAATGCCGGCAGCAAGCTCAATACCGACTACGATTTCTTCGAGATGCTGCGCAACAACGGCAGGCGCGCGGCGCGCCGCTTCCTGGACGAGCATTTTGACGACATCGGCGTGCGCGGCACGGTCGATCTGCAGATGGAAGTCGGCGCCGAATGGGCGTGATAGGATGCCGGGCATGACCGCAAGCCCGCGGCTTAGCGCCGAAATCGGCGAGACGCTGCTCGACATTATTGTCGCCGATATCACCACCCTCGATGTGACGGCAATCGTCAACGCCGCAAACCGCTCGCTCTTGGGCGGCGGTGGTGTCGATGGCGCCATCCATCGCGCCGCTGGGCCGGAGCTGCTCGCCGCATGCAAGACTCTCGGCGGCTGCGAGACTGGCTCAGCCAAGATCACCAAGGGTTACCGGCTGAAGGCGAAGTACGTCATCCACGTGGTCGGCCCGGTGTGGCAGGGCGGCGGATCGGACGAGGAGGCGCTGCTCGCCGGCTGCTACCGCAGCGCGCTCGATCTTGCCGCCGCGCATTCGCTCGCCTCTATCGCCTATCCGGCAATCTCCACCGGTATCTATCACTTCCCTGCCGATCTCGCCGCCCGCGTCGCGGTCGGCACCGTGGCGTCGGAAATTGCGGCGCGCCCGCGCGGCATCACGCGTGTGGTGTTCTGCTGCTTTTCGCCCGACAGCGCCGAGCACCACAGCAACGCGATTGTGGAGTTGGGGCTGGCCTAAACCTTCGGCGTCACGTCGAGCCGGCAGATCCAACTTTCCAACCCGGGCCATGCCGCCGGATAGATCTTCAACACCTCCGGATCGTGCCCGGGCACGATGTGCTCGCGCGAACTAGCGAGCTTCTGGATCATCTTGTATCCCTCGAGCGTGTCGCCGACTGAATAGGTGATCGGGAACACGCGGCCCTCGTCGATGTGCGAGTAAAGATGGATACAGTCGGAGGCGACGACGACGTAGCCGCGCTGCGTCTTCACCCGTACGCATTGCAGGCCCTTCGAGTGACCGCCGATCTTGTGCACGGTGATGCCGGGCGCCAGTTCCTCGACGCCGTCGTGGAATTCGACACGATAGGCGTAGAGCTTGCCGATCATGGCGTGCACATCGCGCTCGCTGAATGGGATGCGCAGCGTCTGATGGCACATGCAGCGGCCGGTGGCGTAGGCCATCTCGGTGTCCTGGATGTGGTAGCGCGCGTTGGGGAACAGGTCGTAATTGCCGGCGTGATCCCAGTGCATGTGGGTGGCGATCACGTGCCGCACCTTGTCGGGCTCGACGCCAAGGGCTTTCAGCCCCTCGCCCACCGGGTGCAGGATCTTGCGTCCGCGCTCCTTCGCCGCCGCCTCGTCGAAGCCGGTATCGACCACGAAGGCGCCGTGCGGGCCTTTGATCACCCAGACGTAATAGGAGATCGAAGTCATCTCGTCGTGCGGATCGCCGAAGATGTAGTTTTCCGAGCGCATGCGCGCATGCTCGGCGTAGCGGACGGCATAGACCTCGTGGATGTCGTCGCTCATGGTTTCTTCCCTATCGTGACCCCCGCGCGACGCTCGATCATCTTGACGATGGCGGTGAAGTCTGAGTCGCCGCCGAATTCCGAATTGGTGAACTCCCATTGATCGAGGACGGCGCGCATGACTTCATTGGGTACGTCCAGCCCCCTGGCCTCCTCGACGCACAACCGCACGTCCTTGAGCATCAGCGCGGTGCCAAAGCCGTAATCGAAGGTGCGCGTCAGGATCGTGCTGGGAAATTTTCCGGTTGTCGCGGTGTTGCGGCCGGAGCCGGCATTGATCACGTCGATCATCACCGCGGGATCGAGCCCGGCCTTGACGCCCATCGCCACCGCTTCGGCGGTCGCGGCCATGGCGGTGGCCGAGAGGAAATTATTGGCGAGCTTCATGGTCTGCGCCATGCCCGGTTTGCGGCCGATCACGAACACCGTGCCAAAAACGCTCAGCGCATCCTTCACCACGTCAATGTCGGCTTGCGGTCCCGACACCATGACGGCGAGCGTGCCCTTGGTGGCACCGCCGACACCGCCACTCACCGGCGAGTCGATCTGCACGATATTCTTCTTGGCCAGTTCCGCGAATATCTCCGCGGCAACGCGCGACCCGGTGGTGGAGAGGTCGACAAAGCGCTTGATGCGCTTGCCCTCGATGACGCCTCCCTCGCCGAGCGCGACCTTTGTTGAAATCTGCAGCGACGGCAGGCTTGCCATCACCGTCTCCACCCGGTTGGCGACATCGGCTGGCGATGAGGCGAGCTGCGCGCCGAGCGCCACCAGCGGCGCCACCGCGTCGTTGCGTGTGTCGTAGACGGTAAGCTTGTGCCCCGCTGCAATCAGCCGGCGCGCCATCGGGCCGCCCATGTTGCCCAGTCCGATAAAGCCGATGTTCATGTGTCCCTCTCCGCTCTGACGAACAAATCTTAAGCGTTTTTCTTTCCGAATTCCGCCCTGATTATTTCGCTGTGCTCGCCGAGCGCGGGCACCGCGCCATAGCGGCGCGGCGCGCCGTCATGCATCGCGGCCGGCGCCGGCATGCTGGCCGGGCCGCTCGGCGTCTCGACGATAACGCGGCGCAGATGCGGATGGCGAATCAGCAAATTCAGATCATTGATGACGCCGAAAGCGATATCGTAGCGCGTGAGCTTTTCGACCAGCGGCGTGACGTTCATCGTCGCGAAGGCGGCAGCGACCCGGCCATCGGTCTCAGTGCGGCGCTTCATGCGTTCGACATTGGTGGCGAAGTTTGGATCGGCAGCAAGCTGCTTGTCGCCCATGACATGCTCCGCGAGCACGCGCCATTCGCGGTCGTTCTGAATCGAGATCAGGACATCGATACCATCTTTGGTCTTGAAGGCGCCGTAGGGCGAGATCGAGGTGTGCGCGAGACCGATGCGCTTCGGCGTATCGCCGCCCTCGTGCTGGAGCAGCGGCACGCCCATCCAATCCGCCATGGCGTCAAACATCGAGATCGAAATCGCGGCGCCCTCGCCGGTCGCCGCGCGCGCCAGCAGCGCTTCCAGGATCGCCTCATAGGCGTTCATGCCGGCCGCAATATCGCAGACCGACACGCCGGCGCGCGCCGGCGCTTCCGGGCCGCCAGTGATCGAGGACAAGCCCGATTCCGCCTGGATCAGCATGTCGTAGGCCTTGCGCTGGGCGTAAGGCCCGCTCTCGCCGTAGCCGGAGATCGAGCAGCAGATCAGGCGGGGAAAATCCTTGCGCAACCGCGTGACGGCAAAGCCAAGCTTGGCGATGGCACCGGGTTTGAGGTTCTGCACGAACACATCGGCCTTGGCCAACATGGCTTCGAGCAGCGCTTTATCCTCGTCCTTGTCGAGATCGAGCACCAGCGACTGCTTGCCGCGGTTGAGCCAGACGAAGTAGGCGCTTTCGCCGTGCACCAGAGCGTCGTAGCGGCGCGCGAAGTCGCCTTCCGGTCGCTCCACCTTGATCACGCGCGCGCCGGCATCGGCCAGCTTGCAGCTGCACGTCGGCGCCGCCACGGCTTGTTCGACTGAGACGACCAGGAGGCCTTCGAGCGGCAAAGGCATTTCAATACGACCGCGGCAGGCCGAGCACGTGCTCGGCCAAGTAGGACAGGATCATGTTGGTGGAGATCGGCGCCACCTGGTAGAGCCGCGTTTCGCGGAATTTGCGTTCGACGTCGTATTCTTCGGCGAAGCCGAAGCCGCCGAAAGTCTGCACGCACATGTCGGCGGCAAACCAGGATGCGTCTGCTGCGAGCAGCTTCGCCATGTTGGCCTCAGGGCCAATGTCCTCGCCCGCCTCGTATTTGGCTGCTGCCGCGTGCACCATCAATTCCGCGGCGCGCATCTGCGCGTAGGCGCGCGCGATCGGGAACTGCACGCCTTGGTTCTTGCCGATCGGCCGGCCGAACAGCACGCGCTCATGGGCATACTTGGTCGCCTTGTCGATGAACCATTTGGCGTCGCCGATGCATTCCGCTGCGATCAAAATACGCTCGGCATTCATGCCGGCTAGGATGTAGCGGAAGCCCTGGCCCTCCTCGCCGATCAGGTTTTGCGCCGGCACGCGCAAATCGTCGAAGAACACCTGCGTGGTGGCGTGGTTCATCATGGTGCGGATCGGATTGATGGTCATGCTGGTGCTCTGCGCCAGCCGCATGTCGACCAGGAACACCGACAGGCCGTCGGTGCGCTTCTTGGTCTTTTCCTTGGGCTCGGTGCGCGCCAGCAGCAGCATCAGGTCGGAATGCTCGGCGCGCGAGGTCCAGAGTTTTTGTCCGTTGATGACGTAGTGATCGTTGCCCTCGCGCCGCGCCGTGGTGCGCAAAGAGAGCGTATCGGTGCCCGAGGTCGGCTCGGTGACGCCGAAGGCCTGCAGACGCAATTCGCCGCTCGCGATCTTGGGCAAATAAGTCTTCTTCTGCTCGGCACAGCCATGCCGCAGGATCGTTCCCATCGTGTACATCTGCGCGTGGCAGGCCGCGCCATTGCCGCCGGAAGCGTGTACCTCCTCCAGGATTGCCGCGGCCGCGCTGATGCCGAGCCCGCTGCCGCCGAATTCCTCCGGGATCAATGCGGCAAGATAGCCGGCCTCAGTCAGTGCCTTGACGAAATCGGTCGGATAGGCGCGCTCGCGGTCGAGCGCGCGCCAGTAGTCGCCCGGAAACTTGGCGCACAGCGCGCGCACCGACTCGCGGATGTCGGCGAACTCTTCGGTGTCGTTGCTACGTTTGCTCATTACACTTTCACTTCATCCGCTCACTTGGGCGCGGCCATGGTCGATCGCGGTCACGACGCGCTCCTTGACCCGCGCGCGGAAGCTTACCACGCCGCCATCGCGCCACATCTCGGTGCGGATGGTTTCGCCGGGGAACACCGGCGCCGAGAACCGCCCGGCCATCGCGGTCAGCCGGGCCGGATCATAGCCGCATACCACCTTGAGCAGCGCGTGCCCGGCGACCCCGAAGGTCGCCAGCCCATGCAGCACGGGGCGCGGGAAGCCGGCGGCCTTGGCGAAGTCCGGGTCGGCATGCAGCGCATTGGTGTCGCCGGACAGCCGGTAGATCAGCGCCATTTCCGGCCGAGTCGGCAGGTCGCACACGATATCCGGCGCACGCTGCGGTAGCGCATGCGGCGGCGGGGTCTCGCGCTTGGGTCCGCCGAAGCCGCCGTCGCCGCGGCAGAACGTGGTCTGCTTGAGGGTCGCGAGCAGGCGGCCGCTCGCTTTATCGCTGATCTCGCGCTCGGAATAAATCAGCGCGCCCTTGCCTTCTCCCTTGTCCACCACTTCCAGAATGCGCGTGCGCCCGATCACCGTGCCCTGCGGCGCGACCGGCGCATGCAGCACGAAGCCCTGCTCGCCATGCACAACCTTCTCCCAGGTCACGCCGATCTCCGGCCGGCGCAGCCAATAGGCCGCATAACCCTGCATCACCGCGAAGGTCGGCAGCACTTTGAGATTTTTTTCGTAGACGAACGCGAGCTCGTCGGCGTTGAGCGGATCCTGGCCGAGACCCAGCCCGAGCGCATAGAGCATGCAATCCTTCGGGCCGTACGTGTGCTCGACGTCGGGGATTTGCAGCGCCAGCAGTTTTTCGGCGTTCAGCGGCATTACAAACTCTTGACGAAGTTATTGGTCAATCAGCCCCAAACTTCTTTGGCGACTTCCACGATCATCCGCAGCTTGGCCCATTGCTCGTCCTCGGCCAAGGTATTGCCCTCCTCGGTCGAGGCAAAGCCGCATTGCGGCGATAGGCACAATTGGTCGAGCGAGATATATTTTGCCGCTTCGTCGATGCGGCGCTTGAGGTCGTCCTTGGACTCCAGGCGGCCGGTCTTGGTCGTGACCAGGCCAAGCACGACTTGCCGGTCCTTGGGGACGAACCGCAACGGCTCGAAACCGCCAGCGCGGTCGCTATCGTATTCCATGAAATATCCGTGCACCTTGATGCGATTGAACAGAATTTCCTGCTCGGCCTCGTAACCACCCGTGCCCATGAAGGTGGATTTATAGTTGCCGCGGCACAGATGCATAGTGATGGTCATGTCGGGCGGGATGTCCGACATCGCGGTGTTGATGAGATCGCCGTAGAGCTCGCCGAGCCTTACTGGATCGTCGCCGCGGTCTTTCATTTTCTGCCGGTAGTTCGGATCGCACAGCATGGCGATGAACACCTCGTCGAGCTGCAGATAGCGGCAGCCTTGGTCGGCGAAAGCGCGCACGGCTTTTTTGTAGGCCTGGCCGAGATCGTCGAACAACGCGTCAATCTTCGGATAGGCCTGCTGGTCGATCGGCAAACGCATCGGCCGCCCGTAGATCGCCGAGGGCGCTGGGATCGTGATCTTCGGCGTGCGCTTGGTGTGCGCGGCGACGAACTTGAAATGCTCGAGCATCGGGTGGCCGGAAAAGCCGAGCTTGCCGGTGACCTTGACGCCTTCGTTGCGCGTGGTGACGGCCGCGAAGGCGACGCCGCTGTCCATCACGTGCTTTTCCACGCCGTCGAGGCCCCAGAGGAAATCGAGATGCCACCAGGAGCGGCGGAACTCACCGTCGGTGATCGATTGCAGTCCGACTTCTTCCTGCTTTTTGATGATGCGCTCGATCTCGTGGTCCTCGATCTCTTTAAGAGCGGCGGCATCGATCTCGCCCTTGGCACGCTGCTCGCGCGCTTTCTTCAGCGCAGCCGGACGCAGCAGGCTGCCGACATGATCGGCGCGAAACGGCGGTTTGGTGCGCTGGCTCACCGGACTAACCCCACACTTCCTCGGCGATTTCCACAATCATCTTCAGCTTCGTCCATTGCTCGTCTTCGGCCAGGATATTGCCTTCCTCGGTGGAGGCGAAGCCACATTGCGGCGAGAGACACAGTTGATCGAGCGGGATGAATTTCACCGCCTGCTCGATGCGGTGCTTGATGTCGTCTTTTGATTCCAACCGCCCGCTTTTTGTTGTGACCAGGCCGAGCACCACCGTCTTGCCTTTGGGCACCAGACGCAGCGGCTCGAAACCGCCGGCGCGGTCGCTGTCGTATTCCATGAAATAGCCGTGCACGTTGATCGTATTGAACAGAATTTCCGCCACCGGCTCGTAGCCGCCGGAGGCGACGAAGGTGGACTGGAAATTGCCGCGGCACAGATGCATGGCGATGGTCATGTCTAGCGGAATGTCGGAGATCGCGGCATTGATCATGCGGGCGTAGATCGCCGGCAGCTGTTCGGGATCGTCGCCACGGTTGGCGACTTGCGCGCGCAGCTTCGGATCGCAGAGATAGGTAAAATTCACCTCGTCGAGCTGCAGATAGCGGCAGCCTTGGTCGGCGAAGGCGCGCACGGCTTTGCGGTAGGTCTGCCCGAGGTCGCGGTAGAAATCGTCCATGTCCGGGTAGATCGCCGCCGGCACCGCGTCGCGGCCGTAGCGGAAATGCAATGACGACGGCGACGGGATCGTCAGCTTCGGTGTGACGCGCGTGTGCGCCTGCACGAACTGGAAATGCTCGAGCATGGGGTGGCCGGAAAACGTACCGAGCTTTCCGGTGACCCGCAGCATCATCGGCTTTGGGTTCGGGCCCTGAAACTTGATCTTGCGCTCGCCGAGATAGGCCTCGACGCTGGGAAGCCCGCCCAGGAAATCGTAATTCCAGAAGGCGCGGCGGAATTCGCCGTCGGTGACGGCTTTGAGCCCGATGTCTTCCTGTCGCTTGATGATGGCCGCGATCTCGCGGTCTTCAACCGCTTGCAACGCGTCGGCGGTGATTTCGCCGCGTTCGCGCTGCGCGCGCGCTTGTTTCAACGGCGCGGTGCGCAGCAGGCTGCCTACATGATCGGCGCGGAAGGGCGGAAGGCTACGTAATGTCATTCGCGGAGCTTAGCGGCCCCACACTTCTTCCGCCAACTCGACGATCATGCGCAGCTTGGCCCATTGCTCGTCCTCGACCAGCACGTTGCCTTCCTCGGTGGAGGCAAAGCCGCATTGCGGCGACAGGCACAGCTGATCGAGCGCGACGTATTTGGTGGCCTCCTCGATGCGGCGCTTGATCTCGTCGCGCGGCTCCAGCCGCCCACTCTTGGAGGTGACCAATCCGAGCACCAGCTGCTTCTTGCCCTTGGGGAAGTGACGCAACGGCTCGAAACCGCCAGCGCGCTCGCTGTCGTATTCCAGGAAATAGCCATCGAAATCGGTATTGCCGAGCAGATGCTCGGCGACGAACTCGTAGCCGCCTTGCGCGATCCAGGTGGAACGAAAATTGCCGCGGCAGGAATGCATGGTGATCGCCATGTCGGCGGGCTTGCCCGCGAGTGCCGCATTGGTCACGCGCGCATAGATCGCCGGCAGGGTGTCGGGATCGTCGCCGCGCGCCTTCGACTGCTCGCGTTCCTTCGGATCGCAGATCATCGCCCAGGCGGTGTCGTCGAGCTGCAAATAGCGGCAACCAGCGTCGTAGAATGCGCGGATCGCCTTGCGCCAGGTGGCGGCGACATCGGCGAAGAATTCGTCGTAGCCGGGATACGCCTCTTTGCTCACCATCGCGCGGCCTTGCCGGAAGTGGAACGTGCTCGGCGCCGGGATGCACATTTTTGGCGTGACGTTGCAGTGCGCCGTCAGGAACTTGAAATGCTCGATCATCGGATGCTCGACGAAATCGACCTTGCCGTCGATCCGGATTGCCTCGTGCTTGGTCTCCACGCCGTGGAACTTGATTCCGGTCGAGGTGATAATCGGCGTAACACCTTTGAGGCCGCGGAAGAAATCAAAATGCCACCAGGAGCGGCGGAATTCGCCGTCGGTGGCGAGCTTGAGACCGACCTCGGCCTGCTTCTTGATGATCTTCTCGATCTCGCGGTCTTCGACTTCTTTCAGCGCGGCGGCGGCGATCTCGCCTTTGGCGAATTTGGCGCGCGCCTCCTTGAGCGGCGCAGGTCGCAGCAGGCTACCGACCATGTCGGCGCGGAAGGGCGGCGTGGCGCGTTGGGTCATTATTATTTCACCCCCTACTCTCAGCTGTCATGCCCGCGAAGGCGGGCATCCAGTAAACGCCGGCCTCGCGATATCGGAAACGCTGGGGTTACTGGGTCCCCGCTTTCGCGGGGACGACATCAACTATTTCCCCCACACCTCTTCGGCCAATTCGACAATCATCTTCAGCTTCGCCCACTGCTCGTCCTCGGCCAGCACGTTGCCTTCTTCGGTCGAGGCGAAGCCGCATTGCGGCGACAGGCAAAGCTGATCGAGCGCGACGAATTTGGTCGCCTCTTGGATGCGCTTCTTGATGTCTTCGCGCGGCTCCAGCCGCCCCTGCTTGGACGTGACCAGGCCGAGCACGACGATCTTGTTGCCCTTCGGCAAAAAGCGCAGCGGCTCGAAGCCGCCGGCGCGGTCGGTGTCGTATTCCAAGAAGTAGCCGTCGTAATTGCACTTGGCGAGTAGGCTCTGCGCCACCGGCTCGTAGCCGCCGGAGGAGATGAAGGTGGAGCGGAAATTACCGCGACACACATGCGTGGTGATGGTCATGTCGGCGGGTTTGGCCACGAGTGCCTTGTTGATGCAGGCCGTGTAGGTCTCCTGCAGATGATCGACGTCGAGCCCGCGGTCGCGCGCCTTCTTGAGTTCCTCCTGCGAGCACAGATAGGCCCAGGCGCAGTCGTCGAACTGCAGATAGCGGCAGCCGGCGGCGTAGAAGGCCATGATCGCGTTCTGATAGGCCATGGCGAGATCGCCAAAGATGGCGTCGCGATCGGGATAGGCCGATTTCGCGACCGCGCCGGGCTCGAGCCGGAAATGCATTTGGCTCGGCGCCGGGATGCACATCTTCGGCGTCACTTTGGTGTGCCCCTTCAGGAACTTGAAGTGTTCAATCATCGGGTGGTTGGAGAAGCCGATCTTTCCGGTGACCTTGATGCTCTGCATCTTGGTCTGCACGCCGTGGAACTGGATGCCGTGGTCGAGCTCGTAGAGCTCGACGCCGTCAAGCATGCTGAAGAAATCGAAATGCCACCAGGCGCGGCGGAATTCGCCGTCGGTGACGAGCTTGAGCCCGATCTCTTCCTGCTTCTTGATGATCTTCTCGATCTCGCGGTCCTCGACCTCTTTCAATTGCGCGGCGGTAATCGCGCCCTTTTCGCGTTGCGCGCGCGCCTGTTTGACCGGCGCGGTTCGCAGCAAGCTGCCGACCATGTCGGCGCGGAAAGGCGGTTTGGTCCGTTGCATGACATTTCCTCCGAGATGCGCCCGCAAGGCGGATCTTAGATTGGATTTGGCTGTGCCATAGCATGCCCGGCGGCCGCCCGTCTTGACGTTGAGCAAGCGTAGCGCGCGGTTTCGACCGCCCCGCCGAATGAAAAATAATGCGGCGCGGCATCGCCCAGATCGCTCGCCAGGGCCAGCTTTTCCACGATGCGGTCCGGGCCGACATTGCCGATGAGGCCGGCCGCCGCGCCCGACATCAAGCCGCGCAGCGAGGCGTTGACGCCGCAGCGGCGGGCGTAGCGCAGCAGCGCCGGCATGCTGGTGGGGCCGGCCATGCCGACCTTGACCGGCTTGGTGATGCCGCAGGCGCGCAGTTTCTTGAGCCAGCCAAGAATGCTCTCGGGCGAGAACGAGAATTGGCTCACGATATGGACCCCCAGGCCGTGCGCGGCGGCGGCGGCGATCTTCTCGTCGAGTGCGGCTTCCAGCCGGCCGGCTGGAATGCGGCTATGGCCCTCCGGATAAGCGCCAATCCCGATCTCCTCGATGCCGGATTCGCGCAGGCGGCCTTTCTGGATCACCGCCAGCGCGTCGGGATAAGGCCCCGCGATATCGACGTCCCCGCCAATGACCAAAAGCCGGCGCACGTCGGCTTCGCCGCGTAGGCCGGCGAGCAGGTTTTGCAAGTCGGTGGCAGCGCGAATGCGCCGCGCAGCAATATGGACGACCGGCTCCAAACCGGATTTGCGCAGCAAGGCCGCGGCGGCGATCAGCTCTTGCGGCGTTATCGTCGGCACCGCCGAGAAATAGACCGGAGTTCCGCCCGGCATCAGCTCCGCCAGCGCAGCGATCTCGCTTGCGTTCGGCCGTGTCGCCTCGATCGAGAAAGTCCGCGCGAAATGATCCGGCATAATGTTTTTAATGCGCTACTCGCGCCGGTGGGAGATTACGAAAGACTCGTCGTGGAACCACAAGCCGCCCTGCTTCTGCAGTACGTCGCGCGTCGCCTCGATGTAACGGCGGTCGCTGTTGACGTCGGACAGCCGGTCGTCCTCGATCTGCGCCACATAGATCGCCGCGTTCCAGGCGGCGAGCAGCGTGGAGGTGCCGATCGAGGAAGAGATTTCCGACGGCAGCGTGTGCATCTCGTAGCGGAACAGCGAACGCTGGTCGGAATAGGCGTTGAAATTGAGATCGCGGCCGGCGCTGCCCAACTCATGTTTCACTTCCTTGAGCAGATCGTGGCGGCTGTGCGTGAACGGATTGTCGTTCGGCCAGACCCTGTGGATGATCTCCATGCCGGGATCGCGCCCGTAGGAATGGATCGCGATCATGCGCCCGCCTGGACCGAGCGCGCGAGCGAGCGGCGCCAGCACGCGCCTGGCCTTGAACTCGAGCGAGGCGCGCGCCCGATATGGCTGCGAGGCGATCACCAGGTCGTAGTCGGCGACGGTGCCGCCCGGCTTCGGCACGATCTGGTCGAGCAGGAATTTATGATCGTTGCGGTAGATCACCAAAATGACCGGGCGCTCATAGACCGGGTTGCCGCTCTTGGCCGACACCCGCGCCTTCCAGTTCTCGGCCAAAAACGGCTCGAGCGCGGTGATCTGCTGCTCGAATGAGTGCGCAGTGTTGCCGTCCATCGCCATTTCCTTCCACACCAGGCTGGTGGCGGCGGACATCGACTTCACCGCCAGCCAGGGCGCTTCGGCATAGGCCAGATTGGTGAGCACCAGCACGGTCGAGGGATGCTCGACAAATCGGTCGGCCATCTTGTGCAGCGTAAGGCGGATGTCTTCGAGGCTGATTTCCTTGCCGACGATATAGAACGGCATAGTCGAAAAGCGGTCGTGCATATTGCGCATCACGCGCGCCAGCACGGTGCCGTCGCCGAGACCGGCGTCGAACACGCGCACCGCGGGCGGGCGCGGATGGATGTCGGCGAGCTCCATGCCGACGCGATTGGCGATTTCCCATTTTTCGCTGCAGGTGTTCACAAACAGCAGATATTTCTGCCGGTTGTCGAAGAAGCGGAAATTGCGTTGCGGGTCGTTGGCCGCCTGCCCGGAGGCGACCGGCGGCGCCGGTGGCGTGACCACGGGCAAGGCCGCGGGCGGGCTCGCGTCGAACAGCATGCGGCGGCGCGCCGGTGCGGCATCGACATTGCGCGCCATGAAGCTGCGGATGCGCTCCAACGTGTCTGTTGTGATGCGGCCGCCATTGCGCAGGCGGTTGGCGAGCTTGCCGTCGTTCACCGCAGGCGGCCGAAGGTGGATTCGGCGAGCCCACGCTGGCGGCAGAATTGCTGATCTCTTGGAGGATTTGATCGTTCATGAAGGCGCTTCCTATGGCCGGCTCTCAACGGCCGGCTCAACGCCAAGGGAACCAAGTCCACCTGCCTTCGTCAATTGGAAAAATAACATTATAGAAGATGGGCAGAATGGGTGGGCCCTACTCAACCATGGAAATGTCTATTTTTGCTAACTTTTCAATTTTGGAGAATAAGAACTTTTTTCTTCCACACGAATATATGGGCTATTTCCCGCTTTCTTAGGCTTTGCCGTAGGCAAAGGTGGGCACCGCCGCTGCGCCGATAACGTCTTCAGATATCGAAGAAAACCGTCTCGTTCTCGCCCTGCACGCGAACGTCGAAGCGGTAGACGGCCTGGCCGCCGCCGGACTGCTTGTGGGCAATGAGGGTGCCGCGCCGATCCTCACGCGTGCGCCTGGCGCCGCGGATCGATGATCGCTTCCAGTTTGCTCAGCACCTGCATGCAAGGCAGCGGCTGGGCGAGACTGCCGTTCGGCTCACGCTTGCCCTGGATGGCGGCGATGAACTCGCGGTCCTCCAGCTCGATACCGTCCATGGACACGTCGACCTTGGAGACATCGATCTTGTTGTCCTTGCCGTCGCTGAGGTCGTCGTAGAACGCCTTGTAGGTGCCGTTGTCGCAGATGTAGCGGGAACGAGCCGAGCGGGCCGTCATTGTTGAACGACAGCGACAGCGTCAGGATAGACCCGGACGGCATTTTCGCCACGATGCCCATGTCCATGGCGATCTTGAGCTGCGGATGCGGCGGCCCCTGCACGGCGTAGCAATCGGAAATCGTCTCGCCGGTCTGGTACTGGAACAGATCGATGGTGTGGGCGGCGTGATGCCAGAGCAGATGATCGGTCCAGCTGCGCGGCTGGCCGGCGGCGTTCATGTTCTTGCGGCGGAAGAAATAAGTCTGCACGTCCATCTGCTGGATCTTCAGCTCGCCTTTGACGATCCGCTTGTGCACCCATTGGTGGCTGGGATTGAAGCGGCGGACATGCCCGCCCATGGCGACGACGCCGGTTTGCTTGGCGGTCTGCACCAGCTTCTCGGCGTCGGCCAGGCTATCGGTCACCGGGATTTCGACCAGCACGTGCTTGCCGGCGCGCATGACCTGCTCGCCTTGCTGGAAGTGCATCTTGGTCGGCGTCGTCAGAATGACGGCGTCGGCGCGCTTGATGCCATCGGCAAGATCGTTGGTGAAGTGCGGGATGCCGTATTTCTTGGCCACCTCCGCCGTCGTCTGCTGATTGCCGCCGACCAGGGAGGTGACTTCCACGCCGGTAATACGTTTAAGCGCGTCGAGATGCTTCTGACCGAAGGCGCCCTGACCGGCAACGCAGATCTTCATTGCACTATATCCTTATCGGCCGGCGCGGCGCCCGGCCTTGCGCGCCGGTCTGCGTTTGCCGGCAGCACGTTGCTTGTTTTCGAGAATGATGTGACCGACCGCGGTGTTCGAGGCGGGCACAGTGTAGAAACGGTAAACTTCTTTCACCCTGTCGTCGAGTGCGCCCCGCATGACGTGCCACATCACCATTTCGATGCCCTCGGCGCCGGCCTCGCGATCTATTCGACATGCGGCATTCTCGCAAGTTTCTTCGGATTCTTGCTGAGATTGTCGAGGAAGGCCTTGTCGAACTTGCTGTTGATCAGGCCGGCGCGCGGACCGGAAATCTGGTGCGACATGCCGCCGGTGCCCATGATCACCACCCGCATATCCTCGGGATAGGATTCCACCGCCTTGCGGATGGCGCGACCAGCATGAAGCAACGGTGTCCGGTCGGCGGCAGATACATCACCACATTGACCGCCAGCGGAATGACCGGACACGGCCATTCTGCCGGTGAACCGAACATCAGGTTCAGCGGCACGGTCGACCCATGATCGACCTCCATCTTGTTGACGATGGTAAGATCGAACTCGTCGAGAATGACCGATTGGGCGATGTGCGAAGCCATTTCCGGATGGCCCTTCACCACCGGCACCGGCCGCGGACCCCAGCCTTCGTCGGCGGGCGGGAATTCGGCGGCGCAGCCGAGCGCGAAGGTGGGAATGACCTCGACCGAAAAGGCGGAAGCATGGTCATTGTAGACACCGATGACCAGATCCGGCTTGGCCTTCGCCATCCAGGCCTTGGACTTCTCGAAGCCCGCGAACACACGCTGCCGAGTAAGGCTGGTCAATCTTGTGGTTGTCGATCGCCGCGCCGATCGCCGGCACGTGCGATGAGGTAACTCCTGCGATGATTCTTGCCACGGCGTTTTACCCTTTATTGCTCCGGCGTTTCGGTTTCGACTTCGGCTTTGATTTGCCGGGATTTTGCTTCTTCGTCCTGCTGCGATTGCCTTCGATTGAACGGCCACCGGCCAGCATCATCTTGGCGTAGTCCTCCTGCGTCGAACCGGTCATCACCGCGGCGAGATGTTGAAACGAGTGACCGTCGGTAGCACCAAGCTTGGCGGTGAAATAGATATTTCCGCCGAGTTCGAGCATCCGATTGTAGTCGCGCTTGAGAATTGCCTCGCGTTGCTCCGCCGTCAGCGGATACTTGG
>CAVPXX010000005.1:0-258132 GCA_963709855.1 uncultured Alphaproteobacteria bacterium | reverse complement strand
TAGACGGAAGTGGGGCTCGGCTGCGCTGAGCCGGCACCCGGTCGCGCCGCGGTGGAACGTCCGGACACAAGACGAGCCTGCCATCGAGACCGCCTGCCTCGAGACGTCGGTGCGCCTCGGCGACCTCATCGAAGGAGATTTGCTCGGCGACGCGCGGGCGGATAGCGCGCGTTGCCAACAAGCCGAAGAGCCGCTCAAGGTCGTCCTGGAACCAGGTGGGATGTCGTGCCCGCATCGCATTGATCGAGTATACGCTCATTCGCTTGCCGCCAGGTAACCAACTCAGCAATCGTCTCGATAGGTACACGCGCGCAATCCAAATCAGCGTAGCGAGCAGGCGGCGCCGCGCCTGCACACCTGCCGTGTAACCGTAGGCGCAGAGCAGGCCGCCGGGCTTGAGCGCCGCGAACTATCGGCGATAGCCGTCCTCGCCGACGCCGTCGAAGACGAAGTCGAACCCGCCCGGCAGGACGCACGTGAAGTCTTCATGTTGGTAGTCGATCGGCGTGGCGCCCAGCTCGCGGATCAGCGCCGTGTGCGCGCCGCGCGCGGTGCCCCACAGTTCGAGGCCGGCCATCCTGCCGAGCACGAGCAGCGCTTGGCCAAGGGCACCGGCGGCGCCCTGCACGAGCGCCCGTTGTCCTCGCTGCACGCGGGCCGTACGGTGAAGGAGCTGGTATGCGGTCGTCCAACTCAAGATCAGCACGGCCGCCTCCGCCGCGTCGACGCCCGCCGGCACGCGGGTCAGGTGGCTGGCGCGGAGCGTGCGATAGGCCGCGTTCGAGCCAACCACCGTCAGATCGGCCACACGCTCGCCAAGCTGAAGGTCGCTCAGCCCTCGCCGAGCTGATCGATTTCTCCGACGACTTCATAGCCAAGGACGAAGGGCGGCCGGCGGGCCGCAGTTTGCGCGTAGACGTGGCGCCGGATTGTCACGTCGGTGTACTCCAGAGCCGAGGCGAGCACGCGAACCCGCACCTCGCCTGGGCCGGCCGTTGGCAGGGGAGCGTCGACGACTTCGATCCCGTCGGGATCGCCGAAGCGCCTGATTTGAACCACGCGATTGCGCGGCTCCCTCATGGGCGGGTTCCTTGCAACTCATGATCCAGCGAACGGGCAGGAAAACGTTCCGTTAGAGCATCTTGGCGACAATCTTCATCATGTCTGAGGACGAAAAGGCTCGCAGCGACTCCGTATGGATGTTGCCCAGTGCGCTAAGGCTCAAGTTAAGCGCCACGGCGAAAGCTCATCTGGAGCCTCAATGACTGTTACGATGTCATACCGTCCTTGCGTCCAGAATATGTCCTTCACGGTCACTCCAAATGTCTTCGCCATTTGCTTGAAGGCTTCTGCCCGCTTCGGGGAGTCTTTAGCGTTTTTGACGCCTTGATCGGTGAACCTGGCAAGCACGACATAGGTTGCCATGGTCATTCTCCCTGGCTGTTGGTTTATGTGATATTGCAGCCCGGCCCCACAGGGCCTCTGACGACGAAACGCCTTTCGGTCTTCAACAACAGCAAAACCGGAAACAGCATAATAATCATTGACTTGGATCAGACAGCGCCATTGCCATATTTCTGTGCGTTGCATGAGGCGTTTAGCAATACCGCTTAAGCCGCATGTAGCTTTCTTGATATACGCACATACATCCTCGGTTTTGTAGAACATGGATGCTGTTATGGATGCTACCTTGCGACACTCAATCGGGGTGCAGGTCCTTACGGACGAGGCATTTGCACCCTATGGCGACATTATCAAGCCGCGCTTGAGCGGAGAACAGTTCGACCGCGCGCATTCTTATGACCCATCGAAAGAACAAACTCATGTCAAGCTCGTGATGACCAACGGTGTTCCCACCCTGCGCATCATGGATCAACGACTTCGTGGGCTAACTTTCTCCAAGATGGCGCGCCACCGCAAAGTCAGTCAGTGTCTCGGCTCACTACAGGGGAAGGAGTGGTATATGGCGGTTGCGGCGCCAACCAATGAGGATTCGCACCCGCGGCTTGAGGATATAACCGCCTTTCGTATCCCTGGCGACCGTATCATCAAGCTGCATGTCGGTACATGGCACGCAGGTCCCCACTTCAAGCATAACGAATGTTTATTTCTGAACCTCGAAAACGAGGACACAAACACGAAGGATTTTCAGGATGTAGTTTTGCCGCAAGAGTGCAAAATCGAAGATTGATCTTAATGGCACCGATTAGTAAGCGCGACTGCGCTTGATGAATGACCAACGTTGGCACTTACCGTTTGTGCGCTGTACCAAAACTGCAGGGCGGCCGTAATCTTTTTTAAGATGGCAAATAGCGGTATGCTAAATTTCGCGTGGCCGTCTTCCATATTTCCGTGCGAGCAACATTGATATTGGTCAAAGACGGTCTTTGGTAATTTGATAGATTTATAAAAGAAATACGGAGGGCTCGAATGGCACCACCGGGTATAAAATGCCGCGTTGACCGCTAATGCACCCGTTCGGGCACGAGCGCAGCGGCCCATCACGAGCGACACGCTGGGAGCGGCCTATGGGCTACAGCAGTTAGGCATTGCCCAACTTGGCCCTCTCCCGGCGTGCTTATTTGATGAATTCCAGACACACGCAGAAAACATATTTCCCAACACAAGCCCTCGGGGCTGCTGCTGGGATGTCGCCTATTGGCACAAAGCATCCAACGGCACCCGCGTTTGTCCGCTATTGGTGTAACAGCGGACATTGGTCCGCTCTGGCGCGGAATGGCTCGGTCCGACTCCAAAGCAGACATTGGGGCTGATCAATGTCCGAGGCTGATTGTTTGACCTATATCAATTGCCGTCCAGTCACGAAGTGTTAACCTTTTAAAATATTCGACTAAATGACAAAGCGTGTTTCGAGGGGCCCTCTATGCGCCGCCGCGAGTTTATCACGCTTCTCGGCGGCGCAGCGGCCGCATGGCCAGTCGCGCTGCGCGCGCAGGCGAAAATTCCGCGCATCGGTTTCATGGGCAACTCCACCGCGGCGCTCGAAGCCAATGTTGTCGGCTCGTTCTGCGACGGCCTGCGCGAACTCGGCTACCAAGAAGGCCGTAATATCGTCATCGAATATCGCTGGGCGGACGGAAACTACGCGAGGTTTCCGGCGCTCGTCGCCGAACTCATCGCCGCGAAGGTGGACGTAATCGTAACTGCCGGCACGCCTGCGGTGCTCGCGGTGAAGAAGGCAACGACAACTGTCCCGGTCGTCATGGTCGCAGTCGGTGATCCGGTCGGCACTGGTCTTGTACCAAGCCTGGCGCGGCCAGGAGGTAATCTCACGGGCCTAAGCTCGATCGCGCCGGACCTTGAGGGTAAGCGGCTGGATCTTTTGCGCGAAATCGTGCCGACGCTTTCGCGTGTCGCTGTGTTCTTCAATTCGCTCAATACGTTTCATGTCGTGTCGGTCCGCCAAGCGAACGCCGCCGCTCAGACAATGGGAATAAAGCTGCAATGGCATAACATACGTAAATCCGAAGACCTCGACGGCGCTTTCGCGGCAATCCGCAAGGAGCGACCGGACGCGCTGCTCATCTTGGCGGACCGCGTGTTCCTGCATAACCGCCAACGCATGATGGACTTCACCGAAGAGCAGCGCTTGCCGAATGTGAATCCGTACAAGGAACTGGTCGAGGCTGGCGGTCTGATGTCCTACGGGCCGAGCTACGAGGACATACACAAGCGCGCCGCCATCTATGTCGATAAGATTATCAAGGGCGCCAAGCCGGCCGACCTGCCGATCGAGCAACCGAGTAAATTTACCTTCATCATCAACCTCAAAGTTGCCAAAGCGCTCGGCCTCACTGTGCCGTCGTCACTGGTCACGCTCGCCGACGAGGTGATCGAATAAAGATGCTGTTTGCTGCGGTGCATCGGTCGCTTATGGCACATAGCGGACACGCCCGCGTTTGTCCGCTTTTGAAGCAAAAGCGGACAATGGTCGATTTTAGCCGGAGATGTGGAGTGGGCCCTTGATGGCGAACAGTTTTACGCGGCGGTTTTGACAAGTTGCTGGGCGTGGCGATCCTCGTATTGCGCGGGGCTCAGATAGCCGAGCGCCCGAATGAAGTATTTGCGGGTGTTGTAAACCATATCGATAAAGCGTAGACTAGAACGACGGATAACCAATTCTAAAGTTTCGTAGGGGCCGCCTCATTCGGCGGCCTCTTCTGTCATTTCGAACGACAGGCGCTATGTCGGCTAATGGCACTAAGCGGCCTTCGTTGCGTTGCAAAACCGGCGCTGAATGGCTCGGTCGCGAATGACCGAGGCTGTGTGAAAACGCACTGCTTTATTTGATTCTCGCGGTATGATTCCTGCGCAAATTGCGGGGGATCGGATGAAGCGATTTGTTGAGGGCACGGATCGCGGGCAGAGCACGCTGTTTCCGGAATGCCTGGAAGACTGGATCGGCGAGGACAATCCGGTTCGGGTGATTGACGTCTTTGTCGAGGAACTCGATCTGGCTGAGCTTGGGTTTGGCGGGGTCGATCCTGAGGCAACCGGCCGGCCTTCGTATCATCCGGCGGTCCTGCTGAAGCTCTATATCTACGGCTATCTCAACCGGGTTCAGTCTAGCCGCCGGCTCGAGCGTGAGGCGGGGCACAACGTTGAGGTGATGTGGCTGACGGGTCGGCTTGTACCCGATCACAAGACGATTGCCGACTTCCGCAAGGACAATGGCACTGCCATCCGCAAAGTGTGCGCGCGCTTCATCGCGCTGTGCCGCACGATGGGCCTTCTCACGCAAGCCAGCGTCGCGATCGACGGCAGCAAGTTCAAGGCGGTGAACAACCGCGACAGGAACTTCACGCGCGCGAAGATGGAGCGGCGTATGGCGCAGATCGAGGAGAGCGTCGCGCGCTATCTGCAGCAGCTTGACACCGCTGACCGGCAGGAACCGTCGGAGGCGCTCAAAACCAAGACGAACCGCTTGAAAGAGAAGATCGAGAAGCTGAAGGAGCAGATGCGGCGTCTTGAGATTCTCAAGGTGAAAATGCTCGCTACACCGGACCAGCAGATCTCGCTGACGGATCCCGATGCCCGCTCGATGGCGACCAGCGGCCGCGGCTCCGGCGTCGTGGGCTACAACGTCCAGATTGCCGTCGAGGCCGGGCATCATCTGATCGTCACGCATGAGGTGACCAACGTCGGGACTGACCGCTCGCAGCTTGCACATGTGGCCAAGGAGACGAAAGCGACGCTGGACGTGGAGAAGCTCGATGCCGTCGCCGACCGCGGCTACTTCAACAGCGAAGAGATCCTGGCGTGCGAAGAAGCAGGCATCACGGTCACGCTGCCAAAGCCGATGACCTCAAACCGATCTTCTACAGTGCGGATATTCAAGTTATTGAACACGCGTAGGAATTCGCGCTGGCAAGGCGGCTTGGCACTACATTTCGGGTGATCTGTAAAGCCGGGATCAGGCTTCGGCCGCTTGGCGGACGGTGGGCGGAAGGGCAACGCCGACGGCGCGCAAGGCGAGACCGGCGGCAGGGCGTGGTGCGGAGCGCAAGATGAAGTGCTTGTTGTCCTGCTTGACCTCGGTCTCGGTCAGCGAGTTGAGATCGGCAAGGATTTCGGGCCAAGATCCCGGCCTGCCGAGGTCGGCGATGCGATCCTCCAGTGCCGACTTCAGCACGAGGGCGAGGAAGCTGCAGGAGACGTGGCCGCGGATGGTCTCATCGAGCTTGTGGAAGATCGGGCGCGTGGCAAAAAGGCTCTTGGCCGTGCGGAAGGCGTGCTCCACCATTGCCAGCTGCTTGTAGCAGAGCATGGCATCGATCGGTGGAAGGTCGGTGTTGGTGCGCAACACGAAGATGCCATCGAACCTGGCATCCTCTTCCGCCTTGGCGCGATCGATGATGAAGCCGTTCTTGCCGGTGGTCGCCAGGAAGCGGCGATAGCCGCCATTACCGACGAGCGCCTTGTCGCCCTTCTTCAGTTGCCGTTCCAGGGCGGCGAGAATGGCGGCGCGATCAGCGGCGTCTTTCTTGGCCTCTTCGTGATTGCGGCAGACGACATAACGGCGCCCGGCGAGCACCACTGCCTTGGCCTCGTAGTTGATGCCCTTTCTATGCTTGGTGACGGTCAGGGGCACGAAGGGCATCGGATCGTCAAGTACCAGTTCGCGCACCAATTTGTCGGTGCGTTCGCGCACGCCGAGAATATACAGAAGCCCGCGCGCTTCGAGTTCGGCAATGGTCTCGGCACTGATCATGCCGCGGTCGGCGACGATGCAGACCCGCTCGATGGAGAAACGCCGGCGCAAACGGTCCACAACCGGAATGAGGCTGCCCGTGTCCGCCGTATTACCGGGCCACATCTCCGTGCATACCGGCCGGCCGTCGCCGTCCAAAAGCACTGCGAGGATCATTTGATGCAAGTCCGGCCGATGATCCTTGGAATAGCCATGCTGGCCTAGCGTCTGCCCGCCGGCGCCCTCGAAATAAAGGCTTGTGGTATCCATGAAGACGAGATCGAGCTTGCTGAACAGATCACGCCGTCTCTCAAACAGGCGTTCTTCGACGACGTCCTTGAGGCAGCGCGGTGCAAACGGAGTGCGGCCATCTTGTTCGCTCGTCGGCAACTCCTCGCCGAGCCATGCCATCGCCCGATAGAGATGATGCAGGTCGAGGCCCTCGACGCCATTGATCCGGTAGTCCTCCCGCCACCGATCGGCCGCCCGGTCCGAACCGCCGCCGAACAGGCGATGCAGCACGGTGAGGAAGATGGCGCGTTCGAGTGCAAACCCGTGCTTGCGATCACCGGCGAGCGTCTCGACGACGTCCCGGCAACCGGTCTCCTCCCACAACCGTTCGAATACGAGAGCCGGCCCGATGCGCCGTACCTCGGTGGTAATCGCGCTGCCATCGTTGAGCGCGTCCACGACAATCGCCTTGGCGGCGAAGCGTGCGCCGGAACGCAAAAGCCGTTCCAATTGTCCGCTCTCGCGCAGGTCCTCGACGCGCCCGAGCGTGGCGATCACCTGCTGGCGCACCTGCGCGCCTTCGCGGCGGCTTTCGACAATTTGCAGATAGGCCCGCGCGCCCGAGGTTTTCTTGCGGAAGTACATGGCCGACTCATTTCCAGTCAGCACATGATCCCAGTGAAATAGGCGACAATCAAGCGAAATCGCCCGATACGTGGCACTACATTTTTATAAAACTCGGCTCTCACCTCGAGCAATATCAATCACTTACTGCCCATACCCATGCCGCAACTGTCGAAGATCGGTCAAACTCAAGGGCGGAAGAGCGCTTCGGCGAGCAGGACTTTCGCTACATGGCTGAAGAGGACGTTTACATCTGTCCTGCCGGCGAAAGGCTCAGCTACTCCTTCACGACCGAAGAAAAAGGCCTGGTCCTGCGTCGCTACGCGACCGACGCCTGCCAGAGCTGCGCCATCAAGCATAGCTGTACCCCCGGCAAGGAACGACGGATCTCCCGATGGGAGCATGAGCACGTTCTCGAGGCCGTGCAACGCCGGCTCGACGAACATCCGGAGAAAATGCGCCAGCGGCGCGAGACCGTCGAGCATCCCTTCGGCACGATCAAGGCCCGGATGGGTGCAACCCACTTCCTGATGAAGACGCTGCCACGGGTCGCCACCGAAATGGCGCTTCATGTGCTGGCCTACAATCTCACCCGCGTCATGAACATCATGGGTGTCCAACCGCTCATGGCGGCGATGAGGGCATAATCGCCGCCGACACGCCGCAGTGTGCCATTGCAGAACCGCCCAGGATGGCCGAAAATCCTTATCAGCAGCACTTCCAGTCCGAAAAACCGTCAAACCACGAAAAATGGCCACGCTCGGCCACGTCGCCAAAGTCTCAAGGCGTCAACGCAACCGCCGAGACGTTTTCGCACGACCAAGACCCAAAGCGGACATTGGGCGTTTCAAGATTTCTGCGCAGTGCAAACTGACCATGTATCCCGGCACGAGAAGATGGTAGACCTCACCGCGATGGATATTCAGCAATTTGCGTCTGTCGAAATTGCACTTCCTACTGGCGGCACACGTCGCTTTTTCTTCAGAGGTACCAGCCGCACCGACAGAGATGTCATCAAGCAGATATTCGAGGCACAACATTACAACCTATCCTTTCCGCTAAGTAGTGCTCTGAAGAACTACGCGGATTTAGTGGCAGCTGAAGGTGCCTCGCTTCTGGTCGTTGATGCGGGGGCAAACATCGGTGCGAGCGCCCTCTATTTTACGCAATTGGATCCCCGAATTCACGTTTGTGCTGTTGAGCCAGAACGAGGAAACTTCTTGGTTCTCAAGGCCAATTGCGCTGGCCTGCCTATTACGCCAATCGAAGCCGCCGTTGCGAGTGAACGCGGAAAATTATGGTTGACCGATCCCGGGAGAGGGGAGTGGGGATATCGTGTGGGAGGGCCGACCGGAAAATTCAAGGTTAATGCCATTACGATGAATGACATTCTCAGGAAGTTTGATGCGAGCCGATACATGCCGTTGATCTGCAAGATCGACATTGAAGGGGGCGAGGAGAACTTATTTCGTACCAACGACGCTTGGATCGATCAATTTCCCTTGATTATCATTGAGCTTCACGATTGGCTGCTGCCCGGAACAAGCAACTCGAAAAATTTCCTGAGCGCAATTTCCAAACGAAATTTTGACATCGTTTACCGTAGCGAAAACATGTTTTGCTTCAACAATGACCTCATATCCGAGCACGATCGTCTTAAAAACTAGGCAACCAAGACCACACAGTCTCTTCCTATTTGCTCCGCCACACCCCGCGGAGATGCTGCCATGTCCGCTAATAACCCGAAGCAGACCTCAGTCGAGTTATGTTTGATTTGGAACAAACTGGCGCACGAGCAAGGCATCGAGATAGACTTTGATCTGAATGCTAACCGATCTCAGCGGTTGGCTTGGATTCAATACGGTGCATGGGGCTGACCACAAGAAGACACCATGAAAGCGGACATTCGGCGCTTACGCACGCCTGAAGGCAATGCTGAGTTGGTGACGGAGAAAAAGGTTCTCGGGTTCAATCTGCCACCGCGACTTGAACATGTCGACGATGAACATTTTGAGCGCGTGCAAGATCGTCAAATATATCGCCCAACGACACAAATCTAGACCGGGTGAATTTTCAGAAAGGACAACTTGGTATAAGGACAGTTTCTAAGCGAAGAACTGCGCTTCTGTACGTTACGTGCCTTGCAGCAAAAGTATGCCAAAATGGTCCTGCTTCCCGCTCCTCAATCACCCAACCGTCACGCGTGGGCCAAGATGCCGATATCTCCGTTCCGACAAAACCGGCACGGATACTCGCCACCACGTCATGGCGAATCACGTCGCCGCAACCCAAGAGCCAGACGAAGCGGCTCACTTCTCGTGCAAAGTGCCGTTCGTCTTGGCTCACCGGCGACAATGAGTTTTGCCTTTTTTGCCGCCAGGCTAAGCAAGCGAGTCAAACGCTCAGCGGTAAAGTGATGTAGAAAACCGTTTGCTGTGATGATATCTACGTTTGACTGCGTCTTCTGCAGGAACTCGAACACGTCTGCCGGCACTCGTTTGGATATTCCAATGCACCGCGGCAAAGCCGTTGCGAACATGAGCGCCCACAATATCCTGCTGATCGACTAGCTTCACTGTCACGTCCCGCCATCTCGGCGCAAGCCTTTGGGCAACGCGCAGCATGAATGTACCGTCGCCTGCACCGAGGTCGACTATTTCGCGAGGAACCACGCCACCCCAATGCTTCAACAGTGTGCGCGCCATGATACGGTCGGTCATCGTAAAGGCGTTCAATCGGCTGAGATCTCGCCGGAAGCGGAGCGCGCTCGGGTCATCGCCAGGAATGTGATCCGCCAATTCGGGTTCGACATTACGGAGCAAAAATTTCTCCATTTCCAATGGTCGCTGCATCTGACTCCTCCCATACCGAGGGATTGCAGCGCTCTCGGCTACGATCAATATCTTTGGATTACGAGGCCAAGAGATATTCTCCCTCCGGTGAGAATTCGGCGATGATATCTCTCTGTCGCTTCGCCCATTCCATTATCGGAACCGGACCGCCTATCAGCATGAAGTAATCGTAGGGTGCCCGCATATGGTTGGCCATGATGTACTGGAAGTGCAGCCGGAAAAGCTTCCAGCGCAGTTTGCGGTAGAATTCGGCAGACAGCATGTCGCGAAATCGTACCTGCCATACCAAGGGATTGCAGCGCTCTGGTCCGAGCTGAATTCCGACGCCTGCGACAGGATCGATCCCCCAGAAATTTAGGGCATCCTTGCGAGACTGGCATTCGATCCAATCTATCGAGGGTTCGATTGCTAACCGCCGAATAATTTTGCGCATTTTCAGTGCTCGCGGATGAAATGCAATGGCGGGAGTAATCGAACCGATGGTCAACACGACAATGCGCGGACCTCGCAGGCCGAGATCCGGGTCGAGTTCAAGCGCTCGTGCGACCATGCATTGCGCCATCGGTGCGCCGCCGCTGTGACCGATTATTACCACCTCATCCGCATCATTGGCATTCACCAATTCCTTGAGATGTGCGGCGCCGATCTCGATCGGCCGGTCGAAGCAGGTTGCCTCGCCACGGCCAAATTCCCGAAGGTACGGCCAGTGATTATTGACGCGAATCACCAACCACCGATTGGCGAGCGGGCGCAGAGCCATGAAAATCGCAAAAAAAACCGCGACCGACGTGGCAAGGCTGATTGGTGTAGTCACACCGACCCTATGTCGTGCGATATACCAAGCAAGTATTCCGGCTGCTATGGAAGTAGCAATCCAAGTGAGTAGCAGCAGTTGAAGCACGAGATGATGCATCCCGAACTGCCAATTCGCCCGGAATACACGAAATGTCGTTCCGGTGGCGAGATCATCCAGGATCCATCGAATGGCACGGGAAATTTGTCGGATGATCGGTTCGGCAGTATTGGCCTTGATAATATCTTCGTAGCGCAGGAAGTCGTATCGCGTAAACACTTGCCAATTCGGCCCGCCCATGGTGATGGTCCAAGAAGCGATGTCGGCCGATTCAATAGCAAGCGGACCGAGTACGAATTTGGTGTGCCAAAGCGCACAGGCCCTTTTCAGCTGACTCCCGAAGAGAGCATAATAACCCTGCGGTCCTTGCGGATCGTAGCCAGAGACGTAGATGACGCGGCGACGGGTTATCAAGCAGTGCTCCGGCGAGTTTGGATCTCTTAGCTTAATAAAACGGCCGAATTTCCGATTGCAAGTCCACACTCGGCAACCTGGTCTCAGATTTCCCAACCAATCTTGCGATCGAGTGAGTACGGGCCGCCGCCGCGAAGCATCACGGCGATCAACATCAAAAGCCACATCAACGGAAATTCGGCTCCGACTACCGACTGGCCATAGCCACGTGGGATATGAACCCAGAACAGCAAAATGAGAAATTCGATCACAATGAGCGCGGCGATGGGCCGCGTGAAAAGGCCGATTGCGATCAGTACACCGCCAATCGTTTCATTGAACATGCTCACGATAGTGAACAGCCAAGCCGGTTCGAGGTGAAGCCGAGCGAAAAACCCAGAAATGCCCGTTATCCCCGTGACCACTTTGGGCCAGCCATGCGGGAGCAACATCAGGCCGACCGTCACGCGGATGATGAGATAGGCGATATCGGATGTCAGTCCGTAATAGCGGCCTAGCGATGGAATGATGGGTTTAGGATCGCTGCCTGCCCTTCCATTCATGACGTAACTCCCTTGATCTATCGGACATTTTCGAGGTGACCACTGGGTGGTGAGGATGATAGAAAATTAGCCGAAAGTCCCACAAAGCCAACGATTAACTTCCGGTGCGACCCGCGACTTCCCTCTCATGGCTGCCTTCAAAGTGCCGGCGGCCTGCGACTGCGTATTCGCGCCATGGATAAATCGCAGGGAAGCGCGCTGCGGTAAAGCCGCCGATTATTCCGCCCCATGATGAAGCGAAACGCCATATCGTCACGCACAAGCGGGCGCTGTACGAGTTCGGCATCGTCGGATAGGACCGCAACACGCGGCGCAGGAGTTGATCTCATGATTATTTCTTCCCTCGCGGCCAAATTAGATGTTTTTCAAGGGAAAAGGTTCCCGACAGTCGGCAATAGCGTCAGGCCCGGGCAACCGATCGCCGAAGACAGGTATTTTGCGCTCCGCATCGCGGACCCACAGGGCGCCCTGGCGGATGAGGCGCCGAAGCAAATTAGACAATAAATGCACGTGCAGTCCTCCGCAGTCACCCCAGCTGTAGTATATTGGGAGATTGAAAAGTTGGCGTTGGGTGAGATGGCTAGGCACATAGACGTGCTCGTGCGGAGGCAATTCGCGACGCCACGATGCCAACGGGAACGCCCTCGATATCGGAGACGTCGTCGTAGGAGAAGCCCTCCAAAACAACGAGCAAGAGCGCCCGGCGTTGTTCGTCTGACAACGCGGCCAACGCAGATTTAATGTCAGGGTCTCTTGGCAGGTTCCTTGTTCGATTCAATGTAGACGTTACGTATTGCCAGCGTGAAAGAAGATTGCGGCGATGCTGGCTAACAAACAGCGTATATAGCCAGATTTGAGTGTGGCCACCGGGGTAGCGATATTCAGTGCTTAGCGCCCGCAATATCGTCTTCGCCACTAGATCGTCCGCTTGATCACGGTCTCCTAAGAGAGCGAGCGCGAAACGCCGAAGCGATGGTACGACAGCGTCGATTTCAGATCGAGATCGAACCAATTCGGGCGTTGGCGCCTCATTGTCCAGCTTTGAAGAAAAACTCAATGATTGCGCACCCAAAACATGAAATGTCAAAGGCCACACTACATGAAGATGCATTTCTGTTGCATCGTTAATTTTGCCAATCATCTTCTTGATTGTCTATTTCTAAAGTCTACGAGACACGCGATCGTGATTGCCGTCGCGCCAAGGCCGCTCGCGTGGAGCCGTAATAGACGGGGTGAAGTTTCGGTGAGTATAGTGCCCGGACTTTACTGAGCCGCCCAATAGCTTTGGTCGACCCGCTAGAGTCCCTTAATTAGGCCGGCTTCGATCAGCAAACGATTGAAACGGCGCGCCTCGGCGCCACTCTCACAACCAAAAAATACACCGTGACAGCGGGCGAGAATCTTCTTCTGTTCGGAAAAACTCGGACCGAGCGGTACCCCTGCCGCGGTTTGCACGATCAGCGGCAGGTATGGTGCATCGAGAGTATCCAGCGCCAAGCTTAGATCAGCCGGCGTGAAATTCACTGTATCGATCGCGTAGTACGTGGTGAAATAGCGGACATCAAATGCTTCGAGATGGCGCGCCACCGCTTCGTGGCTGAGAGATGGCTCGATCACCCGCGGTCCGAACTGCGGCTGATGATCGCCGTAACGTACGATCAGAAACGATTTAGTCGGGAATTCATGTGCGAGCCGATCCAGCAGCGCACCGTAATCATGGGCTGTCATGGTTTGGCGGCGAATGTATTCGTCAACCTCTGGATCGTTGCCGAGATCGCGCCAGTTCGGAGTGAGCTCAGGGCGCAGACGCGTATTCCACGGGAAATGATTGGCCACCGTGTAAACATAAATAAAAAGCGGGCTGTTGCCGCGGTTGCGCTCTATCGTTCGGATAGCCTGATCGAAATAAAAGCTATCCGCCTCGAAATTCCGCGTGCCGAGGTCGTGCATGTCCTGATAGTGCTCGATACCAGCCGTAGTTTGAAATGCACGTGAGCTGAGAAACGCGCCGTAGAATGGATAGAGAGTGAAAGTCTTGTACCCGCAGCGGCTCAGTGAATGCGGCAGTCCGCGCTGCACACGGCCGGCGGCGATCCGAGTTACGGAGGTTGCAAAACGTCCATAAGAGCGGGCCGAGAGCCCCGTGAGCACGTTATATTCAGTGAACCAGCTTGGCCCGCCGGCGCCTTCCACGACAAGCTTGCGCGCTTTGCCATCGAATGATTGGAAATAGCGCTGATAATTGGCTGGCACTTTCACTCCAGGCGCGGCGGTGATGTCGAAACTGGACTCATCATGCAGCAGGATAATGTGCGGAAGTTTGCGTGTCGGATTGCAGGTGACTGAGAAGTCTCGCTTTCAGCCTTTCGGCCATGGTCACATCCGCATCGAGGTATCCGTGAGTGATCAGCTCATGTACCGCTTCGACACCTGTGCGGACGAATTTCGAAACATAGTTCTGCCCGAGGAAGTCCTCTTTGAGATCGCTCGGGTAGGCGAGCGACAGCGCTACGACAGACCCCAGGTATAACAAGCCGGCAAGGCCGCTTGTGCGCACGCGCACGCGGATGGAATTAAGTCGCCAGGCTGCAGCCAAAATTACTGCCGTGGCTAAGGCAGCTGCCGCGATAGGTAAGCGCAGCGAAGGAATGGCGGTCAGCAGGAATGCCGAGGTGTCTTGGTCAATGATCATCACGTCGACAAAATCGGCGGTCATCCAAAGTTTGTCGTACTTAAATTGCGAAAGAAGAATCAGCACGACGAGGAATTCGAGCGAGATGATCGCAGCTACTAGCGGACGCCGGAACAGGGTTAGCCAGAAAAAATTGAGCAGCGCCCAGACAAGCAAGAAGGTTATCCTGGCGACGAGATCGACCTCAGTCGCAGCCATAAGGCCCAATGCAGTCAGATGTAGGATAGCGATAAGGCAGAGCGGCACTTTATCGCGGCGCGACATTATCTGGATCGGTGAAAAGCGGCTGAGCAAGGCGGACGCTGCAGTGAACATTTGGAAGGACCACCCTCAGGACCTTTAAGACTTAGCCGATACGCTAAATTTGAAACACCTAGACCTTGCAAATATTCCAAATGGCCCAAGAACGTCGGTGTTTTCGAACGAGCGTGTCCATAGCCTATGCCCGCAATTACCACAAAATCAGGACGCACCGGTAACTTGGATGGCGGGACCAAGATTGCCAGGACGAAGCAGTACAGTCCGAACATCGTCCACTGACGTTAGGTGATTCCGTCAGCTAATCAATGTGGATAAGAGTTTCGGTACACACAGGGTGACGCTATCGGCTTTCGAGCACGACTTCTCAAATTCGCAAATCTCCGATCAGAAAATTGAATAGCGTGTTGCCCTCGATCACGATGGTAAATCCCTCACGCTTGTAACTCTCATAGAAAATTAGATCGCGCACTATGCGTGAAGCTTAATATCTGCATAAATATGCAGATAGTGGCGGCGCCATTAAGAGTGGAGGACCAAGATGTCGAATAAACCTTTTGCCGAAGGACGCTGCATGTGCGGGGCGGTGAGTTACATCATTAACGCGAAGCCCGTCCGAATGGCTCAATGTCATTGCAAGGACTGCCAGCGAGCGTCAGGAACAGGACATATGTCGCTGGCTTTCTTCAAGAAAGAGGATGTCACCATTCGGGGTGCGACTGCCAGCTACGCCTCCACTGCTGACAGCGGGAACATTAACACTCGGCATTTTTGCCCGACCTGTGGCAGTCGCATATTTGGGGAAAATTCAGGGCGCCCCGGTATAATAGGCATTACAGTGGGATGTCTCGACAAGAACGATTGGTTTTCTGCTCAAGCCGTCGTCTACACGAAGGGTCGGGCCGCATGGGACAAGACGCCAGAGAACGTTCCCAACTTCGAACGGATGCCACCTCCACCAAGGTGATGGCCCGATACAAGTTGCCTGCGATCTACTTCGAGCGCTTATTCAGTCCGAGAAAAAACGAAACTGTTGAAGCGTGTCCGCCGTATTCGCGGTCAAGTCGAGGCCGTGGAACGCGCGCTTGAGGAAGAAATCGGCTGCGGCGACGTGCTGCATCTCGTCGCCGCAGTGCGCGGCGCGATCAATGGCCTCATGGCGGAGGTTGTCGAGGATCACATTCGTTTTCACGTCGTCGATCCAGCGCGCGAGACAGACCGCGAACGCGCGGAGGGAGCTCAAGAACTGATCGACGTGGTGCACAGCTACCTTAAATAAGCCGGCAAGGAATTTCCGGTGGCAAGCCAAGATCACTTTCCGCGTCACGCTTTAGCCGATCAGGCACGAGCCAGTGCCACGGTGCTAGCCTTGGACGACCACGAGCATCACGAGCATGAAATCGAGCACGACGCATGGCTTCGAGTGGCCGGAAGCAGCGCGTATCGCGTTCGTTGCCGTAGCGTCCGCGGCGGTGTGGTTTCGGGTGTGGGAGCCCATCCAGAGCGTCAGCGTGATCGGTGTGATCGGCTTGCTTGTAGGCGGCTGGCCGATTTTCAGGGAAGCGTTGGAAAACCTGATTTCGCGACGCATGACGATGGAATTGTCCATGACGATTGCCATCGTTGCCGCAGCCGCTATCGGCGAGTTCTTCACCGCGCTTGTCATTGCGCTGTTCGTGCTGGTAGCGGAGGTGCTTGAGGGCTTGACGGTCTCTCGCGGCAGGCACGCGATCCATGATCTCTTGGATTTCCTACCGCGCTCGGTTTCCGTTCGCCGCAATGGTGCCGTGCGCGAGGTCAGCGTAGACGAGCTCGCGGCCGGCGAAATCGTGCTTGTGAACCCGGGCGGGCGCGTGCCTGTCGATGGCACCGTCGTGGCCGGTCATTCCTATCTCGATCAGTCGCGCATCACGGGCGAGTCAATGCCCGCGGAAAAATCGATTGGCTCCCCGGTCTATGCTGGCTCGATCAATCAGTCCGGGGCAATCGAGGTTCACGCCGAACGGATCGGTCGCGACACCAGCTACGGCAAGATCATAGACGCCGTCGAGCGTGCTGAGCGGTCACGGGCTCCTGTCCAGCGTCTGGCTGACCAATTGGCGGGCTACCTTGTCTACTTTGCTCTCGGCGCTGCCGCGCTAACCTTTTTGATTACGGGCGACGCGCGCTCTACCATTTCGGTCGTGATCGTGGCCGGCGCCTGCGGCATTGCGGCCGGTACGCCGCTTGCAATTCTTGGCGCTATTGGTCGCGCCGCGCGACTAGGTGCCATTATCAAGGGCGGTCTTTATCTCGAATTGCTTGGCCGCGTGGATACGATCATTCTCGACAAGACCGGCACGCTCACATTTGGCCACCCAGAGGTGCAGAAGATTGCTCCCGCCCCCGGCCTTTCGCCGGAGACAGTCCTAGACGCTGCGGCGGCGGCAGAGTCGCGCTCCGAACACCCGCTCGGTCAAGCCATTGTGTCCTATGCGCGCGCGCAGGGTCGGACCATATCCGAGCCAGAGCGTTTCGATTACACGCCGGGCCGCGGCATCGCCGCCGTAGTTGGCAGCGCGCAGGTGCTTGTTGGCAACCGGGCACTTATGACCGAGCACCACGTCATGGTGCCGGCAATCGCTGCGGCTGATCTTGGAGCGGCATCTCAAATATTCGTCGCTCGTAATGGCCAGTTCCTCGGTCAGATTACCGTCGCAGATACCGTGAGGCCGGAAGCCAAAGGTGCCATTGAAGCGCTGAGCCGAATGGGTATGCGCGTCATTCTGTTGACGGGCGATAACAAGCCCGTCGCTGTGGCCGTTGCCGGTATCCTCGGGATTGGCGAATTCGAGGCCAACCTAATGCCAGAGGATAAACTCGCGCGCGTCAAAGACTTGGTGTCCCGCGGTCGGACAGTTGCAATGCTCGGCGACGGCATCAACGACGCCCCTGCGTTGACCGAGGCGAATGTCGGTGTCGCTATGGGATCAGGTACCGATGTGGCGCGTGAAAGCGCTGATATCGTCCTGCTGGGCAACGATCTGGCCCGTTTCGTCGACACGGTCGCCATCGCGCAGCGGACTCGCGGAATTATCTGGCAGAACTTCACCGGAACGATCGCTGTCGACACGATCGGCATCGTGCTTGCCGCCCTTGGATTTCTCAATCCGCTCTTGGCTGCGTTCATCCATGTTGCATCAGAGTTGGTGTTCATTTTGAACTCGACCCGGTTGTTACCGGGGCGGGAGCTGGCGCGGAATAGGCTGAGGCCGCTGCCCGTTCAGAGTGCTGACGCATCACTTCGTAATCGCTCTAATTGAAAACATCGCACTTTAAGACTGCCATCGTCTGCATTTGGCGGAGCGCCTAATCGAGGCCATGCAGGCGGCGTGCGTTGGTCCGTCCGATGATAATCAAGTTTGGATCTGTGCGCGCGGCCACAGCTTCCCGAATCTTCTCGACCATGGATTCCGCCGGCATCAGGTTCTCCTCCCCGATGTGATGCTGCGCGCGGCGCGGCAGGTACTGGTCCTCGATTTCGATCGCGGCAAACCCGGCGACTTCGCTCGTTGCAATGGAGGTGGATATGAACCGGTTCGCCCCAGCCACCGCCGCGTCAAGCACTATCGGGATTTTGCTCACCGCTCGAATATCGACTGCTATCTGCACCATACCGGTGAGCGTCAAGTTGGCTTCGGTAACGCATTTAAGCCAGCCAACAGAGCCGCCGCTGAGATAAATCGCCTTAAAGCCGGCATCTTCCGCCAATCGCGCCATGACCGGATTGAGCGCGACGGGCGCGACCAGCAACTCGCGCGCCTGAAATCAACTGCTTTGACGGCGTCATGGGTCTCCTCTCATCTGCGGATGCCCTGTGTATTAATCGCCGATTTTCATTCCGATGGCGGCGACCAGTTGTTCGAGCTTGGCAATATCGTTCTTCATGTGATTTGTGAATGCTTCCGGACCGGCCCCGACGACAGGCTGAATTCCGTGCACGGCGAGTTGCTTGCCCACGTCCTCGCTCCTCAGCGCCTCTTGTAGCGCTGCACCTAGCTTGGCGATTTGTTCGGGCGGCGTGTTCTTCGGTGCGACAAAACCGGACCAGATCGTCGTGTCGATGCCTTTGATGCCCACCTCCTCAAGCGTTGGCGTTTCGGAAAGATCTTTGTTGCGCCGATCGGATAAAACCGCCAAGGCAATCAGTTTCCCGTCCTTGACGAAGTGTAGAACTGTAGAAATCGGGGCTAGCATGACCTGAACGCGACCGGCCAGCAGATCAGTCATCGCCTGGGAGCTGCCCTTGTATGGAACGTGGGTAAGTTTGATGCCCACTTCGTTCGCGAGCAATTCGGCGGCGATATGCGAGACGGCCGCGGTGCCCGACGAAGCATACTTAATCTGGCGGGGCTCATTCTTCGCTTTGCTGATCAGTTCTTGGACGGAGTATATCCCAGCCGATGGGTGTACGACCAGAACGCTGGGTGTCGTGATTGCGACCCCCACCGGCGTAAAATCGGTCAGGATCTCGAACGGCGGTTTGGGCGTGACGATCGCGTTGACGGCATTGGCGTTGCCAGCCTGAAACAACGTGTATCCATCCGGTTCAGCTTTTGCCACGACGTTGCCGGCAATTGACGTGCTGGCACCCGGCTTGTTCTCCACGATTACCTGCTGCCCGAGCTCCTCAGACATTTTCTTAGCAATTACGCGCGCACCGATATCGCTGGCCCCGCCTGCCCCGAAGCCGACCAGGATGCGGATCGCATGATCAGGAAAGCTCGTTTGTGCATGCGCGGATCCCGCCATAAGCAGCGTCAGGACGAATACCTGTCCAAATCTAGGCATCGTCGTCATTGTCCCTCCCAGTCGTTACGTCGCATTCGAAGATAATACGCATGGATCACCGAAATCTCGCACGACAATCGACCGCCCCGGCCGGTCCGCGCCTCCGGCTCAATTACTTGGATCCGAGCCTCGGGAACAGCCGCCGCGGATTTGCCTCCACAATTGCCTCTATTTCCGCCGGACCGAACCCGGCCGTTCGCAGGCTTTCGAGCGGACTCATGTCGGCAGGCGGAAAGGAATAATCGGTCCCGAGTACCAGCCTATCCACGCCGACAAGGCCGGCGAGGAATTGCAACGGCTTTGGCGCATGCACGATAGTGTCATAGACCATTAGCGGAGCGTAGGCGGAGGGCGCTTTCTGAGCGACGTCACCCTGTGCCGCTTTGTCCATCCTCGCGTGCATGATGTCGAAGCGCCCCGCGAGATAAGGATAGGCGCCGCCGCCGTGCGATAGCACAAGGGTCACCCCCGGGAAACGATCGAGCACACCGGAAAAGACCAAAGAACCGACCCCGAGAGTCGTATCGAACGTGTATTGCACGCTCTGCGTCAATCCAAACTTGGCGGCCCGTGGGAATGGCGTTGATGCCATGGGGTGAATCATCATCGGCATATGCAACTGCTCGGCACGTGCCCACAGCGGATCGAGCGGCAGTTCGCCGATGTTCTTACCTTCAATGTTGGCCGACACCATTGCGGCCACCGCGCCAAGCCCCGCGGCACGCTCAAGCTCGGCAGCGGCATCGTTCGCGTTCGGCAGTGGCACCGAAGCGACAAACAACATGCGCGCTGCGTTTTCATCGCACCAGCTCGCGAGTGTATCGTTCAGCACGCCATGCCAAGCAGAGCACTGCGCGCGGGGCAAACCATAGCCATAGATGTCGGGCCAAGTCGCAACGAACTGTCGATCGAGCCGCTGCGAGTCGAGCCAGGCCACACGTTGCGCCGCCGTCTCGATCAGCTTGGGAAAGAACGGGCGCACTTTAAAGCCGTAGGCGAATTCGAGCGCCGGAGTGCTCGCCGTCCCATCTACGACCTTGACGCCCATCTGAGCTCCGCGCTCCCGCGCGACGGCGATCAGGCTTTGCGGAATGTAATGAGCATGAACATCTATGGCCATTTGCTATCCAGATCGTCGAACGACAGGTGATGAGGCTGGGCGGGAGCTTAAGGCTGAAAATACCTTGATAATGTCGATTGATGTCAAGGTACCGGGGGCACCCGCGAAGAAAAAGCTGCGTCCGCGATTGTGAGCGCAATGCCAGCTGCTAAGATATTACGATCTGGGTGCCGTTGGCCCCCGGATTTAAAAAAGACTCCGGCAGTAAACGGAAGTCGGTTCATTCGGGGAGAAAACAATGAAAGTCGACGAGGCAAAATCTGCAGAACTGGTCGCAAGGCTGGACAGTCTGCCATTTTCCAAGTGGCATCGGAATTTTTTCATTTTGGGCTTCATTGGAGTGATGTTCGACGCGGCGGATTTTGCTTTGTTCGGCGCCGCTTTGCCACCCATTGCACGCGAATTCGGACTCGGGCCTGCGCAATCCGGATTTATGGCGACCGTTGGTTTGATCGGCGCTTTTGTCGGCGCGCTGTTTTGGGGCACGATTTCTGACTATTTCGGTCGCCGCACATCGTTTTCGGCGACGATCGGCATTTTTGCGCTTTTCACCGGTCTCGTTGCGGCATCTTGGAACGTCGCCTCCCTCGCCGTGTTTCGTTTTCTCTCCAATTTCGGCCTCGGCGGCGAGGTGCCGGTTACAGCGACCCTTGGCGCGGAATTCAGCCCGGGCCGCATCCGCGGCGCGATGGCAGGAAATCTTTTGACTGCGTTCCCGGTCGGACTCCTCGTCGCAGCCGCGCTCAGTCTCACCATTCTTCCGACATATGGCTGGCGGGCATTGTTCGCGGTGGGCGTCCTTCCGGCGATCTTGTTGGTCTTCGTGCGTAGGTACATGCCGGAATTGGTGCGGTACCTGCTCAGCAAAGGCCGCATCGCCGAAGCTGAACAGACAGTTGCTCAAATCGAACTGCAGGCGCTCGGCCGCGAGCGGACAGCCGACGAAGTGCGGGCGATGCCGCAGCTTCATCCCGAGGTCGCGGTCAAAACCGGCGTGACGGTTTTCGAATTGTTCACGGAGGGCCGGGCGAGGAGGACGATCCTGATATGGATCGTCTCGTTCGGATTTTTTTGGTCGTCAAACGGCATCTTATTTATGCTGCCGACAATTCTGACGCAGCAGGGCGTGCCCTTGACGCGAGCGATAACCTATCAACTCGTGCAAGCGGTTGGCGGTGTCTTTGGCTATTGCGCCTGCAGTTTCCTGATCGACCGTTATGGCCGCCGGCCGGTCTTGTTCCTTTACTTCTTCGTTGGTGCCTTCTTCCATCTGTGGTTTGCAATGTCGACTGGCGTGGCCACTTTCATCGCAGCGTTTCTTGTCGGTTGGGTTAATCCCGGCGTTTATGGACCGACTGGGGTGTACGTCGGTGAATTACATCCGACCCATATTCGTGCGACCGCGGTGGGTTGGTTCTTTGGCATCGGTCGCATCGGATCGTTCCTGGTACCTACGGTCGTGGGTCTGATGCTGGCTTATGGATGGGGCGGCTACACGCTCTACATGTTCGCGGTGAGTTACTTGATCGCTTCAGTGGCGTTGATCTCAATCGGTATTGAAACCAAAGGACGCGCCCTCGAAGAGATCACGCAAGCGAAGCCGGCCTTGGCATAAGCGGCTGACGACCATCAACGATCCGGCGCCTTGTTGCGGGGCGCCGGATTTTTTGCGCTCTAAGCTAACACACGTCGGAATTGCAATTAGTCCAGGAAATCACTGAGCAGTTTTTTCGCTAGATCAGGACATTCGAGAACGGATGCGTGCCGCGCTTGCGAAAGCCATGCGAGCTCGGCGCCGGCTATGTTACTGGCGAGCCAGCGGGCCGAGTCGAGGAAGCTTGGGATATCATCCTCGCCGCACATGATCAGTGTGGGCGTGCGGATCTTGGCCACATCGGCACGCAGGTCGGCAGCGCTGAGCGCCTCGCAGGCGAGGGCGTAGCCTTCGCCAGAGGTTTTCAACAGCACCTGGCGCACATACCGCACCTCAGGCGGGTCGCGCGCAAGGCAGGCATCGGAAAACCAGATTTTCAAAAGATTGGGCACCATGGCGCCGACTCCCACGTTGCGTGCGGTCCTGGCGCGCTCAACCCACATCGCGCGCAACTCGTCGGTGTAACGGGGAGTTGTGTCGATGAGCACCAGGCGATCGATGCTTTGCGGATAGTATGCGGCGAAGTGCTGTGCGATGAGCCCACCCAGCGAGATTCCGGCGAGGCTCACGCGAGTGATACCTTCGGCGCGCAAAATATCGGCGAGTTGCGCGGACAAATCCGCAATACCGTAGGACCAATCCGGCACGGGGGTGGTGCCATGGCCCGGCAGATCGTAGCATAGCAGCGCGAATTTGCCGGCAAGCGGCGCGGCAAAATCCCAGAACTTATGATCAACGCCGAGACAATGGAGCAGCATCAGCGGCCGGCCCGAACCGGTGCGGTGCAGCATGACATTCTTCCCATCGAGTGCAGCCATCGAGCGGACCCCCGCTTTCTTGATCGACTAGATCGCCTATGCTCTACCAAGAATTATCACGGCGCCGTAGAGCGGATTTCGCCGAGGGAATAGCCGAATGAAAATCGATGTCTTCAATCATTTCATGCCGAAAGCCTATTTCGACCGCTTGCGCGAACTCATTCCTGGCCATGTCGTGCTCAGCGCCTTTCCGCGGGTCAAGGCGCTGGTCGATGTCGACGCGCGACTGCGCTTGATCGACGAATTCGACGGCATGCAACACGTGTTGTCGCTGGCCAATCCGCCGCTCGAGCTCGTCGGCCCCCCCGACATGACCCCCGAGCTCGCGCGGATCGCTAATGATGCGCTCGCCGGCCTCTGTTCGAAATATCCCGACCATTTTCCTGCATTCATTGCTGCATTGCCTACGAATAATATTGACGGGACTCTCACAGAGATAGACCGCGCGATCAAAACACTCGGTGCGCGCGGCATCCAGATTTTCACCAATGTTGCAGGCAAGCCGCTGAGCCAGCCGGAGTTCAGGCCGATCTTCAAGCGCATGGTCGAGCACGATTTGCCCGTTTGGGTGCATCCCATGCGCGGCCCGCACTTCGCCGATTATGTCAGCGAGCAAACCTCGGAAGACGAAATCTGGTTCAGCTTCGGCTGGCCTTACGAGACAACCGCCTGTATGACGCGGTTGATCTATTCCGGAATCTTTGACGAATTGCCGGATTTGAAACTCATCACGCACCATATGGGCGGCATGATCCCGTATTTTTCAGGCAAGATTACGCTTGGTTTCCGTCAGATTTTTCATGGCACGCCGGAGAGAAATCCGCTTGCCGAGGAGCGCGGATTGAAAAAACCGCCGCTCGATTATTTCAAGATGCTTTATGCTGATACCGCGCTAAACGGGGCGCAAGCCGCCACGCGTTGTGGCCATGACTTCTTCGGTACGCCGTCCTGTTTGTTCGCGACCGACGCGCCGTTCGATGCCGAGGGTGGGCGCGGGCTTATTCGCAATACCATTGACGCAGTGGAGGCGCTCGACATCGGCGCGGCGGGCCGTGAGGCGATATTTGCCGGCAATGCGCGCGTACTTCTCAAGCTGCCGGCGACAACGACAGTCAGAGCGAGTGCGGTTTGATGAAGACACAAAACATTAGAGTGAAGCTGCGGGACGGTGATATGAGTGCCTACCTCGCCATTCCCGACAAGACGCCAGCCGGCGCAATCATTGCGATCATGGAGATCTGGGGCGTCAACGATACGATGCGTCACCATGCGCATGAGTTTGCCGAGGCCGGTTTCATCTGCTTGGTGCCGGACTTGTTTTGGCGTCAGGAGCCTGGCGTCGAGCTCTCCGACAAGAATTCCGACCACATTAAGAAGGCGTTCGATCTATACTATGACTTTGATTACGATCTTGCCGTCCGCGACATGGAGGATACCTGGCACTACCTTGCCGGTCTGAAGGAGTGCAACGGCAAGGTTGGCGCCGTCGGTTATTGCCTGGGAGGAAAGCTCTGTTATCTGATGTGTTGTCGCACCGATATTGACTGCGCCGTTGCTTATTACGGAACCTATATCGAGCATCACATCCGCGAGGTGAAGAACCTTCACCGCCCGTTCGTCTTGCATATGGCGATGAAAGACCGCTGGGTACAGGCCGAGGTGAATGACCTGCTTGAGCGGCGGCTAGCGCCCAATCCGCTTGTCACGATCCACAAGTATCCCGACGCCGACCATGCCTTCGCCCGCTTTGGCGGGCGGACTTATAGCAAGCCGGAAGCGGACCGCGCCCTAGGACTTACTCTTAAATTCTTCGAACAGTATTTGAAGTAGCTGCCGAGATCGATAGGAGTGAAGGATATGAACTCGTCGTCTTTTGAAGCTGACTTTGCGGTCGCCGCGCGCATCGCCCACGTGATGCCGGTGAAAGGTTTGCATGAAAAGGTCGATCCGCGGCACACCGCGCTACTTGTCATCGACATGCAAAACGACTTCGTCGCTGACGAAGGCCTGATCGCACGCGAAGGCCGGGACGTTTCGCAGGCGAAGAAGATGGCGAAGCACCTGCCGACGCTGATTAAAACAGCTCGAGAGGCGGGCGTATTTGTGGTGTTCGTGCGCAACGTTTACACGAGTGAGCAAAATTTCTATCTGTCCGATGTTTGGCTGGAGCAGGCGGCGCGCAAACGCGCCGGTGGCTACACGCGGGTTCCGGTCTGCGCCGCCGGGTCGTGGGGCGGCGACTTCTACGGTGATGTCCGGCCGGAACCTCACGATCCGATCGTCACCAAGCATCGCTACAGCGCATTTTACAATACGGACCTCGACACCATCCTACGCGCGAACGGCATTCGCACTGTGGTACTCACAGGAGTGGTCACTAACGTTTGCGTCGAAACCAGCGCCCGCGAGGCTTTCGTGCGTGACTATTATGTCGTGGTCGTTAACGACGGCACGGCGGCCTACCTACAAGCGGACCACGACATGACGCTCAAGAATATCGATCGTTTCTTCGGCGAAACGGCGTCGATCGACGATCTCACTACGGTGTGGCCCGCACGCAATACGGCGGGCCGGCAAAAATGAGTGGTGCGCGTTCGGAGATCCGTGATGGCATGCAGATTGATTGGGACGTGCCGATTGCGATGGATGACGGCGTGGTTGTGCGCGCTGACGTATTTCGTCCGGTCGCCAACGGCAAATACCCGGTAATCCTCAATTATGGTCCTTATGCCAAGGGGCATGCCTTCCAGGACAGCCGCAAGTTCGCTTGGGAGCGGATGATCAAGCAAAAGCCGGAGGTGGCTGCCGGGTCGACCAACAAATATCAGAATTGGGAAGTGGTCGATCCCGAAAAATGGGTGCCCGATGGCTATGCGATCGTGCGTGTCGACTCGCGCGGCACCGGGCGCTCACCGGGCTATGTAGATCCGTGGTCGGCGCGCGAGACGAAAGACCTCTATGATTGCATCGAATGGTCGGCGGCGCAGAGCTGGTGCAGCGGCAAGGTTGGGCTGAACGGCATTTCGTATTTTGCGATGAACGCCTGGCAGGTAGCCACGCTGGAGCCGCCACATTTGGCGGCCTTGTGCGCCTGGGAGGGCGCGGCGGATCATTACCGGGAAACCTGCTACCACGGCGGCATCTATTCCGAATTCATCTCGAATTGGTATCCGCGCGCGATCGTTCCAGTCCAGCACGGCGTCGGCGAGCGGGGCGCGCGCAGTCGCGTGACCGGCGAGCCGGTGGCAGGGCCGGAGACGCTCTCGCCCGAAGAGCTGGAAAAGAACCGCCGCGATATCATCACGAGCGCATTGGAGCACCCGTTCGACGACGACTACCACCGGGAACGTTCAGCCAATGTCGAGAAGATCACCGTGCCATTTCTTTCCGCAGCCAATTGGGGTGGGCAGGGAATCCACCCGCGCGGAAATTTCGAGGTCTTCATGCGCGCGCGGTCAAAACAGAAGTGGCTGGAAGCGCATGGCGACACCCACTGGCTCGAGTTTTATACTGACTACGGGGTTAAGCTTCAGAAGCGTTTCTTTGGCCACTTCCTGAAGGGGGAGGATACCGGCTGGAACCAGCAGCCGGCAGTACAACTGCTGGTCCGTTACCCCGGTGAGAAATTCGTCGAGCGGCACGAGCACGAATGGCCGCTCGCCCGCACCCAGTGGACGAAATTCTATCTGGACCCGCGCGGTTGGAGCCTGAACCGAACTGCAGGTAATGCTAGGACGGCCGTTAGCTATGACGCCATGGGCGATGGGCTCACGTTCAAGATGCCGGCACTTGATGCACCGATGGAGATTACCGGGCCCGTCGCAGCCAAGCTGTTTGTCTCGTCATCAACAACGGACGCCGACCTGTTTCTGATCCTGCGCGTGTTCTCACCGGATGCCAGCGAGGTGACGTTCCAGGGCGCGCAGGATCCGCACACGCCCGTAGCGCAGGGCTGGCTGCGCGCTTCGCATCGTAAGCTCGATGACAAGCGCAGCTTACCGTATCGCCCTTATCACACGCATGATGAGGCTCAACCACTCACACCCGGTGACCCCGTCGAACTCGATATCGAGATCTGGCCGACTTGCATCGTTGTGCCGGCGGGATACTATGTTGCCCTGACCATTCGTGGAAAGGATTATGAATATGGTGGCGCTCCTGTCGTTGCGCCGCATGTTCCATATCCACTACGCGGAGTTGGCCCATTCATTCACAGTGAGCCACGGGATCGGCCCGCTACGATCTTTGGGGGTAAACATACTTTGTACTTTGCCAAGGATCAGCAACCTTGGCTTATGTTGCCAATAATTCCTCACGCTTGAGCGGTTTGTGTTCAATCTTAAGACCGGCAATAAATTCAGCGTGCCGAACACGTGGATAGTATTAGCGACGACGTGATAGAGTGAGGCGCTTAGACACAAACCTTGACTTTTTGCTGCGTCTTGCATATGTGATGTTCTGTCGGGCCGCATTGCAGTCGCCCGGCTACTCAAAGGCATATCGCCCAAGCACTGCGCTTTGTCCGCTCGTCGGACCGAGGGCTTTTGGCGATATGTCTGATCATCACAGCCATCATCCGGCGATCTAAGTCGGTCAATTTATCGGGCTATCGGCAACCGCCCGGTCAGCTGCTTCGCAGCCAAGCGTTGTCTCAACTCCACACGGAGATGAGATATGACTTGTACTTCCAATACATGTTTAGCGCAGATCGAATTGCAGATTAAGCCGATTTTGCCGGAGGGCTACGGCTCGATGAGGGCGCTTGGCGCGCTCTTTGACATCCTGCAAGAAGCGTTTGAAATGTGCCGCGTCGCGCATAGACGGCAACATTCGATCGACGTTTGACCGCGCATCAAAAACGAAAATCTTAACGGCAATTGGCCGGACGTAAGCCCGGCCGCATAGCCCAAATCAGAGCCGGGCCATCGGCAACCGCCCGGTCAGCTGCCTCGCAGCCAAGCGTTGTCTCAACTCCGTAGGGAGATGAGATTATGTCTTGCATTAACAACCTTTATTCCAACGCTATCGCGGCTCAATCCCCGAGATACGACCGGCCGGAATGGTCATGGGCGAAATGGCTGCACGAGTTTGCGTCAGCCTTCGGTCGCATATGGCAACGGCGGCGCGAGCGGCAGGCGCTATTGGAACTCGATGATCGGCTGCTGGAAGACGTCGGCGTGACGCGGGAGCAGGCCTTGCGTCAAGCACGCAAGTGGTTCTGGCAATGAACACACCGCATTCCGCGGCGATGCCGACGCCGGTCAACAGTCGGACGTGCTGAGGAGGCAACTCCGACGATAATCTCAAATTTTACAATCTGGGATTCTAGGGGGTTGCGGCCTCGGTAACCGCGAGTAATATATATGCACGGGGATCGCAGGCTCCCCGTCAGACGGCCTTACCGTCCAAGCACTGCGCAGCACTCGATTTATCGGGGAGATTGCGCATGGACGGAAATAGGCTTCGTGTTTATCCGTCAATCAGATCGATCTTTATCGCCGCTGCTCTGGCGTGCGCCATCGCGTGCGCCGCCGGCTCGGCCGTGCTCGCACAACAAGGAGCGCCCATGATCGTTATTGAGAAGATGGAAATAGGAGCCGCGCCCGCGGACTTCGATTTCGGGCTGACAGGCCAAGGTCGGCCGGGACAATGGGTCATTACCCGCGACGCCAGTGCGTCTGGCGGCCGCGCCATCGAGCAGTCAAGCGCCGACCGGACTGACTATCGTTTCCCGCTTGCGATATATAAGCCGTTTTCGGCCAAGAACGTCGATGTTTCATTGCGGTTCAAAGCGGTCGCTGGAAGTGTCGATCAGGCCGGCGGCATCGCGCTGCGCCTTGTTGATCCCGACAATTACTACGTAGCGCGCGCCAATGCGCTTGAGGACAACGTTCGATTCTATCGTTTGTCCAATGGCCGACGATCGCGGCGCCAACCTCAAAGTTTCCGCCAACGAATGGCACGCACTCGGCCTAAAGGCCGAAGGCGAAAGCTTTACCGTTACGTTTGACGGCAAGGAGCTTTACCGGGCGACTGATAAATCCATTACGGCTGCCGGCAGAGTTGCGCTTTGGACCAAGGCCGACAGCGTACCCGATTCGACCGCATCGAGATTAAACCGCTGCCGTAAATTGGAGTGGACCAATGACTTTCCAAATGAAGCCCCTGACCTGCGATCCGGCTCAAATCAAAGGCATGTCGGAACGGCCGCACCCATTGCCATACGCTCGCCGGCGGCACGCCAATCCTCGCGCTCGATATGTATGAGCACTCCTATCACATCGATTTCGGTGCGAAGGCAGCCACATATGCCGACACGTTCATGGAGGCAATCCGATGGAATAATGCCGATGGCCTGTTGAGCAAGCTTACCGAAATTCGGGGGGTATAGCCGGGCAATACGCCCACGTAGGAGGTTGGTATGAGAGCATTACTCCCCTTTTTCACAGTCGGCACCGTATTGATTTCAGGGGCTGCCAGCGCCCAGGAAATTGATTGGCAAAAAGTCGATGTTGCATTCGGTAGGAAGCCCGCAATTTCAGGCGACGTACACCGCTATGGATTTCCTCGCACCGATCTTTCGGTGACGCTCGACGGCGTCACAATCAAGCCCGCGTTCGCCCTTGGCGGTTGGATTGCATTCAAACCGGCGCATGGCGGAGCCATGGTGATGGGCGATCTCGTGTTGCTCGAAACTGAAATCAATCCCGTCATGACCAAACTGATCGAGGGCGGCCTCGACATCACAGCCGTGCATAATCATCTGCTACGCGCTAATCCTGCGACGTTCTACATGCATGTCGGCGGGCACGGCGACCCGGTCAAGATCACCACAGCGATCCACGAAGCCCTGACTGCGAGCAAGACCCCGCTCGGCCCACCTGCTGCTGCCGCTGCGCCACCTCCTGCCATCGATCTCGAGACGGCCCGGATCGATCAGATCATAGGCGCAAAAGGGCAAGCCAACGGCGGCGTCTACCAGTTCGGCGTTCCCCGACGCGATCTGATTAATGAGGGGGGAATGCAAATCAGTCCGGTCGGACCTATGGGAGTAGCCACGGCGATCAATTTCCAACCGACCGGCAATGGGAAAGCCGCTATCACGGGGGACTTCGTTCTGACGGCAAATGAAGTGAATCCGGTTATTCGAGCCCTGCGTTCGAATGATATCGAGGTAACCGCGGTTCATAGCCACATGTTGGACGAGCAACCACGCCTGTTCTTCTTGCATTTCTGGGCGAATGACGATGCGGAGAAGCTAGCTCGTGGATTGCGCGCCGCAATCGACAAGACCGCGAGCGTCACGAGCACCACGGGTCAGAAGTGAGATCAGATCAACTTAACGGCAAAGGAGATCGGTATGAAGGTGATTGCCGTCGTTGCGCTGGCTCTGCTTGGCTATTTATCCACGCATGGTCCCGTGCGAGCTGCGGATAACTGCAAGGAATGCCGCGAGTTTCAGCGGGCTTGCATAAAGGCCCACTCGCAGACCGCATGCAAGAACGATTACGACATCTGCATGAAACATTGCCGACAGAAGTAGGTGGTCCGCGTGGAACGTTCAAAGGGCCGAAATAGCGAAGTCTTTCAGCAATCAAAAGGAGGCCGTCACATGAAATGGATAACCCGCGAGCACGTAAAGGTTGACCGCGTAGCCTGTCCCTGGCTCATCAAGAAATTCGTGGACAAGGACGCAGAATTTGTCTTCGTCCCTTCGGACAAGGTGATGGGTGAGGCAAAACGCCTCGATGCAATTCCGTATGACGTAAAAGACGTTGAGCTAGGCCATCACGGGAAGCAGTGTTCGTTCGAGGCGATTTTAAAAAAGTACAAACTCACGAGCGACCCAGCGCTCGTCTTACTTGGCAAAATTGTTAATGGGGCCGATACGGACAACACGCTCTATCACCAGTCAGAAGGGCCCGGGCTCAAAGCCATCGCAGAGGGATTTCGGCATCTCGGCTATAAAGATGACCACGCAGTAAATGCCGCCGAATGGATCATCTATGAGGCTCTCTATGCTTATTGCCAAGAAATGGTGCGGCAGGGAAAACCGGAAGGCGAGTTTGCAAAATAAATGTTTTGGATAGGCGGTCGAATGTGATGCCGCTCACGCTTGCCAAGGTGATTAGCGTTCCAGGCTCCACTGAGAGCGCATTCGACCATGGCGCATTTGAACCGCGGACCCGGCGGGTCTTCGTTGCCCATACCGGAAGAGACCGAGTGGAGGTGCTTGCATCTGAAACGATGAGCCACGTGGGGACACTGGAGGGATTTTCCCATGCTGCCGGTGTGGTGGCAGATGACGGGCACGTGCTCGTCACCAACCGCGGTTCAGCGAGCCTTGTCTGGCTCGATGCCGAGAGTCTCGAACGGCGGGCCGTGATCGAAACGGGACCGCGGCCGAATGGCGTCGCGTTTGTCGCGCAGTCAAAGCTCGCCGTCGTCGCGTGTATCGGCGACGAAAGCGCTGGACCAACACTGCATTCCATAAGCCTCGTTACGCCCAACCGGTGGTCGATTGAGGTTCCGGGCCGGCCGCGCTGGTGCGTAACGGATGCCGCGGGCACGAGGGTGTTTCTTGCTGTCCGCGAGCCTTCGATGGTTCTGGTGGCTGACCTTCCCAAGCTCGACAACATTCGACGATGGATACTCCCTTGCGGCGGCGCCCACGGGATCGAGATCGATCACAGTTCCGGCCTCCTTTATGTCGCCTGCGACGCCGGGCGATTGCTCGAGGTTGATACAGCAACAGGCAAGGTGATCAATGAATGGCCGCTTGCCGGCGCGCCCGATGCGACTTTCTTCAATCCGGCGAGCGGACTGGTGCATGTCGCCATTGACAAGCCAGGACTAGTGCAGTCGATCACACCACGCACGGGCCAAAGTGCCGAATTCGCAACGGCGGCTGGCGCCAAGACAACGGCGCTGGTTCCATCCGACCAGCTCTACGTGTTCTCGCCCCGGCATCAGGGCGCTTTGGTTCTATCAGGAGCTTAGACCATTGCCCTTTTCTATGGCGGCTATTCGATGCCCGCGCGAAAGGCTAAATTAGATCGGAGCAGGCCGATGACATCAACTATTTCGAGGTGGGCCATGACGTGCGCGCTCGCTCTTTGCACAAGCGTGTCAGTTACGCATGCGGCAGAACCACTCACGCTTGAGACCAAGATTGCGCTGGGCAACGTAGCTGGCCGTATCGATCATCTGGCGATTGATCTGCCGCGCCAACGCTTGTTTGTTGCAGAACTCGGTAATAACAGCATCGGAATCCTCGATCTGAAGGAGGGCAAGCTCATTGGCACGATATCAGGGCTGAAACAGCCGCAAGGGGTTGGCTATCATCAGCCAACCGACACGTTGTACGTGGCGAACGCTGGTGACGGGTCGGTGCGCATGTTTCGCGGTCCAGACTATTCTGCTGCCGGCCAGATCGATCTAAACGATGATGCTGATAACGTTCGAGTCGATCGCGCTGCCAATCAGATCATTGTCGGGTACGGAAACGGTGCACTTGCGGTGATTGATCCCGAAAAACGCACGAAAATTGCGGATATTCCCTTAAAAGCTCACCCTGAAGGATTTCAACTGGACCCAAAGAGCTACCAGATATTCATCAACGTTCCGGATGCCCGTGCAATTTCGGTGGTCGACCTTCTCAACGGCCAACAGACGAAGAGCTGGCCTACCACCGATGCGCGCGCCAATTTTCCCATGGCGATAGATGAAGCATCATCACAAGTTGTCGCTGTCTTCAGAAGTCCGGCAAAACTCCGCGCCTACTCGATGCAGACCGGCAAGGTGGTTAATGAGCTGCAGGTATGCGGTGACTCCGATGATGTATTTTTCGATGCCAAGCGTAGGCAGCTCTACGTCAGTTGCGGTGCAGGCTTTATCGACGTGATCGACGCGTCAGGCGCCTACAAACACATTGCGCGTATTCCGACAGTACCGGGGGCGAGAACCTCACTATTTGTACCGGAACTGGATCGACTTTATCTTTCGGTCCGCGCGAGTGGGGGCGAGGACCCTGCCGTTTGGGTTTACCGCCCCGTAGAGTGATCAACTAAGGGCATACTTGCGGGCAGCAGGCTTCTGGGCGGCACACGGCCTAATCCCCGCTAGACTATTGGCGTATCCGAAATCCGCTGTCGGAGGTGCGTCAAATGTTTCAATTTCTGCGCGGCTTCGTTCTCATCACGGCGATGATCTTCAAGAGCGAGATAACCCTCGCCGACGTTGATCGGTCCTCGGCCGATTACCTGATGTCGGGCTGCCGTGCCTTTCTGCAACCCAGCTCCCCATCCCCCGTCTTTACGGTTATGCTTCTCACGGCCGAATGCAACGGGGTAATCGAGGGGCTTATTTACGCAAGAACAACCGTATGCCTTCCTGAAGGGACGACGTCTGCGCAAGCGATCCGCGTCGTAGTGGAATACATCGATGACCGACCCGCGAGGCTGCATGAGAATTTTAAGGCGTTAGCCCTTGAGGCTTTGCAGGCGGCTTTTCCGTGTAAGAATTAGTGACTTTAAGGCGGCTGCTTAGTCGGCTCACCACGGGCAACGATAATCGTCATAGTCGCGTTATATAAAACTTCCGCCCTGTGGCCGAGGTTTAACGTCACCGTGACAGTCTGCTGACTTGTTCTAATAGCTCCAATACGGGTAGCCGCAGACGTACTGCCAGCCCGAGTAGGTCCAGACCCAGCAGGAGTCATACCCGTACCAGGGACCGGCGAAGCTCGCTCCGAAGAAGAAGGCGTTCCGGCGGTGGAATCTGTTGTGGAAGAAGGCGTGCCTGGCGAAGGGACGCCCGACAAAGTGACGCCCGCTGAATGCTCCAACACGTCCGCCCCAGCCCCCACGCATCGGGGCCATACCGCGACCGCCCCAGCCGCCGTGCATCGCGGCCATACCGTGACCGCCCCAGCCGCCTCCGGCATGCCCGCCCCCAAAACCACCGCCGTGGCCACCACCACCACCACCACCACCCCCGCGGGCCATAGCGGCCGAGCCCACGCCCAGTGCCGCAACGGCTATTAGTGCGATGAGCGTTTTACGTAACATTGCGTTTCCTCCTCGTGAAAATTGCGCTACGTGCACTACCACTGCACTACATCACATAACTATAATGCTGATCGTTCGTCACAACATGACGGCGCAATTACAAATGGGTTAGTTTTTGACAAATAAGTTAGACCGTGCCGACGAGATAATCGAATAGCGATGGTGTTTTGCTGCAGTGCACGAGTCCGCTTGAGCGTTCTGCCAAAAAGGAAGTTAGCCCAGAAAAGTGTGGTCACCTGCCGATTGGATTCCTACGATTACTTAGTGAGACCCACTAAAAGCTTGATGAACGTGGTTGTCCCAACGAAATGAGGCGATGTGCGAGAAGCGGCTGCGTTGGAGCTCCCATCAAGTTTCACTTGAATTGACATCGGCCGGGAAGAGGCGCATTTTCAAAATAAATCGTTGGGTGGGGCATCTCTTGCAAATTCAAGACCCCCAATTCTGGCGCGCGGGAGCGATCAGCATCGTCGTCGTGATGATGATTGTTCTGGCAATGCTTACCGTCGACAGTCTCGTAGCAATCGACGCCGGCGGGTCGCATGTACCCGCCTACACAGTCATCAATCAGAAAGTCGGCTACAAATTTGACGCTGCTCGCGGCTTCGACATGCCGACGATCGGCGAGAAAGAACAATTATTCGGCCGTGTATATAGCGAAATGCGCTGAGCGCCGTGCACCCGGTAGACCTGTCAGCCTCGCACCGCTGGCGCACGATGTTATTCGCTTTACGAAGGCTACTTTTTAATATTCCCGCTGGCGTCGAACTGCTTGACGTAAGCCCATAGGTCGTTGACCTGCCGCTGGTTCTTAAGGCCAGGGAAGATCATCTTGGTACCGCGGACAAATGCCCTGGGGTACTTTACATATTCCTTGAAGTTTTCTTCGTTCCAAACGATGCCGGAGTGCCTGTTCGCATCAGAATAGTTAAAATTCGGGACGGTGCCAGCCGCGCGACCGTCTAGACCGTTGAGTTCGGGACCAATTTTGTTTTTCGCACCGGGGCCGATAGAGTGGCACACTTGGCACTGCTTAAACACAGCCGCGCCCCTTTCGACATCTTGTGCGAAGCCTGCCCCCGTCGATGTGGCAATTAACACGGCGGCCGCGATCAACTTTTTCATAAGCGTGTCTCCGTTTGCCCATTGGCGCCGGTCGCAGCGCTTGGACGATCTGAACCAAAAGGAACGAAGTTACTCCAAATAATTGAGATAAGCCGCGACGGCCGCAATTTGTGCCTTGGTCAGATTGTGCGCAATCGGTTGCATGATGGCTGATGTGTCTGGATTTTTCGGATCCTGACCCCGCTCGTTGCTCCAGTTCACCAATTTGTTGAAGATGTAGTCATGGAGCTGACCTGCTAAACGAGGAAATTCTCCGTTCCCTTTAGCCTCTGGACCGTGACAAGAAGCGCATGGCGGCACCTGGGCGTCGGGGAAGCCTTCCTCGTAGATTGTTTTTCCCGTGGCTACCAGTTCCTTGGGAGCACCGCCCAAGGGTTTTGGATTGAGATCGTGAAAATGCTTGGCAAGCGCCGTTTGCATCGCCGGGCTCAAGACATGCGCGACGTTGTACATATATTTATTTTCCCGCCTGCGCTCGATAAAGGCCTTTAACTGATTCTCGAGGTACTCGGTTTGTTGCCCCGCGAGCCGTGGGATGGGAGTAGATCCATGAAAACCTTGCCCCGACACCCCGTGGCACGTTTTGCAATATTCTATCTTGGCCTGAAGGGCTTGCTTCGAATAGCCGGCCGTGTCCGAGTCTTCGGCTCGCGCCGCTGCGGAGAAGGCAATTGCTAGGACCGCTGTTGGCAACGCCAATCTTATTCTACTGACCTTCATAATCCAGACTCCGATGCGATAGAGACTAACCAGGTTCAAGTGTCTGCCGGCAGATCCTTCTCTTGAGAAATAGGTCCTAAAGAATATCGCCGCGGGAAACTTGTATGGTCCGAACAGCGTCGACAGACGTTCAGCCGGTTAGCAAGAAGTGCAGGCTCTTTCACTTGACAAAACTGAGATATGAAGCGAGGGCCTCAATTTGATTAGAGGACAACTTGCTCGCAACTCGAGGCATGGGAGACTCTGCGGACGCATGATATCCTTCTCCCCATTGTTTGAGTTTCCGTTTCAAATAGTAGTACGACAGTCCGCCCAAACGAGGAATTTCTCTAATGCCCTCAGCATTCGGGCCATGACAAACAGCGCAGGACACAGTATTTAAATCCGGATTTCCGTGTTCATATAACGCTCTTCCTGCGGCTGCGAGTTCTTTATCTCCATCGTTGGCGACTTGGGGGGGCAACGTTGAAAAATAAATCGCCAAATAACGCACCGTCTGGGCGCTGAGGTTCGCCGCGGCACCCCACATATATTGTTTTGAAAATGGATTGTCCCGTGTGTGGTTGAGAAAACTCCGAAGCTGGTTCTCAATGTATTGGGGCCTCTGTGCGGCCAATCGTGGCGCGGGCCCATAACCTTGCGCCGAGCCTCCGTGGCACCATGTGCAATTCTGGATGATCTCCTGCCAATGAGGGGACAGCAGAGGCAACGAGTGCCAGGACCGCTATTTTTGACCTGACGAATTTCATCATCTGAGCTTTCACACTTTATGTCTTGGGCCAATCGACGACATGTTAAACGCGAGAAGTCATTGCAGATAACTGACGTAGGCCGCGACTTCTGCAATTTGTGACTTGGTCAAGTTGTGCGAAGTCGGGAGCATGATGGCTGAGATGTCTGGGTGTTTCGGGTCCTGACCCCGCTCTTTGTTCCAGTTCACCAATTTGTTGAAGATGTAGTCATGGAGCTGACCTGCTAAACGAGGAATCGCTTCTTGACCCTTAGCTTCGGCACCGTGACACGCCATGCACGCGGGAACGTTAGTTTCAGGAGCCCCCTCCTCGTAAATTTTCTTCCCCATGGCTACGAGCTTCCTTGGGGCACCACCCAACGGCTTTGGATTGAGATCATGAAAATGCTTGGCAAGAGCCGTTCGCGTCGCCGGGCTTAGGACGTGCGCCACGTCGTACATATATTTATTTTCACGCCTGCGCTCGATAAAGGCCTGTAACTGATTTTCGATGTACTGAGTTTGTTGTCCCGCTAGGCGCGGCATTGGAAAGAAACCACGATAACCTTGTCCTGATAGCCCATGGCACGTTTTGCAATATTCTAATTTGGCCTGAAGGGTTCCATTCGAACGCTCAGCCCTGTGCAAGTCTTTCGCTTGACCCGCCGCGGAGAAGGCAATTGCTAAGATTGCCGTTGGTAACGCCAATCGTAGGCTGCTGACCTTCATAATCTAGCCTTTGCCATTATGTTCGGTGTTGTACGCTAGACGCACCGAGCCCACCGCACTGAAGTTGGATTGCCCAAATCCAGCGCTCGTGGCGCTGCGACTCCGGTCGCAGTATCGGAGCCGGCCGCAATGCTGCGCATCGCGGTATACCCATGGGATTACATCGCGAACCAGACATAACCAAACAGCGTGTTGTTGTCGTGGGCGAAGACCGTGTCCCCATCGAACCTGTTGTAGTAGGTGTATTGCAGACCGACGCGCACATTAGCCCACGGCCACACTGGCGCCGGGCTGCTAATGAACGGGATATAGGCGATCTCGAAGATGTAGCCGTTGCTGTTTGGACTGCATCCACATCCAGGATTAGCGGCATACAACGTCGCGTCTGACGAACCCTGCGTGTTGAAATACTGAGCTGTCAGCACGACCCGGTTGTCGTTCCCATAGGCGAGCGAAGCCAGCGCCTTGAACGTATTCAACGTATTTGTCGGATTGTCCGAACCGCCGTTGTTGAAAGTCGCATCAAGTGTTTGGTTCTCGTGGATATAAGAGCCACGCAGCGTAAACCAATAATTACTGCCTTGGTATTGGTACTGCGTGTCGAAGCCGATATCGGTGTACCGATCGGTTTGAGCAAAAGTCTCATTGTTGTAGAAACCGTTCGCATCCGTCGAAAATGTCCATGGATGGACGCGCGCGGACATTCCGAAGGCGCCAAACTCCAGCCAGTGGTTTCCCCAGTGCGGTTCCACGGCCACGCGCCAATACGGCGCTATGCCATCAAACAATCCGGGTGCGCCAAAGGGGTCGGTGCCTAAATTGGCTTGGGCATTGAAATTGATCGTCCGATAACCCGACAATTCCAGATAGACCAAATTATTGATCCAAGCATAGGCGCCAACGCCCCCCACATGCGCGGCAAAAGTGCCGTCAATCAACGTCCCAGCGCCAGGCGTGGGCGCTATGGTCGACACGGCGTACGGAAAAGACCAGGCAGGTGTCGTGTTCCACGGGTCTTGGACGCTCGGGTTATTGTTTGCGGTAATGCCAAAGGTAATGGGCATGCCGCTTATGTTGGCGGTATTGGCGTAACGAACATCGATGTTGTCCCATGACCACAATTTGCTCGTGAATGGATCGGCGGGATCCTGTTCTCCAAACGGAGCGTTATTGTACGTCACCTGCGCAAAGGCACCGATGTGATCGGTTATTGCGCCGCCATAGAAAAAGCTAACCGGCGCAACGACGACATTATCGTTTGCGTTATATGGTGAACCGGTAGGGTCTTGGTCTGCCTGGGTGTGCGTGAATCCGACGATCGCCATCATCGAGATTGGTGGCGCATACGGAAGATCTTGGCTGCTTTCTGACGGCGCCTTTGTTGGCAGATCCGATCCCCACTTCTTTGTGTATGCCGCGAGGGCCTTCGTCGAATCATTTTGTGAAGGAAAAAGTGTTGACCGGTATTTGCCACCGCCCGCCGTATAGCCACCCAACTTGAACAGGCGGCCGTAGGGAGTAAGGCCAGGATAATCAGTGTGGCAGGTGCCGCATGGTTGCCCGGTCTGCCGCGCGAAGCTCGGCAACGCGTGGGCGGGAGAGATCACACCAAAAGTCACGGCGCAAAAAACGAAGCAAAAAATGACCGCCGCTGTGGCGCCCGCAACAACTACTATTTTTTGTGAAGCTTTGATGATGTTCGCTTGACCCCTCATTGAACACCCCCCGCCTTCGCTGAGTACACCAGGTGATCTACCCCACGCTTAAGCAACCATAGCTAATTCATGGGGTAGGACAATGGACAAGACCGATTTGAACACAGGTCAGGTAAGCTTAGGCCTTCCGCCATAGCACGCACCAACCGTTTGGACTGATGTCACCAGCCACGTTCTTGCAGGCATTCGGCGCAACAAACAGACTACAACCGTTGCACTGACGATCGCCCTTTGGCGTGTCTTGATAATTGACCGCTGTTTTTGGCAACGGATTTGCCTTTGCGTAATTTGCATTAGCGACGAGAATAGTTGCGACACCCGTCGCACACGCTGCCCCGTGCAGCAATACTGAACGTCGAGATACTTTAGCTGACGAGTGTTCCGGCTCATTGGCCATTACATCACTCCTTTCCCTCATAGCGCCCCAAGCGAAAAATTTGCCCTGAGGAGACTCATGCAAGGTTTGACGAATATCAAGTCGTGGTAATTTTTACGAAGAAAATATTCGTCGGTTTCCACATCGCCCGCCCTTAAGTAGGTTCCCGGAATTGCTGTGCTTGCCTTGCACCGTCATTTTTTGTGGCATGGGACCCGACTTGGCTTAAAAGCGGCCTCCCGACTACACTTGCGATGGCGAAGGGTTGACCCTTGTCAGCCGCGTGCCACGCGTCGGCGCCATGCCTGAGCTGTACAACAGCTGTACACCTACCGCTGCGAGGCGTGCGGATAGGTCGAGACGCTTGAGGGTCAGCCGAGAGAGCGGCAGCCTAAGCAGCGATATGGGCTGAGCTGGCTTTTTACTTTTTTATATTCCCGTTGGCGTCGAACTGCTTGACGTATGCCCATAGATCGTTGACTTGCTGCTGGTTTTTGAGGCCGGGGAAGATCATTTTGGTGCCAGGGACGAAGGCCCTAGGATACTTTACATATTCCTTGAAGTTTTCCTCGTTCCAAACGACGCCCGAGTTCCTGTTCGCATCAGAATAGTTAAAATTCGGAACGGTGCCAGCCGCGCGACCGTCGAGACCATTGAGTTCGGGACCAATTTTATTTTTCGCACCGGAGCCGATAGAGTGGCACACTTGGCACTGCTTGAACACATTCGCGCCCTGTTCGACATCTTGTGCCAAGCCTGCCCCCGTCGATGTGGCAATCAACACGGCGGCCGCGATCCACTTTTTCATATGAGTGTCTCCGTTTGGCCGGTCGCGGCGCCTGGGTCGGATCAACCTCGGCGCCCCCCGCTCGACCGCAGATATTGGCACTTTCCCTCTTAAATTTTTGCGCGTCAACACGAGCCAGTTTGGGCGTGATCGTCGCTCCGCCGCGACCAAGACCGAGAGACACCGGCAACCGACTGCACCCGGTGCTCAACCGGACTAATGTCGCGGGCAAACCGGACGTGACGCGGACATCGTGGAAGTGCAGCGAATGACCAAATTCAGATATACGGGCGGTGCGACGAGCATTATTTATTTTTCTTTTATCCGATGAGATAGCGGCTATTGACCGCTCGCGCTTGGGGGCTTGGGCAATATTCAAAAATAGAAAGGGACAATGCTGCTGTCTGATCCAAGTCAAGGACTTTGCTGTGGCTTCCAGTCTTGTTTACGCGGCGTGTTGAAGAGCTTGCTGTTTGCCGAGCTTCAGTTTCTTCAGCGAGGAGCAACAGCGATGAGAAAGCTTCTTTCCAAATTTGGCACCGGTATTGGTATCGCACTGCTTTCCCCAGCAGCACTTGCTGCTACGCAGGAAGAGCTACTGACGACGCTTCTTGGTCAAGTGCAGATGTATGTGCTCATTGCATTCGTGATCATCATCATCGCCGGCGTGTACTTCATGAGATCACGAGACAAGCGTCAGACTCCATTGAACAAAATATTCGAGAAAGGCGAGGCGATACACTCAGTTGGACCTGATACCCCGGTCACCGAGTGTGTGCGGTTGATGACCGCCGGTAAAATCGGCGCCCTGATCGTCATGGATGGCGAACGGCTGATAGGCATTTTCACAGAGCGGGATGCGCTAAACAAAGTGCTGGCTGGCGGCCTTGATCCAGGCAACACGAAAGTGTCCGAGGTGATGACGAGGGACCCATACTGCATTAGCCCGACGACGACAGTTGGCGATGCGATGAAATTGATCACCAAGCGGCGGTTCCGGCACCTGCCGATTGTGGATAACGGCAAGGTGCTCGCCGTCGTATCGAGCGGCGATCTAACCCACTGGCTGGTGCAGGACCAGATGGGAGAGGTTCAAGAGCTTGTCGATCTTGCCGCCCGGTCCTAAATCGCCCCCTCATCTATTCCTCTTCTCATCCTTTCCAAACTACCTTCATCAATATCACCCTCCCAGTCGCCGTCGCGCTGTTGTATGGAGCAACAACCCAATCCGAATGTACCGCCGAAAGCCTGCCCAATCTGTTCGGTAGCGATGCAGGCCACTGAAACCAAGGAGCGCATCGTTCACCGGTGCGAAAACTGTGGGATGATCATCACCATCGTCCTGCCAGTCACAAAGAACAAATAGGCCGCCTCAGTTGGTGACCTCTATTTGTTTCAGTTGGCAGCCTCGTTCATTTCAAACCAAGCGTGATGTCGCGTTTTGGCACATCGCTGCGTTCGTGCCAGTGCAATATTTTGGCAGCCATTGGGTAGGAGCGGACGTACGCGGAAATCGTGAAAGCGACGCGGTTGATGCCAACTCGTATCGGGTCTTCATCCGAAAGAATTTCGTTCGATCATTTCGATTACGCCGACCACGCAATGCTCTTGCCCGCGATCAAAAACTGGCGCAGCCTTTATGATCGTATCGTTGGGAGGGCGCGAAAAGGTCGCAGCAAAACGATGCGAATGATGCGGCAGCAGGGGTGGCGCGGCCGTCGATGCGGTTTGTTCGGATCAAGACGCAATCGTGTGTTCAATGCGATGAACACACGGAGCCGATCGACGAAATCGTCAGGGCCGATTATCACGCCTGAGAAAATCGTGACTGCCGGGCAACTTGGCAATTCTTGACTGTTCGTCTGTCCGGATTCAGGATCGATCCGGCTCAAACCCGATCCCCAGCTCGTGCATCTATTCGATGCCCCTACGGGAACGGCTCACAGCCCGAAAACATAAATGGAGGAATGTCCATGACGATGATAACTCGCCGTACGCTGGTTGGAACGGGCACCGCGTTGGCCGCCGCCGGCGCTCTCACTGGGCCGGCTCTGCTCGATTGGGCCAAGGTTTGGGCACAGGCCGCGCCCTGGAAACCAGAGAAAGGCGCGGCGCTGTCGCTGCTGCGATGGAAGTATTTCGTGAAATCAGAAGACGATCAGTTCGTGAAGTTGATCGATGCCTTTACCCAAGCCACCGGCGTGAAGGTTACGATCTCGCGCGAGTCCGACGAAGACGTGCAGCCGAAGGCGTCGGTTGCCGCCAATACCGGCGCCGGGCCAGACATGTTCTGGGGTCTTTATTCTTTGCCGCACCTCTTCCCGCAGAAGTGCGTCGATGTAACCGACGTCGCCGACTATCTCGGCAAAAAATACGGGGGCTGGGTTGAGTTTGCGCGCAAATACGGCATGAGCGGCAAGAAATGGATTGCCATTCCGGTTTGCTACAGCGGCAATATGATGAACTACAGGTTAGAAGCCTCACAGAAGGCCGGATTCTCCAAATTCCCCACCAGCACCGATGCGTTTCTCGAATATGCCAAGGCAATGAAGAAGAATAACACGCCGGGCGGCTTCGCGCTCGGCCACGCCTCGGGCGATGGCAACAGCTGGGTGTATTGGTGCCTGTGGGCGCACGGCGGCAACGTCGTCGATAAGAACGACAAAGTGATCATCAACTCGCCGGAGACCGAGAAAGCGCTCGCTTACGCCAAGCAACTCTACGAAAACATGATCCCCGGCACCGCATCGTGGAACGACGCCTCAAACAACAAGGCGTTCCTTGCCGGCGAGATAAATTGGACCGATAACGGCATCTCGATCTATGTCGCCGCGAAAAACGATCCCACCAAGATCAACATCGCAAAAGACATGGATCATGCGGTCTGGCCAATCGGGCCGATAGGCAAACCGACCGAGCTGCACCTGATGTACCCGATCCTGGCGATGACACACACGAAATATCCGCAAGCTTGCAAGGCCCTGATGGCGTTCATGCTGGAGGCGGATCAGTTCAACAAATGGCTGGAAGCCGCCCAGGGCTACCTCACCCACTGCCTCAACGCCTACGACAAGAACCCGATCTGGACCGCCGATCCGAAGAACACGATCTTCGGCGAAGCCGGCAAGCGCACCTTGACCGCCGGTGGTCTCGGGTCGGTGGGCGAGAAGGCGGCGTCGGCGATCGCCGATTTCGTCGTGCTCGACATGTTCGCGAGCTTCTGCACCGGCCGCGAGGACGCCAAGGGATCGATAAAGATCGCCGAACGACAACTGCAGCGAATCTATCGCTGATAACTCAAAATCCAGAACCTGCGGTGCAGCCGGGCATTTGCAGCGTCACCACGGGCTTCGTAGCCGTGCTTTGCGCGCCGGATTGCGCTAAAGCCACTCCAATACAGGCTGCGAGCAGCCATCCGCTCGTCAACAGAACGTAACGAATCAGGGTCATTTCGCATTGATGAAATTCAGGTTTTTGCACAGCAGCATCAAAATGTATTTTTCTGCCTAGAATAATTCGTTACGTCGACCAGTCGTTGTCTCGCAACGGTTTCTCAAGTTGGTCGCCAATACCGCCGCGATCGGAACGTATTTATTTGACCGTGGGTCGCCAAACTAATTCGTTATAGAACGGTGCGTTCCGCCGCGAACTAGTGAAACGAGATGAGCCGCCACGCTGCCAAAAGTCATGGGTGTTGCGTTTTGCATTTGCTGATCCGCATGTGGGCTACGCCTAGTAGCTGGCCTTACCGGGTATCACGCCCCTCACGCCGCCTGTCGGGTTTTGGACGTCGCCTTGACGACGAGGGATCAAGTGAACGTGGGCGTGGCTAATGGTCTGTCCGGCAGCATCTCCATGCCAATGTTGAAGCCGCTCACCGAAGCATCCTTCTGCATTATCTCGACCCGAAGCTCGTCAAGCAGTTCACTACCGGCTCGGGTAGTGACTTAGTTGACGGCTGCCCGTCACCTTTGATACTAATTGGGCATGAACTTCCATAATGCTCTCAGCCGCTACACAAAAGAGAGATTTTCCGACGCCGACGTGACGCGCTGCACTCACCTGTCCGTGCGGGCGTGGCGCGAGCTGATAAAGATCCGCGCCGTTCACACGATTTCGGAAAATCGCGGTCCCGGCCGCATTCGCTTGTGCGATGCGGCCGTCTTTAAGCGGGCGGCCGCAATTTCAGCGCTTAACCGGACCGGCCTCAGCTTGGCGGTGTCTGGACAGATCGCCTACTTCGCGCCGTTCCACACACTGCTGTATGCGCTTTGCGACCCGCGCACTATTCTCCTTCAGCGCTCGGCGAACGTGGATCCCGAAACCGGGCTTCCCCCACGAATTGAACAGCCGAACGTCGATTGGTTCGACCCGAACAAGCCCGCTAAGGCCGATCCTGCGACCGATTGGCTAATCGAGATCTACGAAGGTCGCTTCGTCGGGGTCAGATACAACACCAAGGACGAACCAACGATTTTTGGTGATCTGCGCAACGAGGGTACGAGCTTCGTCGCTTGGGTTCCCTTGCATCGGCAACCCCAATTTAGCAGCGCGACTGAACAAATTGCGAAAGCACTGCTACCCTCCAGCGACTTTGTTGCGGAATGGGAAAATCCACTTCGGTGGACCAGGGAGCTCAGGCTTCTCGATTACAAATTTGAGAAACACGAAACAAACGATCCCCTCCGCCTAGCTGCTGAGGCCACTGCCCGCAGCCCAGTCTTCAAAGCGACCGTTAACGTCAGTCTGGCTATCAGGAAAGCCTTGCGCCGCTACCTCGGTATTGAGCCGGTATTGATCGAAGAAAAATAATATGTGCATGAACGCAAAGACCTTCAAGAAGGGCCGTAAAAAATCGGGCGGCCGCAAACCTGGCGTTAGTCAGCCGCGCTTGAATGATCTTTTGCGCGGGTGGGTCGAGAAATTTTCCGTCGACGCGTTGTTAATGCTCGCAAGTCGGGCGGGCCTAGTGGTCCGTCTCGATGCCGCGCCGTTCACGGTTGGATTCCCGAAATTGGATGCCCCGACTTTAACGATCAATCCTGCGCAGCCGCGCACGCGTGCCCACGGTACAGGCGCCAATACAAAGCGAAACAGAAAGTAGATTTGCCATGGCGAAAGCTAACGCAACGAGCTTCAAAAGTGGCCGACGAAAAACAGGCGGGAGGCGAATTGGCGTTCCCAACCGGAACACGCGGGTCCTCCGAGAAGCCGTGCTACTCGCGGCGGCGGCTGCGGGCAGCGAGAATGGCGAAAATGGGCTTTTCCTCTATCTAACAAAGGTCGCGAAGAAACAACCGGCTATTTTCCTGCCACTACTCGGTCGGTTACTGCCGCTGCAGGTCGAGAGTCTAGCAAATCTCGAAAACCGAAGTCACGTACCGCAGCGCTGCGGAGATCCACCAGGAGTTAATCCGGCGCGGCGTGCCTGTGGATCGTATTTTTTTGACCCAACTTCTTTTTCGAAAGAAGCGGAAACAAAGCGGCTGCCTTTTGGTCCTCACACGAATGATGAGGGTGAACTGATGCACCTCCAAAACCTAAAAATATCCGCTGAAGATTTTCAGCTTATCCACGAGTTCTGCCGAGCACGCGCGCGTGAATCGTTCGTTGCCTTCCGTTCTTGGATCCGGCCTGACCTGATTATCGGATGGTGGCTATGCGAGCTAGCACAACACCTGCAGGCTTTTTACGAAGATTTCATGGCCGGCAAACGTCCACGGCTGGCTATACTCGCGCCACCGCAGCACGGGAAAACAACAATAGTGAATGACCTTTGCGCCTATGTGGCGGGCCGAAATCCGGACAAGAAAATCATTTACGCATCCTACGGGGATGATTTAGGCCTTCGGGCCAACTCCGAAATGCAAAGGACTATCTTAAGTCCATCGTTTCAAGAAATCTTCCCGGGTACCCGCATCGGCATGCCGGGATGGCAATGCACCCAATCATTGGTCGAGTTTGTCGAGCAGACAGGTTCTTTTCGCAACACCACCGTAAATGGCGCCGTGACGGGCTTTCAATTGCACCTCGGCATCATCGATGATCCGCTGAAGGGTCGCAGAGAAGCAGAATCCAAGCTCATAAGAAACCGAAACTGGAGCTGGCTTACCGATGATTTCATGACTTGATTCGCTGATGATGGTGCGCTGCTCACGATCATGACCCGTTGGCATGTAGACGACTTGCTCGGCCGACTTGAAGAACGATGGCCCGATCTGAAGGTGCTTCGCTATCCTGCGATAGCAGAGGAAGACACCGCTTTTCGCCCGCGCGGGGATCCCCTATTTCCTGAACTCAAGTCGCGCGGCTTCTTGCTGGGACAGAAGAAGCTAATGAGTGAGGCATCCTGGCAGTCGCTCTATCAGCAAAATCCCATCGTTGTAGGCGGGGGAATTTTCCCGATCGGGAAGCTGCAAGTAATTCCCATTTTTGATCGCAGCAAAATAAGAACAAGCGTACGTGCCTGGGATAAGAGTGCTACGCATGGTGGCGGCGACTACACTGCCGGAGTGCTGATGCATGCAATGGTGGATGGGACTTACGTGATCGAGGACGTGGTGCGTGGACAATGGTCTGCATTAGATCGGGAGCAGCAGATCAAGGCAACCGCCGCTGCCGATGAACACCGCTCGAAGGCCTGGTATGAAATTGTGATCGAGCAGGAGCCCGGCTCAGGCGGCAAGGAATTGTTTGAGGCGACCGCTCGCAAACTCGCAGGCTACTGTGTGTATGCCGACAAAGTGACGGGTTCAAAAAAGGTTCGCGCGGAACCGTTTGCAGCACAAGTGCAAGGCGGCAATGTGTGGCTGGTCTCTGGGAAGTATGTTCAAGGCTTCCTGGATGAGATGGAAGTTTTTCCAACAGGAACCCATGACGATCAGGTAGACGCCGCGGCAATGGCGTTTGCGCGGCTGACGTCAGGGCTGCAATACAATCTTGACGGCCATGGCAGCTGTATAGCGTGGGACAATAACGCGTCGAGTTGGCGATACTCCAATTACCCGATTTTGCACTTCCCCCTGCCTGATAAGTCGACAGGTAGTCCAGTCCGTTCGCACGGGCGCTGCATCCCGCACATTGCAGTCCGCACCTTGGATCGGCATGCAAGCCGCATGTTCCAATTCGTTTTGCAAGCCGTGCCGTGGGGCTCTTTCCAACATTCGATTTCCCTCTATTTTCCCTCTACTTTAGAGGGCAACGGTGGCCCATACTGGCGCCTCACAATGTAGTCGGCCCGCCTGCAGTTGGCCGGCATCGAGTGTATCGACGAGAACGGCGGCGGGGGACCGGCATTGGAATTAGAGGCCGGGCCGTTGATATTCGTCAAAAGGCCAACATCATTTTATCGTAAAAAGATCCATGCCGAATGGCGGGGCCCGGATTAGTATATTACAAAGACTGTGGAATCGAAGGAGACCGGCTATGAAGCGGCAACGTCTTTTGTTCGCAGCGGCAGCTGCGGGGCTCGCCATTGTGGCGGTGGCCAGCATGCAGATCACGACCTCGTCCACCGCCTATTGCGCCCCAAAAGACGAGCCCAAGCGGGTCCTCCCGCAAACCAGCCAATCGAAGAAGAGCTTCAAAGAAGACGTGATGCCGATCTTCGTTGGTCGCTGCATGGGCTGCCATCAGCCGGGCGGCGAAGGCACCGCGAAAAGCGGTCTCGACCTCACCTCTTATGCGGGCGTCATGAAGGGCACCAAGTTTGGACCCATGGTCATCCCGGGCGATCCGGAGAGCAGCAATCTGATGCTGCTGCTCGATTGGCGCGCATCGCCCGAGCTGCGCATGCCGCATGGCATGAAGCAGCTGAATTCATGTGACCGCAACGACATCCGCGGCTGGATCCGCGAAGGCGCGAAAGACAACTGATCTTCTGATATTTAGGCAATGCCGACAGGCTGTGGCGCGCGGCCCTTTCGCCGCGCCCGCGTCGATGCTCAACCTTCGACCTTCAAGTCCTTGATCACCTCGTCCAGGCGGCGAAGCTTGTCCGGGTCGCCGGCCAGCGCCTTCCGCGCATCGGCGGCGGCGGCAAGCGCCTTGTCGTGGTCGCCGAGCACCATATAGGCGCGCAACAGCCGCTCCCATCCGGCGACGTCGGAGCCATCCTGTTTGAGCTTGTCGGCGAGCCGCGCCACCATGCCGCGGATCATCTGATTTTGCTGGTCGGGCTTCATCTGCTCGGCCGCCGCGACGTCAGCAGCGGTGGGTCCCGGTGGGGCGGCTGCCGGCGCAATCGGTGCAGCCGGTGCCGTGGGTGCCGCCGGCTCGGTTGATGCGACCAGCTTCGGTGCCTTGAGTGAATTGGCGAAGCTTGTCGGGATCGTTCTCCAGCGCACGGCGGGCGTCGGCCATCGCGGCCTCCGCCTTGTCGTTCTGCCCGAGCACGCGATAGGAGCGCACCAGCTCGACCCAGCCGTTGACGTTGGAGCCGTCCTTTTTCAGCCGCTCAGCAAGCCGCGCCATCATCGCGTCCATTGATTGATCGTGTTGCCCCGGTGTCACTTGAGGTGCTGCCGCTGCCGCGGCCGGCACGGGGGCAGCGGCTGGCGCAGCCGGCGTGGCCGAGGCGGCCGCTTCGTTGCCTTCGTTGAACTGTCGAAGCTTGTCGGGGTCGGTCGCCAACGCGCGCGCGGGCGTCGGCGATGGCGGTCTGCACTTTGTCGTTCTGGCCGAGCACGCGGTACGAGCGTAGCAGCTGCAGCCAGCCCTGGACGTCGGAGCCGTCTTTTTTCAGCCGCTCGGCGAGCCGCTCCACCATGGCGTTGACGTCATGATCGGCGGGCGGCGTGCCGGACCCGCCCGGCGTAGCCGATGCGGTCGCTGAGCCCGTCGCTTTGCGTTCCATGGCGTTGCGCACGAATTCGATCCAGGGCGCGCCTGGTGGCGCATTGGCCAGAAGGTCGCCCCAAATCTTGTCGGCGTCGGCGCGCCGGCCGTCCTGATCGGCGGCCATGCCCATGTAAACGCGCGCCAACACGTCCTGCGCGTCGAGCTTCAGCGAACGCTCGAAGGCGGCTTTGGCGTCGGCGGTGACGACGCCGTTGGCGGCGGCCACAAGAGCCTGACCGTATTCGGACTCGCGCTCAGCATTGCTGCCGTTCAGGCTGATTACATTGCTCCAAGCCCGGACCGCATCGTCGAAACGCCCAAGCCGCATATAGACCGGCGCCAGCACCTCCCAGGCGCGGCCATCCTTGGGATTACGCGCGACGTGATCCTCAACTTGAGCGACCATATTTTCGACCTTGCGGGCCTCGTTCGGCGTCTGTACGCGGGCCGCCAGCGGTTCTCCCGGCAGATCCGGCGAGCCGAGCGCGAGATAGAGCGCGACGGCGCCAACCGGCAGCAAGACGAGACCGGCAATGGCGGTGGCGCGGCGGCGCCAGAGCGAGGACGTTTCCGGCGCGGGCTTTTCTATTTCCGCGGCATCGGCGGCGGCAATCAGCCGGCGTGATACCTCGACGCGGGCAGCTTCGGCCTCGGCGTCCCCGATCAGCCCGGCAGACCGGTCGCGTTGGATTTCGTCTAGTTGGTCGCGGTAGACGGCGACGTCGCTGCCGGGACGCAAGGGTTTGCGCCGCCCCAGCGGCCACAGCACGGCAAAAATCGTCGCCGCCGTCATCAGTGCAAACACGAGCCAGAGGGTCATTGAATTGTTCTACCAGCTAAACCGTTGGAATTGTTGCCCGAAAAAGCATTTCAAGGGCAAAAAGCGTCAGAATGACGACATGCGTCGTTACGGCATTTCTCTCGACCGCCAGCCACCTTAACCCATTGATACATATCAAGGCGACGGACCATTTAGATGACAAAATGTTCAATAGATTTGAAGAGGAGTAGGGCCAATGAAAGCCGCCGACGTCATGGCGACCAACGTTATCACGGTACGCCTGGATACGCCCGTTGCGACGATCGCAGAAGTTTTGCTCGCGAACCGCATCAGCGCCGTGCCGGTGGTCAATGACAAGGACGCCCTCGTCGGAATCGTCAGCGAAGGCGACCTGATTCATCGCGTGGAGGCCGGCACCGAGCGGCACCGCTCATGGTGGCTCGAACTTCTGACCGGAAAAGAAATGCTGGCCCATGAGTTCATCAAGTCGCATGCCCGCAAGGCCGCCGACGTGATGACGCGTGCGGTGGTCAGCGTGCAGCCGGACACCCCTCTGGGCGACATTGCGTCGCTGCTCGAAAAGCATCGGATCAAACGCGTGCCGGTCCTGAGTAACGGAAAGATCGCCGGCATTGTGAGCCGCGCCAATCTTATTCAGGCGCTGGTGAGTGATGCGAAGGCATCGAACGCATCGGTTGACGATCTGACATTGCACAGCAACATCCTCGAACAATTGCGATCGAAGCCGTGGGTCGATCCGTCCACGATCAAAATCATCGTCAATAACGGGACCGTTGAGTTATGGGGCATCGTCGACTCCGAGACCGAGAAGAATGCGATCGGGGTCGCGGTCGAGGTGACACCGGGCGTGCGCCAGGTTGCAAACAAGCTCGTAATCGAGCACGTGATGAGCGCTCAGTGACGATACACGCCGCCGAAAAGCGGCCGCGTCCGGATTTTACGTTCCGCTCTGTTCTTTATTGCCACTAAGTAGCGTTGCCAGGCGAGAACGCCTGCAGCACACGCGAAGAACGCCGGCGCGATTGAATTGCCGTCCGCCTCCGCGCACTACTTGTCTACTACCCGATCGAGCGTCGCCGCGATGAGATGCTCCATGCCTTGCGCGGCAACGAGCCGCTCGGGACCGACACCATAGGCGGCCAGCAGCGCTTGCAGGTTCGCGACGACGGCCTCGCGGGATTTACCGCGCGCCCACGCCGCCAGCCCCGCATTGGCCCATTGCTCGAGCAAAATTTGTTCGATGCGTTCGGATTCAACTTCCGCGGCTTTGACTTGCGCGCGCAATTTCGCCGCGGCGTTTGTTGCGTCCGCATTCTGCAATTTAATGGTCTTGAGGTTGCGGCGCGCCGCGCGCAGCGGGCAAACGATCTGCTCTTGCCATTTTCCGGCTTCCCGGCGGACCGATGCAATGTCGCCGGCTGCCAAAGTGACGCCATGCACCGCGCCGAGAAACGCGCACAGCAGAATCAAGTTCACATCAAGGCCGAACCGGTCTTGCAGATCGAGACATTCCCCCTCGACCGCATTCGCGCCATAGACCGCGAGCGAGAAATCCCAGAACGGCGAGTCCATGCCACATCCCTCAGCGGCCGGAGAAATTCGGCAGCCGGCGTTCGGCTGTCGCCTTGACGCCTTCCTTGAAGTCGTCGGTTTTGCGCAGCCAGGTCTGCTCCTTGAGCTCGTGCTCGGTCGCTGCCCGGACGCGGTTGGCGATGTCGCCGCGCATGGTCGCGCGCGTCGAGATCAGGCCGAGCGGCGAATTCTCGGCGATCTCGGCGGCGAGCTTCATCGCCGCCCCGCGCACTTGATCCTGCGGCACCAGCACGTCGGCGAGGCCCATGGCGTGGGCCTCGCCGCCGGGTACGCGGCGGCTGGTATAGAACATCATCGCTGCATTGGTGGCGCCGATCACCAGCGGGAGCGTCACGGTCAGGCCGAAGCCGGGATGGAAACCGAGCCGCGTGAAATTCGCGCAGAAGCGCGTCTCGGGGCAGGCAACGCGGAAATCTGCTACCATGGCGAGGCCAAGCCCGCCGCCGACCGCCGCGCCATGCACCGCGGCGATGATCGGCTTCTTGGTGCGGAACAGCCGGTTGCCCTCGAGATAGAGATGCTGCACCGCCTTTTCGCGGTTGAGCTCGCCGGACCGTTGGCCTTCCTTGTCGAGCGTCGAGCCGTCGCCGAAATTGGCGCCGGCGCAGAACGCCTTGCCTTGCGCGGCCAGCACCACCGCGCGGCAATCGGCGTCCTCATCGAGCGCCTCGAGCGCGCCCGCGATTTCCTGGATCAGTGCGATATCGAAGAAATTATTCGGCGGTCGGCGGATCTCGATCAACGCCACGTGGCCGGTTTTCTCGACGGCGATATCCTTGAACGGACCCATGGCAATATTATTCCTTTACTCGGCTGCGTTGCGTTGCGCTGGACGCGGCTGCTTGATGATTAAAGCGTCGACCAGTGAAACGCCTTGCCCCGTAGCGTGCACGATCACCGGATTAAGGTCGATCTCCGCGATCTGGTCGCCGTGGTCGGCGGCAAGTTGCGACAGCCGCACGATCAATTCAACCAGTGCGTCGGTGTCGGTCGGCAGCGCGCCGCGGAAGGGCCCGAGCACGGCCGCGCCTTTGAGCCGGTCGAGTAGGGCGCGCGCCGCGGCGTGATCGAGCGGCACTGGCGCCAGCGCAACGTCACCGAGCGCCTCGACCAGCACGCCGCCGAGCCCAACCATCAGCTGCGGGCCCCAGACGGGATCGCGGTTAACGCCGAGGATGATTTCGCGCCCAGGCGCCGCCATCGGCTGCACCAACACGCCCTCGACGCGCGCCTGCGGGGCGTGTCGCTTTGCGGCTGCCACTACGCGCTCATAAGCCGCGCGCGCGCCGTCGCCGGAAATATTGAGCGCCACCGCGCCGGCTTCGGTCTTGTGCGGTATGTCGGCGGACTGCACCTTCAGCGCCGCTGGCCGCGCCATTGCGCGGGCCGCGGCTTCCGCCTCGGCGGCCGAATGCACGAGCTGCCCCGCCTCGTTGCCGCCGATCCCGTAGGCTGCCAGCACCGGCCGTGCGTGCCATTCGCATAGAACCGGCGCCGCTGCCGCCAGCATGGCGCGCGCGGCAATGCGGTCCGGCGGCGCACCTATTCCAGGTTCGGTCGGCCGCTGCATGCGCTCGCGCAGCGCGCGATAATCCGTCATCGCCCGCATGGTGCGGGCGCAGCCGGGCGCCCCGGTGAACAGCGGATAGCCGGCCTCATTCAGGATTTCCACGCTGCGGTCGGAGGGCAGGGTGTAAGTCCACATGAACACCGGTTTCTTAGAGTCGCGGCCGAGGGCCTGCAGCTTCGGGAGATCGTTTTCCAGGAACGCCGAGCGGCGCGCTGTTACCACCACGATGATGCCGTCGATCAGCGGCGACTGCCCGACCAGCCGCGCGAATTCTGCGTAGCCGAGCTTGTGCACGCCCTGCGCGGTGGAATCGACCGGGTTCTGCGAAGTGCCGTAGGACGGCAGGTGCACGTCGATGGCCTTGCGCGTCGGCTCGTCGAGCATCGGCACCTCGAGGCCGGCCGCGGCGCAGGCGTCGGCCATCCACACACCGGCGCCTCCCGAGGACGTACAGATGCCGATACGTTTTCCCGCCGGTAGCTTGTCGCCGCAGGCGAGGAAGCCGGCCGCGAGATCGATCATCTCATCGAAATCGCGGCATTCGATGAGGCCGTAGTGCTCGAAGATCGCTCGGTAGGCGGCTTGCGAGCCGGCGAGCGCGGCGGTGTGTGAAATCACGGCGCGTATGCCGGGCTCTGATTGGCCGATCTTACCGACGATCAGCGGCTTGCCGGCTTTCAGCGCCTTCTCGGCGGCGCGCTTGAACTTCTCCGGTGACTTCACATCCTCCAGCAACAACAGGAAGACGTCGGTGTCGCCTTCGTCGAGCAGGTAATCGAGGAAGTCGGCGACTTCGAGCGCGGCTTCATTGCCGGTGGTGACGATGTGACGGAACGCCAGATTGCGCGAGCGCGCGCGGTCGAAGAAGGCAAAGCCGAGGCCGCCGCTTTGCGAGATCACCGACACCTGGCCTTTGCCAAGCGCGCGCGCCGGGCGGATGGCGCCCGCATTCTTGTCCATGGCCGGGCTGAAGGTCGGACACAGTGCGGCGGCGATATTGGCGAAACCCTCGGTGTTGGGCCCGCTCACCGCCATATCGTAGCGGCGCGCGGTGGCGGCGATCGCGGCTTGCATCTGCCGGCCTGCCTCGCCCGGCTCCTCGGCGAAGCCGGACGAGAGAATGACCGCCGCCTTGATGCCGGCGCGGCCGCAGCGTTCCAGCTCTTCCGGCACAAACTGTGCGGGAACGATGACGATTGCGAGGTCGGCCGGTTGCGGGAGGTCGGCGACAGAAGCGTAGGCCTTGAGGCCCTGGACTTCAGTCGCGCTGCGGCTCACCGGATAGATCGTGCCGGCGTAGGGATGGCTGAGCATCACTTCCAGGATGCGCCCGCGCAGGCCTTTGGTATCGGACGACGCGCCGACGACGGCGACGGTTTTCGGCCAGAGTAGCTTTCCAATATCAGGCACCACGACCCCCGTTTACCGCAGGCCGAGGCCGCGCGCGATGATGCCGCGCAGGATTTCGGTGGTACCGCCCTGGATCGTCAGCTTGGGCGCGACCGTCACGGCGAACGCGATCTGCTCGTCCAGCATCACCCGGTTGCTCGCTTCCGGCTCAAGAAACGCGCTCAGATCGCGCACGCGCTCGGGCAGCTTCTGCTCCCAGATGGTGCCGACGTCTTTGACGATGGACGCCTCCACCACCGGCTCCTGGCCGGCTTGTAGCATGCCGGCCACCGACACCGACATTCGCCGCAACGTGTGCAGTTGCGCGACCAGGCGGCCGAGTCCCTCGGCGCTGCGCAAATCGGGATTGGGCCCGAGCGCGCGCACCAGCTCGGCCAGCACGTAGTAGGTTTCCAGGAAGCGCTCGGGCCCGCTGCGCTCGTAAGCGAGCTCGCTGGTCGCCTGTTTCCAAGCGCCATCGATCTCGCCGAGTACGTGATCGTCGGGAACGAAAGTGTCCTCGAACACGACTTCGTTGAAATCGTGCTGGCCGGTCATCTGATAGATCGGATTGACCGTAATGCCGGGCGACTTCATGTCCACCAGGATTTGCGTGAGGCCGTGGCGGCGGTTTTCTTTCGTGGCTGGCGAGGTGCGGAACAGCCCCAACATGTAGTCGGCGATATGGGCGTTGCTGGTCCAGATCTTCGACCCGTTGATGCGCCAGCCGCCGTCGGCCTTGGTAGCTTTCGTTTTGGCGGCGAACAGATCGGAGCCGGAGCCGGGCTCGCTCATGCCGATGACGAAGCACAGTTCGCCACGGCAGATGCGGGGCAGGATGTCCTGCTTGATGTGTTCAGGCGCGTATCTGAGCAGGATCGGCCCACTCTGCCGGTCTGCCACAAAATGCAGGCGTACCGGCGCGTTGGCGACGCGGAATTCTTCCGTGACGACATAACGCTCGAGAAAATTGCGCTCATGTCCGCCGTATTTTTTCGGCCAGGTCATGCCGATCCAGCCCTTGGCACCGACCCGCTTGCTGAACGCGCGATTGTGGGTATCGCCGTGGCCGGGGCGGTCCGGTACGAACGTTCCAGCCGCCACCTCCTCGGCGATGAAGGCGCGCACCTCGGCGCGCAACGTCTCGCATTCGGGCGGCAACCGGATCTGATCGAAGCGGAGCTGGTTTGTCATGGCAAATCCTAACGCGCCGCCAACATGGGCCAGAATTGATTGGCGCCGCGCCGCGCGGTCAGTTCGCCGAGCAGCGCTGCCCAATAGCTTTCACTGCCGAAATCGTCGCGCCAGGACAGCAGGCGAAGCGTGAATCGATGCAGCACATGTTCGTTGGTGAAGCCGATCGCGCCATGTACCTGGTGCGCGATGGCGGAGCCTTCCGCGGCGGCCTCGCCGGAGCGGATTTTCGCGGACGCCGCTTCGAGCAGGACCGTGTCGTCGAACGCGTCCGTTTGCGCGATGGTGTCAGCGGCCGAACCGGCGGCGGCCAGCGCGGCGGCGGTTTCGCCGGCAAGGCGCGCGAGGTTCTGTTGCACGGCCTGGAATTTTCCGATTTTGCGCTCGAAGGCTACGCGTTCATTGGCATAGTCCACACTGAGCGACAGAATCGTCTCGAGTGCGCCGGCGGCTTGCATGCTGCGCACGGTCGCGCCCATCAGCATGAGCGAGGATGCATCGAAGCCGGCCGGTGCCGGCGCGCTGCGGATGGCCCTCGTACGCGCGAAGGTCACCGTGTCGGAGCCATCGCCAGCCAGATTTTGGCCTTCGCTCAGTCGGCAATCGGTGGTTTTCACCAGAGCGATCGCCGCGCCCTTGTCGACGGCGGCTAACACCGCGATATGTTCGCAATCCCTGGCGAAGGGAATTCCGACGGCGCGTCCGCTCAAGGTGCCGTCGGCGTTCAACGCAATTCGATCGCGCGGACGGGCAGGGGCGACCGTCATCGTGCCAGCCGGAGCTGCGATGCCGGCGCGCGCCAGCAGCCATCCGGCGATCAGCGTTTCCGCCAGCGGCACCGGCACGGCATAGCGGCCGGCGACGCCGAGGATGGCGAAGCCCTCGGCCAGGCTTGCGCCCGCGCCGCCCAGCTTCTCCGGAACCCAGGCCAGCGTCAGGCCGGCGTCCGACAACGCCCGCCACAGTTTTTCCTTCCAGTCTGCGTCGCGGGCGCGGTTGATCGTCTGAGGATCGGCAAGGTCGGCAAATATCCGCGCCGCCGTTTCGGCGACGATATTATCGCTCTCGGTCACCATTGCCGCTCCGGCTTTCTACTCAATGGCGGGCGCCATCATGGGGCCATCGTGCGGTGCGACCGGACCGTTGGCAAGCGGCGGCGATTTCGTGCCGGAATGGCGGGCCCCGGCTTACTTTTGTCGAGTTGATCGGGGCTACCATACCAGGTAGCGTTGCCGTAATAACAAACAAAAAATGGGCTGCCGGCCAGCCACGGCCCCGTCAGCCGCGCATCCCGGGGAGGATCCAATGGGAACTAAATTTGTCGCACTGGCGACGGCTATTCTCGCAGGTCTTACGTTTTGCAACGCCCAGGCGGCGGAGCCGAAGCATGGCGGGATTCTGAGAATTTACCACCGCGAGACGCCGCCCAGCCTCTCCATTCACGAGGAGGCGACCTTCTCGGTCAACGCCCCCGCCATGGGGCTGTTCAACAACCTCGTCATCTACGATCAGCACAAGCCGCAAAACAGCATGGGCACCATCATGCCGGAATTGGCGGACAGCTGGGCCTGGGATAACGCGAACAACGCGCTGACCGTTCAAGCTGCATCAGGGCGTGAAATGGCACGACGGACAGCCCTTCACAGCCAAGGACGTGAAATGCACTTTCGACCTTATTCAGGGTAAGGGGCAGGACAAATTCCGCAAGAATCCGCGCAAGGATCTGTTCAGCAACATTTCCGAAGTCACCACCAATGGCGATTTCGAAGTGACGCTGCATCTGAAGCGGCCGCAACCCTCGCTATTGGCGATGATCGCGTCAGGTTATACGCCGATGTATTCGTGTCACGTGCCGGCGGCACAAATGCGCACGCATCCGATCGGCACCGGCCCGTTCAAATTCGTCGAGTTCAAGCAGAACGAATTGATCAAGCTCGAGAAAAATCCCGACTATTGGAAAAAGGGTCTGCCTTATCTCGACGGCATCGAATACACGATCATCAGCAACCGGGCGACTGCGGTGCTCGCCTTCGTCGCCGGCAGGGTGGACATGACCTTCCCGACCGAAATGACGGCGGCGTTGATCAAAGACATCAAAAAGCAAGATCCAAGCGCGATCTGCGAAATCGCTCCGATCAACGTCAGCACCAATCTCATCGTCAACCGCGAGAAGCCGCCCTTCGACAATATCGAGCTGCGCAAGGCGATGGCGCTTGCACTCGACCGCAAGTCAATGATCGACATTATCTTCCAGGGGCAGGGCGACATCGGCGGCACGATGTTGCCGCCGCCGGAAGGCGTCTGGGGCATGCCGCCCGAAATGCTCAAGACCATCCCGGGCTATGGCGACGTGAAGAAGGATCGCGAGGAAGCGCGCGCGATCATGACCAAGCTAGGCTATAGCCCCGACAAGCCGCTCAAGATCAAGGTGTCAACTCGCAATCTACGCGACCTATCGCGATCCGGCGGTGGTTCTGATCGACCAACTCAAGTCCATCTATATCGATGCCGAGCTCGACCCCGTGGAATCGAGCCAATGGTTCGCGAAAGTGGCGCGTAACGATTATTCCGTCGGCCTCAATCTGACTGGCAACGGCATCGATGATCCCGACCAGGCGTTCTACGAAAATTACGCCTGTGGCTCCGAGCGCAACTACACCCACTACTGCAACAAGGAATTGGAAGCGCTGTTCGACAAGCAGTCGGTCGAAACCGATGTTGCAAAGCGCAAGAAAATGGTGTGGGAGATCGACAAAAAATTGCAGGAAGACGTGGCGCGTCCGATCCTGATGCACGCGCGCTCGGGGATGTGCTGGAAGCCGTTCGTCAAAAACATGACGATCATGAACAACAGCGCATACAACGGCTACCGCTACGAGGACGTGTGGCTGGACAAATAGCGCCAGCCCCGGCGCGCTTGCGGAGCCCACGGTGGGGAGCTATCTGATCAGGCGCTTTTTCTTGATGCTCCTGACGCTGTTCGGGATTTCCGTGCTCGTCTTCGTGATGCTGCGGCTGGTGCCCGGCAACATCGCGGACATCGTGTTCAATGCGGCTGGAATGATCGACGTGGCCGAGAAGGCCAAACTGGAAAAGGAGCTGGGGCTCGACCGGCCCATTGCCGTACAATATGTGCAGTGGATCGGTGGGCTGGCGCATGGCGATCTCGGCTACTCCTACGTTTCGGAGAAGCCAGCGATCCAGGAGATCCTACCGCGCATTCCGATTACCGCGAAGCTTGCCGGCTTGGCGCTGAGTTTCGCCATTCTGTTCGGCGTTCCACTCGGAGTGATCAGCGCGGTCAGGCAGAATTCCAAACTTGATTACGCGTTGCGGGTGATCAGCCTGAGCGGGCTGTCGATGCCGGCATTCTGGCTTGGCCTGCTGATCCTGATGGCGTTCGTGAAATTCTTCGGCACCATTCCGATCTATACCAATCCGCCAGTGGGATTTTGGGCCGCGCTGGGCCTTTATAGCGTGCCGGCGGCGGCGGTCGGCTTTCGCTCATCGGCGCTCGTCATGCGCCTGACGCGCTCGTCGATGCTGGAGGTGCTGCGGCAGGATTACATCCGCACCGCGCGCGCGAAAGGTGCCTCCGACTCCAACGTCAATTATCACCATGCCTTGCGCAATGCGGTGCTTCCGGTCGTAACCGTGATCGGCCTCGAGGCCGCCTTCCTGATGGGCGGGCTCATCGTAACGGAAACGGTGTTCAACATTCCGGGCGTGGCGCGCTTTCTGGTCGAGGCGATCCGCTGGCGCGACTATCCGATAGTGCAGAACCTGGTCATGTTCATCGCCGTAGTCGCGGTGCTGATCAACTTCCTGGTCGATCTTCTCTACGCGGTGCTCGATCCGCGCATCAAGTATTCGGGCTGACGGGAGCGAGCGCATGGCGAGCATCGACATCGTCCCGGGGCCCGTGGCGGATACCGCGCGCGCGGAAGGCGTATGGTCGAAAATTCGCTATCATGCCGCCGCGCATCCGCTCGGCGTGGTCGGAGCCGCGATCATGGCGGTGTTCGTGTTCGCGGCAATTTTTGCCGATGTCATTACCGTCTTCGATCCGATCAAGACCAATTCGCTCGCTTCGCTGGTCCCGCCGGGCCACACATACTGGCTGGGCGCCGATAACATGGGCCGCGATATCTACAGTCGGATCGTCTATGGCGCGCGCATCTCGCTGGCCGTCGGGCTCGGCTCGACATTCCTCGGTTGCATGTTCGGCGTCGTGCTCGGTCTGACTTCGGGCTATCTCGGCGGCTGGGTCGACCTGGTGATCCAGCGCATCGTTGATGTACTGCAGTCAGTGCCGCTGCTTGTGCTGGCGCTGGTGATGGCTGCCGCGCTCGGGCCGGCGCTTGACAATACCATCGTCGCCATCGCGATCCCGCTGATCCCCTATACCGCGCGCGTCATCCGCTCCAACACGCTCACTTTGCGCGAACAGCCCTTTGTTGAGGCCGCGCGCGCCGTCGGCATGAGCGAATTCCGCATCGCGGTTCGCCATGTGCTACCCAACACGCTGGCGCCGTTGATCGTAATCGCGACCGCGCAGCTCGGCGCGGCGATCCTGACCGAGGCGTCGCTGTCGTTCCTCGGCCTCGGCGTGCCCGAGCCGCATCCGTCCTGGGGCCGCATGCTGTCGGAATCGGCGGCCGAATATGTACGCACCGCGCCCTGGCTTGTGATCTTCCCCGGCGTCGCCATCAGCTTGGCGGTGTTCGGCACCAACCTGTTCGGCGACGCGCTGCGCGACATCCTCGACCCGCGGCTGCGCAACTAATGGCTTCGGCGCGGATTGACATGATGTCATCGATCGTGGCCGGCCTCCAGCGCCGGCCGTATTCATCCGCGCCATTGCTCGAGGTCGACGGGTTGAAGACCTATTTCGACCTGCGGCACGGCGTAGTGAAGGCCGTGGACGGCGTCAGTTTCACGCTGGCGCCGCACATGAGACACTGGCGATTGTCGGTGAATCCGGCTGCGGCAAGAGCATCACCGCGCTCTCTCTCATGCGGCTGGTGCCCGATCCGCCCGGCCGCATCGCTGGCGGCTCGGTCAAGCTCGACGGTGTCGATCTGCTCGCGCTCGACGAGGAGACCATGCGCGGCGTGCGCGGCAAGGACATCGCGATGATCTTTCAGGAGCCGATGACCTCGCTGAACCCGGTGCTCACCATCGGCAGTCAGATCGCCGAAGTGCTGCTGCTGCACGAGCAAATCGGTCGCCAACAGGCGTGGACGAAAGCCATCGACATGCTGCGCCTCGTCCGCATCCCCGAGCCGGAGCAGCGCGCCAAGGAATATCCGCATCAGTTGTCCGGTGGCATGCGCCAGCGCGCGATGATCGCCATGGCGCTCGCCTGCAATCCGAAGGTGCTGATCGCTGACGAGCCGACCACCGCGCTCGACGTTACTATCCAGGCGCAGATCCTCGACATCATCCTCGACCTGCAGCGCAAGCTTGGCACCGCGATCATTCTGATTACCCACGATCTCGGCGTGGTGGCGGAGACGGCGCAGCGCGTCATCGTCATGTATGCTGGACGCAAGGTCGAGGAGGCGCCGGTCGAAGAGCTATTCGCTCGGCCGCAGCATCCCTATACGCACGGGCTGATGGCGTCGATCCCGCGGCTCGATCTCATGCGTGGCGAGGCGGAGGGGGTATCCGGCCGGCTGCAGGAAATCCCCGGCATGGTGCCGGCCTTGACTAACCTGCCGGAAGGCTGCGTGTTCGCGCCGCGCTGTGCCCACGCCGAGGATCGCTGCCGCCGCGAATATCCGGCCTACGAGGAGAAGCGGCCGCGGCACTGGGCCGCGTGCTGGCGTTCCGCCGAATTGTTCGGTGACCGCCATGGCTGAGGCGGGCGCCACGAACGGTACCCGTCCGGCCGTGCTCGAGGTGCGCGACCTCAAGAAGCATTTCCCCGTTCGCAAGGGCCTGCTGCAGCGCGCCGGCGGCACCGTGTTCGCCGTCGACGGCGTCAGCTTCTCGATTCAAGCAGGCGAGACGCTTGGCCTGGTCGGTGAGTCCGGCTGCGGGAAATCCACGGTCGGCCGCACCATCCTGCGGCTGATCGAGCCGACCGCCGGCAGCATCGAGATCGATGGCCGCGACATCACCCATTTGAGCAAGACCGAACTGCGGCCCTATCGCCGGCAGATGCAAATCATCTTCCAGGATCCGTTTTCCTCGCTCGACCCCCGCATGTCTGCCGGCGACATCGTCGCCGAGCCGATGCGCGTGCATCGAACAGCCGTCGGCGGCGAGGTAAAAAAACGGGTCGCCGCATTGTTTGATCGCGTGGGCTTGCGTAAGGCGCAAATGGACAATTATCCGCACCAGTTTTCCGGGGGCCAGCGTCAGCGCATCGGCATCGCGCGCGCGCTCGCTTTGCAGCCGAAACTGATCGTCGGTGATGAGCCGGTGTCCGCACTCGACGTCTCGATCCAGGCGCAGGTGCTCAACCTGATGATGGATTTGCAGCGCGAGATGGGGCTCGCTTATCTGTTCATCTCGCACAATCTGGCAGTGGTCGAGCACATCAGCCACCGCATCGCGGTCATGTATCTCGGCCGCATCGTCGAATATACCGACAAGCGCACGCTGTTCACGAAGGCCTTGCACCCTTACACGGAGTCGCTGTTGCTGGCGGTGCCGGTGCCCGATCCGAGCGTCAAACGGCAGAAGCGCGTGCTGCAAGGCGACGTGCCGAGCCCAATCAACCCGCCCTCGGGATGCCACTTCCACACCCGCTGCCCCTATGTGTTCGACCGCTGCCGCGCGGAAACGCCACCATTGCGCGAGGTCAAGCCGGGGCAGTTGGTCGCGTGTCATTTGCGTTAGCCTATGGACCCCGGCTCCTGTATCGTCCGCCCGCGCCACAGGAAATTCGGCAATGGTTTCAAAAATAAATCCGAACCCTTTCACGACGCGCCCCGAAATCGAGGGGACGTTCGGCGTCGTCACTTCGACCCATTGGATAGCCACCGCCGTCGGCATGGCGACGCTGGAAAAAGGCGGCAATGCCTTCGACGCTGCAGTCGCGACAGCATTCACGCTCCAGGTGGTCGAACCGCATCTCAACGGGCCGGGCGGCGATGTACCGGTGATCGTGCACGATGTGCGCAAGGGCAAGGTCGAGGTGATCTGCGGGCAGGGGCCCGCGCCGGCGGCAGCGACCATCGCGCACTACCGTGGGCTCGGCCTGGACCTGGTGCCGGGAACCGGCCTGCTCGCCGCCTGCGTGCCCGGAATGTTCGAGACCTGGATGCTGCTGCTGCGCGACTACGGGACCATGCATCTGGCCGACGTTCTGTCGCCGGCGATTTCCTATGCGCGCAACGGGCATCCTTTGGTCGAGCGCGCCAGCGCCACCATCGCCACGGTGGAGCAATTGTTCTGCGAGCATTGGCCGACTTCGGCGACGATTTATCTGCCGGGCGGGGCGGTGCCGAAGCCGGGCACCATGTTCAGCAACCGTACGCTTGCCGACACTTACGACCGCATCCTGCGCGAGGCCGAAAGCGCAGGCGGCGACCGCGAGCGCCAGATCGAAAAAGCGCGCCAGTGTTGGTCGCGCGGCTTCGTCGCCGAGGCGATCGACAAATTCTGCCGCACGCAGGACGTCATGGACACGAGCGGCGAGCGCCACCGCGGCCTGCTTACCGGCGACGACATGGCGCGCTGGCAGCCAAGTGTCGAGGCGCCGACGACGCTCGAATACGGCCGCTATACCGTTTGCAAAGGCGGGTTCTGGAGCCAGGGGCCGGTGATGCTTCAGCAGCTCGCGCTGCTTCGGGGTTTTGGTCTTGACGGCGCCGATCCGACCAGCGCGGAGTTCATCCACACGGTCGTTGAATGTGCCAAGCTCGCCTATGCCGACCGCGAAACCTTTTATGGCGATCCGAAATTCGCCGATGTCCCGGGCGAAGCGCTGCTGTCGGAGGCCTACAATGCCGAGCGGCGCAAGCTCGTCGGCGAAATGGCTTCGCTCGAGCAGCGGCCGGGAACGATCAAGGGCTTCGGCAAGCAGCTTCCAATCCGCGTGCCGGCCGGAGCACGCACGGTAGCGGCTGGCGCGGGCGAACCGACCGTCGGAAAAGTATGGACCTACGACGACGCGCGCGATCCGAGCGTCATCTTGATCGAAGACGCCAAGCTCGACAGCGCTGGCGCAATGCGCGGCGACACCGTGCATTTCGATATCATTGACCAAGCAGGCAACATGGTGTCGTCCACGCCGTCGGGCGGCTGGCTGCAGTCCTCACCGGCGATCCCGGAGCTCGGCTTTTGCCTGGGCTCGCGCGCGCAGCAGTTCTGGCTCGACGAGGGCCATCCTGCCTCGCTCGCGCCCGGCAAGCGGCCGCGTACCACGCTCACGCCGACGATGGCGCTGCGTGACGGCGAGCCTTACCTCGCCTGGGGTTCGCCCGGCGGCGATCAGCAGGACCAGTGGACCGCACAGTTCTTCCTGCGCCACGTGCACGCGAAGATGAATCTGCAAGAAGCGATCGACGCGCCGGCCTGGCATTCCGAGCATTTCCCGGCGTCGTTCTGGCCCCGCGAGGCGCGACCGGGCGTGCTGGTGGTGGAGGGCCGGCTGTCGGCGGACACGATCAAAGAACTCCGGCGCCGCGGCCACAAGGTTGAGGTGGAGGGCGATTGGTCGGAAGGCCGGCTGACCGCCGCTTCGCGCGTGGGCAAGCGCCGCCGGGCGGCCGCCAACCCGCGCGGCATGCAGGGCTACGCCGCTGGCCGTTGACGATCAGGACGTCAGCCGCGCCGCCGCCTCGCGCGCGGCCTCTTCCATCGTGATGAACACGGCGCCCTCGTTGCCGAGCCGCTCGACCAAATTCTCGAGCGCCAGCATGCGGTAGCCGCGGCCAATCACGAACGGGTGCATGGTATAGGTAAGTACGCCCCAATCGACGGTCTTCTTCATATAAAGGAATTCGTCGAGCCAGCTCTGCATCACCGCGCGCGCTGGCTGCAGGCCGGGCAGGACGCTGGAAGCGGTGCGAACGAATTCGAAATGCGGGTAGTCGTCAAGCGACCAGCTGATCGGCATTTCGATCAGCGCGGTCGGTTCGCCGAAGCGGAACGGCTCGCCCAGTTTGGCGACGTCGTCGCGCCGCGTGCGATAGGGCAGGTAGTCGGCACCCATCAGGCTGGAATCGTACCGGAAGCCATGATGCAACAGCAGATCGATGGTGTGCTCGCTCAGGTCCCACGATGGCGAGCGATAGCCGCGCGCCTTGCGCCCGGTGAGGCGCGCGATGGCTTCATTGGCGCGCACCAGGTCGGCTTCTTCCTCTTCGCGGTTCTGCGTCGCCGGCGGGATATGCGCCCAGCTGTGATGCGCGACCTCGTGCCCGCCCGCGACCACCGCTTCGCATTCGCGCGGCCAGCTTTCGATGGTGAAGCCGGGTATGAACCAGGTTGCCTTGATGCCGCGGACTTTAAGGAAATCAAAAATCCGCCGCGACGCCACGGCGCCGAACTCGCCGCGCGACAGCGGCGTCGGCGTGGTCATGCCGCGCGCGATGAAGCCGGACTGAGTGTCGAAATCGAAGGTCAGGCAAACGATGTGGCGGAGCACGTGAGGTACCTGCGTTGCGCGGGGCTGCGAGATCGCATCATACTATGACGGGTAACAGAGGCCATGGCGGTCAAGGAAATCGGCATCATCGTCAACGGCGCCACCGGGCGCATCGGCGCGACCCAGCACCTCGCCAATGCGCTGGCGCCGATCCGCGCCGAGGGCGGGTTGCCGATCGGCCCCGACCGCATTGTGCCGCGCCTGCTGCTGCTCGGGCGCGACCGCAGCGCGCTCGCCGGCCTCTCGCAAACTTACGGCATCGACGACTGGACCGCCGATTTCAATGCCGCGCTAGAGAAGCCGGATTTCCCGATTTTCTTCGATGCCGCGGCGACCAAGCAGCGCGTATCGGCGCTAACGAAGGCGATCGCCGCCGGTAAGCACGTCTACAGCGAGAAGCCGGTGGCGCCGTCGGTCGCCGAAGGGCTCGCGCTGTTGCGCGCGGCGCAGGCGCGCGGGCTCAAGGCCGGCGCGGTCGAGGACAAGCTCAATCTGCCCGGCTTACAGAAAATCTTGCGGCTCGCGCAATCCGGCTATTTCGGCCGCGTCACCGGCTTCCGGCTCGATTTTGGCTGGTGGGTGTTCGACGGCGCCGAACAGCTCAGCCAAAGGCCGAGCTGGAATTACCAGCGTAGCGGGGGCGGTGGATTGACCAGCGACATGATTCCGCACTGGCGCTACGTAATCGAAGGCATTCTCGGCCCCATTCGCCGGGTGATGGCGGCCGCGGTGACCGCGATCCCGGAGCGCGTGGACGAGGACGGAAAGCGTTTTCGCGTGGATGTCGATGACACCTCGGTGGCGTTCGCCGAACTGGCGAGTGGCGCGGTTGGAACGATTATCTGTTCGTGGGCGACGCGGGTACGGCGCGACGATCTCATGACTTTGCAGATTGACGGCACCGGCGGCTCCGCACTTGCCGGCTTGCACCGTTGCTGGACCCAAAGCGCATCCGACACGCCCACCATCCGGCGCTTCAATCCCGACATTGATATTGGCGCCGATTATCGCGGCCAATGGAAAGAAGTTGCGGACGCGCCGCCTTACACCAATCCCTACCGGCTCGGCTGGGAAAATTTCCTACGCCACGTCGTTGCCGACGCACCGCTGGTCTGCAATTTTGCCGCCGGCATCCGCGATGTGCAGCTAGCGGAAGCGTGCTATCGCAGCGCTGTCGAACAGAAATGGATTACCCTCGATGACATCGCCGGCTAGCCCCACCGCCTTCGTCACCGGCGCCTCGACCGGCCTGGGTTACGCCATCGCCTGCGGCCTGGCGCAGGCAGGTTACGACCTCGCGGTCACGAGCCGCGAGCCCGCGCGGCTCGATGCGCTGTTGCGCGATCCGGCCGTGCAAGGCCGCAAGCTTGTTCCGGTGAAACTCGATTTGCGGATCGAGGCCGATATCACGCGAGCCTTCGCGGCCGCGGTCGAAGCCTTCGGCGATATCGATGTGTTGGTCAACAATGCTGCTCGCACGCTGCTCAAGCCGGCGGTCGAGGTGACCTGGGCGGAATGGGACGACGTGGTCAACACCGATCTCAAAGGCGCTTATTTCATGGCGCGAACCTACGCTGCGCATTGCATCGCCCGCAGCCGCCCCGGCTCCGTCGTCAATATTGCCTCGACCCACGGCTTGACCGGCTTCGCCGGCCGCACGGTCTACGGCACCGCCAAAGGTGGGCTGATCCAGATGGCGCGGATGCTGGCGATCGAATGGATCGGCCACAACATCCGGGTCAATACAGTTGCGCCGGCCACCGTGCTCACACCCTCGCGCGCGGCGATGTACGACGCGCCAACGCGCGAGCGCATGCTCTCGCGCATTCCGACCGGCCGTTTCATCACGCCAGAGGAAGTCGCCGCCGCCGTGGTTTTCCTCGCCGGCCCGGGCATCGCCTCGATCACAGGACAGACGCTCTGCGTTGACGGCGGGTTCACCGCAAACTGATTGCGTTGCAGCGGCAGATGGCTGCCATGCCGTTGACCGCAAGCGACCGGCAAACGTGAATTTGGCCTTTTAAAACGCCGATAATCGCGTAGGGAAATACCGCCGTCCGCAGCGTGGACTCGGCCGACCATTGTGGCCGGGACTATTGCGGCGAGCGCCTCACGGTGCGAGAAATGCGGCCACCGCGCGACTGCCGCGGCTCATTGCGACCATTCCCTGCCTAGTTGCGCCGTCCGGGAGACGCCCGCTTGAAGATTGGAATTTTGCTCGGCGACGACATCGGCCTTGAGGTCGTGCCGGAAGCCGTCAAGGTCGTGAAGGCCGCGGCATCGCGCTCCGGCCTCGCCATCGAATGGCATCCATTGCCGATCGGTAAGGCTGGCCACGAGATGCAAGGCAATACGCTTCCGCCGGCGACCGAAGCGGCGCTGTGGAAGCTCGACGGCTGGATCATGGGGCCGATCGGGCACGCCGCCTATCCGCGCAACGACGCCACCTGGGTCATGCCGCCGGTGCGCAAGAAGTACGAGCTGTTCGCCGCGGTCCGCCCGTCGCGCTCCTATCCGAGCGTTAGCTCGATCCATAAGAACGTCGACATCGTGTTCCTGCGCGAACTGTCTGAGGGCATGCTCTATTCCGAAACGGTGGTGGCGGGCGCGCCGGAGTTCCGGCCGAACGACGACATTACTGTTGCCATGCGCGTGATCACGCGCAAGGGCTCGAACCGGGTCGCGCGCGAAGCGTTCGAGATCGCGCGCACAAGGTCGCGCAAGAAGGTGACCGCCGCGCACAAGGAGCCGGTTTATCGGCTCGCCTGCGGCATGTTCGCCGAGGAATGCCGCAAGGTCGCGCGCGAATATCCCGACGTGAAATTCGAAGAGGCGATGATCGATACCATCTCGATGAAGCTCGTGATGGCGCCGCAACAATACGACGTGGTTGTCACCAGCAATCAGTTCGGCGACATCCTCACCGATATCGGCGCCGGACTGGTCGGCGGGCTAGGTCTGGCGCCCGGCCTCTGCGTCGGTGAGCGCCAGGCTATGGCGCAGGCGACCCACGGCTCGGCGCCTGATATTGCTGGGCGCAACATCGCCAACCCTTACGCCATGATCGCGTCGGCGCAGATGCTGCTGGCCTTCCTCGGCCGCAAGCACAACGAACCGAAGGCGACGGCCGCTGCCAGCTTTATGCAGGCGGCGATCGACAAGATCATCACTGAAGCCAAACATCTGACCAAAGACCTGGGCGGCAAGGCCACCACCCAGGAAATGGGCGACGCCATCGCGGCGGCCGTCCTGCAATAGCGCTAAGGCAGCGCAAACTGGAAACAGGCAGCGTCATGTACAGTCTTCAGCTCAGCCCCGAACAGTTGGAAATCCGCGACACCATGCGCGACTTCGTCACGCGCGAGCTCAAGCCGGCCGCGCTCAAGGCGGAGCGGCTCGACGTCACCGACCGCCGGCTGCTGACCGATCTGCTCGATCAGGCTTCCCAGATGGGCCTGCGCAGTTTGGCGCTGTCGGAGGAGCGCGGCGGCGCCGGCGCGGACGCGTTGACTTCATGCATCGTGACTGAGGAACTGGCGGCGGGCGATGCTGATATCGCCGCCGTGCTCTCAGAAAGCTCGCGGCTGGCGCACCTGTTGTTCGACCGCGCCATGAGCGACGCCCAGCGCGACGCATTCCTGCCAAAGCTCCTGAACGGCGACCGCTATCATCTCGCCTTTGCCGGCCATGAGGCCGGCACCGATTCGAGGCTCGGCGTGAACTATCACCGCCCGGCGTTGCCGGAAGCGGCGGTGAAAACAAGCGCCGTGAAGTCTGGCAGTGATTGGATCGTCAACGGCGTCAAGGATTGCGTCGCCAATGCGCCGATCGCCGGACTGTTTGCGGTACTGGTGAATATTCCGAGCCGCGCCAGCGCGAGCGTGCTGCTGGTGCCGGCGGATGCGCTCGGCGTGAGCGTGCGCGCACATGACAACGCCTGGCAGCATGGCGCGTGCGGTGAGGTCACGTTTAAGGAGTGCCGAGTGCCGGCAGGCAATCTGCTTGGCGACGACGCGGCGGCACTGCTGACCGGTGCAGATGCGCGCGGCCGCGGCATTCCCCTGTTCCAGGCGCTCAATCTCGGCATCGGCCGCGCGGCTTACGAAGCCGCGCTCGACTACGCCCATTTGCGCGTGCAGGGCGGCCGCCCGCTGATCGAACATCAGGCGATCGCTACCAAACTGGCCGAAATCGCGATCCGGCTGGAAGTCGCGCGCAGCGCGATCTGGCAGGCGGCTTGGGCGTCCGATCATCCCGAGGCCGTCGCCGACCGCAGCCTGCCCGATCTGCCACTGCAGACCGTGGCGCAGGTGTTCGCATCCGAGGTCATCATGAAAGCGACCAAGGACGCAGCGGAAATATTCGGCGCCATGGGCGTAATGCGCGATATGCCGCTGCAGAAATACATCCACGACGCCCGCGTCTGCCAGCATAGCGGCGACGGCAACACCGACGCCAAGTTGCGCATCGCGGAAGAACTGGCCGGCTACCGGCGCGCCGGCAATGGCGCGATGGCACTGGCTGGCGAATAAACGAAACATTTCACCTGAGGATGCTCCCATGGATTTCACCCTGAGCAACGAACAGCGGTCCTGGCAGATGGCCGCGCGCAAATTCGCCGACGAGGAGATCCGCCCGCTCTCGCTTGCGCGCGACGCCATACCGACCGCGCGCGAGACCTGGGATTGGGACATCATCAAGAAGGGCTCCAAGCTCGGCTTCCGCACCATGGCGGTGCCGAAGGAATGGGGCGGTCAAGGCACCGATTTCGTCACCCAAGCGCTGGTGATGACCGAGCTAGCCAAGGCCGACAGCGCCATTTCCAAGGCATTCAGCCAAAACTGGAAATGGAGCCATCTGATTTCCTCCGCCTGCACCGAGGAGCAGAAGCAGCGCTTCCTCCCGGCCTTCATCGCCGACGACACTTTCGTGCTGGGCAAGGGCATCACCGAGCCGAGCGCCGGCTCCGACAACCGCATGCCGTCGGACGATCCCAAGACCGGGCTGAAGCTGCGCGCCGAACGCAAGGGGGATGAATGGATCCTCAACGGCGAGAAGGCGTTCATTGCCAACGCGCCGGTCGGCAAGCTGTTCTTCATCGACGCGCGCACCGATGCGACCGTGGCGCCGCGACAGGGCATCACCATGTTTCTGGTGCCGAGCGACACGCCCGGCTTCCGCATCGGCAAGGTGTTCAACAAGTCCGGCTGGCGCTTTTATCAGAACGGCGAGATGATATTCGAGAACGCGCGGGTGCCGCATGCCAATGTGGTCGGCGACGTGGGCGGCGCGGTGCGCAAGACCGGCGGCGCCGGCGGCGACACCACCGGTGGCGATCTGTTCGGCGATCTCGAGCTTTCCTCCAACGCGCTCGGCATCTGCGACGACGCCTGCACGACCGCGCTGCGCTATGCCAAGACCGAGAAGCGGGGCGGCCAGGTGCTGTTCGCGCAGCAGAACGTGCAGCTGCAGATCAACAAGATGTTCATGCTGACCGAGGCGCTGCGCTCGTTCGTTATGCGGGTGGCCTGGGAGCACGACATGAAGATCCACTCCCACAACGCCGGGCTGGCGATGAACTATTCCTGCGATGTGGTGAACGAGGTGTCGGAGCTGTACATGGAGGTGCGCGGCGCCAACGGGTGCCACATGGATCACCACACCGACAAACTGGTGCGCGACGCCTTCATCTGGAACCACCTCGCGGGGGACAGCGTGTCGCGCATGAAGATAGCGCGCAGGCTGGCGGCCTAGCGGAGTTTCACCGGCGCGCCTTTATCGAGCGAGGTGATGATCGCCTCGAAGGCGCCGATCACGTCCAGCATTTGCTCCGGCCGTACCGGAAACGGCGCCGTGCCTTCGATTGCGTCGGCGAACGCTTCCAAGAGCGTGCGCAGTGAATCGACGTGCGGAAAGGTCCGCTCTTCCGTCGCCCCGCCGATCTTGGCGACGATCAGCGTGTCCTCGCCGCGCGCCTCCGCCGATCCGTCGGTGCCGAACACGTGGCAGCGCCAGTACACCGGCGCGGCGCGCACGGTAGCCATGACGCCGGTAGTGCCGCTGGCGAACTCCACCAGGATGGCGACCACGTCACGTGGATCGGGCGGCGGCTTCTTGGCAACGCAGCGCGCGTCAACATAGCTGATCGGCCCGGCCAGATTGACGAAGGCATCGAGCACGTGCAGCCCGGCGCCGGTCATGCCGGCGCCCGGCGATTCGGCTGGATCGTCGCGCCAGCCGCCGGAGACGCGCGTCGAGTGCTCGTTGGAGAAATGCCCCTCGATATGCATGATTTTGCCGATCGCACCGCTGTCGACGACGCGCTTGAGCTCGAGCATCGAGGCAAAGCAGCGCTTGTTGTTGCCACTGCCGAGCGGGACGCCGGCCGCCCGCACCGCGGCGACCGCGCGCTCGGCTTCTGCGCGGGTGAGCGCCAGCGGTTTCTCGCACCAGACCGGCTTGCCTGACGCCGCCACCATGCGCACCTGCTCGACATGCAATGAATGCGGCGTGGCGAGCATGATCGCCTGCACCTGCGGGTCAGCGATCGCGTCCTTAAGGTCGGTAGACAACTGGAAGCCATGCTTGGCGGCCAGTTCGCGCGCGAGTTCGGGCTCCTTGGTTACGCCGTGCACGATGCGCAGGCGCGTGCTTTTGCCTTGAATTGAACCGAGAACCGTCTGGCCCCAGCGGCCCAAACCGACCATCGCTGCATTGATCATTTTTCCCCCAAGCGCTGCGGACGTCTTGTCAATGTCAGCCAATCGTTATGACATGACAAGGCGCATGATCCCGAAAAGCGGGAACCGGTTTTCGGATCAGATCATGCGCACGTAAAATGCTTAGGTTAGCGACTAGGGGCAGTGCGCATGAAGGCGATGGTGTTGCGGGGGCCGAACACCCCGTTCGAACTGGTGCAGGTGCCCGATCCGGTGGCCGGGCCGGGTGAAGCGGTTGCCCGTGTCATCACCTGCGGATCGGGTCTGACCATCCAGCACGCCAAGGCCGGCCGCCGCCCGATTAATTTTCCTCGCATCATCGGCCATGAGATCACAGGCGAGATCGTGGACGTGGGCGCCGGCGCGTCCGGGCTCAAAATCGGCGACGGCGTCACATCTTACTTTTATCTCAACTGCGGCCACTGCCGTTATTGCCTCTCCCAGCTCGAGCCGCTGTGCGAGCGCAGTGGCGGCAATGTTGGGCTCGAATGCGACGGCGGCTATGCCGAATACATCAAGCTGCCCGCGCACATCTTCATCAAGTATCCCGAAGGGCTCGACTACAAAAGGCATCCGGCGGAAATGGGCGTCATCACCGACGCGCTCGCGACGCCCTACAAGGTGCTACGGCGCACGCAAATCAAAGCCGGCGAGACCGTGATGGTGATCGGCGCCGGCGGCGGCGTCGGCATTCATCAGGTGATGATGGCAAAATGGGCGAAGGCGCGCGTGATCGCCGTTGACGTCGCCGCCGGCAAATTCGACGCCTGCCGCAAGGCCGGCGCCGACGAGGTGCTTAATCCGCGCGATGGCGACGTGGTCGAGGCGCTGTGCAATCTCACGCATGGTAAGGGCGTCGACGTGGCGGTCGATTACGTTTGCACCACGGCGACGCTGGAAGCGGGCGTTAAGGCGCTCGGTCGGCGCGGCCGTCTGGTCATTCTGGGCGGCGCCGCGCAGCCATTCCAGGTGCCGGCGCGCGACATGCTAACCAAGGAGCAGTCGATCTTCGGCAGCCGCTACGTCACGCGCGCCGAGATTCTGGAGGCGTGCGATCTGGTCGCGCGTGGCGAGGTTTGGCCGCTGGTGACCGTCGTCCGACCGCTGCAGGAGGCTGAAGCCGTGCACGATCTGGTGGAGCGCGGACAAGTGACGGGGCGGGCGGTTCTGCGGGTCGCGTGAGGCGGCGCGAGATCGCGACCGATCGCATTACTTCTTGCGAATACGGAAGCTGAGGACGCCTTCGGCTTCCGCCTTTCCTTCCAACGCATCGCCGGTCTGCCGCAGCAAATTCGGAATATCGATCGCGGTCAGCGGGTCGGTGCACTCCGCCACGATCAGGTCGCCGGTTTTCAGGCTCGACAGCATCTTGCGCACGCGCAGCGCCGGCAGCGGGCATTTCAGGCCGCGCAAGTTCATAGTCTTTTCTGCCATATCCCTAAGTCCGGTCCAGGTTGCTGTGCCCGCCCCGTTGTTGAGGTAGACTGAATATTCTGGGCTCAACAAGGTCAAGCGCGGGACAATGGCTGCGGCGTCCGACCCGGTACAGACGATTACACGGCTGACGCCGCTCGCCGAGGTGCTGGCCACGGTCGATTCGGACGTGAAACCGGTCATCCCGCGCACGCGCGAAGTGACCGCGGCGGCGGGGCGCACGCTCGCCGCCGACGCGGTGGCGCCGGCGCGCCCGAGCGAGGCCATGGCATTACTGGACGGCTGGGCGCTCGCCGCCGCCGACACCTTGGGTGCCGGCGGCTCCGCGCCGGTGCCGCTCGCGCATACGCCGCAGCGGGTCGAGGCCGGGCAGCCGATGCCGGCCGGCACTGACAGCGTGGCGCCGCTCGATGCGGTGAAGCTGGCCGCCGGCCGCGCGGAGGCGCTGGTCACCGTCAATCCCGGTGATGGCGTTTTGCCGGCGGGCGGCGATAGCGACCCGGGCATTCCGCTGCGCCATGCTGGCGAGCGCCTGCGCGATACCGATCTCGCCGCGCTCGCATGCGCCGGCCTTATACGCGTCACCGTGCGCGAGCCGCGCCTGTCGATCTTGCTCGCGCGTGACGACCGCATCATCACTGCCGCCGCGGGTGTCGTCGCGCGCGACATCGAGCGAGGGGGCGGCAGTGCGCGCATCGATGCTGGCGGCGATCCTGAGCGCGCGCTGCGGGACGACAAGGATGATGCCGTCGTGATCATCGGCGGCACCGGCAGCGGTCGCAATGATGCCAGCGTGCAGACGCTGGCGCGTGCGGGCCGCCTTGCAGTGCATGGTATGGCGCTCACGCCGGGCGAGACCGCCGCGCTCGGATTTGTCGGCCCAAGGCCCGTGTTGCTGCTGCCGGGACGGCTGGATGCGGCACTTAGCGTCTGGCTGGTGGTCGGACGTCGTATACTGGAGCGGCTGGCGGCGGGCACAATGAAAGGGAGTGAGCCGGCCGAAACCTTGGCGCTGGCACGAAAGGTTTCTTCCACTGTGGGCCTGGCCGAGATCGTGCCGGTGCGTCGTAAAGGCGATACTGCGGAGCCGCTGGCGACCAAATATCTACCATTGTCGTCGCTGGCGCGTTCCGATGGATGGATCTTGGTGCCGCCCGACAGCGAGGGCTATTCCGCCGGGTCGCAGGTTCAGGTAAGGCCGTGGCCATGAGTGAGACCCGAAAGGCGGGGTCGAACGCGAATGCCGAACTGCTCGCGCGCGTGCGGGCGGCCGCGCGCCAGGAGCAATTCCTTGACGTGGTGTCCGCGGATGGGGCGCGCGCGCGCTTCGAGCGGCATCTCGATCTGTCACCGCTTGCGGCGGAGAGCGTGCCGTTGGCCGCGGCGCTCGCGCGTGTGCTGGCGCACGATGTGGTGGCCGCGGTCGATGCGCCGCCGTTCGACCGCGCCAATGTGGACGGCTTCGCGCTGCGTGCAGCCGATACCGTCGGCGCCGGCGATACAGTCCCCAAAATTTTCCGGCTCAACGCCGAGGTAATCGCTTGCGGCGATGCGCCGGCGCTGGAGGTTAAGCCCGGCACCGCCACGGCTATCGCCACCGGCGGTGTGATCCCACGCGGCGCCGACGCAGTGGTGATGATCGAGCAAACCGAGCTGATCGACGAGGGCACGCCCCGCATCGAACTGCGCCGTACCGCTGCGCCCGGTCAATTCATATCCTACGCTGGCTCCGACATCGCGCGCGGCGAGACGCTGCTAAGGCGCGGCACGCGCATCGGCTCACGCGAGATCGGCATGCTCGCGGCATGCGGCCTCGCCCAAGTGGATGTGGTGCGGCGGCCGAAGGTGGCGGTGCTTTCGACCGGCGACGAACTGGTGGCGCCGGGCGCGCCCCTTGAGTCGGCAAGTGTCTATGACAGCAATGGCGCGATCATCGCGGCGGCCGTCACGGAAGCTGGCGGTGAGCCGCTCGCCATGGGTGCGTTCCCCGACGATGAGGCGGTGCTGGAAAAGGCCGTTCGCCAGGCGTTGGCGGAAAGCGACGTCGTCGTGCTCTCGGGCGGCACATCGAAGGGCGCAGGCGATCTGTCGCATCGCGTGGTGTCGCGGCTCGGTGCACCCGGCATCCTGGTGCACGGCGTCGCGCTCAAGCCCGGCAAGCCGCTCTGTCTCGGCGTCATCGGCGACAAGCCGATCGTGGTGCTGCCCGGCTTCCCGACCTCGGCGATCTTCACCTTCCACGCTTTCGTCGCGCCGGTAATCCGCGCGCGTGCCGGGCTGCCGCGGGAGGCGGCGGAAATATTGAGCGCGCGCGTGCCGGTGCGGGTGGCGTCCGAGCTTGGTCGCAAGGAATTCGTGCTGGTGTCGCTGATCGAAAGCGAAGGCGGTCCGGTCGCGTTCCCGACCGGGAAGGGCTCTGGCTCCGTCACCAGCTTCTCGCAGGCCGACGGATTCCTCGAAATCGACGCGCTCGCATCCTCGCTCGATACCAACAGCGTCGTGGACATAACACTCATCGGCAGCGCCGCGCGCGCGCCCGATCTGGTCATCATGGGCAGCCATGACATGGCGCTCGATGTGGTGGTGGGTGCGCTCAACGAACGCGGCTTTTCCGCACGCACATTGGCGGTCGGCAGTCTGGGCGGCGTTGCGGCGGCCAGGCGCGGCGAATGCGACATCGCGCCGGTGCACCTGATCGATCCGGAAAGTGGGCGCTACAACGTGCATCTGGAGACGCCTGGCCTGCAGCTGGTGCGCGGCTGGGAGCGCATGCAGGGCATTTTGTTTCGCCCGGGCGACAAACGTTTCGAGGGGCACGACGCGCACGAGGCACTGGGTACGGTCCTCGCCGATCCTTCCGCGCTGATGGTCAACCGCAACGCCGGCGCCGGTACCCGCGTGCTGATCGACAAATTGCTCTCGGGCGAACGGCCACTCGGCTACGCCAATCAGCCGAAATCGCACAATGCGGTTGCGGCGGCTATCGCACAATCACGCGCCGACTGGGGCGTCGCGATCGAGCCAGTAGCCAAGCTCTACGGCCTCGGCTTCTTGCCGCTGTCGCCGGAACATTACGATTTCCTGCTGGTTGAAAGCCGCAAGGACCGGCCCGCGGTGCAGGCGTTTCTGGCGGCGCTGCAGGACGAAAAAGTGCGCGAGCGCATCACGTCGCTCAGCATAAGCCCTTCGTAATGTACTTCTGGACCAAAAGTTTTTGCGCCGTACTGCTGTTGTCGCTCGCATTTACGCTGGCGAACGCACAGTTGCGCGGCCATGGCGGGCCGGTGCGCGCGCTGGCAATCTCGCCCGACGGCAGCCACGCCGTCTCCGGCAGCTTCGACACCTCCGCGATCTGCTGGTCGCTCACGCGCAACATCGCCGAGCAGGTGATGCGCTTCCACGACAATGCGGTAAACGCGGTCGCCTGGCTCAAGGACGGGCGCATCGTTACTGCCGGCGCTGACGCGCATATCGTAATCTGGACCCAGGGCAAGCCGGAGCCCGACAAAATACTTGACGGCCACACCGGCCCGATCGCCGGCCTGGCGGTGTCGCCGGACGGCAAGTTGCTCGCCTCCGCATCGTGGGATCACACCGTCCGCCTGTGGCCGCTCGATGGCGGCGCGCCGCGCGTGCTGGAAGGCAATAGCCAGAACGTCAATGGCGTCGCCTTCTCGCCGGACGGCAGCGAGCTGGCGAGCGCCGGCTACGACGCCACGATACGCATCTGGCGTCTCGGCGACGGCGGCGTGAGCGTTCACACCCTGCCGATGCCGCTCAATGCCGTGGCCATTGCGCCCGATGGCGAGATCGTTGCCGCAGGCGCCGACGGCAAGGTGTATTTCCTTTCACCGCAGGGCGACATACGCGGCGAACTGCAGGCATCGCCGACCCCAATCATCGCGGTCGCGATCTCGCCCGACGGCGCGCTCGTTGCCGCCGCTGGTATTCGCGGCGCGGTGGCGGTGATCGAGCGCAAAACGCGCAAGCTCGCGCGCACTTTGGTCGGCCCCGGCCTACCGGTGTGGTCGGTGGCGTTTTTCCCCGACAGCCATACTTTATTGACCGGCGGCACGGACCGCACGATCCGCCGCTGGGACGCGGTAAGCGGCGAGCCGGTTGGCTCGGTGGTAGTCGGCGCGCCCGACGATCCGCTGGCGGCGTTTGCCAGCGACCCCGGGGCGCAGGTGTTCCGTGCCTGCGTGGCTTGTCACACGCTCTCACCCGACGAAGGCAACAAGGCTGGGCCGAGCCTCGCCGGCATTTTCGGCCGCCGCATCGCCACGCTGCCGGGCTACCGCTATTCGGACGCGCTCAAGCAGATGAACATCGTGTGGACGCCGGAGACGGTGGCCAAAATGTTCGAGGTTGGCCCGATGACCTACACCCCCGGCACCAAAATGCCGGAGCAGAAAATCGGCTCACCGGAAGACCGCCAGGCGCTGGTGAATTTTCTGGAGAAGGCGACGACGAAGAAGTGACTTAAGTCTCGCCCTTCTGCTCGCGCTCGCGCAGATAATCGTCGGTGGTGCGCACGGCCGGACGCTTGGGTCCGGCGAAGGGGTCGAATTGTTCCGCCGCCATCACGTTGACCCGGCATTCGGCGCACATCTTGATGACGTCGAGCCGCTGCTTAGAGTCTTTATACATCCAGTGCCGGCCTTCCAGCTTGGCGGCCACTCGCTCGACCGAGCTCTTAACGCCAAACGGCTTGCCGCAACGGATGCATGCGAACGGCTCTTCCTGCTTGATGATGCGGCTCATGGCAGTGGCGGAGCGGAAATCGATCTGCGGTTTGAGGTTGATGACTTTTTCCGGACAGGTCGCCTTGCACAGCCCGCATTGCACGCAGGCGTCTTCCGCAAAGCGCAGCATTGGCTTTTCGGGATCATCCGACAGTGCGCCGGTCGGGCAGGCCGAGACGCAAGAGAGACAAAGCGTGCAGCCCGCGACATTGACCTCGACGGTGCCGAACGGCGCGCCCTGCGGCAGCGCGACGATGTCGACCGGGACCCGTGCCGCCGCGTGCAGCTCGCGCAACGCATGCCGCACCACGTCGCGCTTGAGGCCCACTGCGGAGAAGGTGGCCGGTTTGGCTGCGCCGTCCATTGGCGCTATGGCGCGCAAGGTGGTGCCCAGCGCATCCGGATCGTCGGTTTCGATGGCTGCGACGCGCGCACCGGCAAAGCCGAGGCCAGCGAGGATCGGCTCCGCCAGCGCGATGGTCTTGGTCAGGCCGGCCACATCGTGGCGTGGCTTGGCGCGGATGAGAAAGCGCACCGCCGACGCACCGTAAGCAAATGATGCCGCCACCGCTTCCAAACCGACCTGTGTCACTTCGTTGACTTGCACCGGCAAGACGTTCGCCGGCAGCCCATCGCCGTGTCGCGCCAGCGCGTCGATCAATTCGCAGCCGTCCTCGGCGTCGTGGAACATCACCACGGCCTGCCGGCCGCCGGCTTGCGCGTAGGCGCCAAGCAGCGCGCGCAATTTGCGCAGCAGCGCGTCGGATGGCGGCAGGGCATAGGCCGCGGCGCCGGTCGGGCAGGCGGCGGCGCATTGGCCGCAGCCGGCGCAGATGTGTGGATCGATCGCCACGTGATCGCCATTCGGAGCAATGGCGCCGGTCGGACAGAGATCGAGGCAGCGGCGGCAGCCGACGATCTTGGAGCGCGAATGCGCGCACAGATCCTCGGTAAACGTAATGTAGCGCGGCTTGTCGAAGGTACCGGTGAGATCGCGCGCTTTGAGCACTGCGCGCAGTACGGCGGCAGGATCGCCCGGGTCGGCGCGCAGATAGCCGTCGCGCAGATCGGCGGCCGGGAACAGCGATACCCCGCCCGAGAGGTCGATCACGATGTCACAGCGCGAGGTCGCACCGTTGCGCGCCGGCCCAAATGCGAGTTCGCCGCGCGAGGACGGAGCGGGCGCGGCATAGTCGTCGACCGTCAGTTCGAAGGCGCCGAGATAGCCCTTGGCTTGCCGAATGCTGCCCTTCACTACCGGGAAATCGGTTACCCGCTGCGGCACGACGTCGCCGGGCGGCTTGATCAGCACCGTTACGTCGAGATGCTCTTTCAGCAGATTGGCGGCGTCGATCGCCTTTTCGTCCTTGCCATAAATAAGCGTCACGCCGTCGCTGGTGAGCGAAACAAAGGCGACATCCGGCGTAAGCTCCGCGCTGGCTGCGATCAACGCCGCCATTTTCGGGCCGGCCGCCTTGGCATCTTTCGACCAACCGGCGGTCTCGCGAATATTGACGAAGGTCAGTTTGGCCGCGCCTTCGATCGCGCCGGCGACCTCGCCGAACAGCGGCGCTTCCTGCGTGCAGGCCACGGTGAGCGGCACGTCGCCGGCCGCCAATTTACGAAAGCGCTCGAGCTCGGCGCGGCAGAGCTGGCGGCCTTCGACGACATCCGCGCCGCGGCAGACGCGAGCCACCGCCTCGCCATCGAGCGGCATCGTATCTTCGCAGGAACAGATCAGGACTTTACGCGGCCGTTCGGCCATTCGGCTCACTAACCTTTGCGCTGGCCCGCCTTTTTTGGTGGCGAAATGCCGCCTGTGGCGTCGCTTTCGCTCTTAATCCTCGCGGCCGCGGGACTGGGCCTCGAGACCCCCTGTGGTTATAATTATAAGAATTGAAATGAGAAAGTAACAGCCAATGCCGCTGGAGACGCGAATCAGCCCGCTGACGCCGGAACTGACGCTGCCGCCGCCGTTCACGCTGGTGCGCCTACGCGAATTGGGTGACGCCTTCGCGCATGCAACATCGGTCGCGCCAGGGCAGGGCGCCGGCACGCTGGTTTATGTTGGGCGTTTCGACCTCGCCGAATTCGCCGTGGTGCTGGAACCGGATGAGCCGCTGGCGAATGCGCGGCGCGCCTTCTATGCCGGCATGGCGGCGCTGGCCGATGCGCTCACCGCCCACGCACAACCGGAAACCGCCATCACCATCGACTGGCCCGATTCGATTGCGGTCAATCACGGCTTGGTGGGCGGCGGCCGCCTGGCGTGGCCGAAGGGAATGGGCGAGGACGAAATCCCACCGTGGCTGGTGTTCGGCGCCATGATCCGCACCGTTTCCATGACCGGCACCGACCCCGGCTTAAACCCGCTGGTCACCGCGCTGGACGAGGAAGGCTTCACCGACGCCATGTCCGACCAGGTGGTGGAGAGCTTCGCCCGTCATTTCATGGTCGCGATCGACGCCTGGCAGGAGCACGGCTTCGGCGCAGTCGCGCGCAGCTATCTGGAGCGGCTGCCGGTCGAGCCGGGCCTACGCCGTGATATCGACGAGAACGGCGATCTGCTGATCCGCCGCGTGGGCAACGCTGAGGGCGAACGGAAAAAGCTTTTGCCGCGACTGACCAAGCCGGCCTGGTTCGATCCGGCGGCCAAGGGGCCGCGGTCGTGAAGCTATTGCGCACCATCCGGCTCGACGCTTCGGACACTTTTGTGTTCGAGAAGGCGGCCGAGCCCGGCGAATGGGCGGTGTCCGGCGCGTTTGTATTCTGGAACACGGATCCCGCTGCTCTTGAGGGCAAGGCGCGTTCGGCGTTCCGCGGCGGCATTCTCGGCGTCAACTCGCTCGGCTGGTCCACGCTGGCGCAGATCGTAGAGGCGAGTGACGACGACCGGCTGGCCGTCATCGACACGCTGGCGAAACAGCTCATCGCGAATTTCGGCGCGCCCACTGTTGAAGATGCGGTTGCCGCGGCGGAAGAAGAAGTCGCCTTCGCGGAGTCGCTGTGCAGCCCGCCTCAGGACACGTTGGTGGCCGTGCATCGCGAGTTCGATGACGGCGAAGTGCGCGAAACCTTCCGCACGCTGCGGCCGCGTGCCGGTCAAAAACCGGCACGCGCGTTCTCCTTCCTCGAAGTCGAGGGCGTGGAAGACGAGCAACCGGGCGAAGCCGTCGATCTGGTCGGCTTGGTCGAACGGGAGCGCAAATGACCGACTTCTGGATCTCTTGCGGCCACCATCTGCTCGACCGCGACGAGGGTGGCGGGCTCAAGGTGACCGACGATTTCCTCAAGGTCTATCTGGCGCGACCGGAGCTGATCCCGCCGCCGGAGGCCTGTGCGGTCGAGCGCACGCTGCATGCCGCGTTGCTCGCCGCTCCGCGCATGCCAGTGGCCGCGTCCGACATCGCGGCGATCGCCGATGCTGACGCGCGCGAGAACTGGCAAATGCTGATCGCCTTCCGCGACCACCTGCTGTGCCATAAGACGCTGGAGGCCGCCTATGCCGATTTGGTGCGCAATGGCATCGGCAAAACGCCGCCGCTATTCGTTAATCAGCTGGCGCACGTGATCCTGCGCAACGCGCTCGACGGCGTTACGGATGCGCGCGTGGTGCGTGCGGCCGAACTGTTCTTCCGCACCCAGCGCGCCACCATGCATGAAGGCTCGCTGCTTGCCGCGGATGAAGAGACCGTGGGCGGCATTAGTACTTCGCCGGTGACGCCGCTGGTCTCGATGCTTGGAATTCCAGCGGAAGCCGAGATCGACATCATCAATGACGACAACGCCGAGAGCTATTGGGAGCGCAGCGACCAGTTCGACATGGCGCTTGATCTAACCGGTGGGCGCTCCGGGTTGATCGCGCTCGCCGAAGCGATGCGGCGCTGGATAGCGCATGTGCTCGGTGTCGACGTTGCGATCGAGCCGCTCACCGAGCTGCGCGACGCGCCGCTTACCTGGTATGTCGGGCTCGACGCCGACGCCACCAAGATCGGCGACCGGTTGTGGAACGAGGAGGACATCGACGAGGCGGCCATGTCGGCGGTGGTCGGGTTGTTCGCCCTCACTTTCCGCGATCCGTCGATCGTGCTGGACAAGGTCAAGGGCGAGCCGGTTTATCTGATCCTGGCCATGACGGGCGACAAGACCATCCGCATGAAGCCGCAAAACCTCATCACCGGACTGCCGATCCGGCATCTGGAGGCGGTCAGTTGAACATCGTATCCCCGCTGCAAACCATCGCGGTCGGCGTCGTGGTCGAGCGCATCAAAAGCGCCAGCCAGTGGAGCGATTTCCTCTGGCGGCCGCTCAGCGTGCTTACCGGCACGCCGGTGACCCCGCCCTGGACCAAGTTGTGCGAGGACGGCGATCGCGCGACATTTTTTGCCGGCACCGCCACAATCGAACTGCATCGAACGGAAACGTCCAATTACCGCAGCAATCTAGTGAACGACGAACCTTTGCTGTGGGTGGTGTTGCGGCCGAGTGAAGCGGAAATGCCCTATGACTTGTTGACGGTGACCGCCGATCCGGCCGAAGGCGAAGCCATGACCGAAGCCGGCAACGATCTGGTCGAGACCGTGCCGATGCCGAAAGCGATCCAGCAGGCGGTTGCGGATTTCGTCGCCGAGCACCATGTCGAGCAAGCGTTCTCCAAACGAAAGCGCGATCGCGCCGATCCGGAAGCCCTGGGGCGGCGCCCGACGCGCGACAACGAGCAATCATGAGCGCGCCAGAAAAATTTCTCGATCGATGGTCGCGGCGCAAACGCGAAGCGGCGGACGAGCCCGCGCCGGTCGTGGCGGAGGACGCCGCCAAGGCTCCACCGCCGCCGGATGGCGAGGCAAAAGAGGCCGCCGCGGAGGCCCCTTTCGATCCCGGCCAGCCTGCCGCCGATCGAATCGATCAGCGCCAATTCCGACATTCGCGCGTTTCTGCAGGCCCGGGTTCCGCCGGATCTCTCGCGTGCGGCCCTCCGCCGCGCTTGGTCGACCGATCCGGCGATTCGCGACTTCATCGGCCTGGTCGAGAACGGGTGGGACTTCAACGATCCCAACGGCATTCCTGGCTTCGGCCCGATCGCGGCGGGCGATGTTGCCCAACTGCTGGCGCGAGTGATCGGCGCGCCGCCTGCGGAACCTGACACGCCGCAGGCCCAAGCATCAGGCGATCCCAAACAGAATCCGCCACAGCCAGTTGATTCCGAGCCGGCGCAACAGTTGCCGCAAGATCAGCCGGCGCCAAATCAAGACCTCGCCGCGCCGGAAAAAGATTCCGTACAGCGCAGCGAAGATGATGTTGCAGTGCAAAATAATTCTGACGATCGGGAGAACTTCCCACTGTCTCGGCAGCGTGGGCACGGCGGCGCGCTCCCAAAATTATGATCTAGGTTATAGCCTCTGGCTATTGACCCTGTGTTCAATGCGGCGATAGCTTTTAACCGTTCCGAACTGGCCATTTTCGAGCCGGTCTCAAAAAAAGAAAATGACAACGAACGGGACTGGGGGAACGAAAAGGGCATGACAGACCGTGGACTCCAGGAAGCGATTCGCGCGGCCGGTGGCGTTACCGAGCTTGCGCGCCGCATCGGGATTTCCCAGCCGTCGGTGTCGAATTGGTCGCGCATCCCCGCTGAGCGGGTGCCGACGGTCGAGACGTTGACCGGCGTCGCGCGCGCGATTCTGCGGCCCGATCTTTACAACGCGAACAACAAAATGACTGGCGTCGACGAGGTCGATCTTGCCCGCGCGCAGGAATACGCGCTGCTGGCGGCGTTGCTGTCGCGGGCACCGGACGCGGCATTTCTGCAGCGGCTGGCCACGCTGCGCGGCGATCTGACGCCGCTCGGCGTCGCGCATGTCGGCCTTGCCGACGCGGCGGCCCGCGCCGACGCAAACAAAGTCGAGCGCGAATTTTTCAATCTGTTCATCGGCATCGGCCGCGGCGAATTGATGCCGTACGGCTCCTATTATATCGCCGGATTCCTGCACGAGCGCCCGCTGGCGCGGCTGCGCGAGGATCTGGCCGCGCTCGGGATCGAACGCTCAGAGGGAAAATACGAATCGGAAGATCACGCGCCTATTCTGTGCGAGATCATGTCCGGCATCGCCGGCGGACAATTCCCGGTGCCTGCGGGCGCTGATCGCCAACTATTCAAAAAGCATCTGGCGCCCTGGATCGGCCGCTTCTTCGCCGACCTGGAGCGTGCCGAGGCTGCGGACTTCTACCGGCGTGTCGGCACACTCGGCCGGGTCTTCATCGAAATTGAATCGGAGGCTTTCGCGCTGTCTGAATGAGCGCGCAAGCAATGCAACTTTACGTCTTCAAGGAGAACTGGCGATGAAAACGAAACTTGAAGCCAATCTGGCACGCCGCAACTTCCTGCGCGCGCTCGGCGCCGGCGCCGGTGCCGCGGTAGCGCCCGCCGCCCTTGTGACCAAAGCGAAAGCGGATTCGGAAAGCGATAATGACAAGCGCAAGGCCCGCTACAAGGCCGACTCCGCCGAGGTAAAGACCTTTTACCGCGTCAACCGCTATCCGAGCTGAGGGAGGCACCCGTGCTGATCAAAAGAACAGAACGCCAGGCGCGCCAAAGGTCGCTCGCCGCCCTCGCCAGCCAAAACGATAACGGCCTCGACCGCCGCGGCTTCCTGCGCCGGTCCGGTCTCACCGCCGGCGGTCTCGCCGCGCTCGGCGCATTGCCGCTCGCCAGCGTGCGCAAGGCGCAAGCCGGTCCGCCGGCCGCCAAGGGCGCCGCCGTCACCATCCGCAAGAGCATCTGCACACACTGTTCCGTCGGTTGCACGGTTACTGCGGAAGTTTCCAACGGCGTCTGGATCGGCCAGGAACCGAGTTGGGATTCGCCGATCAACCGCGGTTCGCACTGCGCCAAGGGCGCCTCCGTGCGCGAACTGGTCATGGGCGACCGGCGCCTGAAATATCCGATGAAGCTCGCGAACGGCCAGTGGACCCGCATCAAGTGGGAGCAGGCCATCAACGAAATCGGCGACAAGCTGACTGGCGATCCGCGCAGAAGTCCGGCGGGGACTCGGTCTATTGGCTTGGCTCGGCCAAGATGACCAATGAGGGCTCCTACCTGTTCCGCAAGCTCGGCGCGTTTTGGGGCACCAACAATACCGACCATCAAGCGCGCATTTGCCATTCGACCACCGTCACCGGCGTGGCCAATACCTGGGGCTACGGCGCGATGACCAACAGCTACACCGACATTCGCAATGCCAAGACGCAGATCATCATGGGCGGCAATCCAGCCGAAGCCCATCCGGTGTCGTTGCAGCATCTCATCGAAGGCGCCGAACTCAACAAGGCGAATGTCATCGTCATCGATCCGCGCCTAACGCGCACCGCCGCGCATGCGACCGAATATGTCCGGCTGCGGCCGGGCACCGATATCCCGGTGCTCTACGGGATGATGTGGCACATCATCAAGAACGGCTGGGAGGACAAGGAATTCATCAAGCAGCGCGTCTATGGCTACGAGGATGCGCGCAAGGAAATGGAGAAGTGGACGCCGGAGGAGGTCGAACGCGTATCCGGCGTTCCGGGCGCGCAGCTCGAGCGCGTCGCCAAGATGTTCGCGACTGAGAAACCTTCAACGCTGATCTGGTGCATGGGGCAGACCCAGCATACGGTCGGCACCGCCAACGTACGGGCGAGCTGCATGTTATTGCTGCTCACTGGCAATGTCGGCGGTCCGGGCATGGGCGCCAATATCTTCCGCGGCCATGACAACGTGCAGGGCGCCACCGACGTCGGCCTCGATATCGTGACGCTGCCGTTCTACTACGGCCTGGTCGAGGGCGCCTGGAAGCACTGGTCGCGCGTCTGGGAGGTCGACTACAACTATCCTCGTCGGGCGTTTCGACGACAAGAAAGATTATGGAGACGCCCGGCATCCCGCTCACGCGCTGGTTCGATGCCGTGCTGCTGCCGAAGGACCAGGTCGCGCAGAAAGACAATGTGCGGGCTATGTTCGTGCAGGGCCACGCCAGCAACAGCATCACGCGCATCCCCGAGTTGATGAACGGCTTGAAGGCGCTTGAGCTCTTGGTCGTTGCTGATCCGCATCCTACGACCTGGGCTTCACTCGCCGTACAGGCCGGCCGCAAGGACGACATGTATCTGCTGCCGGTCGCGACCCAGTTCGAATGCAAGGGCTCGCGCGTGGCGTCCAACCGTGCGCTGCAATGGGGCGAGCAGATCGTTACACCGATCTTTGAATCGAAGGACGATCTCGAGGTCATGTACCTCATCGCGAAGAAACTCGGCTTTGCCGACCAGATGTTCAAGAACATCAAGGTCGAAAACAACCTGCCGGTGGCTGAGGACATCCTTCGCGAAATGAATCGCGGCAGCTTCTCCACCGGCTATTGCGGCCAGTCGCCTGAGCGCCTGAAATCGCATATGGCCCACCAGGCCGATTTCGACATGCGCACCCAACGCGCGACGACCGGTCCGAACAAGGGCGACTATTACGGCCTGCCATGGCCGTGCTGGGGCACGCCGGAAGTCAAGCACCCGGGCACCCCGCTGCTCTACAACACCAATCTCGCCGTCATGGATGGCGGCGGCACGTTCCGCGCCCGCTTCGGCGTGGAACGCGAGGAGAAGAAGACGGACGGCTCGACCGTGAAGGTCAACCTGCTGGCCGACGGCTCCTATTCCAAGGACTCGGAGATCAAGGACGGCTATCCCGAATTCACCGTTGGCGTGCTCAAGAAGCTTGGCTGGGACAAGGACCTGACTGAAGCCGAAATGGCGGTGATCAACAAGATCAATCCGACCACCCCGGATGCAGTGTCCTGGTCGATCGACCTCTCGGGCGGCGTCCAGCGGGTCGCCATGAAGCACGGCTGCGTGCCCTACGGAAACGCCAAGGCCCGCATGAATGCCTTCGGACTGCCGGATCCGATCCCGGTGCACCGCGAGCCGATCTACTCGCCGCGGATCGACCTTGTGGCCAAATATCCAACCCTGCCCGATGCCAAGCAGTTCCGGTTGCCCAATATCGGCTTCTCGGTGCAAAAGGCCGCGGTCGACAAGGGCATCGCCAAGCAGTTCCCGCTCATCCTCTCCTCCGGCCGTCTAGTCGAATACGAGGGCGGCGGCGAGGAAACCCGGTCCAACAAGTGGCTGGCCGAGCTGCAGCAGGACATGTTCATCGAGATCAACACTTCCGATGCGGCCGAGCGCGGCATCAAGGACGGCGGCTGGGTCTGGGTCACCGGCGCCGAGAACAGCTCAAAGGCCAAGGTGAAGGCGCTGGTCACCGAGCGCGTCGGCAAAGGCGTCGCCTGGATGCCGTTCCACTTTGGCGGCTGGTACGAAGGCGAGGATCTGCGCAGCAAGTATCCGACGGACACCGATCCCTACGTGCTCGGCGAAAGCGCCAACACGATCACGACCTACGGCTATGACCCGGCGACGGGCATGCAAGAACCCAAAGTCACCCTCTGTCAGATCAGAGCGGCGTAAGGAGCAACGACCATGGCACGTATGAAATTTCTCTGCGACGCCGATCGTTGCATTGAATGCAACGCTTGCGTCACCGCCTGCAAGAACGAGCACGAGGTGCCCTGGGGCATCAATCGCCGGCGCGTCGTCACGCTCAATGACGGCAAGCCCGGCGAGCGCTCGATCTCCATGGCCTGCATGCACTGCACCGACGCGCCCTGCGCGGCGGTCTGCCCGGTGAACTGCTTCTACACCACGGCAGACGCGGTGGTGCTGCACTCTAAGGACCTGTGCATCGGCTGCGGCTATTGCTTCTACGCCTGCCCGTTCGGCGCGCCGCAATATCCCAAGGTCGGCAATTTCGGTTCGCGCGGCAAGATGGACAAGTGCACCTTCTGCGCCGGCGGCCCGGAAGCCGACAACAGCAAAGAAGAGTATGAGAAATACGGCTCCAACCGGCTGGCCGAAGGCAAGCTGCCGCTATGCGCCGAAATGTGTTCGACCAAGTCGTTGCTCGCGGGCGACAGCGACGTCATCACACAGATCTACAAGGAGCGCGTGGCCAAGCGCGGCTACGGCTCGGGCGCCTGGGGTTGGCAGACCGCTTACCGCGAATCGATAGCGACTTGATGCGATCGCGGCAGTGCGGGAACGACATCCCGCATCGCCGGCTTCGCGGCTGAAGAAGACTTGAATTTTGGGAGAAATGACATGGCGAAAGTTTTTGCTCACATGCGCTTGATCGCCGGCGCCCTAGCGCTCGGATTGGTCGTCGCAACGGCAATGCCGGCCGCGGCGCAGCAGCCAAGCTCGGTCAACCCGACTGCCGCAGCGGTGAAGGAGCAGCAACTGCTCCAGCAGCTCAAAATGATCGAGGGCCGCGGTACCATCCCCGACGTGAAGTCCTACGTGCTCGAGCATCCGGCCGGCCGCGAGTGGCGCGAATACCGCACCGTCACGCTGAAATGGATTGGCGGCATCGCCATCCTTGGCATCCTCGCGCTGCTGACGATCTATTATTTGTGGCACGGGACCATGCGCATTGAAGCCGGCCGCTCGGGACGCACCATACTGCGTTTCAACGTTTTCGAACGCTTCGTGCACTGGCTGACCGCCGTTACCTTCGTTATCCTCGCGATCACTGGCCTCAACATCACCTTCGGCCGAAGCCTGATTTTGCCGTGGCTGGGGCCATCAGCGTTCAGCGAATGGTCGGAATGGGCGAAATTTTCGCATAACTATCTCAGCTTCGCCTTCACCGCCGGCCTCGTACTGATGTTCTTGATCTGGGTGGCGCGCAATCTGCCGAGCCACAACGACGTTGTCTGGTTCAAGAATGGCGGCGGAATGTTTGGTGGCAGGGAACCGCCCGCCGAAAAGTTCAACGGCGGCGAAAAGCTGATCTTCTGGATCTCGACGATCGGCGGCGGCTTGGTTATCGCCACCGGGTTTGTTTTGCTGTTCCCGTTCTACGGCACGACCGTCGCGAACATGGAACTGGCCGAGATCGTGCACAGCGTGGTCGCGGTGCTCTATGTCTCCGCCATGTTTGTCCATATCTATATGGGCACGATCGGCGTGGAAGGGGCCTTCGAGGCCATGGCCGAGGGCACTGTCGACGTCAACTGGGCCAAGGAGCGCCATAGCCTCTGGTACGAAGAGGAAAAGCAGCTCGGCGCCGCCCAGGGTCAGGCGATGCGGCCAGCCGAATAACCGGGCATTCTCGATAGGTGATAAAAGACGCCCGGCCTTGCGGCCGGGCGTTTTGCTATAAGGAAGTCATGCGCATCATCGGTCTCGCCGGCTGGAGTGGGTCGGGCAAAACCACCCTGATTAAGAAACTCATCCCGTGCCTGATCGCTCGTGGCATCAGCGTGTCCACGCTCAAGCATGCCCATCACGGTTTCGACCTCGACCAGCCTGGCAAGGATTCCTTCTTCCATCGCGCCGCTGGCGCCACCGAGGTGATCATCTCATCGGCCAAGCGCTGGGCCATCCTGCACGAGCTGCGCGAGCAGCCGGAATGGGATTTGGCCGCGCTGGTTGGTAAGATGTCGCCGGTCGATCTTGTGCTGGTCGAGGGCTTCAAGCGCGATGCCTTTCCCAAGCTCGAGATCCATCGGATCGCCAACAGCAAGCCGCTGATCCACCCGGAAGACCCGCATATCATCGCAGTCGCCTCCGACAGCGCGCTGCCGGCAACGCAAATCCCGGTGGTCGACCTCAACGACATCGAGGCGATCGCCGATCTGCTGCTCAAACATGCGGTGCCCATCAATTCCGTTCCGGCAACGCAGGGCGTCTAATGGCGCAGCTCACCGACGACTGCTTCGCTTTTTCCGGACCGCTACTGCCGCTTAAGGACATGGAGCGGCTAATCGGCGAGCGTGTCGCGCCGGTGGCCGAGACCGAGCATGTGACGTTGCGCGCCGCGCGCGGCCGCGTTACCGCCGTGGAGGTGAAGGCGCCGGTCGATCTGCCGCCGTTCGATAATTCGGCGGTAGACGGCTACGCCGTGCGCCACGCCGATTTGCTTAGCCATGGCGACACTAGGCTTGCCATCGCCGGCCGGCTGACCGCCGGTGCGCACCCGGATATTGGGCTCAAGCCAGGCCAAGCCATCCGGATTTTTACCGGCGCCGCCATGCCGGCGGGCGCCGACACCGTGTTCATGCAGGAAGACGTGACGGTGGACGGCGATCATGTGACCGTGCCGAAGGGCTTGAAGCTCGGCTCGAACCGCAGGCTGGCTGGCGAGGACGTGTCTGCCGGCCAGGTCGCGCTGCCGGCCGGCGCCGTGCTGGAGCCGCAGCATATCGCGCTCGCCGCCGCGCTTGGCATCACCGACATCGAGGTGCGCCGCCGGCTGAAGGTCGCGATCTTCTCCACCGGCGACGAGGTGGTCGAGCCCGGCTCGCCGCGCGCGGGTGCTGTGATCTATGACGCTAACCGTTATCTGCTGAGCGAGTTGCTGGAGCGACTCGGCGCCGTGGTGACCGATCTCGGCATCCTGCCCGACGATCCGGAGGCGCTGTCGCGCACGCTGCAAGCGGCGGCCGGCGGTCATGACCTGGTGGTCACTTCGGGCGGCGTCTCCACCGGAGAAGCCGATCATGTGCGCAGTGCAGTCGAGCGCATCGGCAGCCTGGTGTTCTGGCGCATCGCCATCAAACCGGGGCGGCCAGTGGCCATGGGCGTGATCCGCGGCGCGGCCGGGCAGGGCGCCGCCCAAAGTGGGACAGCATTTGTCGGGTTGCCGGGCAATCCGGTGGCGGTGTTCGTGACCTTTGTGCGGGTGGTGAAGCCGCTGCTGCGGCGGCTCGCCGGCGCGCGGCCGCAAAGCCTGGCGCCGCTGCCGGTGCGCGCCGCCTTCGCCTACCGGAAGAAGAAAGACCGCCGCGAATATGTGCGCGTGGCGCTGCGGCGCGCGCCTGACGGGGAACTCGAAGCGGTCAAGTATCCGCAGGATGGCGCCGGCATTCTGACGTCGCTGACGGAGACCGATGGCTTGTTGGAATTTCCCGAGGACGTGACGGAGATCGAGCCGGGCACCCGCGTCGGCTTCCTGTCCTACGCGGCACTCATTGGGTGACGGAGAAAATTCAGATTACGCCCCCAAGCGCACCGCGGATGTGCTGAAGGCCTTATCGACCGGCTCCTGGATGCTGTTGAGCACAACCCCGCCGATCACCGCGATAATGACGGCCACGACGCAGGCCATGATGAATGTTTTCATGGAATTGGCTCCTCCCTCAGACGCCCCGTATAGTTTGCCACTATATCATTTATGAGTGCGGCGCGCGGCCGGTCAAGAATTCAGATGCCCGAATGTTGCAGCGCAATGCGCGTCGCGCGCTCGGCGTCCTCGGGCGTGTTGACGTTGAGGAACGGATCAACCGGCTCCGCCGGCCAGTCGGCAACCGCGACGCCATGCCGCGCCGTCCAGATTTCGATCTTGCGCAGGCCCTCATCGACCAAGGCCTTGCGCAGGCTCTCACGCAGCGCCAGCGGCCATAGGCCCACCACCGGGTGACGCCATTGGCCGGAGCGGGCGCAGGCGAGCCCCACGCCAGCGCCCAGTTTGCGCCGGGCCTGGTGCAAACGTTCCACCAGGTCGTCCGGCAGGAACGGGCAGTCGCCTGGTACGCTGAGCATCCACGCAATGCCGTTGTCCTGCGCCGCCAGCCAATCGAGCCCGGCCAAAATGCCTGCGAGCGGACCCGCGAAGCCTGGCACGTTGTCGGGCACCACTGGCACGCCGGTATCGGCGAAGCGCGCCGGATCGCCATTGGCGTTGATGATGATGCCGGTGCATTGGCCCGACAAAGTCGCCAGGACGCGGTCGAGGATCGACGCGCCGCCGATCTCGATGCGCGCCTTGTCGCCGCCGCCCATGCGGCGCGCCAGTCCGCCGGCAAGTACCAGGCCGAGGGTGGGAGGAGCAGGAATATCAGCCATCACTCGTCATGCAAGGCGGCCTTGCGGCGGTGCTTGCTGCTTTCTTCTTCGACGTGCGCGAGGTCCTGATCGAACACGATACGGTCCTCGCCGGCGAGCGCGACGAAACGCTTGCCGCGCGCGCGGCCGATCAGCGTCAAATTCGCCTTGCGCGCCAGTTCGACGCCCCAGGCGGTGAAGCCGGAGCGCGAAATCAGAATCGGAATCCCCATGCGCACGGTCTTAATCACCATCTCCGAGGTCAGCCGGCCGGTGGTGTAAAAAATCTTGTCGGCGGCCTTCACCTTCTCCTTGAACATCCAGCCGGCGATCTTGTCGACGGCGTTGTGGCGGCCGACGTCTTCCATATAGACCAGCGGCTGGTCTTCTTTTGCCAACACGCAGCCGTGGATGGCGCCCGCTTCCAGATAGAGCGAGGGCGTGGTGTTGATCCTGTGGGTCAGCGCATAAAGCCAGGAAGTGCGCAGCTTGGCCTTCGGCAGCGAGACGTTCTCCAGCGCCTCCATCAGGTCGCCGAATACGGTGCCCTGCGCGCAGCCGGACGTCTGCACCTTCTTCTTGAGCTTCTTCTCGTAATTGGTCTTGCGCTTGGTGCGCACCACCACCACCGCGAGTTCCTCGTCATAATCGACGCCAGTGACCACGTCGTCCGGCAGCAGCATGTTTTGGTTGAGCAGATAGCCGATCGCCAGATATTCCGGGTAATCGCCGATGGTCATGGCGGTGACGATTTCTTGCGAATTGAGGAAAATCGTCAGCGCACGCTCAACCGTGACCGAAGTTTCGATTCTAGCGCCGGTGTGGTCGATTCCGGTGACGCGTTCGGTCAGCCGCGGATCGAGCGGGTTGGGGCGGATGATGTAACTGTCGGTTTTCTTGTCCATGGCGGGACTATAGCAGACTTTACACCCCACCGAATATTGCCCACCCCGGTGGGCAGCGCTTCGCACATAACATGTGTTTCCATATGTGCCGTCGTGCCTCTAATATGGGGCCAATGGTGACGAGCCGCCAACGGCTCGCCTGTTTTTTTGGAGGGATTGACGATGCTTCGCGCCACCAAGGATCTCATGCTGCCGACCACCATCACCGGCTCGCTGCCGCGGCCGAGCTGGTACACGGAAAATCTCGGGGCGCGCAGCTTCCTCGATGCGATGGTGAACAACCATTTCCGCGAACAGTATGTGGACACGGTTTCGGTCTATCTGCACGAGCAGGAAATGGCCGGCCTCGACATCGTCACCGACGGTGACGCGCATTTCGATTCCGATGTCGGCGGCCAGAGTTGGACCAATTACCCGCCGCGCCACATGGGCGGCTTCGACAAGAATCCGCAGCCGACGCCGGCCGGCAAAGGCGGGCTCATGTTTCCGCCCGGCCACATCCTGCACGACTATCTCGAATCGCGCGTGATGCCGGGGATCAGCGGCCCCGTCAGCCGCGGCGACCTGCAATACGCTGCCATGTGGAAGGTGGCGCAGCGCATGACCAAGAAGCCGGTCAAGTTCGGCACCATCGGCCCGGAGCTGGTCGCGTTCGCCGTGCAGGACAAGCACTACAAGTCGATCAAAGACCGCATCCTGGCGATCACCGACGCGCTGAACGAGGAACTTCATTCGCTCGCCGACGCCGGCTGCCCGGTCATTCAGTTCGAGGAGCCGCAGATCCATATGCTGTCTATTCGCAAGATTGTCGATGACCTGATCAACCCAGCGTTCAGCGTCGACGTGTTCAACCGCACCGTGAAGGGTCTGCGCGATAAGACCGAGGTCTGGTGCCACACCTGCTGGGGTAACCCTTCCCAGCAGCGCATGTTCAAGGACGTACAGAGTTACAAACCGGCCCTCGAAATGCTCAACAAGGTCGACGCCGACGTGATCACTTTCGAGTCGGTCAGCGCCGGCGGCGCCGACCTGGAAGCCTTCGGAAAGATCATCACCGGCAAGAAGATCGCCATCGGCGTCATCGACCATCATTCGCTGCAGGTCGAGCGGCCGGAGGAAATCGCTGATCACATCCGCCGGGCGCTCAAACACATCCCGGCCGAGCGGCTGGTGATCTCGTCGGACTGCGGCATGGGCCGCGAAGGCATGAGCCGCCGCCACGCCTATTACAAGATCGTGTCGCTGGTGCTCGGCACCAACATGGTGCGCAAGGAGTTGGGCCTACCGCAGGCCGAGTGCCTGGCCGCCGATCCGCGCTATTCGCTGGTAGTGCCGAGCGCCTGACGCGCCCCCGCAGCATTACCAAAGACTGAACGCGGACGGGGTAATTTCGCCGGTCGCTTTGGCGCGCCTTCAATGAGTTTGTGTTTATTGTGGCTTTGTGAACAAGCCAGAAGGCCATGCTGATGAAACCGCAGAACATTGTGATCGCGCTGGTGCTCATCGCGGCGGCGCAAGTCTCTCCGCGGTGGCGGAATGGCCGGTGGTCTCCGCACGGCAGGTGGCGCCCGCCGAAATCGATTTTACGGCGCTGCACCGGTGGACCAGCGAAGCCCTCGATAACCTGCGCCGGTCGCAGCAACGTCGGGCCTCAACGAGCGGCGCCGTTTGGGCGGGCTTCTCGTGCATAAGCTCTTTTTTGCCATCGCCTTTTGGCACGCGTCCCACACTTTGGCGGGCGTCGCCGGCATGTCCATGTGATCGGCAGCGCCGTTCGGGATTGCATGCGAGATCGCGTTCATCACCGCGGCGATCGCCGCCGTCGTGCCGGCCTCGCCGGTGCCCTTGACGCCAAGCGCGTTGCTCTTGGCCGGAATGGAGTGCGGCGCTTCGCGCAGCTCGATTGGCATCGTGTGCGCATGCGGCATGCCATAATCCATGAACGATCCGCTCACCAATTGCCCGCTCGCCGGATCGTAGACCGCGTTCTCCACCAGCGCCTGGCCGAGGCCCTGCGCGATCGAGCCCTGCACCTGGCCCTCGACGACGATGGGATCGAGGATGTTTCCGCAATCGTCCACCGCGGTATAGGTCACGATATCGACCGCGCCGGTGTCGGGATCGATCTCGACCTCGGCGATGTGGCAGCCGTTGGGGAACGTCAGCGGCGTGTCGAGCTTGCCTTTGGTGTCGAGGCTTTCCGGAATCTCGCCGCGCGCCGCCATGTCCTTGGCGCGTTTGGCGGTCTCGAACAGCGAAATTTTGCGGTCGGTGCCGACGACCTCGAAACTGCCCTGCCGGTACTGGATGTCTGACTCCGACGCTTCCAGCAGCGCGGAGGCGACTTTCTTTCCCTTCGCCAGCATCAAGTCGGCCGTGTGCACGATGGTATTGCCCGTGCACATGGCGGAGCGCGAGGCGACCGAGGCGAAGCCGGTCAGACCCAAATTGGTGTCGCCATGCCGGTGCTCGATCTTGCCCGAATCGATGCCGAGCTTATGGGCCAGAAGCCGGCCGAATACGGTGGCATGGCTCTGCCCGGTCGATTGCACGTTGCAGCCGAGGATCAGTTTGTCGTCACCGGGAAATGCGACCGAGGCCGTCTCCGTCGGCAGCGCGCCAGCGTGCTCCAACATGCACGAAACGCCGATGCCCCGAAATTTTTTTCGCTTGACTGACTCGCGCTTGCGCTTGTTGAAATTGGCGTAGTCGGCGAGCGCGAGCGCTTTGTCCACGATGCCGGGGAAATCGCCGCTGTCGTAGGTGTTGATCGGCGTCTTGAACGGCATGGCCGACGGCGGAATGAGGTTCTTCTTGCGCAGCCGCACCGGATCGATGCCGGTGATGCGCGCGGCTTCCTCGACCGCGCGTTCGAGCGCGTAGTTCGCCTCCGGACGGCCGGCGCCGCGATAGGGGCCGATCGGAATTTTGTTGCTGAAATAGCAGGCCGACGACACGTCGACCTTTGAAATCCGGTACATGCCGGGCAGGCAGCGCGCGAAATTATTGGTGTTGAGGCCGATACCGGCGGCGCTCACATAGGCGCCCTGGTTGCACAGGTGCCGCACGCGCAAGCCTAAGAACTTGCCTTTGTCGTCGAGCGCCAGCTCGACATGCGAGACGGTGTCACGCGCCTGGATGTCGGTGACGAAGGCTTCCGAGCGCGTCGATTGCCAATGCACCGGCCGGCCGAGCTTGCGCGCCGCGACCAGCAGCGCCGGATATTCCGGATAGATTGTGGTCTTCATGCCGAAAGCACCGCCGACGTCAGCGGTAATGACGCGCAGCTTGTCGTTCGGCACGCCCATGATGGCGGCGCCCATGCCGCGCAGCGAATCGGCGCCCTGCGAGCAGGCATAAAGCGTGTAACTCTCGGTCGCCGCATCGTAGACGCCGGTAGCGCCGCGCGTTTCCAGCGATGCCACCACCATGCGCTGATTGGTGACGCTAATGCGCGCCACGTGTGGTGCCTTGGCGATGATCTCGGCCACGTCGCGCTCGTTCTGCTCATCGGCTACTGGGCCCGGCCAGTCGATGCAGAGATTGCCGGGCGCTTCCGGGTGGAGCTGCGTCTTGCCGTTCATCGCCGTTTCCAGGTCGACCACCGCCGGCAATGCCTCGTAGTCGACTTGCACCAGGTCGGCGGCGTCTTGCGCCGCCGCGCGCGTTTCCGCCACCACCATCGCCACCGGCTCGCCGCCGTGCATCACTTTGTCGCCCGCGAGCGCGGGGCGGAACGGCATCGCCATTTTGGCGCCGCCGCGGCCCACCACCGGCGGGTGCCGCGATACGCTGCCGACGCCGGCCGCCTTCATGTCCTCTGCGGTGAGCACGGCCAGAACCTGTTTGGCCGCGCGAGCCGCCTCGGTTTTCACCGCCAGCACGCGGGCATGGGCGTGCGGCGAGCGCACGAAGGCGGCATAGGCCTGGTTCGGCAGCCGCGGGTCGTCCATGAACTGGCCATTTCCGCGCACCAAGGCGTCGTCCTCAACGCGCGGTTCGTGTTTGCTGCGGGCAAGGATGGTCTCGGTCATGGGAGGGTCCGGCTCTCGGCTTGCGGGGCGACTTTTATAGCCCAATCCCAAGGGCCCGACAGGGGCTTGCGTCCGCTGCGCGCCTGCGGCACTCAGGCGCTCCCAGTTTCCGACTGCATACCAGTTTTTCAGAGGACGAAATGAGCAAAGTGCGCACTATCGATACCCACACCCACATTCTGACCCAGGAAACCGCCGCCCTGCTGCGCAAGGCCGCGCCCAAGGTTCCGGTGACCATTACGCCCGACGATGCGGAGTCCGCTTTGTTGGACGTGGGCGGGGTGCTCTACCGGCCGTTCCCGACCGGCGGCTTCGATCTCGCGCGCCGCCTGAGCGACATGGATGCGGCGGGCGTCGACGTGCAGGTACTCTCAGCCACGCCGCAGACCTATCTGTACAACCAGGATGCCGCGCTGACCGTCATCACCGCCGCCATCCAGAACGACCAGATGGCGAAGCATATCGCCGCCCATCCTACGCGCTTCATGGGGATCGCCACGCTGCCGATGCAGGCGCCCGAGCGCGCGGCCGATGAACTCAAGCGCGCCATGACTAAGCTCGGCCTGCGCGGCGCCATGATCGGGTCGCATGTCTACGAAAAGAACCTGGACGATCCGAGCTTCGCGCCGCTGTGGGCGACCGCCGAGGAGCTCGGCGCATTCATGTTCATCCATCCGGTCAACGTCGCCGGCGCCGATCGGCTGAAGTCCTATTATCTCGCCAATCTGATCGGCAATCCGCTCGACACCACCATTGCCGCGGCATGCCTCTATTTCGGCGGCGTGATGGACCGTCATCCGAAATTGAAAATCATGCTGGCGCACGGCGGCGGCTTCACGCCCTATCAGGCGGCGCGCTGGGAGCACGGCTGGAAGGTGCGGCCCGAGCCTAAGAAGAATATTCCAGCGCAGCCGAAGAATATCGCGGGGCGCTACCTGTACGACACCATCCTGCATTCCGGGAAAACGCTGGAAATGATGATCGCGCTGGTCGGCAGCGACCACGTGATGCTCGGCAGCGACTACCCCTACGACATGGCCATGCTCGATTGCGTCGCCCACGTGCGGTCTTTGAACATTTCCGACGCCGACAAGGACGCCATCCTCGGCGGCCACGCCGAAACCTTGTTGTCGGGGAAGCTGTGATGAACGTGCAGGCCGCGCCCAAGACCGGCCGCATTCCGGCTGCGGCCGTCACTGGCCTGATTGTCGATGCCATGATGAAATCCGGCGTGCCGGCGGAGGACGCCGCCAAGATCGCCGAGCTGATGCTGGAAGCCGATCTCACCGGCGCCGACGCGCACGGCGTGTTTCGCCTGCCGCAATATGTGCAGCGGCTGAAATTGGGCTCGACCAACGCGCGCCCCAATATCAAGATCACGCGCAGCGCGCCAGCGACCGCGCTGGTCGACGGCGACAACGGTATGGGCCATTTGGTGGTCGCGCGCACGGCGGAAACGGCCATCGAGCTCGCGCGCGAATGCGGCGTGGCCTGGGTCGGCTGCCGCATGTCGGGCCATGCCGGCGCGGCCGGCGTCTATGCGGCGCTGCCGCTCAAAGCCGACATGATCGGCATCTATTCTGCCGTGGCGAACGCCAACCACATGCCGCTCGCCGGCGGCGCCGAGCCGCTGCTCGGCACCAATCCGCTGGCGATCGCGATCCCGGCCGGCGAAGAGCCGCCCGTGGTGCTCGATATCGCGACCTCGATTGTGTCCTACGGCACCATCAAGAACCACAAACTGCTCAACCGCCCGCTGCATGCCGACTGGATGATCGATCCGAAAACCGGCGCCGCGGTCACCGATCCGCAGAAAACCGCGGAGGCCCTGCTGCTGCCGATGGGCGGCTACAAGGGCGCAGGCCTCGCGCTGATCCTCGGCCTGCTCGCCGGCACGCTCAATGGCGCGCTGTTCGGTCGCGATTGCGTCGACTTCAATGCCGAGCCGGACAAAGTCACGAATACCGGGCAATTCGTGCTGGCACTCGATCCCAGCCGTTTTCAGCCGCTCGACCAGTTCAAGGCGGAGGTCGACCGCCACGTGCGCGACTTGCGCAAGTCCAAGACGCTGCCGGGAGAGACCGTACGCCTGCCCGGCGAGCAGCGCGCCCAGCGCCGCGCCGACCGCCTCGCGAACGGCCTCGCACTGGCGCCGGAATTACTGGTGCAGCTCGATAAGCTGGCGGCTGACCTTGCGATCAAGCCGCTGGCGGCGCGCTAGGGCGCGGGCTCATCTCTTTGATTTTTTTATTAATGAACTCTTCTAAATTTTGTTCTGCTGTCGCTTTTTATCTTAATTGGCGCTGAAGGGATTTTCATATGCAACGAACGTCCGACATTGCCCCACAGGCGGGGGCTTAATAGTGGATTTCCGGCGATACCCAGAGCAAAGGTGATGAGTACAACAAGGACTGCCGTTAGCCTCGATGGCTTGAACATGGCAATGCCCCGCTGCGCGGCCCCAGAATTTACCGGTATTGGTCGACGAGCCCGCCCGAAAAGCTCAATGCCGTCTTCAGTGGCTGTTTTTACTGGCAGCCTTGATCTGCTCCACCACCTGCTTCCATTTCGCTGATTCGGCGGCGAGAAATTCCTTGAAGCTCTCCGGCGTCGGGCTCGATGTCGGCAGCATATCGGCGTTGCGCATGTGCATGCGCACATCCGGATCGGCCATCGCCTTCACGATGGCGGCGTGCAGCTTGGCGACGATCGGCTGCGGCGTTCCGGCTACCACGAACAGACCTTGCCAGGAGGAACTGACGCCCTCCGGGTAGCCCAATTCGAGCAAGGTCGGCACCTCGGGCAGCGAAGCCACGCGCTCCCGCGTGCTCACGGCAAAGGCTTTCAGTTTCCCAGCCTTCACAAATTGAGCCGCCGAAGACAGCGTGACGAACATCACGTCGACATTGCCGGCCATGAGATCGATGATCGCCGGGCCGGCGCCGCCTTTGTAGGGCACTTGCGTCATCTCCAAGCCGGCCGTGTGCCGGAACTGCTCCATCGCCAGGGTATTGAGCGTGCTGATGCCGGCGGCGGCATAATTGATCTTGCCGGGATGCGCCTTCGCATAGGCGACCATGTCCTTGAGTGAATTAGCGGGAAATTTGGTGCTGGCGATTAGGATGCCGGGCGTTTCGGCGGCGATCGATATCGGGATGAAATCGTGTTCCGGCTGCACCGTCAGGTCGGGGAAAAAATGTGGATTGATCGAGATGGTACCGACATTCCCGAAGAACAAAGTGTAGCCGTCGGGCGCCGCGCGCGCGGCGACTTCCATCCCGACATTGCCGGCGGCGCCGGTCCGGTTGTCGATCACGAGCGATTGGCCGAGCGCCTGCGAGAGGCCGGGTTGAATGAGCCTGATCGCGAAGTCGGACGCGCCGCCTGGCGCGAACGGCACGATGATGTGGATCGGTTTGGTCGGATAACTGGCTGCGTCTTCGGCGGCGCATAGTCCGGCCGCGCCGGCCAGCGCCAGCAAACCGAGCAATGCGCTCCGCACGTGCGACCACGTCATCATGCTTTCCCCCACGGAGGGCGTCAGGCCGCCGCCTTCACCTCATCCGGATCGAGCGGCAGCTTCACCACCTGCTTGCGTTTGGCCGACAGATCGAGCGCCTTGGTCAGCATCAAATTGCGGTGCGCTTCTTCCACAGTCGCGGCCGCGGTGGGTAATCCAAGCGCGACGCGGTTGAGCCACGAGTCGGTCTCCTCCGCCATCGGCCCGCGTAATTCGCCGAGCGCCATGTCGCCGGGCGGATAGCTGCCCATGAAATCGACTAGCCGTGTGGCGTCGGGATTGTAGCCCTCCGACTGCGCCTTCGACACCGCCAGTACGATGTCGCGGTGGGTGTCGTCGATGGTGAGCACGCCGGTGGTGCCGACGATGCCGACTTCGAGCGAATAGACCGCGCCCGGCCAGGTCACCGGTAGCGCCCAGGAAATGTTGAGGTGGTAGACGGTGCCGTCGCCGAACATGATCATGCCGGCGGTGGCGTCGATGCCCTTGTAGAGCGGCCCCAGAACCTTGTCGATCGAGCGCGCATAGACCTCGGTCGGTTGCTTCGGTTCCAGGCACCACATGCAGATGTCGAGCGCGTGGGTTCCGGAAATCACCATCGGCGAGATCGTCGTCGGGTCGTCGGTGCGCTTGTAATTGTCGATCGCCACCAGCCGGTTCATGAAGGCGCGCGAGGTGACCATGGTGACGTCGCCGAGCGCCCCGGTGCGGCATTTCTCCTTGGCTGCCAGCCAGCGGCGGCGGAAGCGCTGGGTATAGCCGACCACCGCGTCGATCTTGGCGTCCTTGATCGCCTTGAGCACGCGCGCGGATTCGGCGAGGTTGGTGGCGAGCGGCTTCTCGATCAGCAAGGGAATGCCGCGCTCGATCGCGGCCATGATCGGATCGACGTGCAGATGCTCGTCGGTGGCGATGATGGCTGCGGTGACTTCCGGCCGCTTGAGCAATTCGACGTGGCTTTGCGTCACGAAATCGGCGCTGATCTTCGGACCTACCTCGCCGGCGCGGTTCGGGTTTTTCTCGGCCAGGCCGATCCATTCGACCGCCGGATGGCGCGCCGCCACCTCGCCGCGGAACAGGCCGACGCGGCCGCCGCCGATGATTGCGAGGCCGACGCCTTTGGCAGATTTCTTCATATTGGATTGGCTCCTGACCGGTTCTTTTCCTTGAATTCCGCGATTCCCGAAATCGTCTCGTTGGTAAGTGGCAGGTCGACCGGCTCGTTGCGGTAGGCCGATAGATCGGCGGCGCTGTAGGTTTCCATCACCTGGCGCGCGCTCTCCGGCGTGACCATGACCGGGGTGTCGCGGATGCAGGCTTCCAGGAAGTGGATGGTCTCCGGCCCCATGCCGCCGGCGAAGACTTCGCCGACCTGTTCGCCCGGCATGGTCGACATTGGAAACACCTGGCCGTTCGCCATTGTGTTGAGCCAGTTGTCGCGCTGGGTGTCATCGAGCACCAGTGCGCCTTCGGTGCCGGTGATCTCGATCCAGGTCGAGCAGTAGTTCGGATAGCTCGGCGGGAAGTTCCATCCGCCGCCGATCATCGCCACCACGCCGTTATCCATGGTGACGGTGGTGAACATCACGTCATGCGAGCCGTTGACCGGCTTCATGTAGCCGTAGGCGCCCTGGCTATAGACGCGCACAGGCTTGGCCGGCTCCAACAGCCAGAACACGAAGTCGAGATCGTGGGTCAACTCCATCACCACCGGCGAGAGCCGCACGCGACCGGCGATCTTCTTGCCGAGGCTACGCGACAAGTTACGGCTGACCAGCACTGAGACCACGTTGCCGAGCGTGCCGTCGGTGATTTTCTTCTTGGCGTATGCGATCTTCGGATTGAACCGCTGCGAATACCCGATGGTGAATTTCAACCCGCCGCGCTTGGCTAGTTGAATGAGTTCGTCGGCTTCCCACAATTCGAGCGAAATCGGCTTTTCCAGCATCACGTTCTTGCCGGATTTTAGACAGTCGCGGCAGATCGGATAGTGGTTCGTTTCCGGCGTGGTCGAAATGTAGACCACCGAGATGTTCGGATTGTTGATGATGTCGTTATAATCGAGCGTTGCCGTCGCCGGCTTGTAGAGCGCCTTCACCTCGGCCAGCCGATCAGGCCGGATCTCGCACAGGTGCAGTTTATCTACCAGCGCGGTGCGCGCCAGCGTTTCCGCGCGCGTGCCGCCGACCCATCCGACGCCGATCACCGCGACTTCAACTCGTTTCACCGGACGTATTCCTTGTAATTTTTGCGTTGTGATTTCGCGCAGCCGGGCGGCCGCGCGGGGCACACTATGCCAAGTCGGCGCGGCTCCAAAGGGGCTGTCGTCGGCAATATTAAATACCCGCTAGACCTATGGAATCGTTCGTATTTTCAGCCTATTAGGCGGCGTGATCGGCCCCGAAAACCTGGGCGGCGAACTGTGGATAGACCTCGGCGAGCTGTGGCGCCACCGTCTCGCGCATGAGCTTGAGTGTTTCGGGGGACGGCGCCGGCGTTTGCGGCACCGTGGCCGGCTGGTCGAAATCGAAGCCGGTGTTCTCGATCACCTCCGCGACCGTGTGGCCCGGATGCACGCTGGCGAGCGTGAAACGTCCGTTGTCAAAACTGAACAGGCAGCGGTTGGTGACCAGCGCAATCGGCCCGCCCGGGCGATAGACGTTTTGCTCGCTCACACCCGGCGCGCTGATGAAATCGACCTTGGGCACCAGCGTGCGGCGCGAATGCTCGACCCGGAACAGGATCACCTTCGGCACCACGTAATAGAGATAGGCCGAGCCGAACGAACCGGGGAAGCGCACCTTCGGGTGTTCGTAGTCGCCGGTCGACACCAGATTGACGTTGCCCGCGCCGTCGATCTGTCCGCCCGAAAGAAAGAACACGTCGATGCGGCCTTGCCCGGCGCAGTCGAACAATTCGCGCGCGCCATCGGTGAAAAAATTGTGTTTGCGGCTTTGCAGCAGCGACACGTAAGGCCGTCCGTGGCCGCGCTCGCGCGCCAGCAATGCGGCAGTGGCCGGGATCGGCGAGGCATTGCCGACGGCAACATGGCGCACGTCGCCAATCAGCCGCGCGATCACGTCGGCGAGCAGTTCCTCGTCGCGAAAATCACGCCGCACGTTTGTCATACACATACCGTTCGAGATAGTCCGCGAATCCTTCCGCCGTCGCCGCCATGCGTGCATATTCCGCGAGATGCTCGGCGTCGGCGGCGTAATAATCGGGCAGCGGCAGCGGCCAGGCGCCGCGCTCGGCCAGTGCAATGCTCTCGACATAGAAGCCCGGCAGCGTGCCGGCGGCGAGCACGGGATCGTCGAGCAGATTGCCGTCGTGGATTTTCTCCACGGTGACGATGGTCTTGTCTGCCGCATGCGCCATGGTTGCTAGTTCCCGTTGCCGCCCAATCCACACATTGCCGAAACGGTCGGCCATCGGCGCATGCAGCAGCGCCACATCCGGCTTGATCGCTGGCAGCAACACGATCGGATCGGCATTGCCAAACGGGCTGTCGATCACTTTCCAGTCGTCCCGATACTTCAAGACATCCGAACCGATCAGCCCGCGCAGCGGCATGAACGGCACGCCCTTTTCCGCCGCCTGCAAGGCGGCGTGCAGCGCTGGACAGGTGGCGTCCATCATCTTGATCGCGCCCGACGTCACCGCGGCGGTGAAACGCGGCGCCGGGCCAAACTCGCCCAGGCTCACGGCGCTGGTCTCCAATGTCTCGATGCAGCCGGCGCCGATCAGCAAATCCGCCTGCAGGCTGGAAGTCGGCAGTGCCACCAAATGCAAGTGCTTTACGCCGCGTCGGATCAGCGTGCGGGTAGCCGCCATCGGCACGCCCGAGACCTCGCGCGGCACCACCAGCATGCAGCCGTCGGTCACGGCCGCCAGCGCGTCGTCGAGAGATTTCGCCGCTTGAAACATGCCTGACTGTCTCATTCTTATGCTTGCCAGGTCCACTGGATTTTGCGACTTGGACCTATGTCCACGACCCTGCAAGCCAAGCTGCGTACCAAACGCTTCGTGATCACCGCGGAAGTCACGCCGCCGATCACCGCCGACCGTAACGAATTCCTCGCCAAGGCGCTGCCGCTCAAGGGCTTGGCCGACGCCGTGAACGTCACCGACGGCGCCGGCGCGCGGCCGCATCTCGGCGCGGTGACCGCCGCATCTATGCTGGTGGAGCAAGGCGTAGAGCCGATCCTCCAGCTCACCTGCCGCGACCGCAACCGCATCGCCTTGCAGAGCGATCTGCTCAGCGCCGCCGCTTGCGGCGTGCGCAATCTGCTAATGCTGCGCGGCGATGATCCGTCAGCTGGCGATCAGCCCGACGCCAAGCCGGTGTTCGATCTCGATCCGCGTCAGCTTCTGGAAACCGCGCGCCGCTTGCGTGACAGCGGTGAACTGCCCACTGGCCGCAAGATTTTCGGCCGCGCCGATTTTTTCCTCGGGGGCGCCGACAATCCGATCGATCCGCCGCCCGGCTGGGCGCCGAAGGGGCTGCAAGCCAAAATCGATGCCGGTGCGCAATTTGTGCAGACGCAGTTCTGCATGGATGCCGGCGTGGTGCGCCGCTATATGGCGCGGCTCACCGAACATGACATCGCCGGCAAGCTCTCGCTGATCATCGGCATTGTGCCGTTGCGCTCGGCCAAGTCGGCGCGCTGGATCAAGCACAAGCTATTCGGCGCCACCATTCCCGATGCGATTGTCGAGCGCATGGAGCGCGCCGCTGATCCCGCGGCGGAAGGCCGCCGCATCTGCCTCGATCTCGTGGCCGAGCTCGCCGAGATGCCGCACGTCGCCGGCGTCCATATTATGGCGCCGGGCAATGACGCGGTGGTGCCGGAGATCATCGCAGCGGCGCGAGACAGTATTTCCCGTCTCGCGCCTGCCTGATTGTTCAGCTCAGCGCTGACTTCACCCGGTCAGGGGAGAATGGCACCCGGCGGATCCGCACGCCGGTGGCGTCGAAGATAGCGTTAGCGATTGCCGCCGCCAGCGGATTGTTAAGGCCGACATCGTTGCGCAAGGCGTAAAGCAGAGGCATGTCGGGGTCGGCATCGACGGTATGGGAGGTGCCGTTGACGTTGAGGCTGAATTTTTTGGGTCACGGCGTGTCGCTCCCTGGCGCGGTTTCTGGTTTTGGTAACGTATCCCGGCATCAAAATAATGTTAAAGTCATCGGGAACAAACGCGGAAAGGGCTTGTCAAGGGCTCATTAGACAGGGAGGAACCGCATCATGATCCTCGCCCGCACCCGGCATATTGCGCTTGCCGCCATTTTGGCCGCCGCAACGATTGGCCTGTTGCCGCAACCTGCCGCCGCGCAAGGCAAGCCCTGGAAGCACGCTTTGCTCAACGCCAAAGCCGATGCCGGCTTCTTCATGATGCTGGCCAACCGCGGTTTTGCGGAAAAGCAGGGTCTCAAGCTCGAGCTCTTGCAGGTGAAGGACGACCAGATCGGCCTCAAGGCGCTAATCGCCGGCGAAGTCGACAGTTTCGAAGGCGGTCCGCAGGGCGTTTTCGCGGCGGTCGCGCGCGGCGCCGACATCAAGATCATCGGCTGTCACTGGGTGGTGCTGCCGCACGGCATCTATGTGCGCGACGACATCCATAGCGTGGCGGACCTCAAGGGCAAGTCGGTCGCGGTGTCGGCGCCGAATACGATGCCGGACATGCTGGCGCGTTTCGCGCTGGCGAAATACGGCGTCACCACCGACCAGGTAAAGCTCGCCGCCGTCGGCGGCGACCGCGAGCGCTATCAGGCGCTGGCCGGCGGGGTGGTCGAGGCTGCCGTAGTGTCCAACGAGTATGAGCCGACCATGCCGAAGAACCTTCACCTGCTGGTCGCCGGCCGCGACGCGGTGCCGAATTTCATGCGCGTCTGCATGGTGACCAGCGGCAAAGTATTGGCCGAGCGCGGCGATGATGTCGTGCACTTCCTGGCGGCCGAAATGCAGGCGTTGGGCTACGCGCTATCGCACAAAGCCGAGACGGTGGCGCTGACGCAAGAGATCATCCATTCAAAGCCCGACGATCCGCGCCCGGCCTTCGTCTACGACGACGCGGTCGCGCATCACGCCATCGATCCGGAGCTGCCGATCCCGGCGGCCAAGCTGGACTGGATGCAGGAACAATTGGTCAAAGCCGGCAAGCTGAATGCCCCGATTCCGATCGCCAAAGTGACCGCGCCGGAGTACCGCGAGAAGGCGCTCAAGCTCGTCGGCAAGTGATTGAGCGTGAATAACCGGAGACCCGCATGGGTGAGGTGATATTCGTCGACGTGTCCAAGCGCTTCAGTTTGCGCGTGGACGGTGAGCTGCATCACGTGCAGGCGCTCGATCGCGTCAGCTTCACCGTGCGCGACGGCGAGATCGTGGCGCTGATCGGGCCGAGCGGCTGCGGCAAGACCACGGCCTTGCGCGTCGCCATGGGGCTCGACCCGGCGAATGGCGGCCGCGTCACCGTGGACGGCCGCGAGGTGCATGGCTGCGGCCACGACCGCGGCATGGTGTTCCAGCACGCCGAACTGCTGCCGTGGCTCAGCGCCATGCAGAACGTCATGTTCGGGCTGGAGATGAAGGGCTTGCGCGGGCAGCCCTTGCGTGAGACCGCCAAAAAATATCTCGACCTGGTGGGCCTCGCTGATTCGCAGAACCGCCGCCCGCATCAGCTCTCCGGCGGCATGAAGCAGCGCGTCGGCATCGCCCGCGCGCTCGCCATCGACCCATCCGTGCTTTTGATGGACGAGCCGTTCGGCGCGCTCGACGCGCAGACGCGCGAATCCCTGCAGGCCGAGTTGTTGGAAATCCACGCCCGCACCAAGAAAACCATCCTTTTCGTCACCCACGACCTCGACGAAGCGGTGCTGATCGCCGACCGCATCGTGGTCATGCACGAGGGCCACGTGCAGGAGATCGTCGACGTTCCGCTTGAGCGTCCGCGCGCGGATCTGAGCATCGTGCGCGGCCTGCCGGCGTTCAACGACACCCGCTACAAGATCTGGCGCATGCTGCACGCAACGCAGACGGTGCACTGAAAAACATGACTGACATAGCGCAAAAGCAAAGCAAGACCGTCGCGCCGCCGGAGCCGGACGCTGCGGAACGCCACCCGCTACCGCGCTGGACGATCACGCTCGCCTCGGTCGCTGGCCTATTGGCGCTGTGGGAGATTTTCGGCCGCGACGTCAATCCGGTGTTCGGCTCATATCCGTCCGCGATCGCGGTGGCGTTCTGGGAACTGTTGCGCTCCGGGCAATTGTCGTCGGCACTGGTCGAAAGCCTGCAACCTTTCTTCTTGGGCTATGGCCTGGCCATCGTAGTCGGCATTCCCATCGGCCTTGTCGTCGGCCGCTTCCGCACGGTGGAGGCTGCGTTCGGCATTTTCATCACCGCCGGCTACGCCATGCCGCTGGTCGCGCTGGTACCGCTGTTGATCCTCTGGCTGGGGCTCGGCTTCAAGGTCAAGGTCGCGGTGGTTTTCCTGATGTCGCTGTTCCCGATCTGCATCAACACCTGGCTCGGCGTCACCGCGGTGCCGAAGACGCTGATCGAAGTCGGCAAGTCGTTCGTGGCGCCGAATTTTACCATTCTCCGCCGCATTATCCTGCCCGCCACGCTGCCCTACATCATGGCCGGCATCCGCCTGGCGGTCGGCCGCGCGGTGGTGGCGATGGTGATCGCGGAGTTCTTCACTACCATCTCGGGGCTGGGCGCGGTGATCATCAATTCCGCCAATAACTTCGACACCGCCACCATGTTCGTCCCGATCATCATCCTGATGCTGATGGCAGTCGGCCTCAACGGGCTGATCGGCTTCGTCGAGCACCGCGTCGCGCCCTGGCAGGCGGAAATCGCCGGGCGGGATAGGGAATAGTCAGACGAGCGCGCGCGCCGCCGCGAACAGGTCGCGCACCTGTCGTTCCGAAATATTCTTGGTGATGAACACAACGCGGCTTTGCCGGTTATTATCCGCCCACGCGTTGAGCTCGACTGGCGGATGCGCGAGGTGCTGCACGAATTGCACCAACACCGGGCCCTGGCAGCCTTCGACGTCGAGAAAACCCTTCACGCGCAACAGGTCCGGCCCGCGAAGCGCCATCAGCGTATCCATGGCCTTGGCGAAGGCCGGCCACGGCATCGGCGTGCTTTCCGTCAGCACGAAGCTGCCGATGCCGTCCGAGTGCGCGGCCTCGGTCACGAAGGCATTACGCTGATCTTCCGCCGGCTCGGTGAGCCGGCTGGGATCGAGCTCGCCGTTCACCGCCTCGAGAATCTCGGCACCTGGATTGAGCGCCCGCAATTTCGCGCTCAGCGTGGCGGCGGCGCCTTCGCCGGCGATGTCGGTCTTGGTCACCACCAGCCGATCGGCCAAGATCACCTGCTTACGTGCCTCCGACGACCAGGCGAGCGTGTCGCCGCCGGTTTCGGCATCGACCACGGTCACCACCACCTCGACGTGGAACACCTCGCCCAATGCGCGGTCGGTGGCGAAGGTCTGCAAAATCGGCGACGGGTCGGCGAGCCCGCTGGTTTCGATGACGATGCGCTTGAAGTCGGGCAACTCGCCGCGCTCGCGCTCCACCACCATGCGCCGCAGCGCTAGTTGGAGGTCGCTGCGCGCGATGCAGCACAGGCAACCATTCCCGAGCAGCACGGTTTCGTCGGCGCTGGAGCGCACCAGCGCGTCGTCGATGCCGGTTGAGCCGAATTCGTTGACCACCACCGCGGTGCCTTGCCCTTCCGGTGTGCCGAGAAACCGCCGCAGCAGCGTGGTCTTGCCGGCGCCCAGGAAGCCGGTGATCACGGTTACCGGAATGCGCGGGCCGCGCTCGCGCTTAAGCCGGCGCCCGAACATGCCGGCGGCCGGGGAGGGGAAGGGTGAGTTCATGGCGCCTACTTTACCTCTCCCCGCCGTCTTCCCGCATTGCGGGGCGATGGAAGATCAAAAATCCATCTCCAGCGTGTACAGCCCGCCGCTGAAACGATCCATGGTGTAGACGATTTGGCGCTCGTCCACGTACACGTCGTTGAGCTGGATTGCGCCTACGGGTGAGCCTTTCGGCGCCGGCGGCACAAAGGCGGCGACTTCCTTCGGCTGATACGGATTGGAAATGTCGTAGGCGCGCATGCCGCCGTTGAAGAAAGTGCCGAGCACGATCTGGTCAGACTTCCAAGCGGTCGGCACCGGCGTATTCTCATGGATGTTGTGCGCGCCGAACCGGCCGCCGCGATTGGCATAGGCGTCGACTGGCGGGAGCGGACAGGTGGCGATCGAGATCGGATGCGTCTCGTCGCGCATGTCCAACAGCCAGATCAGCTTCGGCCAGTCCTTGGCGCTGTTCTCAGTCGACTCGTCCGTGACCAGCATGAGATTTCGATCGAACAGCGGCACCGCCGTATGCATGAAGCCGGTATATGGCGGCGAATTGGTCCAATGCGAGATCATCTTCGGATTGGCCTTGTCCTTGATGTCCATCACGAACATGCCGCCGTCGATGTAGCAGAGATACAGCCGGTCTGGCCGGTCCGGATAGACGTTGGTGTTGTGGGCGCGATAGCCCTTGTCGAGCGGGTGGCGCGGCGGCGGCACGACGTTATCGGTGGCGCTGGTACCCGGCATCCACCAGCGGCCGACTTCGACCGGCTTGGACGGATTGCGCACGTCGATGCAGCGGTAGAACTGGTCGTCGAGCGGGTTGCTCGGTTTGAAGTCAGGCGCCCCGGACGCCATGTGCACGTATTCGCCGTCGCAGAACCACAATTGATGCACGCCGCGCGAGGTCGGTCCTGAGCAGTCGAAGAACGAAATCGAGCGTGGCTTTTCCGGCACCGACACGTCGAACAGCTCCAGGCCGGCCGGTTTCTGTCCCGTTTTCTGCGTCTGATAGGCGACCGCCAGGATATCGCCGGTCATTTCCAACGAGTTCGAGCGCATGTGCGCCTGTGGCAGCGCGGTCTGCACCACGACCTTCGGATTGCGTGGGTCGGACACGTCGACCCCGGTGAAATTCTTCGGCGCGCTTTCGTGCGCCAGCCAGATGATGCGGCGGCCGTCCTTGGCGATTTGCACCGCCATGCCTTCGCCCATGCCGCCGAAGCCGCCGAGATCGTTCTGGGCGAGCAGCTTCAAATTCCAGGTGATGGGTTCCCCGGTCTGGGTAAGCGGATTGCTTGCGGCGGGCATTAACATCTCCGGTGCTTGCGTTGTCGTGGAAAAGCCGGCGCGGACGCGCCGGTCTCGAGAGTGGTGGATAATCGGCTAGGCGCTGGCCTGCTTGAGGAATTCTTCACGCAAGGCTTTGCTCCAATCGGGAATTGCCTTGATCTTCTTTTCCTTGAGCAGGATTTCGGCCTGCTGCTGCATATAGGGCTTGATGTCGGCCGGCCAGCCCGGAGCCACTTCGACGCGCGCGAGCGCTTTGGCGAAGGTGTCCGGAGCCATCTTGTAGCCCTTCGATGTGTAGAACGAATAGATCGTATCGGCGACCTTTTTCGGTTGCTCTTTGAAGTCCTTCGCCACGTCGATCCAGGCCTTGAGATAGGCGACCACGGTCTGCGGGCTCTTCTCCACGAATTCGGGCGTGGCGGCCATGAACACCGGCAATTTGTCGAAGCTGTAGAAATCAACCAGCGTATTCGCCAGGCCGTCAGCTTCCGCAATCGCATTGTACGGCTCGACATTGCACATGGCGTCAACGGTCTTGGCGGCCATGGCGGCCACCATGTCGTCCACGTTCATGCGGACTTCCTGGTAGTCGCCCTTCTTGAGCCCGGCGCCGGCCGCGATCTGGTCGACGAAGATGTTGCCGGTGGACGAGCCGGTCTGGTTGGCGACCTTCAGGCCCTTCAACTGCTCGACCTTGGTGATGCCAAGATCCTTGCGCGCCATCACGCGCGCGGTCTTGCCGACATATTCGATCATGGCGATGGCGATCAGGCCGCCTTTGTCATGACCGAGTGCCAGCGACGGGCCGGCATAGGTGCCCATGTCGACCTGGCGCGCCACCATCTGCTGCATGGTGAGATTACCCGACGGCACTGCGAATTCCTCGAACTTGACGCCGTGCTTCTCGAGCAGGCCGGAGCGCAGCAGGTAATAGGTCGGCATGCCCCACATGTTGGTCTGGTAGCCCTGCCGCACCGTCTCCAGCGCCGCGTTAGCGCCGCGCACGCCGAACCCCGCCGCAAGTACGCCGGCGCCGGTGGCCGCCAGGGCGTGGCGGCGGGTAATGCCCTTTTGCAGAAGTGTCATGCTCATCCTCCCTTTGATTTCAGCTGGCCGTTAACCGCCGATTTATCCGTCTCGTTTGCACTCGCGTCATGGCCGAGATAGCGCACCAATTCCTTCTGACATTCGACGAATTCGAGGCTAAGCGGGTCGCGCGGGCGCGGCAGCGTAATCTTGATCACCGCTTTCACCGTTCCGGGATGCGGCGTCATCACCACCACGCGATCTGCCAGATAGACTGCCTCCGCGACATTGTGCGTCACATAGATCACCGTCTTGCGGGTTTCCCGCCACACCTCGGCGAGCAGCCGCTGCATGTCGTCGCGCGTCAGCGCGTCGAGCGCCGCGAACGGCTCGTCCATCAGCAGCACCGCCGGATTGTAAGCCAGCGCGCGGGCGATGGCGACCCGCTGCTGCATGCCGCCGGACAGATGATGCGGGAAGGAGTTGGTGAACTTCTCGAGCTTGACCAGCCGCAACTGCTCGCGCGCGATGGTCTCGCGCTCCTGCTTGGGAACACCTTTCATTTCCAGCCCGAAGGAGACGTTGCCGAGCGCAGTGCGCCACGGGAATAACTGCGCGAAATCCTGGAATACCACGCCGCGGTCCATGCCGTGGCCGGTGACCGCCTTGCCGCCGATGCGGATCTCGCCCGAGGCCGGCGCCAGAAACCCGGCGATCATGTTAAGCAAGGTCGACTTGCCGCAGCCGGACGGGCCGACGATGCAGAGAAACTCGGAGGCGTCGATGTTGAAGCTCACGTCCTTGACGCCGGGTACCTTGCCGCCGGGCGTGTCGTAGGTCAGCGTCACGTCGCGAATTTCAATCGGCAGCATTCTTTATTTCCGCCTCTAGCCTTTTGTCCTTCTTGCGGCGTTATAGCGCGCCGGACGTTTCTCCCGGAACGCGGCAAATCCTTCTGCGGCTTCGTCCGATTGCCGTTTGGCGGCGTGACTTTCGATCAGCCCGGTGAACGCAGCGTCATCGAGATGGCTCCAGGCCGAGCGCAATGCGCAGATCTTGGTCTGGGCGACGGCCTCCGGCCCATTGGTCAGCAGCTCATTGACGATGCGTTCGCTGGCGGCTTCCAGCTCTGCCAGCGGCACGATCTCGTGCACCAGGCCGATGCGGCGCGCTTCCTGGGCGTCGAAGCGTTCGCCGGTAAGCGCGTAGCGCCGCACCTGGCGCAGGCCGATGGCATCGTTGAGCTGCGGGATGATGATGGTGCCGGCGACCCCAATGCGCACTTCGGCGATCGAGAATTTGGCGTTATCGGCGGCGATCACGATATCGCAGGCGGAAACGATGCCGGTGCCGCCGCCGAAGCAGGCGCCTTGCACCAGCGCCACGGTCGGCACCGGCAGCAGATTGAGTTGCTGCACCGCTTCCGCGGTCATGCGTGAGGCGCGTAGGTTTTCTTGCGGCGACGAGCGGCGGACCGCGTCGAGCCAATTGATGTCGGCCCCGGCCTGAAAATTTTTCCCCTTGCCGGAGATCACCACCGCGCGCAGGGATTTGCTGGCGAGCGCGTCGTAGGCCTTGAGGAGCGCGGCGATTAGCTCGCCATTATAGGCGTTGTAGACTTCGGGACGATTGAGGATGACGCGCGCGACGCCACGCGCGTCGACGCTCCAGAGCACCGGATCGGTCGCGGCCGCCTCGCTCATTCGCTTTAACCCTTGGCCATGCGCATCATGCCCCAGCGCAACACCGTCGCGCGCTCGAGCGAACCGAACACCACGCGCTCGAACACGAAGCCGATGCCGCCGATGACGACCAGCGAAGCCAGCATAACGTCGGTGTTGAGGAATTCCTTGGCGTCGAAGATCACCCAGCCGAGCCCCCAGTCGGAGGCCGCGATCATCTCGGCGCCCACCACCGCGATCCACGCGCGCAAAAATGCTTGCCGCATGCCGGTGATGATGAACGGCGAGGCGCCCGGAATGATCACCTTCCAGAATAGCGAATTCTCGTCGGCACCCATGGCGCCTGCCGCGCGCAGCCAGATCGGATTGACCGAGCGAACACCCGACCAGGTGTTGAATAGCATCGGGAAGGTCGCGGCATAAAACACGATCAGGATAGTGGTCAGATTGCCGATGCCGAACCAGAGCATGAACAGCGGCACCAGCGCGAAGGAAGGGATCGGCATCAGCGCGCTCACCAGCGGGAGGAAAAATTGCTCGATGCGCTGAAAGCGCGCCATCAGGATGCCGAGCGGTAATCCGACCACCACGGCGAGCGAGAAACCGAACATCACCCGGTACAAGGTGAACGCCGCGTGCTCGATCATGGTGCCGTCGGCGATGCTGGCGAATAAAGCTTGCGCGATGACCGGAATTGTCGGCAGCAGCGCCGGCGCAAAATAGCCGCTGCGCGCCAGCGCCTCATAGACGGCCGCCGCCGCGGCCAGCGTGATGGCGGCGCGCACGATCGAGCGGATGTTTTGACCGTTCTCGGTCATGAGGTGATCATGCCCCAGCGCACGACAGTGTAGTTCTCGATCTTCTGGAACACGAGTTTCTCCAGCGTCAGACCGATAATGGCGATCACGACGATGCCCGCCATCATGACGTCGGTGTTGAGGAATTTGCGTGCGCCGAAGATCATCCAGCCGAGTCCCCACGGCACCGCCGCGAGCATCTCCACCGCCACAAGAATACGCCAGGCCTGCGCCAGCCCGAGCCGCAGACCGGTCAGGATGTAGGGCAGCGCGCCCGGCAGGATAACGTGGCTGAACAGCCGCCGGTCGTCGGCGCCCATGGATTGCGCCGAGCGCACCCAGATTTCCTTCACCGCTTTCACACCGGTCCAGCTGTTGAAGATGACCGGAAACGCCGACACGAAACCGACCAGCAGCACGGCGGAAAAATTGCCGAGCCCGAACCAAAGCAAAAACAGCGGCGCATAAGCGAGGCCGGGGATCGGCGCGCAGATGCTCACCAGCGGCAGGAAGATATCTTCGGCCCGGCGCGAGCGCCCCATCAGCACGCCAATGGTCACGCCGAACATGCCGGCGAGCGCAAAGCCCGAGAGCAGGCGGATCACGGTCTCGATAGCGTGATGCGGAAGGATGCCGGAGACTGTGAGCTGGACGAACGAGAGCGCCACTTCCTCCAGCGTCGGAAATAGCCGGTGCGGGAACACGCCGGCCCAGGCGACAATCTCCCAGATCGTGCCGACCACCGCGAACGGAAACACGTTGCGCGCGATCAGGCGCCAGCGCTCGCGGCCGGCGCTCGCCGGCCGTTCGGGCGCGCCCGCCACTTCTATGGTGGTAACAGCGTCCTGCATTCGTGCTGGCGCTCCTCCCGCGGTCTTGCAGTCCGGCCTCTTGAACCGGGCCTTGCGTGCAGCCTTTTGGCCTGTTTCGACGGCAGAATAATGCGCTTTGAATGGCAACCACAAGCATCGGCGTCGTGGCATACCCCACCAGCGGTACAGCTCTGGCGATTTCGCGGCAGAACGGCTAAAGCCCGGCCCATATCCGCCTGCGCGCGGCACGAATTTAACGGGAGCGCTGAGGATGTCGAAGACTGCACAAAAGATTGGCTGGATCGGGGTCGGCCGCATGGGCACGCCCATGGCCGAGCGTCTGCTCAAGGCCGGCCATGATGTGACGATCTGGAACCGCACCCGCGCCAAGGCCGAGCCGTTGGCCGCCAAGGGCGGGAAGATCGTCGACAAGCCGGTCGATCTCGCCAGTTGCGACGTGGTGTTCGCTATCGTCTCCACCGGCAAGGATGTCGAGGAAGTTGTGTTCGGTAAAGACGGCCTGCTCAGCGGCGCCAATAAACCGAAGATGCTAGTCGATTGCTCGTCGATCTCGGTCGAGGAATCCGCCGCCATCCGCAAGCGGCTGACCGAATGCGGCGTAAGCTTCCTGGCCGCGCCGGTATCCGGCAACGCCAAGGTTATCAAGGCTGGCAAGCTGTCGTCCGTGGTGTCCGGTCCCGAGGCCGATGCCAAGATCGCGATGCCGCTGATCGAGGTGTTCGCGCCGCAAGGCGTCTCTTATGTCGGCGATGGCGAGCTCGCGCGCATCTGCAAGATCGCGCACAACGTCATGCTCGGAGTTGTGATCGAGAACCTGATCGAGATCACGCTGCTCGCCAATAAGATGGGCGTGCCGCGCCACGCCTTCCTCGCCTTCATGAACAACGGCGTGATGGGCTCGATGTTCACGCGCTACAAGACGCCGGCGCTGGTCAATCTCGACTGGACCACGACCTTCACGCCGGAACTGCTGCGCAAGGACCTCGACCTCGGCCTCGAGCTCGGCCGCGAATGGGACGTGCCGATGCCCGTCACCGCGGCGACCCGCGAGGTGCTGCAGACCCACTTCGGCGCTGCCATGCTGCAGAAAAATCCGGAGGAATATCTCCAGAAGGACTTCGCCGCGTTGGCCGAGACCATGGCGCTCGCCGCCGGCATGAAGCTCACGCCGGAGAACAAAAACGTCGGCACGGGGTTGGAATAAACCCTAACCCGTCATTGCCCGGCTTCACCGAGCGCGCATAAAAAAAGGGCCCCTTGCGGGGCCCTGTGTGCATAAGGTGGAGGATTTACGCCGCCGTTAAAGCCAAAAGGGAGGAAAACGGCGGCTGCGCACGAGGTCACTCAATCGGTCGCGCGCGTATACCACAAGTAAAATGCGCATAAATTAAGCGGTGGGATTCGCCCACCCAACGCTATTCGCGACCGTTCCACATCGAGGGAGCGTCAAATGACGCCACAAATCGCCGTTTTGATCGAGAAGATCCACGCTCTCGAAAGCGAACTCGACGTAGAATTCGCTAAGCGGCGCGCCGCCTTGTGCTTCGGCCTGGAGCATGGCCGCATTGCGTTTGAGGAAGAGCTCCTTCGCCGCCATCGTGAGTTACGCCAGAAGTTGCTGCCCTATCTGTTCGGAGCTCACCCGTTGGTGATGCTGACGTCGCCGGTGATCTATGCCGGCATCGTCCCGTTTCTCGTGCTCGATTTCTTCGTCAGCGTTTTTCAGGCGATCTGCTTTCCAATTTATGGCATCGCCAAAGTCAGGCGGGCCGACTACTTCGTGTTCGACCGCCATCATCTCGCTTATCTCAACGCGCTGGAAAAGCTCAACTGCGCCTATTGCTCTTATGCCAATGGCCTGATCGCCTATGCGCGCGAGATTGCGGCGCGCACCGAGCAATATTGGTGCCCGATCAAGCACGCCCGCCGCGTCATCGGCACGCACGCGCGCTACGCGCTGTTCGACGATTATGGCGATGCCGAGGGCTATCAGGACCGGCTGGCCAAGCTGCGCAAGAAGCTGGCCAAGGACGGGTGAGCGCGGCCGTTGCCGGAGCGTGCCCGGTAGTGACAAACTGACCTGAAATGACCGGGAGGAAATGAGCTATGGCATTCAAGCTCTACAACGCGCCGCAATCGACCTGTAGCCAGCGGGTTCGCTTTGTGTTCAACGGCAAAAAGATTCCCTTCGACGAAGTGAAGCTGAATCTGCTCGAAGGCGACCAGCTCAAGCCTGACTACCTCACGCTCAATCCGAATGGGGTGGTGCCCACGCTCGATCACGATGGCGCGATCGTGATCGACTCCACCGTCATCATCGAATATCTCGACGAAGTGGCGCCGGAGACGAGTTTCACCCCGGAATCCCCGGTCGAGCGCGCCCGCATGCGCGCGCTGATGCATTTCATCGACGAGATGCCGGCGGCGGCCGTGCGCGTGCCGACCTTCAACCTCGCCTTCCTGCCGAGCTTCCAGAAGATGAGCCGCGAGGCCTTCGTAGCGATGGCGGAGAGCAAGCCGCTGCGCCGCGAGTTCATGCTGGCCATGGGGCAGACCGGCTTTCCGCAAGCCGAGATGGAAGCCGCGCTCACGCGCCTGCGCCGCACCTACGAGCGCATGGATGCGGAAATCGAAAAGAGCGGCGGTCCCTGGCTCTTGGGCAAAGATATCTCGCTCGCCGATGTGGCGGTGATGCCGGCGCTGGTACGCATGGACGACCTCGGCCTGCCCGGTTGGCGGGACCTGCCGCGCATCGTTACCTGGTTCGACAATATTCGCGCGCATCCAGCCTTCAAGCCGACCTATTACACCGGCTCGCTGCTGAGCGAGCGTTTCCCACATTTACGGGAAAGGGTGCCGGCATAATCTGGTTTTGCGGTCCAGGGAGTATTCATGGCGGCGTAGGCGGAAAAACTTTCGGCCCGGGCTCACGGCGCATCACGCTAACCTTCAAACTGTCCTCCGCCGACACCGGCGGCGCTTACACCTTGTGCGAGGCGATCGAACCGCCGGGCGGCACCCTATGACGAGACCCATATCATTTGCGAGGAGCACTATGAGTGCCAGCTTGGCGACGCCAAGCTCAAGCTCGGCACTGGCGAAATGATGTTCGCGCCGCGCGGCACACCGCACAGTATCAAGAGCGTCGGTTCGGAGACCGACCGCGAACTGATCATCTCGTCGCCGGGCGGCGTGTTCGATGCGTTTATCGAGGAGGTGACCGGCGCGCTTGCGGCGGCCGCAAAAGGCGGCCCGCCGGCCGACATCCGGACCATCGCCGCCAAATACGGCATCGAGTTCTTGAGTTAGTCGGACGCTGGCTTCGGGATACTGGCTCTCGGTCAGGCAGCGGCGCATAGTGCCGGCTGCGCCACGTTATTTTTCAAAGACGGAGGCCTTGCCCCATGAATCCCATCACCCTGCTCGTCACCGTCGTTCTCGGCGCCATCGGCGCGCTTTTGTTCCTGGCCCAGTTACAGCTTCCCGGCATCGGCTTTGGCATCCTCGCCGCGCTTACGGCCTTCTCGCTCAAGATGGCCAACAACTGGGAGCGTTTCGTGATCCTGCGCGCCGGCAAATTGTCGAGCGTGAAGGGGCCCGGCCTGTTCATGATCATCCCGGTCATCGACGCCATCGCCGCCGTTATCGACGAGCGCATCCAGACCACGCAGTTCAACGCCGAGCAGGCGCTCACCCGCGACACCGTGCCGGTCAATGTCGACGCCGTCATCTTCTGGCATGTGCATGACGCGCAAAGCGCCGCGCTCAACATCACCGATTACCGTTCGGCCATCGACCGGGTGGCGCAGACCAGCTTGCGCGAAATGATCGGCTCGTCGCATCTGTCGGCGCTGCTGTCCGAGCGCAAGGAGGCGGACGAGGTGCTGCGTGCCGAGATCGCACGCAAGACCGCGGACTGGGGCATCTCGGTCAACGCGGTCGAAATCCGCGACGTCGCCATTCCGGTCGGTCTGCAGGACGCCATGTCGCGCCAGGCGCAGGCCGAGCGCGAGAAGGAAGCGCGCGTAATCCTCGGTTCCGCCGAGGCCGCGATCGCGGCAAAATTCGTCGAGGCGGCCAACACCTACGGCAGCAACGCCGCCGCGCTGCATTTGCGGGCGATGAACATCATCTACGAGACCACCAAGGAGCGCGGCGCCACCATCCTGATGCCGACCTCGATGGTCGATTCCATGAGCGTCGCGCTGCCGGCGGCGGTGCTGGCGCAAAGCGGGCTGGCGGGGAAAAGCTGAAGCCGGCGCGCTAGCCGGCATTCGCGGCGGCGAGCGCACGTGCCTTCTTCGACGCTTCGAAGCCGTGCATGCCGCCATACCACTGGATAGCGACGACGGCGCCTTTGACCGGCTGCAGCAGGCCGAGCGTCATCGCCAGGGCGAGCGACGGCCACAGCATCATGCTGACCCAGATGGCCGGAGCGATCTCGGTTTCCACCGCCAGGATGATCGGCACCAGGATGTGGCCAACGATTACGATCACCAGGTAGGCGGGAAAATCGTCCGCGCGGTGATGATGAAGCTCCTCGCCGCAGTGCGGGCACTGGTCGGCGACCTTCAGAAAGGCGCGGAACATGCGGCCCTCGCCGCAGGCCGGGCAGCGGCCGCGGAATCCGCGCCACAGCGCCTGGCCGGCGCTTGAGGGTGGCTTCGCCTGCGCCGCTTCTCGCGCGTCAACGTGTCCAGGCGTCATCCGTCGATTCTTCGAGAATTTTTAATCCGCCCTCATCCTGAGGAGGGCGCGAAGCGCCCGTCGCGAAGGATGCAGGCGGCCCCATCCTTCGAGACGCCTGCTTCGCAGGCTACTCAGGATGAGGCCGAGAGAGGTTGCGCATTGACGTGCCGATCAATACCGATGCGCTATCGGCAATTCCTCGGCCGGGAACAGCGAGATCACGCGGCAGCCTTTGTCGGTGACCACGACCTCTTCCTCGATGCGCGCGGCGGAATAGCCGTCGGTGGCCGGGCAATAGGTCTCGATCGCGAACACCATGCCTTCCTTGATCTCGGTCGGGTGGTCCATCGACACCACGCGCGAGATGATCGGCCGTTCGTGCAGGTTGAGGCCGAGGCCGTGCGCGAACTGCAGTCCGAATGCCGACATCTCGTCGGGGAAGCCGAACTCGTTCGCCTCCGGAAACACCTCGCAGATATGCGCGGTGCTGGCGCCTGGCTTGATGCGGGCCATAGCGTTGTCGAGCCACTCGCGTGCCATCTTGTAGGCGTCGTGCTGCGCCGGCGTGGCGCGGCCGACGTTGAAGGTGCGGTAGTAGCAGGTGCGATAGCCCATGAATGACTGCAGGATATCGAAGAAGGCTTGGTCGCCGGGGCGGATCATGCGGTCGGTGAAGTTATGCGGATGCGGACTGCAGCGCTCGCCGGAGATGGCGTTGACCGCCTCCACGTCATCGGAGCCGTGCGTGTAGAGGAACTTGTTGACCTCGGCGACAATGTCGTTCTCGCGCACGCCTGGGCGCAGCATTTCGTTGACCACGTCGTAGGCGCCGTCCACCATGGCGGCGGCGCGGTTGAGCAGCGCGATCTCGTCGGCCGACTTCACCTCGCGCGCGCTCAGCATGACCTGCTGGCCGTCCTTGATCTTCAGTCCGGCTTTTTCAAGCTCGAACATCATCGGCGGCTCGATGATATCGACGCCGATCGGCATCTTGGCGACGCCGGCGGCTTTCAGGATCGAAGCCATCTCCTCGGCGTGACGCTTCATCAGGCCGAAGGCGGGATCGACGGTGCCGCGCAACCCGACCAGGCCGGCCTTGCAGTTTTCCGGCTTGAGCCAGGGCGAGTAAAGCCGGTGATGCACTGCCGCCGAGCCGAAGTCCCACAGGATCGGATCGCCGCCGCGCACCAGCAGTGCCCAGCGCGACAGCTTGTCGCGTGCCCATTCGCCGATCTTGGTCGACGTGACGTAACGGATGTTGTTGTCGTCGAACAGTAGCAGCGCGCCGAGGTCGGAGGCCTCGAGCGCGGCTTGCGCGCGGCCGAGCCGGTAGCGGTGCATGCGGCGATAATCGACGCGCTCCTCGAAATCGACGCCCATGGTGCCGAGCACCGGCAGATGGCGGCCCCAGTTGTAGCGCGGGTTGATATCCTCGGCGGTGATTTTAATTGGATGGCGCGTTCTCTCGTCCATGGCGTCCTCCTTGTTCGCGTTCGGCTTGGCCGGCCTTATAGCCGGTGGGATGGCGGCATTATAGGCCGGCCGGCCGGCAATTTCAGCGCGCCGTCCGGCGTTTTGCGAATGCCTTGGACGTGGACACGAATAAGAATGCAATCCTATTGCTTGATCCTGTCGTGGCGCTTCATGAGGCGTCTTGCAAGCGGGACCGGTCGCGACGCCCGACAATGGCGTCGCTGGGGCGCGTTCTTTCGACAAGCCCCTGACGCCCTCCCGGCGGGGGAGGGAAAGAAAGTCACGCCACTTTCCGGCCCCACAGCCTGGCCGAGGCGATGTCGGCGCCTTCGCGGATCGCGCGCAGTTTGAGCCACACCGCCGGCTCGATCACCCACTCTCGATTTGTAAATGTGCCAAAGCCGCAGTCGGTCGAGGCGATCACGCGCTCACGCTCGCCGACCGCACGCACCGCGTCCTCGATGCGGCGGGCCACCACCTCCGGATGCTCGACGAAATTGCTGGTGGTCTCGATCACGCCGGGGATCAGCAGCATGTCCTTCGGCAGCGGATGCTTCTTGAGCGCTTCGTATTCGTGCGCATGGCGCGGATTGGAGAATTCGATCGATAGCGCGCCGACTTGTGCCTGATAGAGCGCCGGCAGAATGGTGCCGAGTGGCACGTCATGGATATGCGGGCCTTCCCAATTGCCGTAACAGACATGCAGCCGCACGCGCTCGCGCGGAATGCCGGCGATGCCGTCGTTGATCGCCTGCACGTGGCGCTCCGCCGCCTTGACGAAATCGCCGTCCGACAAATCGCGGTACAGCATGGTGCGGTCCATGGCGAGGTCGGGCGCATCGATCTGCAACAATAAACCAGCTTTATGGATCGCCTGGTATTCGGTCTTCATCTCGCGCGAAATCGCGCTGAGGTACTTGTCCTGCGAGCCATAAAACGCATCGAGCATGGTCGACGAAATAATGCCGGGCGAGGGTGCCGTCATGAACTGCTCGGCAAATTTGCCTTGTGAGATTTTCTTGAAGCGTGCGATCTCGTTCTCGATCGGCTTGAGGTCGAGATATTTTAATTCGCTTTGGCACTCCGGCGCGTTTTGCTGCTTGCTGACCTGCGGGAAGCGCCGCTTAAGCGATTCGACGAGCTCAGGGAATTCCTCGAATTCGCGCCCGCGCCGGCGCTTCGACACGCCGCCGAAGCCGCTCATGCGCTGCGGCACATAGGTCTGGAAGCCGACCCGCTGCTGCTCGCCGTCATTGCCGATGTCGATGCCGGCCGAGGCTTGCTTTTCCACCACGTGGCGCACCGCCTTGTCCATTTCGGCGGCCATTTCGGCGGCATCGAATTTTTCGCCCGCCTCCTGGCGCACCAGCAGGTCGGACAGCTTCTCGTTGCGCGGTAGGCTGCCGACATGGGTGGTCAGAATACGGTCCCGGCTGAAAATCATGCGCTATGGCTCCTTTGCCCGACATTGCGGGGTTTGGCTTCCCTCTGCATAATACGTCCCGTCTGGGGAGGAAAAGCAATGACAGCCGCCGAAACACGTGCGGCAGATCCGAGTGCGGCCGAGCCCGTGGGCCTGGTCCCACGCGATTACAACTTCGCCGCCGACGTGCTGCAAAGCAATCTCGCTGCTGGGCGCGCCAACAAGCTGGCCTATATCGATTCGCGCGGCACGCTCACCTATGGCCAGCTCGCCGACCATGTCGCGCGCTTCGGCGCGGCGCTGCGCGGATTGGGCATCCGGCGCGAGGAGCGCGTGCTGCTGGCGCTGCTCGACACCGTGGACTGGCCGATCGCGTTTCTCGGTTGCCTCAAGGCCGGCATCATCGCGGTGCCGGTCAACACCCTGCTCACCGAGGATGACTACCGCTTCATGCTGGCCGACAGCCGGGCGAAATGCCTGGTGGTGTCGGAGGCGCTGTTTCCGAAATTCGAGAGGCTGATCAAGGATTGCCCCGACCTCGAGCACGTCATCGTCTCCGGCGACAATCCGCACGGCTACCGGCTGTTCAAGGATATCATCGGTGCCGACGAGCCGGACCCTTACACCGCGCCGACCCTCTGCGACGACATGGCGTTCTGGCTCTACACCTCGGGCTCCACCGGCAAGCCGAAAGGCGCGGTGCATGTGCATGCCAGCCTGAAACTGACCGCCGATCTCTACGGCACACCGGTAGCGGGCCTGAAGGAGAGCGACGTCTGCTATTCGGTGGCCAAGCTATTTTTTGCCTATGGTCTCGGCAACGCCATGACATTTCCCTTATCAGTTGGCGCCACTACGGTGTTGTTGGGCGACCGGCCGACTCCGGACGGCGTCGCCGCGCTGCTGCGCAAACATCCGGTCACGGTGTTCTTCGCGGTGCCGACCTTCTACGCCGCGTTCCTCGCCAGCCCGAACGCGCCACAAAAAAACGAAGTGAAAATCCGCCGCTGCATTTCTGCTGGCGAAGCGCTGCCGGAGGAAATCGCGCGCACCTGGAAGGAGCGCTACGGCGTCGACATTTCCGACGGCCTCGGCACCACCGAGATGCTGCACATCTATCTGACCAACGCGCCGGGCGCGACCAAATACGGCACCACCGGCAAGGCGGTGGCTGGCTACGAGATCAAGCTGATCGGCGAGGACGGCGAGCCGGTGAAGCAGGGCGAGATGGGCGAACTCTACGTGCGCGGGCCGACCAGTGCGATCATGTATTGGAACAACCGCGAGAAATCGCGCTCGACTTTCCAGGGCGAATGGACCCGCTCGGGCGACAAATACATTGAGGACGCCGACGGCTACTACATCTGCTGCGGCCGTGCCGACGACATGCTGAAAGTGTCGGGCATTTATGTCTCGCCGTTCGAGGTCGAGGCCGCGCTGTCCTCGCATCCCGACGTGCTGGAAGCCGCCGTGGTCGGTTGGGGCGACGAGCAGAAGCTGGTCAAGCCCAAAGCCTTCGTCGTGCTCAAGGAGCCTAACAAGGCCAGCGATGTGTTGATTCGCGCGCTGCAGGAACACGTCAAGCAGAAGCTGGCGCCATACAAATATCCTCGCTGGATCGAATTTCGCACCGAGCTGCCGAAGACGGCCACCGGCAAGATCCAGCGCTTCAAGCTGAGGGCGGAAGATCGCGTATAAGTGTTGTCATGGCACTCGCTGACTCCGGCTTCCTCACCCTCGGCTCGCAACGCCTGGAATACCGCATGATCGGGCCGCGGCCCGATGCGGCGCCGACGCTCGTGCTGCTGCACGAAGGGCTCGGCTGCGTCGGGCTGTGGGGCGATTTTCCCGACCAGCTTTCAGCCGCGACCGGCGCCGGCGTGTTGGTCTATTCGCGCGCCGGTTACGGCAAATCGAGTCCGGTCGCGCTGCCGCGCTCGTTGACTTACATGCACGACGAGGCGCGCGACGTACTGCCGCGCCTGCTCGAGGCAATCGGCTTCAATCGCGGGCTGTTGATCGGCCACAGCGACGGCGCCTCGATCGCGGCGATCTACGCCGGCAGTCATCAGGATCACCGCGTCGGCGGCCTGGTGCTGATCGCGCCGCATTTCTTCACGGAAGATGCCGGCATCGCCTCCATCGTCGAGGCGCGCAAGGCTTACGAGACCGGCGATCTTCGCACGAAGCTTTCGCGCTGGCACGCCGACGTCGACAACGCCTTCAACGGCTGGAACGGCGCTTGGCTGGACCCTGAGTTCCGCCAATGGGACATCACCGAATTCCTCGCCTATATCCGCGTGCCGATCCTGATCGTCCAGGGCGAGGACGATCAGTACGGCACGGTGAAGCAGATCGAGGCGGCAAGCCAGGAATGCTATTGCCCGGTCGAGGTGGCGCTGCTGCCCGGCGCAAAGCATTCGCCGCAACGTGACGCGCCCGGCCCGACGCTCGCGGCAATTGCGGAATTCGTCGCCCGCGTCTTGGCAAGCGAGACCAGCGTGGCGTAATTCAGCTTGTCATCGCCGGGCTTGACCCGGTGATCCCGCTTAGGTGAGCAGAGTGCGTCCCTAAACGAGATGGCCGGGACAAGCCCGGCCATGACAAAGTCTTAGCAATGTCGCAAAAACCTACTCCGCCGCCTGCTTGGCGGCGCTCGAATGCGCCGACACCAGGTAATCCAACGCCGCCTGCACGCCGCCCTTCTTGTGCGGAATGCCGGCGAGCGCCAGCGCCATTTCGGTGGCGGCCAACGCGCCCATCAGCATGGTGTCGTTGGTATCGCCGAGATGGCCGATGCGGAAATACTTGCCGGCATAGGCTCCGAAGCTTGCGCCGTACGAGATATTGAAGTTCTCCAACGCCAGCGCGCGGAACTTGTCGGCGTCGTGCCCTTCCGGCAGTAGGATCGCGGTGATCGTCGGTGAATATTGACTGGCGTTCTTGTTGAGGTTTTCCAGTCCCCAGGCTTTCACCGCGCGGCGGGTGGCTTCCGCCAGCCGGTGGTGGCGGGCGAACACGTTGTCGAGCCCTTCCTCGTGCAGCATGTCGATGCCAACGCTAAGACCTTGCAGCATTTGCGTCGCCGGCGTGTAGGGGAAGAAGCCGACCTTGTTCATGGCCAGCATCTCGTCCCAGGCGAAGAATGACTTCGGGAGCTTGGCCGTCTTGTTCGCGGCTAGCGCCTTGTCGCTCAACGCGTTGAACGACATGCCGGGCGGCAGCATCAGGCCCTTCTGCGCGCCGCCGACGGAGACGTCGACTCCCCATTCGTCGTGCCGGTAGTCGGTCGACGCCAGCGAGGAGATGGTGTCGACGAAGAACAGCGCCGGATGGCCGGCCGCGTCGATCGCCTTTCGGATCTCCGCAACCGGGGTCAGCGCGCCGGTCGAGGTTTCGTTATGCAGGACGCAAACCGCCTTGATCTCTTTGTTCTTGTCTTCGCGCAGCTTGGCTTCGATCGCCTTCGGGTCGGCGCCCTGGCGCCAGTCGGTCGTGATGAATTCAGGCTTCAAGCCGATCTTCTCGGCCATCTTTTTCCACAGCGTGGCGAACTGGCCGGTCTCCACCATCAGCACTTTGTCGCCGGGCGACAGCGTGTTCACCAGCGCGGCTTCCCAGGCGCCGGTGCCGGTGGCGGTGTAGATGACCACCGGATTGCTGGTCTTGAAGATGGTCTTGATGCCTTCCAGGCACTTCTTGGTCAGCCTGGCGAATTCCGGCCCGCGGTGGTCGATGATGGGGGTATCCATCGCCCGCAAGACGCGGTCGGGAAGCGGGGTCGGCCCCGGAATGTGAAGAAAATGACGTCCCACCGCACGCGAAGAATTCTTAGCCATTGGCATTTCGCTCCTAAACCGCAGCTTTTCATGGATTTCCGTGGCTTAGCCACGGGCCGGTCCCCGCGAGGGAGCGGCGCTTGTGGCGTTGAACTATGAATGCAACATTGCGGTCAAGCGGTTTTCCGCACAGCAAACAAGCCGTCCATGCATAGGCTGAACGAAGCCCAAAAAGGAAAGAAGCCGTGGCGGTCGTAATGCCCGGCCTGGAACGGCGGCTGAAGGCCGAATTGAGCGGGGAGGTGCAGTTCGACCGCTTCAGCCGCGGCCGCTATGCCACCGACGCCTCTCATTACCAGATCATGCCGGTCGGCGTGGTCGCCCCGCGCACGATCGAAGAAGCCGAACGGGCGATAGAGATCGCCCGGGCTGAGGGCGTCAGCGTGCTGGCGCGCGGCGGCGGCACGTCGCAGGCCGGGCAGGCCGTCGGTGAAGCGTTGGTGGTGGATTGTTCCAAGTACCTCACGCGCATCCTCGATCTCGACCTCAAGGGCGCGCGCTGCGCGGTCGAGCCCGGCATCGTGCTCGACGATCTCAACCGCCAGCTCAAGCCGCAGGGCCTTTGGTTCCCGGTCGATATCTCGACTTCCTCGCGCGCCACCATCGGCGGCATGGCCGGCAACAATTCCTGCGGCGGCCGCTCGCTGCGCTACGGCACCATGCGCGACAATGTGCTGGCGATCGAAGCCGTGCTGGCGGACGGAACGCTGGCGCATTTCGGCCGCATCGGCGGCAGCCTCAACGATGTGCCGGCGCCGCTGCGGCCGCTCGCCAAGGACCTGCTGGCGATCGGCGCGCGCGAAGCCGGCGAAGTCGCCGCGCGTTTCCCGAAGGTGCAGCGCCGCGTCGGCGGCTACAATCTCGACGCGCTGGTGCCCGGCAAGAACGACATCAATCTCGCCCATGTGCTGGTCGGCTCGGAAGGCACCCTCGGCTTTTCCACGCGTATCGAATTGAAATTGTCGCCGCTGCTCGGCCGCCGCGCGGTCGGCGCCTGTCATTTCGGCAGCTTCCGCGAAGCGATGGATGCCGCCCAGCACATCGTGCATTTGCTGCCGATCGCCGTCGAACTGATCGACCGCACCATGATCGAGCTGGCGCACGAGATTCCGATCTTTCGCCCGACGCTGGACAAATTCGTGCGCGGGACGCCCGCCGCCATTCTGCTGGTCGAATTCGGCGAGGACAATCAGGAGGAAAACCTGCGCCGGCTGCGCAAGCTCAAGCATATGATCGGCGATCTCGGCTTTAGCTGGGACAAGAGCGGCGACCAATGGGGCGGCATGATCGAGGTGCTCAACGCCGATCTGCAGGCCGCCATCACCGATCTGCGCACCGCCGGCCTCAACATCATGATGTCGATGAAGGAGCAGGGCAAACCGGTCTCCTTCGTCGAGGATTGCGCGGTGCCGCTCGAGCATCTCGCCGACTACACCAGCCGGCTTACGGCGATCTTCGAGAAACACGGCACGCGCGGCACCTGGTATGCGCATGCCGGCTCCGGCTGCCTGCATGTGCGTCCGGTGCTCAATCTGCGGCTGGAGAAGGACGTGCATGCCATGCGCGAAATCGCCGAGGAGGCGTTTGCCATGGTGCGCGAATACAAGGGCTCGCATTCCGGCGAGCACGGCGATGGGATAGTGCGTTCGGAATTCAATGAGGCGATGTTCGGCTCACGCCTCGCGCGCGCGTTCGAGCAGGTGAAGGACCGCTTCGATCCGAGTGGCCTCTACAATCCCGGCAAAGTGGTGCGACCGCCCAAGTTCGACGACCGCTCGCTGTTCCGCTACGCGCCCGGCTATCACGGCGAGGAGATCAAGACCCATCTCGATTGGTCTGCCTATACCGGCACCGGCGGTGGTTTCCAGGGTGCGATCGAGATGTGCAACAACAACGGCGCCTGCCGCAAACTGGCCGGCGGCGCCATGTGCCCGAGCTACCGCGTCACCCGCGACGAGCGCGACGTCACGCGTGGGCGCGCCAATACGCTGCGGCTCGCGGTCACCGGCCAGCTCGGGCCGGACGCGCTCGCTTCCAACGAGATGGCCGAGACGCTCAAGCTGTGCGTCTCATGCAAAGCCTGCCGCCGCGAATGCCCGACCGGCGTCGACATGGCGCGCATGAAGATCGAGGTGCTGGCGGCGCGCATGGCCAAGCATGGCCTCACGCTGCACGACCGGCTGATCGGCTTCCTGCCGCACTACGCGCCCTATGCCGCGCGCTGGCCCTGGCTGGCCAATCTGCGAGACCGCATTCCAATGTTGTGCAAAGCGTCCGAGATATTCGCGGGATTTTCGGGGCGGCGCAGCCTGCCGAAATGGCGGGCGGACACTTATCGCGACCGTTCCGACTGGGCCTACACCGCCGCGGCGGCCAGCGAGCCGATGCGCGAGGTGGTGTTGTTCGCCGACACCTTCAATCGCTATTACGAGCGTGAAAATCTCGATGCAGCGCTGAGTGTGCTGGTGGCCAGCGGCTATCATGTGCACGCCGCCATTCCGAATGACGGCGACGAACGGCCGCTGTGCTGCGGACGCACGTTTCTCGCGGTCGGCGCGGTGGACGAGGCCCGGCGCGAGATGGAGCGCACGCTGGCTGCGCTCGCGCCCTATGTGGCGCGCGGTGTGCCGGTAATCGGGCTCGAGCCGAGCTGCCTGTTGAGCTTCCGCGACGAGATGCCAGCCTTGATCAAGGGCGAAACCGCGAATGCACTATCGGCGCAAGCGCTGCTGCTGGAGGATTTCCTCGCCCGCGAGCAGCAGGATGGCCGATTGAAATTGCCGCTCGGTGCGATCCCGAAGAAAGCGCTGCTGCACGGCCATTGCCATCAGAAGGCCTTCGACGCCATGGGCGCAGTCGAGAGCGTGCTCAGAATGATCCCGGAGCTTTCCGTCGAAACCGTGGAATCGAGCTGCTGCGGCATGGCGGGCAGCTTCGGCTACGACGCTTCGACCATCGACGTTTCGCTCAAGATGGGCGAACTGTCGTTGCTGCCGGCAGTGCGCAAGGCGCCTGCGGATGCACTGATCGTGGCCGACGGCACCTCGTGCCGGCATCAGATCCACGACGGCAGCGGGCGCGAAGCCACTCACGTCGCCCGCGTGCTGGCGATGAGTGTTGCGGCGGGCACAATTCTGTAACGCGCGGACATGACAAAGCAGCGCTTGAACTTGCGCCCAATACCCGCACAATGGGGATTAACAATAAGGGCCGAATGGTCCATCGCCGGCAAAAGCCAGCCCACTCCAGGCATCAAGGCACCTGAATAGAGGGGAAACGCAGAATGAATTCGCAGCAAACACGTCGTAGCATGGGTCGCTGGTATATTCTGGTGCTGATTAGCCTGATGTACCTGATTACCTATCTCGACCGGGTGAACATCTCGACGGCGGCACCGGTCATCAGCAAGGAATTTGGTTTCGACAAGATCACCATGGGCGTGATCTTCAGCGCCTTCGTCTGGGCCTATGCGCTGTTTCAGGTTCCCGGCGGCTGGATCAGCGACCGTTTCGGCCCGCGCAAGGTTCTCACGACAATTGTCGCCTATTGGTCGATCATGACGGCGGCGACGGCAGTGGCCTCCGGCGCGACGTCGTTCGTGGTGCTTCGTTTTCTTTTTGGCGTCGGCGAAGCCGGCGCTTTTCCTGGCGCGACGCGCGCCATGCAACTCTGGTATCCAAAGCATGAGCGCGGCTTTGTCCAAGGCATCACCCACAGCGCGAGCCGTCTCGGCGCGGCCATCGCGCCGCCCCTCGTCGTACTCATCATGACGACGCTGGGCTGGCGGTCGGTATTCTATATATGCGGCGCGGTCGGCCTGGTGTGGTCGGTGTTGTGGTACGTCGCCTATCGCGATCACCCGGAAGACCACGCTTTGGTGAACGCCGATGAACTTAAATATATCCGCGGCACCGACGCACAGGGCAACGCACTCAGTGTCAAAACCGACAAGAAGCCCAGCGTGCCGTGGGGAACAATGCTGCGATCTCCCAATATGTGGGCGATCATGTGCGCTTACTTCACTTACGTTTACTGCCTCTGGATTTTCCTGAGTTGGTTGCCGTCCTATCTGGTGGACTTCAGGCATTTCACGCTGATCAAGGTCGGTATTTTTGCGTCGCTGCCGCTTTGGGCGGGTGTCGTCGGCGATACCGTCGGCGGCCTGGCGACCGACTGGCTATTGGCAAAAACCGGCCACATCAAATTCGCCCGGCGGGCGGTCGCGATCACGGGCATGCTGGGCTGTGCGGTTTTCATCGTGCCCGCCGCGATGACCGAGAATGCCTATACCGCGGTGTATTGCTTGACCGCCGCCATGTTCTTTCTGGAATGCACGATTGGTCCGTCCTGGGCGGTCCCCATGGATATCGGCGGCGAGCACTCCGGGACTGTGTCCGGGATGATGAACATGGCCGGAAACATTGGCGGAGCGCTGTCGCCGCTTGTTTTTGGCGTCCTGGTTCAGTTCGGATCGTGGCAGGCGCCATTTATTGTTGCGGCCAGCCTGTTGGTCTTGGGCTCCGCGGTTTGGGCTTTTTGGCTTGATCCGAGCGGCTCAGTCGTCGCGGAGAACAAGCCCCCGACGGCAGCAAGTTTCACCGCAAGCTGACTTTTGCTTAAGCGGGGAGGCAACCTATTCCGACCAACTAGCGCCCAGCTGGACCCTGCAACCCGACCTCCAATATATCGTCTATCCCGGCGGCGGCGTCAGCAATCCGGCATTCCGAGAACCACAGTGTTGTTCCCGGAATGCCGATTGTTCTCGGCACGCGCTTGACGGCGCAGTTTGGGGTATCGCGATCCCAACTCGGTGCAGTGACCGGCGCCGAAAAAAGGGACCCACCCGGACGGGGACTGGCCGGGCGGGTCTTATCGATAGGCGCGAGGGTGGACGCGGGGCTGCGCCGACCGCCTCTGAATTAGAATTAGTACGGGACGACGTCGCAGACCTTCACGGTCCGCAGATTGCCCCAGCGGTCGTAGCGGCCGACGTAGCGGCTTTCGGTGTAGCCGGGTGCGTACGAATAGCTCGACGCTGCGGCGGCGCCGATCAGCGCACCGGCCGCAAATCCGGCGCCGATGCCCCAGCCGTTATGGCCGAAATGCGGGTGAGCCGCGGCCTGGCCGCCAATGGCGGTGAAGGTGGTGGCAAGCGTGAGGGCCGCAAGCGCGGCGGCGATGGTCTCGGACTTGGTCATGGCTGTCTCCTTACGGTCGAATTGGAGCGGCCGTCACCGGCCGCGTAGCCATGGGTCGGGCGGCATGCAAAAAGGTTTAAAGCCGCTTTGAGCGGCCGCTTGCCCGGACCCGCCGGGCAATGACAAAGTGTGGAAATGAACAGTTTAGCTGCGATTTTATTGGGCTTTGCCGCTGCCTTGGGGGCGGCCCAGGCGCAACCGCTCGACAAGGTCCGCTTCGGCACCAATTGGGTGGCTGAGGCCGAGCACGGCGGCTTCTACCAGGCGCTCGCCGACGGCACCTACCGCAAATACGGGCTCGACGTGACCATCGTGCCGGGCGGGCCGAGCGTGAACAACAGAATCCTGCTGCCGGTCGGCAAGCTCGACTTCTTCATGAGCGCCAACTCGCTGCAATCCTTCGACGCGGTTGAAAACAACATCCCGACCGTGACGGTGGCAGCGAGCTTCCAGAAGGATCCGCAGGTGCTGATCGCGCATCCGGGAGTCGAGACGCTGGCGGACTTGAAGAAGCTCACGCTGTTCGTGTCGAAGGAAGGTATGGCCAGCTATTTCCAGTGGCTGAAGGCTGACTACGGTTTCGACGAATCGAAAGTGAAACCCTACACCTTCAACGCGCAACCGTTTCTCGCCGACAAGAATTCCGCAATGCAGGGATACGTCACCTCCGAGCCTTACGCGATTGAGACGCAAGGGCATTTCAAGCCGAAGGTGTTCCTGCTCGCCGATGACGGCTTCAACGCTTATTCGACTCTGATCGAGACCCGGCGCGATCTGGTGGAGAAGCGGCCCGAGCTGGTGCAGCGTTTCGTCGATGCCTCGGCCATCGGCTGGTATCATTATATTTACGGCGATAGCCGGCCCGGCAACGAGCTGATCAAGAAACAGAATCCGGAAATGACCGAGGCGCTGCTCGCCAATTCCATCGCCAAGATGAAGGAATTCGGCATCGTCGATTCCGGCGACTCGATCAAGCTTGGCATCGGCGCCATGACCGACGCGCGCGTGAAAAGCTTCTTCGACAAGATGGTGCACGCTGGTGTCGTGAAAGCTGGCCTCGACTACAAGCGCGCCTACACGCTGCAGTTCGTCAACAAAGGCGTCGGCGTCGACTTGCGACCCAAATGAGTTCGGCTGGTTCGGACATCGTTTCGCTGCGCAACGTCGGCAAAACGTTCGAGAGCGGCACGGTCGCGCTTGACGGACTCAGTCTCGATGTGCGCGACGGCGAATTCGTCTCGCTGCTGGGACCGTCCGGCTGCGGTAAGTCGACCGCGCTGCGGATCATCGCAGGGCTAAGCGCACCGTCCACGGGCGCCGTCGAATGGCCAGCCGGGGCCGGCAAAATCGGCTTTGTGTTCCAGGAGCCGACGCTGATGCCCTGGGCCGACATCGCGGCCAATGTGCGGCTGCCGCTCAGGCTCGCACACGCCGATGAGGCGCAGTCACACGCTGCCGTGTGCCAAGCGGTGGAGCGCGTCGGGCTGGCCGAATTCGCGCAACGCTACCCGCGCGAACTGTCCGGCGGCATGAAGATGCGCGCCTCGATTGCGCGTGCGCTGGCGACCGAACCACAATTGCTACTGATGGACGAGCCGTTCGCTGCGCTCGACGAGATCACCCGCTTCAAGCTCAACAACGATCTGCTGACGTTGTGGCAGGCGCTGCGGCGGACAGTAATCTTCGTCACCCATTCGGTATTCGAATCGGTATATCTGTCGCAGCGTATCGTGGTGATGACGCCGCGCCCGGGCCGCGTGTTCGCCGACATCGCGATTCCCGCGCCCTATCCGCGCGACGAACGCTTCCGCACCTCGGCCGACTATGCCGGCTATTGCCGCACCGTATCCGAGGCGCTCGGCAGGGCCATGGGAGGCGCGCCATGAGCGACCGCGCGCTGCGCATCACGCTACCGGTCTTCGTGCTCGTGCTGGTCGTCGTGGTCTGGAATGCGGTGGTGCAGACCTTCGCCATTCCGCCTTACGTGTTGCCTGGTCCAGGGCTGGTGCTGCGTACGTTGATCGCTGACGGCGGCCTGCTGTGGCATTCGCTGCTGGTGACGCTTACCACCACCTTCGAGGGCTTCCTGCTCGCGGCGATCGGCGGCATCGGCCTCGCCGTCCTATTCAGCCAGTCGCGCCTTATCGAATATTCGCTCTATCCTTACGCGGTGATCCTGCAGGTGACGCCGGTCGTCGCCATCGCGCCGCTGCTGCTGATCTATCTGCCACAGCCTTTGGCGGTACTGGCCTGCGCCTGGATCGTGGCGTTCTTCCCGATACTCGCCAATACCACGCTCGGCCTCGCCTCGGTCGACCACAATCTCCTCGCGCTGTTCGAACTTTACAAGGCGTCGCGCTGGCAGCTGCTGTGGAACTTGAAGCTCCCTTCGGCACTGCCGCAGATGCTCGCTGGCCTGCGCATCGCCGGCGGACTGTCGCTGATTGGCGCGGTGGTGGCGGAAATTGCCGCAGGCTCGGCCGGCGCCGGTTCGGGGCTGGCCTACCGCATCGCCGAATCCGGCTACCGGCTCAATATCCCGCGCATGTTCGCGGCGCTGCTGTTGCTGTCGCTCGCCGGTATTGCGATCTTCTTCGCGCTGTCGGCGCTCTCGCATCTCGCGTTGCGCCGCTGGCACGAGAGCGCGGTTAAACGCGAACGTTAAAGAACGTATTGTGCAAGTGCGCCAAGTGCGGCCATCGCCACAACGACCTCAATCAGGCTGCGGTGCAGGCCGAATGCCAGCGTAGCAGCTATTACGGCCAACACGGCAGCGCGGATATCGAGCGCGAGCAGGTCGAACGCATACCAGCGCAGCGGGCCCAGGTGCATTTCGGTCACCTTGCCGAACAGCACATGCAGTGCGAACCAGACCGACAGATTGAGGATGACGCCGACCACCGCGGCGGTGATGGCGGCGAGCGCGCCAGAAAGCTCGCGATTGGCGCGGAGCCGCTCGACGAAGGGCGCGCCGGCGAAGATCCACAGCATTGACGGCACAAACGTTACCCACGTGGTCATGGCGGCGCCGAGCATGCCGGCGGTGACGGGCGAGAACGGCGCAGCATCGCGAAAAGCCGCGAGGAAGCCGACAAATTGCGTGACCAGAATGAGTGGTCCCGGCGTGGTTTCGGCGAGGCCGAGCCCATCCACCATCTCCGGTGCGGTCATCCAGCCGTAAGTCTCTACCGCCTGCTGCGCCATATAGGCGAGTAACGCATAGGCGCCACCGAAACTCACCACCGCGAGTTTCGAGAAAAACATGCCGATGCTCACCAGCACATGTTGCGGTCCGAAAACGAGCGCCGCGATCGCGACCGGCGCCCACCACGCCAGCAGTCCGACCAGCGCCGCGATGGCGAAGTGCCGCCAGCGGTCCTTGGCCGGCGGCGGGACGCTTTCAGCCTTGGCCGCGATGCCGAGCTGAGCCGGCGCCTGGCGCGTGACCAGGTAGCCCACGAGCGCCGCCGCCGCGACGATCAACGGAAACGGCAGCGCCAGAAAAAAGATACCAACGAAGGCCGCCGCCGCCAGTCCGAGCAGCAGTGAAGTTTTGAGCGCGCGCTTGCCGATGCGGATGAGCGCCTCGATCACGATCACTAGCACAGCGGCCTTGATGCCGAACAGCGCGCCGTCGATCAGCGATACGCCGCGGCCGAAAGCGTAAAGCAGGCTCAATCCCAGCATCACGAATGCGCCCGGGAGCACGAATAAGATTCCGGCGGCCAGCCCGCCGCGCACACCATGCATCAGCCAGCCCAGATAGGTCGCGAGTTTTTGTGCTTCCGGGCCCGGCAGCAGCATGCAAAAATTGAGCGCGTGCAGGAAACGCGCCTCGTCGACCCACTTTTTTTCGTCGACCACGATCCGGTGCATCATCGCGATCTGCCCGGCCGGGCCGCCGAAATTGATGCAGCCGATCTTCAGCCAGACCTTGAAGGCTTCGCCGAAGCTCGGGTGCATCGTATTTTCGGTCGTCGTCATGCGCGTTCAGGCCGCCTTGGCCGGCCAGTTATGACGTTCCTCGGCCGCAAATCGCAGCCAAGCGAACAGGGCATCGTAGACGATGAAACCGCGTTCGAGCAGGCCATGATCGTCATCGCCGGCGAGCGCCGACAGGCCGAGCGAAACCGCATGCAATCCGGCCGCTTCAGGCGCGAAATCGGGCCGCGCGGTGTCGGCGCCGCGCACGATCAGCGCCAGCCGCGCCAGCGACGGCTCGGCTTCCAGGCCGAACAGTTTGAGCATGGTGTCGAAGCTGCAGCGCTCGCCCTCGTGGCTTAGTTCGACGTCCTTAATGTCGAACGGGACGCCGCCACTCTCGCGCGCGACATTCACTACCTCGGCCGGATCGACGAACAGGATGCGCGCCTGCGGATCGAGGAAGCGCCGGATCAGCCAGGGGCAGGCGATACGGTCGATCTTCGGGCGCCTTCGCGTGACCCAGATGCCTGGGCGCTTCGGCGTCAGGCGATCGAGTTCGAGTTTGGCGACGAACGGCAAGCCGGCTTTCGCCCAGGCTTCGTAGCCACCTTCCAGCACGCGCGCATCGAAGCCGTCGGCGCGTAGTTGCGCGACCACGGTCTGGCTCATTTCATGGCCGGCGTTGCAGGCTGCCACAATCGGCCGCGCGCGGTCGGAGTCGGCCGACCACGCTTGCGTCTTGCCGGCGTCGCGCCAGAGTGCGCTCGGTAAAAGCTGCGGCGATTGTTCGAAAGCATCGCGCCGGCGCACATCGACAAGTTGCGGCGCCGACAGCGTCGCGATCGAATTCCAGAGTTCTTTCGGTGAGATCGAATAGCTCGGAGACAGCATAGGTCCCCTCCGTGACGAAGGAGACGGTGCTTGGGCTCGCAAGCCTTCAAGTGAGCGGGGCGACCGCCGCTGGCCCCACCAGAAAAATCTAACTCAGCGGATCATCGCGGGCAAGCCGTCAACGAAAAAATGCCGGCAAAACCAGTGACAATCCGGAAATCAGCAGCAAGATCAGAATGGCTCGCGAAACGCCGCATCGTCGAGTTTTCCATAGAGAGTGACCCCGACCCACAAACCAAGCAGCAATGCCAGCAAGCCAAGGAGGAATAGTTTGAGGATGTCGAAGTTGAACAGATAGCCGGATGCGGCGAATGTCAGCGACGTCGTTGTCATCGTGATGAACAGCACCGGCTGGGACACTGCGCGTTGCGCATCCTTCGGTCCACCACAAAGCTGGCACCAGATTGTGATGATGAGCCCGCCTAGGCCGGTGAGGCCGCCGAGCAGCCCGTTCAAGATACCGACTCCAACATTAATCGGCGGATTGGACGTGATTGGCATTAATGTCGGCCGCGCGAGGTTGTAGGTGCTGTACACGATCAATAACACGCCGATGCCGATGCGCAGGAGCGCTGGATTGATGTACGTCAGCAAATACGCGCCGAGCGGAACGCCGACGGTGGCACCGAGGACGGCAAGATCCGCCGCCACCGCAGTGCGCGACGCACTTTCCAGATTCCGTAGCTTTGATTGACCACTCCGTAGGTAGCGATCAGCACCGCAGTCTGCATCGGCGTGATAATGTGCAACCACACCCCTGAGACACCAAGTCCTGCCGCGAAGCCGGTCAGGCCGCTCGTCAACCCGCCGAAAAAGGTCGCGATGAGAAAAAGCGCGATCAGAGTGCCATCCATAGTTTGCTCCCAAGCAAAAGCGATCAGCGCTTGGATAGGACGGAGTTGCATCTGACGGGGAGGCTTCGGAAACCCCGAACGTTGCATATCGATGACCTTGGATGGATGGCTGCCATCAGAAGGGGAGGCTGCTATTTCCCCTGGCTTCCTAGTATATCAGCCCGCACGGACAGTCCATTCGCCCATGCCGTCACAATCCACCAATCCCGCGCACCAGCGTCGTCAGCGCCTCACCGGCATCGCCCTGATGTGCGGGGCGGTGGCGCTGTTCGCCTGCCTCGACACCACGGCGAAATATCTCAATACCCATATGGACGCCATGCAGATCACATGGGCGCGCTACACCAGCGCCTTGGTGCTGACGCTGATCGTCTCCAATCCGCTGACGCACACAGACTTGCTGCGCACCAGACGGCTGAAGCTGCAGATCGTGCGTTCGGTGCTGCTGGTCGCCTCGAGCGCGTTGAATTTCGTGGCGCTGCGCTGGCTGCAGCTCGACGAGGCGTTGTCGATCATCTTCACGTTCCCGTTCATTGTCGCCATCGTCTCGGGGCCGATGCTGGGCGAGTGGATCGGCTGGCGGCGCTGGTCGGCGATCTGCGTCGGCTTCGGCGGCGTGCTGCTGATCACGCGGCCCGGTTTTGGCGGCATGCATCCGGCTGCCTTCATTACGCTGGCGGCAACCATTTGCTACGGGTTTTACGCGGTGATCACGCGCATCGTGTCGCGGGTCGATTCCAACCAAACTTCGCTGTTCTATGCGAACTTTATCGGCGCGCTGGTGATGCTGCCGGTCATTCCGTTCGTCTGGACCACACCGGAGAATTGGGCGATCGCGCTCATGATGGTGGGAATTGGCGTGCTCGGCAGCGCCGGGCACTTTTTGCTGATCGCCGGCCATCGGATCGCCCCGGCCGCGGTGCTCTCGCCGTTCGTCTATACCCAGCTGATCTGGGTGGTGATCCTCGGCTATCTGGTGTTCGACCATGTGCCGAACGGCTGGACTATGGCGGGGGCTGCCATCGTCATCAGCTCGGGCCTCTATTTGCTGTACCGGGAGCGCAAGTTGGGCAAGACCACCACCAGCGAAGGAGTAGTGGAATAGGAGAGTTGCGAGGGCTCGTTCATAGGCGCTAGGTTGCGGCCCCTAATACGGACTTCGACCTTTCGAGGATCATTTATGGCGACAGTAAAGGACCGGGCGCCGGGGCCGGCCGCGGGCTTGAACGACGATATCGGCGAGGACAAGCGCCTGGAGCTGTACCGGACCCAGGTAGTGATCCGCGAAGCTGAGCAGCGCGCCTTCGACCTGTTCCTGCAGAACCTGGTCAAGGGCACTAGCCATCTCTCGCTTGGGCAGGAGGCGGTGGCGGCAGGCTTTGCCGGCGCCATGAAGAAGGGCGATTTGAGCTTCTGCACCTATCGCGGCCACGCCCATACGCTCGCCCGGGGCGTCAGCGTGGAAAAGGTGCTGGGCGAGCTGATGCAGCGCGACAACGGGCTGATGCGCGGCAAGGGCGGCTCGATGCATCTGACCTCGGTCGAGCACGGCGTGATGGGCTCCTACGCCATCATCGGCGCGCATCTTCCCATCGCCTGCGGTGCCGCCTGGCGCGCGCAATACAAGGGCGCCAAGGATGTCTCGGTCTGCTTCTTCGGCGATGGCACCACCAATATCGGCGCTTTCCATGAGGCGCTCAATTTCGCGGCGGTGTGGAAGCTGCCAGTGGTCTTCGTCTGCGAGAACAACCTCTACATGGAATACACGCCGATCGCCGACGTGACGGCGGTGCCGCATCCCGCCGCCGACCGCGCATCGGCCTACGGGCTTGAGCGTATCGTGATCGATGGCAACGATGCCGACGTGGTCTATCGCACCGCGCAGGCTGCCTACGAGAAGGCGCGCGCGGGCAAGGGCCCATCGTTGATCGAATGCCTCACCTACCGCCACAGCGGCCATTCGCGCGCCGACCCGGCGAAATACCGCCCGGAGGGCGAACTGGACCGCTGGAAGCTGCGCGACCCGATCAAGATCTACCGCGAGCGGCTGCTGCAGTTCGGCGTCGCCGAGAAAGTCATCGCAGCCATCGATACCGACGTACGCAAGGTCGTTGACGACGCCACCGAGGCCTGCAAGGCAGCGCCCAATCCGCCGCTCGATATCATCACCACCGACGTCTACGCCGATGGAGGCTGGGCATGGCGGAACTGACTTATCGCGACGCTGTCATCCGCGGCATCGCGCAGGAAATGGCGCGCGATCCGGACGTCGTGTTCCTCGGCGAGGACGTGGCCAAGGCCGGCGGCGTGTTCAAGGCGACCGTCGGTCTGTTCGAGCAATTCGGGCCGCTGCGGGTGCGCGATACACCGATCTCCGAGCAGGCGATCATGGGGGCGGCCATGGGTGCGGCGATGACCGGCCTAAAGCCGATCGCGGAGATCATGTTCTCGGACTTCTTCGCGGTCTGCTTCGACTACATCGCTAACGAGTTCCCCAAGAGCCGTTACATGTCGAATGGCCAGGTCAAATGCCCGCTGGTGGTGCGCACCGGTAACGGCGCCGGCTCGCGTTTCGGCGCCCAGCACAGCCAGAGCGTCGAGAACTGGTGCATGATGATTCCGGGGCTCAAGGTGGTGGCGCCGTCGACACCGCGCGACGTCATCGGCCTCTTGGCGGCGGCGGTGCGCGATCCCGATCCGGTCATTTTCCTCGAGCACAAGTCGCTCTATGCGACCAAGGGCGAGGTGCCGGACGGCGAAATTGTCGACACGCTGGGCACCGCCAAGATCGTCCGGCCTGGCAAGGACGCCACCATCGTGGCGCTGGCACTCATGGTTCCGCGCGCGCTGGAAGCAGCCGAGAAGCTCAAGGCGGAACACGGCATCGACGTGGAAGTTGTCGACGTGCGCTCGCTGGTGCCGCTCGACACCCAAACCATCCTCGGCTCGGTCGCGCGCACGCATCGGCTGTTCACGGTCGAGGAAAATCCGCGGCTGTGCGGCTGGGGCGCCGAGATCGTGTCGATCGTGGCCGACGAGGCGTTCTATGACCTCGATGGGCCGCCGGTGCGGATCACCACGCCGCATATTCCGCTGCCGGCCGCCGATATTCTGGAAGACGCCGTGCTGCCGACATCGGATCGAATCGCGGATACCGTGAAGCGTTCACTGGCACGATAAAAGCGCAGGATAACAGCCATGTATGAAAATCTTCTCGCCAATGTCCCGACCGATCTGTGGATCGGCGGCAAATGGCGCAAATCGTCCGACAACGCTCGTTTCGACGTGATCGACCCGGCGACCGAGCGCAAGATCGCCTCGGTCGCCAGCGCCTCGGTGGACGACGCCAAGGCGGCAATCGATGCCGCCGACGCCGCCTTCGAGGGCTGGGCCGGGCGCAAGCCGCGCGAGCGCGCCGAGATTTTGCGCAAGGCCTACGAACTGATCATGCGCGACGCCGAGCGCTTCGCCAAACTGATTACGCTGGAGAACGGCAAGGCGCTGTCCGATTCGCGCGGCGAGGTGACCTATGCCGCCGAGTTCTTCCGCTGGTACGCCGAGGAAGCCGTGCGCAATATCGGCGAGATTTCGCGCGCGCCCGCCTCGGGCGCTCGCATCCTCGCCCATCACAAGCCGGCCGGTATCGCCGTGTTGGTGACGCCGTGGAATTTCCCGGCTGCGATGGCGACGCGCAAGATTGGCCCGGCGCTTGCCGCGGGCTGCCCGGTGGTGCTCAAGCCGGCCTCTGATACGCCGCTCACCATGTTGGCGCTGATGCCGGCGCTGGAAGAAGCGGGCGTGCCCGCCGGCGTGGTCAACGTGGTGCCCTCGCGCCGCTCCGGCCCGGTGGTGAGCGCCATGCTGCACGATCCGCGCGTGCGCGTGCTCTCCTTCACCGGCTCGACCGAAGTCGGCCGCAAGCTTTTGCACGAAGCCGCCGACAATGTGCTCAAGCCGTCGATGGAGCTCGGCGGCAACGCGCCCTTCCTGGTGTTCGAGGACGCCGACATCGACGCCGCGATCGAAGGCGCGATGATAGCCAAGATGCGCAATATGGGTGAGGCCTGCACGGCGGCCAACCGCTTCTACGTGCACGAGAAGGTGCATGACGAGTTTGCCAAGAAGCTCACCGCCAAGATGAACTCGCTGAAAATGGGCAACGGCCTCGACGACGGCATCAATCTTGGACCGCTGGTCAACAAGGACGGCCGCGACAAGGTGATCGAGCTGGTCGACGACGCGGTCCGCAAGGGCGCCAAGGTGCTGGTCGGCGGCAAGACGCCGGAAGGCCCCGGCTTCTTCTATCCGGCCACCGTGCTCACCAACGTGCCGGATTCAGCCAAGATGTTGAACGAGGAAATCTTCGGCCCCGTCGCCTCGATCCAGACCTTCAAGAGCGAGGATGAGGCGATCAAGCGCGCCAACGACACCGAATACGGCCTGGTGGCATATCTCTATACCAAGGACCTCAGCCGCGGCATGCGTGTCTCTGAGAAGCTCGATTTCGGCATGATCGGCCTCAATCGCGGGTTGGTGTCAGATCCGGCCGCGCCGTTCGGCGGCGTGAAGCAATCCGGCCTCGGCCGTGAAGGCGCGTCGGAAGGCATGAAAGAATTTCTCGAGACGCAATATGTGTCGGTGACGTGGTAGAGCGCGTCGAACACTTCAGGGGAATCGCGTGGACGTTCTGATGCCGCAGCTCGGCGAAACCGTCGCTGAGGGCAAGATCGTGAAATGGTTCAAGTCGGCCGGCGACGCCGTGAAGCCGGGCGACAACCTGTTCGAGATAGAGACCGACAAGACCTCGATGGAAGTGCCGGCCACCAGCGCCGGCACGCTGAGCGAAATTCGCTTTCAGGTCGGCGAGGTAGCCAAGGTCGGTGCCGTGGTAGCGGTGATTTCCGGCGCTGGATTACCAGTTAGTACGCCGGCTCCTGCAACTACGGCAAAACCGGCGGTTGCGCCCGCGCGCGCCGCCGCGCCGGCGGCAATGGCACAGGCTGCGCCGGTGCCGCGCACCACGCCGCTCGATCCCTTCCGCGAGGTGCGCACGCCCGAGCGCAATTTTGGCCCGGCGAAACTCCCGGGCGGCGTTTTCACGACGCCGCTGGCGCGGCGACTCGCCGGCGAGCGCGGCATCGACTTGTCGCGCATCGCCGGTTCCGGCCCGCATGGCCGCATCGTCGCCAGCGACGTCGAACGGGCCGCGCCTGCCGCGCCAGCGCTGACCACTGGCGCCAGCGCCGCGCAGATCAAGGCGCTGTACGAGGGCACAACCTACGAGGAAGTGCCGCTCGACTCCATGCGCCGTACCATCGCCAAGCGTCTGATCGAAGCCAAGCAGACCATCCCGCATTTCTATCTGACCGCTGATATGGACGTCGGCCGGCTCATCGCTATGCGCGAGGAAGCCAATGCGGCTGCCCCTAAGGGCGACGATGGACAGCCCGCGTTCAAGCTTTCGCTCAACGATTTTATCATCAAGGCCTGGGCGGCGGCGCTTCAGCGCATTCCCGCGGCCAATGCGGCGTGGGCGGAGGATCGCACCCTGCGCTTCCAGCATTCCGACATTGGGATTGCGGTGGCGATCGATGGCGGGCTGATCACGCCGGTGATCCGCAACGCGGAAACCAAATCGCTCACCGCGATCTCGGCGGAAATGCGCGACCTCGCCGAACGCGCCCGCGTCAAGAAGCTCAAGCTAAACGAGTATCAGGGCGGCGCCAGTGCCATCTCCAATCTCGGCATGTACGGCGTGCGCGAGTTCTCCGCCATCATTAATCCACCGCACGCCACTATTCTTGCCGTCGGTGCCACGCGTCGGGCGCCAATCGAGACCGAAGATGGCGGCGTGAAATTTATCAGCCAGATGACGGTTACATTATCCTGTGATCATCGCGTGGTGGACGGCGCGCTCGGCGCCGAACTGCTTGCCGCCTTCAAGAGTTTCGTCGAAAAGCCGGTCACCGCATTGGTGTAAGAGGAGAGCGAAGATGGCTGGCGAAAAGCCGGATGTGTTGCTGATCGGAGCCCGCAAGCCGGTCATTGTCGATGGTCTCGATCCGAAGGTCACGCTGCACTACTTCCTGGAAGCCAAAGATCAGGACGCCTTTATAAAATCGCTAAGCGATAAGATCCGCGCCATCGCAGTCGCCTATACAGCGAACAAGGTCGATGCCAATTTTATGCAGCGCTTTCCTAAGCTCGAGCAGATCTCGAGCTTCGGCGTCGGCTACGACCACATCGACGCCAAATGGGCGGGTGAACACGGCATCGTCGTCACCAACACGCCGGAAGTGCTCAACGAAGAAGTCGCCGACACCGCGCTCGGTCTCCTGCTCTGCACGGTGCGCGAATTCCCGCAGGCCGAGCGGTTTTTGCGCGCCGGCAAATGGCCGCAAGGACAGTATCCCCTCACCAAGGCAACGCTACGCAACCGCACTGTCGGCATGGTCGGCATGGGGCGTATCGGCAAGGCGATCGCGCGCCGGCTGGAAGCCTTCGGCGTGCCGGTGGTCTATCACAGCCGCAATTCGCAGAAAGGCGTGAGCCACAAATATTACTCGAATCTCATCGACATGGCGCGCGACGTCGATACACTGATGGTAATCGTGCCGGGCGGACCGACGACGGCGAACATGATCAATACCGAAGTGCTCAAGGCGCTCGGCCCCAATGGCATCCTCATCAATATGGCGCGCGGGTCGGTGGTCGACGAGCCGGCCCTGATTGAGGCGCTGAAGAACCGTACGATCTATTCCGCCGGTCTCGACGTATTTGCCAAGGAGCCGCAGGTGCCTAAGGAGCTCATGGAGATGGACCACATTGTGCTGTTCCCGCATCTTGGTTCTTCCACCGAGGTGACGCGCGCGGCCATGGACCAGCTCGTGGTTGACAACATCCTGGCCTGGGCGGCGGGCAAGCCGCCGCTCACACCGGTTCCGGAAACCCCGCCCAAGCGGTCGTGAAATTCCTGCCGCCGGCCATGTGCTATAGAGTCGTCATGGCTCGTCTCGCGCTTATCGGATTGACGTGGCTGTGTATGACCGGCGCCACACTGGCGCAGGCACCGGCCACGCTCGGCGAGTCCGCCAAGGTAGTGATTGGCACCTGGGAATTCTCCAACGCCGACCGCGACAAGATTTGCACGGTGACCTTAAAAAGTGATCCTGCGCCGGTCGGTTTCAAGGCCGAGTTCGACAAGAACTGCGGCAGTCTGTTTCCGCTGGTGAACGATATCGTCGGCTGGAATTATCCGGAAAACGACCTGCTGCACTTGCTTGACGCCCAGGGTAAATCGCTGGTGGAATTTAGCGAGGTGGAGGACGGCATCTACGAGGCGCCGACGCCCGGCATCGGCGTGCTGTTCCTGCAAAATGCCGCGGCCGCCGGTGCAGCGCCGAAGCCGCCGGAGCAGGTGGCTGGCGACTGGGCGATCGTGCGCGCCAACGGTACGCCGCTGTGCCGGTTGACCCTGGCGACGACCGCCGCTCAGGACGGTTTGGCGTTGACCGTCAAGCCGGGTTGCGATCCAGCGGTTGCGCGTCTGAATTTGACGCTATGGCGGATCGATCGTGACGAGGTGATGCTGGTTCCGGCGCGCGGCAATCCGTGGCGCTTCGAGGAGGTCGACGCGAAGACTTGGCGGCGCGTCCCGGAGAGCAACGATCCGATCATGCTAGTACGCCAGTAATCGAAACGGCGGCCGCGCACCCCTGATTAATCAAGACCATATTACCGATTGATACAGATCATAGCGCATCGCAACAAAAGCGTTAGATTTCCGCCAATTTTTCGCGGTTTAAAGCCGTTCCGAAGAAACGGAACGGCGGAAACATTAGGTGGGCTATGACAATTGCAGTTCCCCGGCCGCCGGATGCGCTCGTTGGCGCGAAGCCGGGCGTCGATAAGGCGGCGTTACGCCTCGTTCCGAAGGCAGGCGGAATCGCTTCGAGCGAGGAGATCGATGCGCGCGATTCCTATGCGGTGACCGCGCTCGCCGACATTACCGATCGCTCGCTGCATGCCACGATTGCGCGTTTCACGTTTGGCCTGTCGCCGGCGGCGCTCACTGAGGCCTATTTCGATTGGGCGACACATCTTGCCGTTTCACCCGGCAAGCGGCTGCAGCTCGTCGACAAGGCAACGAGAAAAACGGCCCGCTTCGCCAACTATGCGTTCCGCTGTGCGTTGGAGGGCGGCAAGACGTCGTGCTGCATCGAGCCATTGCCGCAAGATCGGCGGTTCGACGGCGCGGATTGGCAGAAACCGCCATATAATTTCTTAGCTCAGGCTTTTTTGCTGCAGCAACAATGGTGGCACAACGCTACCACCGGTATTCGCGGCGTCACTAAGCACCATGAAGCGATGGCGGAGTTCGTATCGCGCCAGATCCTCGATATGTTCTCGCCGTCGAATTTTCTGGCCACCAATCCCGAGGTCCTTCGGCAAACGGTCAGCAAAGGCGGGATGAACCTGGTGAGCGGCCTACGCAATCTCGCGGAAGATTGGGAGCGCGCTGTCAGCGGAAAGAAGCCATTTGGCGCCGAGGATTTCGTGGTCGGACGCAACGTTGCGGCGACGCTCGGCAAGGTCGTTTATCGCAATCGATTGATCGAGTTGATCCAGTACTCGCCCGCGACCGGCAAGGTACGGCCGGAGCCTGTGCTCATCGTTCCGGCGTGGATTATGAAATATTACATCCTCGATCTGTCTCCGCAGAACTCGCTGGTGAAGTATCTGACCGAGCAGGGCTTCACAGTTTTCATGATTTCGTGGAAGAATCCGAGCCCGGACGACCGCGATCTCGGCATCGAGGATTACCGCACGCTCGGTGTCATGGCGGCGCTCGACACGGTCCGCGCAGTCGTACCGAACCAAAAGGTCCATGCCGTCGGGTATTGCCTCGGCGGCACGCTGCTGTCGATTGCGGCCGCGGCCATGGCGCGCGACGGCGACGATCGTCTGCAATCCATTACGCTGCTGGCTGCGCAGATCGACTTTACCGACGCCGGCGAGCTGATGCTCTTCATCAACGAAAGCCAGGTCGCCTTCCTCGAAGACATGATGTGGGAGCAGGGCTTCCTCGATGCCACCCAGATGGCGGGCGCCTTCCAGATGCTTCGGTCCAGCGACCTGGTCTGGTCGCGCATGGTGCGTGACTATTTGATGGGCGAGCGCACGCCCATGATCGACCTCATGGCGTGGAACGCGGACGCCACCCGCATGCCCTATCGCATGCATTCGGAATATCTGCGGCATCTTTTCCTGAACAACGATCTGGCCGAGGGCCGCTATCTCGTCGCCGACAAGCCGGTCGCACTCACCGATATTCGCGTCCCGATCTTCAATGTCGGCACCGTGCGCGACCATGTTGCGCCGTGGCGGTCTACCTACAAGGTTAATTTCTTGACTGACACCGATGTGACCTATCTGCTCGCCACCGGCGGCCACAATGCCGGAATCGTGTCCGAGCCAGGCCATGATGCGCGCAGCTTCCAGGTGATGACTAGGAAAGCGGACGATCGTTACGTCGATCCGGAAACTTTCCTGGCGCAAGCGCCGCAAAAGCATGGTTCCTGGTGGCCGGAATGGGTCGCCTGGCTCGCGGCAGGGTCGGGCGAATCGGTCGATCCGCCCAAAATGGGCGCGGCCGACCATGCTCCGCTCGCCGACGCGCCCGGGACCTATGTGCTGCAACAGTGAAATCGTGGCAGCGACTCTAGGCCAACCGCGAAGCTTTTGAATTTTAATATGAATATACAATTCGAGGCCACTTGACGTAGAACAACACGGCCGGCCCGCTTTTGTGACAGATTTTCTTTATGTATGAGCCAACGGCACGGGAAGATTCGCGTTTCGCGTTTATGTGGCCGGCATTTGCCGCAGCCTCGGCGAGTGAGGTTGCCGCCTTGCTGGCTAAGAATTTCGTCAGTCTTGCAATGGGTGCAGGAGACGGCCCGGCCGTCCGTGAGCCGACATGGGCCACGCCGAACACGATCGCGCTCGAATTGAAGACCGTGCGGCTGCGCGATTTCAGCACCGTTAAGGACGGCGTTCCAACTTTGCTTTGTGCGCCGTTTGCGCTGCATGGCGCGGCCGTTGCCGATCTGGCGCCCGGTCATAGCCTGGTCGTGGCATTGCGCGACGCCGGACTGAGGCGGCTGTTCGTGACCGATTGGCGTTCGGCGACAGCGGAGATGCGTTTTTTAGGCATCGACGACTATCTCGCCGCGCTCAACGTACTGGTCGACCAGCTCGGCGGTATCGTCGATCTGGTCGGGCTTTGTCAGGGCGGCTGGCTGTCGCTGGTCTATGCCGCGCGTTTTCCCGCTAAGGTGCGCAAACTGGTGCTGGCCGGCGCCCCGATCGATATTGCCGCCGGGCAATCGGCATTGTCGGCGCTCGCTGACGCCAGCCCTCTGGCGCTGTTTCATGAACTGGTGAAGCTGGGTGACGGTCGTGTTCTCGGCCACAAGGTGCAAAAGTTTTGGGGATCGGAAACGATCGACACCAACGATATTCATCAGATGTTGCAAACGCCGGAACCGATCGGCTCGCCCGCCTTCGCGGAACTGGAAGCGATATTCCGGGACTGGCACGCGTGGACCGTCGATCTGCCGGGAACTTATTACCTCGAGGTGATCGAGAAGCTGTACAAACGAAACGAGATCGCGGCCGGTCAGTTTATCGCCTTGGGGGAACAAATTGATTTGGCGACTATGCGAGCCCCGGTTTTCCTGCTGGCGGCGCGCGACGACGAGTTGGTCGCACCGGCGCAACTATTGGCAACCGAGCGCCTGGTCGGCACCCCGGCACACGCCATTCGCAAGGCGATGGCGCCCTGCAGCCACGGTGGATTGTTCATGGGAAGAACGATCCTCGCCGAATATTGGCCCAGGATCACGCGCTGGATAATCGAATCCGGCAGCCGAAGTCTGGCGCCCGCAGCCGCCTGAGGGCGCACTCAGATCAATCGCAATCCCTTGAAACTGGCGTGGCCTTCCTTGGGACGATGATGTGGTCGTGCACGGAAATGCCGAGTGGCTTGGCGACGTCGACGATCGCCTGCATCATCTGAATGTCCGCACGCGACGGCGTCGGATCGTCCGACGGATGATTGTTCACCAAGATCAGCGTGGTGGCCGAGAGTTCGAGCGCGCGCTTGACCACGTCGCGGCCGACCTGCTGCAATTCGTCGGCGATGAGCTGGTGGCGCCGTGGAGGAACAGCACGCGGAACGGCTGCTTGTCGGCGAAGGCCATAGCGGTGCGGCAATGGTCGAGCACGCTCGACCAGGACGACAGCACTGGCCGCTTCTTCACTTGGCCGCGGCGCCGCCGTCTTCTGACGGCTTGGCGCCGGCCTCGCGAAAGCGCCTGCGCGGCCGTTTGCGATGGCCATGATAATGCGGAGAAGCCTCGGAAAGGCCGCTCTTCCGATCGTCGTCGCTACGCTTTTCCGCCATAAATAACTCAGCCACGCCCCTGCCGGCATGTAGTTCAGCCGCGCGCTATCCACGAGTGAGAGTTTTGTTGATAGGGGATCAGCGCCGGTACGGCGGCTTGTGCAGGCCGGCCGGGGAAAAAGTGAACACCTCAACGCCTTTATCGGTAACGCCGACGGTGTGCTCGAACTGGGCCGATAGCGAGCGGTCGCGGGTCACGGCGGTCCAGCCGTCAGACAGCACCTTCACGTGCGGGCGGCCGATATTGATCATCGGCTCCACCGTGAAGAACATGCCAGGCTTGAGCACGATGCCTTCACCCGGGCGCCCGACGTGGACGATGTTGGGCTCGTCGTGGAACAGGCGGCCGAGACCGTGGCCGCAGAAGTCACGTACCACGCTCATGTGCTGCCCCTCCACGTACGTCTGGATCGCGGCGCCGATGTCGCCGGTGGTAGAGCCGGGCCGGATGGTTGCGATGCCACGCATCATGGCCTCGTGGGTCACTTCTATCAGCCGCTCGGCGCGGCGCGGAATTTCGCCGATAGCGAACATGCGGCTGGAATCCCCGTGCCAGCCGTCGAGGATCAGCGTCACGTCGATATTGACGATGTCGCCTTCCTTGAGGGGCTTATCACCGGGAATGCCGTGGCAGACCACGTGATTGAGCGAGGTGCAGGTCGATTTCTTGTAGCCGCGATACATCAGTGTCGCCGGCAGCGCGCCGTGATCCATCGCATAGTCGAATACCAGCTTATCGATTTTTTCGGTAGGTACGCCCGGCCCGACATGCTCGACCAGCATATCAAGGCAGCGCGCGACCAATTGCCCAGCCTTGCGCATGCCTTCAAATGCGGCGTGGCCGTGGATCTTGATCTGGCCGGTCTTGCGGAGGGGAGCGACGGCGGCGTCAACGTAGGTCATGGCAAGTAATGTAAGGCTTGCGGTGAATGGCGCAAGCGTACGCTTTCCTGAGGAACTAATCGATCTTGCCGCCCAGCTCGTCCTCGATATGGGCGCGGATAATGTCGTCGAACGTAGCCTCGACCTTGAAGCCGAGCGCAAGCGCCCGGCGCGTATCGAAGCGGCGCGGCCAGCCGGCCACGATGCGTTCGACCAGTTCGTCCGGCGCGCGCTTGATGCGCCCGGCGACGTTATCGCCAGCGATGCGGCGTAAGGCGGCGATCTGCTCACCGACCGTGCAGCACACGCCCGGCATGGTGAGATTGACGCGGTCGCCCAACTGCGCGCGCGTGAGACCGGCGGCATGAATGAGAAATCCGACCGCCGAGCGCGGGCTTGCATGCCAATGCAGCACGCTGTCGGCGACCGGCAGGATCGCCTCGTGTCCGGCCAGCGGTTCGCGGATGATGCCGGAGAAGAATCCCGACGCTGCCTTGTTCGGCTTGCCAGGCCGCACAACGATCGACGGCAATCGAATACCCACGCCTTCTAGAAAGCCGCGCCGAGTGTAGTCGGCAAGCAGCAGTTCGCAGATCGCCTTCTGCGTGCCGTAGGAGGTGAGCGGCGTGAGATGGAAGTCGTCGGCGATCGCCTCCGGGAACGGCGCGCCGAACACCGCGATCGACGAGGTGAACACAAGTTTCGGTTTGTAGCCACCGCTTACCGCGCGGATTGCCTCCAGCAGCGCACGGGTGCCATCGAGATTAACGCGATAGCCCTTCTCGAAATCGGTTTCCGCTTCGCCCGACACCACGCCGGCGAGGTGGAAGATCACCTCCGGCCGCTCCGCGATCGCTTTTTCCGCAACGCCCAGTGCGGCGAGATCGGCAGCCCGGGTTTTGACGTGATCGGAAAAGCCCATGGGTCGCGTCGGCGCGACAATGTCGATCAATGTCAACTTTTCGATCGGCCGGGCGCCGAGCGCCCGGTCGATGACCAGCCGCGTCGTAAGCTTGCGGCCAATCATCCCGGCCGCGCCGGTAATCAGAATGTGCATTTAAGGCCTCGTTTCCTTCTTATCCGCCGGCTCGAAGCGGTCGATGCGGCGCAGGTCGGGGAATAATAGCATCCAGATTGCGGCGATCAGCAACGAGCCAAAGCCGCCGATCAACACCGAGGGCACTACGCCCAGCCAGGCAGCGACCGCGCCGGACTCGAATTCGCCCAGCGTATTCGACGAACCGACAAAAAGGTAATTGATCGCGCTCACCCGCCCGCGCTTGTCGTCCGGCGTTTCGATCTGCACCAGCGAAAAGCGGATCACGATGCTCACCGCATCGGAAGCGCCGAGCGCGGTCAGTACAAGGAGCGAAACGGGAAACGACGTGGACAGGGCGAAAGCGATGGTCGCCATGCCATAGATCGCAACTACGGCGAACATCTTGCGGCCGATACGGCGCTCGACCGGACGTCGCGACATCACGATCGAAGTAATCAACGCGCCGGCGGCTGGCGCCGAGCGCAGCAGCCCGAGGCCGATCGGGCCGACGGCCAGGATGTCGCGGGCAAAGATCGGCAGTAGCGCCGTGACACCGCCGAGCAGCACCACGAACAAATCAAGCGTGATGACACCGAGCAGCCGGTGCCGCGTGCGGATATATTCAAACCCGGCCATCACCGACGCGAAAGTCGGCGGCTCGCGGTTGGCGACCGGCCCTTTGGCGCGCACGAAGGTCACGAGCGTGATGGAGGCTGTGAAAAACACCAAGCAGAGGGAGCCGACCAGCTTCGGGCTTATCGTGTAGATCAGGCCGCCCAGCGCCGGACCACAGATCACCGCGACCTGGTTGGCCGAGGTCCAGGCCGCCACCGCGCGCGCGATCATCGGCGTTGGCACCAGCGCGGGCACCAGCGAATGCGCGGTCGGTAACTCGAAGGCGCGCGCACAGCCAATCAGGAACACCACGCCGAACAGCAGGTCGCGCGTCAATACGTCGGCAATCAAGGCAACGATGATCATGACCGCGGAAAGGGCATAGGCCCCTTGCGCAGTGCGTACGATCAGGCGGCGGTCGTAACGGTCGGCGGCGTGACCGATCAGCAGTGTCAGCACGACCGCCGGCATAAACTGGATCAGCCCGACTAGACCGAGATCGAACGCGCTGTTGGTCAACTCGTAGACCTGCCAGCCGATAGTCAAGGCCAGCATCTGGTAGCCCACGGTGGAGCAGAGGCGCGCCATCCAGAACAGCACGAAGGGCCGATGCTGCATGAGGCTAGGCAGCGACTGGGCGGAATTGCTCATTCCGCCACGCAGTTCATCGCGCTCAAGCTGGTCTTCTGCCGCCCATCAGTGGTGAAGTTGTCCGGCGCCAGCCAGCGCTCGAAGTTGCGCCTGCGCGCTGGCCATTCGCTGTCGAGCATGGAGAACCAGGCGTTGTCGCGGTTGCGGCCCTTGGCGATCAGGTGCTGGCGGAAGGTGCCTTCATAGGTGAAGCCAAAGCGAAGCGCGGCGCGCCGCGACGCCGCGTTGAGCGCATTACATTTCCATTCATAGCGGCGATAGCCAAGCGTTTCGAACGCATAGCGGGCTAGCAGAAACTGCGCCTCGGTTCCAAGCGGCTTACGCTGCAGCGCCGGAGAGTACAGCACGTGGCCGACCTCGATGACCCGCATCTGCTGCCGAATTTCCATCAGCGTCAAATAGCCGACGGCGCGGCCGGAGGCGTCGATGATGGCGTAGGCGTATGGGTCAGGCGCCGCCGCGCGTTTGCCGATAAACGCGGAAAACTCTGTGGCGTTCGCGAATGGTCCGTCGGTCGAAATATAGGTCCAGACGGTGTCGTGCCCTGCAAATGCGGTCCATAGGTCCGTCGCGTGCCGCCGCTCGAGTTTTTCAAGGTGGCCGTAGCGGCCTTGCAGCGTCACTGTGCCTGGACGCTTCGCAGGCGCGGTATCGACCGGCAAACCGATCGGCTGGCCGGTGTCCGGGTGGGGTTCCGAGCTGGTCATCACGATGAGCGTTTCGCGCGATCGTCGTTGAAAAACTTGTTGAGTTCGGCGTTCGATACCACGCCGGCAAAACTATCGAACTTGCCCTCGTTGGCGATCTCGCGCGCCGAGTTGATGAACGCATTCATGGCGGCGCGCGCCAAAGTGCCGCCCACGCTGATGCGCCGCACGCCCATCTCGCCGAGGTCTTTGACCGTAAAGCCGAACGCGCCACTGTTGAGAAAATTGACCGGCTTCGGCGCAACCGCCTTCACGGTCGCTTCGATCTGCTCGCGTGTCTTAATGCCGGGCGAATAAAGGCAATCGGCGCCGGCATCGGCAAAGGCTTTCAGCCGGCGGATGGTCTCGTCCAGGTCGGGCCTGCCGCGGATGAAGCCCTCGGTGCGGGCGGTAAATACGACGTCGCCGCCGGCCTTGTCGATCGCCGCCCGCGCAGCCTTCACGCGGGCGAGCGCGAGGTCGAATTCGTAGAGCGGCCGATCCGGATCGCCGGTCGAGTCCTCGATCGACAGTCCGGCCACGCCGGTCGCCACGCACAGCCGCACATTTTCGGCGACGCCGGCTGGATCGTCGGCAAAGCCACCCTCGAAGTCGGCGTTCACCGGCACGTCGGTGGCCGCGGCGATCTCGCGGAAATGAGCGAGAACCTCATCGCACGATTGCGCTCCATCGGCGTAACCTTGCGCATGGGCGTAACCCGAGCTGGTGGTCGCCAACGCCTTGAAGCCGAGCCCCTGCAGGTAACGGGCGGTGCCGACGTTCCACGGGTTAGGGATGGCGAAGCAGCCAGAATCATGGAGGCGGCAGAAGATGTTGCGCTTTTCGGTCGTTGACGGGTTGGCCATGGAAAACCCCGGAATAGAAACGGCCGCGACCGTGCCACGTTTGCGCGCGCGAGGACAATGCCATTCCGTGATGCATCCATGAGCGCCAGTCATCCCCGTTATGCCCCGACCTGCTTGCGCCGCAATAGCTCCGCTTGGGCCGCGTCTAACACCTGCCGGCGACTAATATTCCGACACCGAGTTGTGATCCAAATCGCTTCCGTGCACCCTTGCTTAGCTTCGTCGGCCGGATCATCAGTTATCCTCGACATGATGAAGGGGTGCATCCATGGCATCGCTTGCGGTCAAACTGCTGGTAACCGCCATCGCTCTCGCCTTCGTTCTTGCCACTGCGCCGGCCGACGCCGCCGAGGCGCGCAAGCACAAGAAACATGTCACGGCCCTTCGTCCCGCGGCCACCGCAAATTCGCGCTACCGCGGGACGAACCTGTTTCCGGCCGGGCCTGTCTACAATGGTACCGACTATCTCGGCGACGATCCCGATCCGTTCATTCGCTCGCAGATCCTGCGGGACCTGGGCAGCCACTACGGCGGCGAGAACTGAGCGCTCACGCTCGATTTGATTTTCCCCGCCCGATCGGGTGAACTGCGCGCGAAATCGGGATCGCGCTGCCGCTAAATCCGTTCAGCGGCCCGCCGCCGGGGAGTGAGACCATGCTGAAAACGATCGCCGCGTTTGACCGCATCGGCGAGGAAAATGCCTTCGCGGTGCTCGCCCGCGCCAATGCCTTGATCGCGCAGGGCCGCGACATCATCAATCTCGGTATCGGGCAGCCCGATTTCCGCACCCCGGATTTCATCGTCGAGGCGGCCGTGAAGGCGCTGCGCGACGGCCATCACGGCTACACGCCGGCGACCGGCATTCCGCCTTTGCGCGAGGCGGTGGCAGCCGACCTGCACAAGCGGTTCAAGGTCGAGGTCTCGCCCGACAGCGTGATGATCATGCCCGGCGGCAAGCCGACCATGTTTATGTCGATCCTGATGTTCGGCGAGCCGGGCGCCGAGATCATGTATCCCGATCCCGGCTTCCCGATCTATCGTTCGATGATCGAGTTCACTGGCGCCAAGCCGGTGCCAGTGCCGATCCGCGAGGAGAACGGCTTTGCTTTCTCAGCGGAGGAGACGCTCAAGCTAATCACGCCGAAGACGCGGCTGTTGATCCTCAATTCGCCGGCCAATCCGACCGGTGGCGTCACCGGCAAGGCGGAAGTGGACAAGCTCGTCGGCGGTCTCGAGAAGTGGCCAGATGTATGCGTCATGTCGGACGAAATCTACGACCACATGGTCTACGACGGCGAGACGCATGTATGTCTCTTGTCCTATCCCTCGATCCGCGACCGCCTGATCCTGCTCAACGGCTGGTCGAAGACCTATGCCATGACCGGCTGGCGGCTCGGGTACGCGGTGTGGCCGGGCAAGCTCTACGACTATGCGCGCAAGCTGGCAGTCAATCTCCATTCTTGCGTCAACGCCTCGGCGCAATATGCCGGGCTGACAGCGCTCAAGGGTCCGCAGGACGAAGTCTGGAAAATGGTCGCCGAATTCGACAAGCGCCGCAAGGTCGTGGTCGAAGGCCTGAATAAGCTGCCCGGCGTATCGTGCGCGACGCCGAAAGGCGCGTTCTACGCATTTCCCAACATCAAGCGCACCGGCTGGAAAGCGAAGGCGCTGGCTTCGTCGCTGCTGGAAGACGCCAGTGTCGCCATCATCGGCGGGCCGGACTTCGGCATACTCGGCGAGGGCTATGTCCGGCTCAGCTACGCCAACTCGACCGAGAACATCCTGAAGGCGCTCGGGCGCATGGGCGAATTTCTGGCGAGCCGCAAGGCCGCGTAAAATCGCACAAAAGCACAACAAGACCGGCTACGCTCTCCGCCATCGCGAGCATTGGGCCGGGATCAGGAAGGAATACGTCCATGTTGGACACGATGCCAAGAGACCGAGGACTGTCGGAAGAGCAACGGATGATGCGGCAGAGCTGCCGCGATTTCGTCGATGAGGTGGTGCTGCCCTTCATCAAGCAGAATTGGCAGCGCGAATGGTCGATGGTGCCGGAGGATCGGCTGCCGATCCGCATCCTGGAAGAGGCCGAGAAGATCGGCATCCGCACCCTCGGCGTGCCGGAGGAGTTCGGCGGCGTTGAACTCGAGAAGGGCACGGAAGTAAAAACTTTCGCACTGGTCGCCGAGGAAATCGCGCGCGGTGATTCAGGGCTGGCCGACAAGATGGTGCAGAATTGGAAAGTGTCGGTGCTGCTACGCCAGTTCGCGCCGAAGCATTTGCAGGAGAAATGGTTCAAGCGACTGGTGGCGGAGCCGCAATTCCTGATGGCGCATTGCCTGACCGAGCCGCGCGGCGCCTCCGACCGCTGGCTGCCCTACAACGTGCCGGAAGCGGCGATGCAGACCAAGGCCGTCAAAGCGGATGGCGGCTGGGTGATCAATGGCCGCAAGCAGTTCATCTCCAACGGCTACGACGCCAGTCTCTATGTCGTCTACGCCAACACCAACCCGAAGGTCGGCATGTTGCAGGGCACTTCGTCGTTCCTGGTGCCGCGCGAGACCAAAGGCTTCTCGGTCGCGCGCTGCAACGAGACGCTCGGTTGCCGTTTCATGAACAATGGCGAGATGGTGTTCGAGGACCTGTTCGTGCCGGACGATCACCTGCTTGTGCACGATAGCGCGATGGGTTCGGCCGGCGTCTATTTCCGTCCGGGCAAGATTATCCAGGCGGCCAAGAACCTCGGCGTCGGCGTGCGCGCCTTCGAGGCGACGGCGGAGTATGTGCAGAACTACGTGCAGGGCGGCCGCATCCTGATCAAGCATCAGGCGGTGGCGCTGCGGCTCGCCGAAATGGCGACCAAAATCGAGGCGGTGCGCGCGCTGCTCGAGCGCGCCGCCCAAGCTGTGGACGACAATGCGCCTGAAGCCGAGACGCTGGTTAACATGGCCAAGCTGTTTGCGTCCGAAGAGATCATGAAGGTCGCCCAGCACGCGGTCGAATTGCATGGCGGCAACGGCATCATGCTCGACTTCGGCATTGAGAAGGTGCTGCGCGACGCCGTGATCTTCATGCACATGGACGCGACCGTGGACATCTCGAAATTCAAGATCATCAAGAACATGTTCCCGCAGACAGCGGGAAAATACGCCGGGCCAGAGTGACAGCGAGCTATCGCAGCGTGAAGCGGAAGCCGATCACTACGATCACCAGTCCGATCAGCTGCGGGATGCTCGGCACCACGCCGAGCGCGAGATAGCCGATGATCATCGAGAAGCCCGGCACCAGCGCCGGGAATGTCGCCGCGCGCCCGGCGCCGAGCAGGATCACCGCGCGCGCGAACAGATAGATCGGCAACATGCCGGCGAGAATGCCCTGCACCACGATCTGCAGGAGATTCTCGACCAGGCCCATGCGGAGGATTCCGTCATAGCCGACGAAAATCGCGTGCAACGGCGCGAACACCAGAACCGACAGCGCTCCGACGACCGCCACCGCGCGTGTGCCGGACACGCGCCAATAGCGCAGCAGGATGCCGAAGGTTGCCCAGAACAGGCCGGCGGTGGCGAACAGCAGGTCGCCGCCGACGCCGTGACTGCCGATAGTAGTGATCAACTCCACGCCGAACACCAACAGGCCCGCGATGATCGTCGCGCCGCCGAGGACACGCTGCCCGGTTGGGCGCTCGCCCAGGATCAGCGTGGCGAGGATCAATCCGGACAGCGCCGCGCAGGCCGGCTGGATGGTGGTGCCGTGACCGAGCGGGACCAGCATGAAGCCGGTATAGGCGATGATCGCTTGCGGCGGCCCCGACAGCACGCTCATCACCAGCCCGCGGCCCCAGCCGATGCCGCCAAGGTCGGTAATGCCGTCACGCAGCACGAGCGGCATCAGCAGCAGCCCGGACCAGAAGAAGCGGTGCAGGGCCAAATCTGCGGCTGAGAAGCCGACGCTGATGCCATGCTTGGCTGCGACAAACCCGGCCGCCCAGCCGAGTGCGGCGCCAGTGCCGCACAATACCCCGATCAGGATACCGGAAGGCCATGCCGCCGCAGGTTGAGGCTCTACGTCCACGGCGATGGCTCCAGCGCATGATCCCGGAAAGCATGTCCCGGACTTGATCGGGGATGGGACCCGTTTTCGGAATAGGTCATGCGCAAGTGAAAAGGGTGACTTGGACACGGCTGATACTCTAGGATCGCCGCCCTAGTCCAATCGTGAAATCAAAAGCCTCACTTTACCGGGATGGAAAGCTCATGGCGAAGTCGCGCAAAGTTATCATCACCTGTGCCATTACGGGCTCGATCCACACGCCCTCGATGTCGCCGCATATTCCGGTGACCGCCCAAGAGATTGCTGATGCCGCGATCGGGGCGGCCGAGGCGGGGGCGGCCATCGTTCACCTGCATGCGCGCAACCCGCAAGACGGCCGTCCCGACCAGTCGCCGGAGGCTTTCGCGCCCTTCCTCAAGGTGATCAAGCAACGCTCCAACGTGGTGGTGAATATCACCACCGGCGGCGCGCCGACCATGCTGGTGGAGGAGCGCGTCAAGCCGGCGGCGACCTTCAAGCCGGAAGTCGCCTCGCTCAACATGGGCTCGATGAATTTCGGTCTCTATCCGATGATCCCGCGCTACAAGGGCAAGTTCAAACACGCCTGGGAAGAGCCGTATCTCGAGGGCTCGCACGAGCGCATCTTCAAAAATACCTTCGCCGACATCGAATACATTCTCAAAACCTGTGCCGGCAACAACACTCGATTCGAGATCGAGTGCTACGACATCGGCCATCTTTACACGCTGCGGCATTTTCTCGACCGCGGCCTCGTCAAGCCGCCGCTGTTCGTGCAGTCGGTGTTCGGCATCCTCGGCGGCATCGGAGCGCATCCCGAAGACGTCATCATGATGAAGCGCACCGCCGACCGCTTGCTCGGTGACAATTATCACTGGTCGGTGCTCGGCGCTGGCGCCAATCAGATGCGGGTCGCGGCTCAGGCGGCGGCCATGGGCGGCAATGTGCGGGTTGGCATGGAGGATTTGCTCTGGATTGGCGCCGGCAAGCTGGCTGAATCCAACGCCCAGCAAGTGACCAACGTGCGCAAGATTCTCGAAGGCCTCGGGCTTGAGATCGCGTCCTCGGACGAGGCCCGCGAAATCCTCTCGCTCAAGGGCGGAGACAAGGTGGCGTTTTAATATTTGTCATTCCGGGACGCGGGCGGAAGTTCCGCTCATTCCCGCGCAAGCGGGAATCCAGCAAGAAAAGGCAAGAGCTACGTCTCCACTTTCGCGGGAACGGGTGGGGCGTCTACCACTGATTTTCCGTTGCTCTTGAGCTTGCGAAACCCTCCTATACGGGAGGAGATTCGTTTCGCATGGCCTCGCTCGACTTCTTCAGCATCGCCATCCTGCTCGGCAGTCTGCTGGTCCTGGCCGGCATTCTGTCGAGCCTAGTCGCGTTGCGCTTCGGCGCGCCGTTGCTGCTGGTGTTCCTGCTGCTCGGCATGCTGGCCGGCGAGGGCGGCCCGGGCGGTCTGAAATTCGACAACGTCGGCACCGCCTATGCCGTCGGCTCGATCGCGCTGGCGCTGATCCTGTTCGACGGCGGCCTGCGCACGCGGCTCGCCACCTTCCGCAACGTGCTGGCGCCGGCGGCGACGCTGGCGACCGCCGGCGTGTTGATCACCACTTTGCTGACCGCGCCGGTCGCCAAGCTGGTGCTCGGCATAAGCTGGATGCAAGCCCTATTGATCGGCGCCGTGGTAGCCTCCACCGACGCGGCGGCGGTATTCCTGCTGATTAATGCGCGCGGGTTGCGGCTGCGCCCGCGCGTGCGCGCGACGCTGGAAGTCGAGTCCGGCACCAACGATCCGTTCGCGGTTTTTCTCACTTTGCTGCTGGTGGAGTTCCTGCTGGCCGGCGATCATAGCTGGTCGCATGCGTTGGTGATTTTCCTGCGCGATACGGTGCTGGGCTGCATCATCGGCGTCGCCGGCGGATTGATCGTCACCCTGGTGCTCAACCGTCTCGCGCTGCCGCAAGGGTTGCATGCACCGTTCGTGGCGGTGAGTGCGTTGGTCGTATTCGCATCCGCCAATACGGCCCATTCGTCCGGCTTCCTTGCAGTTTATCTGGCCGGGCTTGTCGTCGGAAACCGGCAGACACGCGCGCATAATTCCGTCGTCGTGTTTCTCGACGCCGTGACCTGGCTAGCGCAGATCGTGATGTTCGTGCTGCTCGGCCTGTTGGTATGGCCGCACCGGCTGGCCGACAGCCTGGTCGGCGCCGTCGTGGTTGCGCTAGTCCTGATGCTGGTGGCGCGGCCGGTCGCGGTATTCCTGTGTCTCGCCCCCTTCGGTTTCCAGTGGCGCGAGAAACTGTTCGTGTCCTGGGTCGGCTTGCGCGGCGCGGTGGCGATTTTTCTCGCCTCCATTCCGCTGCTGGTCGGTTTGCCGGCCGCCTATCTATTCTTCGACGTGGCCTTCGTGGTCGTGCTGTCGTCGCTGCTGATCCAGGGCTGGAGCGTGGCGTATGCTGCCCGTAAGCTCGACATGTCGTTCGCGCGCAGCGATCCGCTGCCGCGGCGGGTCGAGCTCGATCTGCCCGGCCAGCTGACGCGCGAAATCGTCGGCTATCCAGTACCGGCCAACAGTCCGTTCTTGCGCCGCGGGCTGATTCCGAACTGGGCGCGGCCGACTTTGGTCGTGCGCAACGAGGAAATCCTCACGCCGGCGGAAGCCCATCCGGTGCGCGAGGGCGATTACGTCTATCTGCTGGCGCCGCCAGAGAAAGCGCAGGCGCTCGACCGCTTCTTCGTCAAAATGCCGCCGCCGACCGCGCCCGATCCGCGGCTGCTCGGCGATTTCTTCGTGCCCGGTGACGCGACGCTAGGGGCGCTGGCCGACATTTACGGCCTGCAGGTTGCCGCCGACCATATAGAGGTGGCGCTTGCCGACTTCTTCACCGAGCAGCTCCGCCGTCCGGCCAAGACCGGCGACATCGTTCAGCTCGGCCCGATCGCGCTGCTGGCGCACAAAGTCGCCAATGGCCGCGTCACCACCGTGGGCCTAAGGCTGGCCGAGCCGGAAGAGGCGGCCGATTTAGTCGGCCGGCTCAAGTCATGGTGGACGCGATTGCAGATGTGGATCGGCTAAATTGCTAGCTTACCGGGCGCGGCCCGCCAGCATCGCCCCGTTTTGGATGGCCCAGGCGCCGCCGAACAGCACCGCGGTCCAGAACAAATCGCCCGCCACGGTATTTTGCAGGAACGGAAGTGCGGCGACGTAGCACTGGGTCAGGCCGGCGAAGTCGAGGGTGTACATGCCGCTGAAGGCCCAGACCGCAAAATTCGAAATGGCGAAGAAGGCGAGTGAGCAGGGCACCATGGCGGCAGCGGTTGCCGCAATGCCAGGCCAGCGCCGTGACACGATGCCGACAAGAGCGGGCAGCGAAATCGCAACGGTGACGATGAGCGAAACGCGCCAATCGTCAGCTCCGAGTGCCAGGGCGCTGAGCACCATAGCGGCCACCGGCACCACCGGTGCGAAAGCCGGGACGCGCAGCATGCGGCCGGCGAACAGCGCGCTGGCCGCGATCGGCAGGAAACCCGGGGCATGCGGCACCAGCCGCGCCACCACGTCTAACCCGATAAGGAATGCCACCAGGGCCAGATCCATCCCCAGGTCGGCGCGGATTTTATTGGCTTGCATCGCGATCAGGTCCTTATGCGGTTCGAATTTGTCCCTGCATAGCACAGGGGACGCCAAGATTCTATCGCCCGAAATGGCCTTTAGTCAGCGTGGCTTTCGACCCAGCCCGCGATGATTCCAGCGAGCTGATCGAGCCCGTCGGTGAGCGCCGCCGGCCCCGGCTGCAGGATCAGCGTCGATTTGATCTCGCGCAGCCAGCCGGTGGCGACCGCCGGAACCTGGGCAAAGCCCGGCCTGGCCGCGACCTTGGCAGGCACGAATTTTTTGCCACACCAGGAGCCGATGATGATGTCGGGCCGGGCGCCGATCACGTTCCTGGCTGACACGATGCGGTCCTTGGCGTTCTTGCGGAGGCTGAGTTGCGGGAACACCTCGATGCCGCCGGCGGCCTCGATCAGCTCCGACACCCAGCGGAGGCCGGAGATCATTGGGTCATCCCATTCCTCGAAATAGACCCGCGGCCGCCGCGGCAAGCGCATGGCTCGCTCGTGTACCGCATCGATGCGGTCGGCCAGTGTGCGGGCCAGCGCGTCCGCCTTGTTCGCCGCGCCGACCAGCGCGCCGAGCGTACGGACCATATCGAATATGCCGGCGACGTCGCGCTGATTGAAGGCGTGGACGGCGACATTGGCACGGATCAAGTCGGCGACGATGTTAGCTTGCAGATCGGAGAAGGCCAGCACCAGGTCGGGCTTGAGCGCGAGGATCTTCGGCACATCGGCGGAAATGAAAGCGGAGACGCGCGGCTTTTCCTTGCGCACTTGCGGCGGCCGCACCGCATAACCGGACACGCCGACGATGCGGCGCTCCTCGCCGAGGAGATAGAGCGTTTCCACGGTTTCCTCGGTCAGGCAAACGATTCGCTCAGGTGGGAACATCGCGCCATCATACACCGTCTGCGCGCAACATCAGGCGGATAACAACTCTACCCCGCCCGTCGCCACCACCTTGCCGCCGTCCACCCGCACCACGCGGCTGGCGATGCGCTTCACTTCCGCCGCGTCGTGGCTGACATAGATCATCGGCACCTTGGCTTCGTCGCGCAGCCGTTCCAGGTAGGGCAGGATATCTGCTTTCCGCGCCTCATCGAGCGAAGCGAGCGGCTCGTCGAGCAGGAGGAGGCGCGGGCGCATCAGCAGCGCGCGGCCGACCGCCACCCGCTGCCGTTCGCCTCCGGACAGCTTGCCAGGCCGCCGGTCGAGCAGATGGCCGATATCGAGCAACTCGACCGCGTGCGCAAACGCTGCCGGATCGGCTGGGTGGCCGCCCATCCAGCGACCGTAGTCGAGATTGTGCTTCACGCTGAGATGGGGAAACAGCCGGCCTTCCTGGAACACGTAGCCGATGCGCCGCTGCCAGGCCGGGACGTCGACGCGGGCCGCGTCGTCGAGCAGCACTTCGTCATCGAGCACGATGCGGCCGCGGTCCGGCCGCAGCAAGCCGGCGATCATATTGACGACCGTCGTCTTGCCGGCGCCTGACGGCCCGAACAGGACGGTGGCGCCGGTTTCACTGACGAATTTCGCTGTTACCGCGAACTCGCCGAGCCTTTTTTCCACGTCGACCGCTAGCATCTCAAACCCCGTGCAGTCGCGCCGCAGCGCGGCGGGCGAACCATTCCGACGCAATCAGCGCGGCGAGCGAAATAATCACGGCAACGATCACGAGCGAAAGCGCGGCGCGGTCGCCGCCCGGCACCTGCGTGAGTGTGTAGATCGCCGCCGAGATGGTCTGCGTCTCGCCCGGGATGTTGGAGACGAAGGTGATGGTGGCGCCGAATTCGCCGAGCGCGCGGGCGAAAGCGAGCATCATGCCGGCGATGACGCCGGGCAGCGCCAGCGGCAGCGTGATCGTGAAGAATAACCAGGTGCGGTTGGCGCCCAGCGTCGCCGCGGCGTCTTCCAGCCGGCGGTCGATCGCCTCGATCGAGAGCCTGATCGCGCGCACCATCAGCGGAAACGCCATGATGCCGCAGGCGAGCGCGGCGCCGGTCCAGCGGAACGAGAACACAATGCCGAAATGATCCGCGAGAAACGCCCCGACCGGCGCCTTGCGGCCTAATGTGATCAGCAGCAGATAGCCAGTGACCACCGGCGGCAGCACCAGCGGCAGATGCACGACGGCGTCGAGCAACGACTTCCCCCAGAACGATTTGCGCGCCAGCAGCGTGGCGATGGCGATGCCGAATGGCAGCGCGACGAACGTCGCCACGGCCGCAATGCGCAGCGACAGCGCGACGGCGGTCCATTCCTGGGGGGAAAGTTCGAGCACGCGGGCGCTACGACACGGGCCGGATTAGAAAGATGAAGCCATATTTCTCGAAAATCGCCTTCGCCGCGCCTGTGCGCAGGAAAGCGAGATAGCGCGCCGGCCGATGGTTTCGCCGTCACGGTTGCGGCCATCGGATAGGTGACCGGCGGATAGGAGCCTTCCGGAAATACGCCGACGATTTTCACCTTCAGCTCAATCTTGGCGTCGGTCTCGTAGACAATGCCGATTGGCGTCTCGCCGCGCGCAACGAAGGCGAGCGTCGCCCGCACGTTCTCGGCCATGGCGAGCCTGCTTTCCGCCGCCGCCCAGGCGCCGAGCGATTCCAGCGCCGCCTTGGCGTAGAGCCCAGCCGGCACCGCCTTGATGTCGGCCACCGCGATGCGGCCGTCGGCGGCGACCTTGGCGATGTCGAAGTCCTTGCCGATCTCGACCTTGTCGATTTTGGAGTCCTTGGGCGCGATCAGCACTAGTTTGTTGCCAAGCAGATTGATGCGGGTGTCCGGCTTGATCAGCTTGCGTTCGCTCAAATAGTCCATCCATTTGAGGTCGGCGGAGATGAACACGTCGGCCGGCGCGCCTTGCTCGATCTGCTTGGCCAGCGCGGCACTGGCGGCATAGCTCGCTACCACCTTGATGCCGGCTAACTTGCTGAAGGCCGTATCGGTGTCGTCGAGCGCATTTTTCAGCGACGCTGCGGCGAATACAGTGAGAATCTCCTGCGCGGCGAGCGGCTGCGGCGCGCCGGCGAAGGCGGCGAACAGGCTGAGAATGGCAAAAAGCCGTGCGAACATTGCGGTTCTCCGCCGGCGCCGTGGGGGCGCCGAGCTGGCGTCGGATCAGGGTTGGGAGCGACCGATCGTCGGAACCGCCGTTCCGTCTTTTGCAGTGCACGCACAGTGCACTGAGGTCGGACGAAGCCTAGCAAGTCTCGTCGGCCAAGGTAAAGTCCAATCCGGCAGGCGAGAAACCGGCAATGGCAGACGCGGCGCCCATCGAAGGCGAGTTCGACTATATCGTAGTGGGCGCGGGCTCGGCCGGCTGCGTGCTAGCCAACCGGCTGTCGGCCGATCCGGCCAATCGTGTGCTGCTGCTGGAAGCCGGCGGCAGGGACAACTGGATCTGGTTTCATATTCCGGTCGGCTATTTGTTCGCGATCGGCAATCCGCGCTCGGACTGGATGTTCAAGACCGAGCCTGAACCGGGCCTCAACGGCCGCAGCCTCAATTATCCGCGCGGCAAGGTGATCGGCGGCTCCTCGGCCATCAACGCCATGGTCTATATGCGCGGTCAGGCCGGCGACTACGATCATTGGCGCCAGCTCGGCTTGCCCGGCTGGTCGTGGGACGACGTGCTGCCGTATTTCAAGAAACATGAAGACAATTTTCTCGGGGCAAGCGAGCACCACGGCGTCGGCGGCGAATGGCGTGTCGAATTTCCGCGCATTCGCTGGGACATCATCGACGTATGGCGCGAGGCGGCGGCGCAATACGGCATTCCGCCCTGCAACGACTTCAACACCGGTGACAACGAGGGTTCCTGCTATTTCCACGTCAACCAGAAGCGCGGGCGGCGCTGGTCGGCGGCGCGCGGCTTCCTCAAACCGGTCTTGCGCCGGCAAAATCTGCGCCTGGAAACCGGTTGCCTGGTCGAAGGTTTGCTGTTCGACAGCAAGCGCGCTTCCGGCGTGCGCTGGCGACAGGATGGCGTCGAACGTTCGGCCCGTTGCCGCGGTGAGGTCATCATGGCGGCCGGCTCGATCGGCTCGCCGCAAATCATGATGCTGTCGGGCGTGGGGCCGGCAGCGCAGCTTTCGCAACTTGGCATTCCCGTGCTGCTCGACAAGCCGGGCGTCGGCGCCAATCTGCACGACCATCTGCAACTGCGGATGATCTACAAGGTGACCGGTATCACCACGCTGAACGAGATGTATTCGTCACTGCTGGCGCGCGCATGGATGGGCGTCAACTATGCCTTGTTCCGGCGCGGGCCTTTGACCATGGCGCCGTCGCAGCTCGGCGCCTTTACCAAATCCGATTCCACACAGGATCGGGCCAATCTCCAGTATCACATCCAGCCGCTGTCGCTCGACAAGTTCGGCGACCCGCTGCATGCGTTCCCGGCCTTTACGATTAGCGTCACCAATGTGCAGCCGACGAGTTGCGGCAGTTTGACGTTGAAGTCGGCGGACCCTGTCGCGGCTCCCGCGATCAGGCCGAATTATCTGGCGACGCCGGAAGACAAACGCGTCGCCGCCGATGCGATCCGCGTCACCCGCAAGATCGTCGCGCAGCCGGCGCTACGACAATATTCGCCAGTCGAATATCTGCCGGGCGCGCAGGTGCGCGACGACGACGAGGCCGCGCTGGTCAAGGCGGCGGGCGACATCGGCACCACGATTTTCCACCCCGTCGGCACCGCCCGCATGGGCCGCGCCGACGATGCGAATGCGGTGGTCGATTGCCGCCTGCGCGTGATCGGCATCGACGGATTGCGCGTGGCGGACGCCTCGGTGATGCCGTCGATCACGTCTGGCAACACCAATTCGCCGACCATGATGATCGCTGAGAAGGGCGCCGCCATGATTTTGGAAGATCAACCGCATTGAACGTCAACGTGAGGATCAGAGGAGCGGCGTCATGAATCTTGTCGAACGCGTCGGAGCAAGGCGGTCATCTATACGATCGCCGTCATCGTCTGCGTGTTCGTCGTTTATCTCGTCATCTTCAGCTTTGTCGGCGCGCTGTTCGGCATCGGCATAATGGGCGGCTACTGAATTAGGGCAGCGCCTTGAGGTGCCTGATCGGCCGGCCGGGCGCGATCGCCTGCGCGGCCGCGACAATGGCGTTGGCGTCGATGCCGTAGTGCCGGTAGAGCTCGGCGAGCGAACCGGTCTGGCCGAAATGCTCGACGCCGAGCGCGCGCGTGCGGTGGCCGGCGACGGCGCCGAGCCAGGCCAGCGTCGCCGGATGGCCGTCGAGCACGCTGACGATGCCGCAATGCGCCGGCACGTCCGCCAACAGCCGCTCGATATGCGATCGCGCATGCACGAGCCCGCGTTCGCGCGCGCGCTGCGCGGCGGTCCAGCCCGCGTTGAGCCGGTCGGCCGACGTGACGGCAAGCAAGCCGACGTCGCGGCGGTCCTCCGCCATCAGGCCGATGGCAGCGATCGCTTCCGGCGCCACCGCGCCGGTAAAGGCCACCATCACCTGCGCGTTCGGCCCGGGTTTACGCAGCCAATAGGCGCCATCGACGATCTGCTGGGCCAACTCCGGCGTCATCGTGCGCTCGATCTGTTCGATCGGCCGCGTCGATAGCCGCAGATAGACTGAGCCGCCGGTCTCATCGCGCAGCCAATTGCGCTCAGACGGGGCCGCGTCGCCATCCTGCTGGATATAGGCGAAGGCCCAGCGCAGGATGACCGCCAACTCGTCGACATAGGCCGGCTCGAACGCCGCCAGACCGTCCTGCGCGAGCCCAATCAGCGGCTCGGCGATCGATTGGTGCGCGCCGCCTTCGCCCGCCAGTGTGATGCCCGACGGCGTCGCCACCAGAATGAAGCGCGCGTCTTGATAGCAGGCGTAATTGAGCGCATCGAGCCCGCGCGCGATGAAGGGATCGTACAGCGTGCCGATCGGCAGCAGCCGCTCGCCGTTGATCGAATGCGACAGGCCGAGCGCCGACAGCAGGATGAACAGGTTCATCTCGGCGATGCCGAGCTCGATGTGTTGGCCCTTGGGCGAGAACTCCCAATTGAACGTCGACGGAATGCGTTCGCTCTTGAAGGTGTCGGTCATCGCTTGGCGCGCGAACAATCCGCGCCGGTTCACCCAGGGCCCGAGATTGGTGGAGACGGTGACGTCGGGCGAGGTGGTGACGATGCGCTGGGCCAGGTCGCTATCGCCGCGGCCGATTTCATTGAGCAACAAGCCGAAGCCTGTCTGCGTCGCCATCGTGGGCTGGATGGCAATCGGCAAAGTTTCCGGCACGTCGATGGCGGGTGCGCCGAGACGCCGCGCTGTGTCGGCGGCGAACGGCACGCGGTCGAGGAATTTCTGCAATTTCTCTGCCGGCAAGCTGAGACCTTCGAACTTGTCCCATTCGTGGCCGGGGCGCACCGCCATCGCCTTGCGGAACACCTCCATCTGTGCCGGCGTCATCAGGCCGGCGTGATTGTCCTTGTGCCCGGCAAATGGCAGGCCGAAGCCCTTGACCGTGTAGGAGATGAAGCAGGTCGGCCGGTCATTGTCAGCGTTGTGAAACGCCTGCAGCAAGGACGGTAGGTCATGTCCACCGAGATTGTTCATCAGGGCGGCAAGTTCATCGTCGGAGCGTTTCTCGATCAGCCGGCTGACGGCGCCCTGATCGCCGATCTCGTCATTGAGTCGCTTGCGCCAGGCGGCGCCGCCGGCGAACACCAGCGCCGAGTAGAGCGGGTTGGGGCAACTGTCGATCCATTGGCGCAGTCGATCGCCGCCGGGCTCTTTGAATGCGGCCTGCTGCAGGGAGCCGTATTTCAGGATCACCACGTCCCAGCCGAAATTCTTGAACAGTTGCTCGTAGCGCTCCCACAATCCTTCGCGCACGACGGCGTCGAGGCTTTGCCGGTTGTAGTCGATGATCCACCAGCAATTGCGCAGGCCCTGTTTCCAGCCTTCGAGCAGCGCTTCGAAAATGTTGCCTTCGTCGAGCTCGGCGTCACCGACCAGCGCGACCATGCGCCCCTCGGGCCGTTTGGTGCCCCAGCCATGCGCGCGCACGTAATCCTGCACCAGCGAGGAGAACAGCGTCTGCGCCACGCCCAGCCCGACCGAGCCGGTGGAGAAGTCGACGTCGTCCGCATCCTTGGTGCGCGAGGGATAGCTCTGCGCACCCTTGTAGCCGCGGAACGCCTCCAGCCGCTCGCGCGTCTGCCGGCCTAGCAAGTACTGGATGGCGTGGAAGATCGGCGAGGCATGCGGCTTCACCGCCACGCGGTCCTGCGGGCGCAATACATCGAGGTAAAGCGCGGTCATGATGGTTGCGAGCGAGGCGCTTGAGGCCTGGTGGCCGCCGACCTTTAGGCCGTCGCTATTTTCGCGCAGATGATTGGCGTTATGGATGGTCCAGCTCGCGAGCCAGAGAATCTTCTTTTCCAGTTCGCGCAAGATTGCGATATCGTCGGCCATATTGCCAGTCTAGCGCGATCGGCGCGCGCCGGGAACATCGGCGGCACGAATGTTCACGATGCTTCGATCACGGAGTTTGATCGATCGCCGATCCCGTTCAGCGGCTTCCGCTTAGCTTGGCGGCCGGCGCGTCGAGCACGTTTTTGCAGGCGGGCGGCAGGTCGGCGAGCGTGATCGGCTTGGGCGGGACCGCCGGCTCCTTGCGCGGCTTCGGGTGCAGGATCGCGTCCGAGAACCAGAAGTCCAGCTCCTTCTTGCCGCACCCATCGCCAACGGGGACCGGCGGCTGATTGCGGCAATTCGGCGAGTCGGCCGGACATTTCAGGCGCACATGGATGTGGTCGTTGTGGCCGTACCAGGGCCGCACCTTTGCCATCCAGCCGTTATGGTTTTTGTCCTCGACGCGGCACAGTTCCTTCTTGATCGCGGCGTTGACCAGCACGCGCTCGACCTCGGGCTGCTCCGCCGCGGTGCGAATGAAGGCGACGTCGGCAGGCGTCCAGGTTTCCGGATTGACGTGCAGTTTGTCGGCGGCGACGAGATTGCTGGCGGAAATATCCTCGCGCTCTTTCTTGCTGAGCTCATGATTCGGCATCGGCATGAACCAGATGTCGACGTCGAGCCCGATCTGGTGGCTCAAATGTCCGAACGGCAGCGGCCCGCCGCGCGGCTGCGCCATGTCGCCAACCAGGATGCCCTTCCAGCTGGTCGCTTTGGCGGCCAGCGGGGCGAACCGCTCCAGGAATTTGACCAATTCTGGATGGCCCCAATTGCGATTGCGCGACAGCCGCATCACCTGCCAGTTGGGGCCATCGACCGGCAGTTCGACGCCGCCTTGCAGACAGCCGCGCGGGTAGTAGCCGATCGCCACGGCCTTGCCGATGCTCGGCAGCTTCGCGGCTGAGAACAGTGTCTTGGCCGGTAATTTTTCCTCCGCGATCGCGGGCTTCGCCGGCGGCATTGACGCGGTGACGGCCGGTTTCGGCGCCTGCGCGAGGCTGCTGCCAGCAAGAGCGCCGGCAAATGCGAGCGACAGGCGAACTGGCGATGATGCGAGCGGTCATGATGCTTCCGATTTAGCGATTTTGCCTTCGCTTGTCAGGTTAAATGCGGGGAAATGACGGCAAGACGCGGGTAGCAACGAAAACCGCGGGATTTTAGGCAATATTCAACATTTCTTGCCAAGATGACGCAGCAATTCGCCTTCGGGACACCCCAGTGATGCCGCGTCATATCGTTGCCGTTGCCGCTATCGCCGTCTTGCTCGGCGGCCTCGCGCCTGCGCAAGCCGGCATCGTCGTGACCGTGGACAAAACGACGCAGCGACTGTCGGTCGTGGTCGATGGCGCGCCGCGCTATCAATGGCCGGTGTCCACCGCGCGCTGGGGCTACCGCACGCCCAATGGCACCTACCGGCCACAGTGGCTGGCGCGCAATTGGTTCTCGCGCAAATATGACTGGTCGCCGATGCCCTATTCGATCTTCTTCGATGGCGGCTATGCCCTCCATGGCAGCTACGAGGTCTCGCATCTCGGCCGACCCGCCTCGCATGGCTGCATCCGCCTGCATCCGCAAAACGCCGCGCTGCTGTTCGCGCTGGTGAAGGAGCGCGTAGGCGACACCACCATTGTGGTGACCGGCGACCTGCCCGAGCGGGCGGTGCGCAGCCGCGCGGCGCCGCGCGCTCATACCGCGCCCACGCGCGCGCGCCGCAACTTCGAGGACACCTTCAACGCGGCGCCGGACGCGGCCGAAGCCGACCGCGCGCGCCAGCGCTGGGAGAATCTGCAATAAAATTTAGTGCCTGCGCTCCGCAGCCTATCGATGGGCTGCGGAGTATGAGTGCCGGCTCGCGCTCGCTGACGCTCGCTTGGCCGGGACGACTGGAAAATTACACATCCACCTTCAGTGCGGCGATAAACGCCTCCTGCGGAATGTCGACCTTGCCGAATTGCCGCATGCGTTTCTTGCCTTCCTTCTGCTTGTCGAGCAGCTTGCGTTTGCGCGTGGCGTCGCCGCCGTAGCATTTGGCGGTGACGTCCTTGCGGAAGGCGCGCACCGTTTCGCGCGCGATGATCTTGCCGCCGATCGCGGCCTGGATCGGCACCTGGAACATGTGCGGCGGGATCAGCTCCTTCAGCTTCTCCGCCATGGCGCGGCCTCTGGTTTCGGCGCGGGTGCGATGCACCAGCATGGAGAGCGCGTCGACCGGATCGCCGTTGACCAGCATCTGCAGCTTGACCAGATCGGCTTCCTTATAATCGGTGAGGTGATAGTCAAACGAGGCGTAACCGCGCGACACCGATTTCAGCCGGTCGTAGAAATCGAACACCACCTCGTTGAGCGGCAGGTCGTATTTCACCATGGCGCGGTTGCCCACGTAAGTGAGCTCTTTCTGGCTGCCGCGGCGGTCCTGGCATAGCTTGAGCACCGAGCCGAGATATTCGTCCGGCGTCAAAATCGTCGCCTCGATCCACGGCTCGCGCATTTCCAGGATCTGCGTCGGATCCGGCATGTCGACCGGATTGTGGATCTCGATCTCGCGGCCGTCGCGCAGCTTCATCTTGTAGATCACCGAGGGCGCGGTTGCGATCAAATCGAGATTGAACTCGCGCGACAGCCGCTCCTGGATGATTTCCAGATGCAGGAGCCCGAGAAAGCCGCAGCGGAAGCCGAAGCCGAGCGCGGCGGACGTCTCCATCTCGTAGCTGAAGCTGGCGTCGTTGAGCCGCAGCTTGCCCATGGCGGCGCGCAAATCCTCAAATTGCGCGGCATCGACCGGAAACAGTCCGCAGAACACCACCGGGATCGCCGGGCGGAAGCCGGGTAGCGGCTTGTCCACCGGCTTGCGGTCGTCGGTGATGGTGTCGCCGACGCGGGTGTCGGCCACCTCCTTGATCGAGGCGGTGATGGCGCCGATCTCGCCCGGTCCCAGCTCGTCGACCGGCGTCAACTTAGGGAGAAACACGCCGGTGCGATCGACGTCATAGGCGGCGTTGGTGCCCATCATGCGGATGCGCTGGCCCTTCTTCAGGGTGCCGTCGACGATGCGCACCAGCACGACTACGCCGAGATAAGCGTCGTACCAGCTATCGACCAAGAGCGCCTTCAGCGTCGCCTCGCGGTCGCCCTTGGGCGGCGGCAGGCGGGTGACGATCGCCTCTAGCACCTCGGGGACGTTCTGTCCGGTCTTGGCGGAAATCTCGATGGCGTTCGAGGCATCGAGCCCGATCACGTCCTCGATCTGTTTTTTGACCGCGGCGGGCTCGGCCGCCGGCAGATCGACCTTGTTGAGCACCGGCACAATTTCGTGGCCGGCATCGATGGCGTGATAGACATTGGCGAGCGTCTGCGCCTCGACGCCCTGGCTGGCGTCGACCACCAGCAGCGAGCCCTCGCAGGCGGCGAGTGAGCGGTTGACCTCGTAGGCAAAATCGACGTGGCCGGGGGTGTCGATCAGGTTGAGGACGTAGTCCTTGCCGTCGCGTGCCTTGTAATTCAGCCGCACGGTCTGCGCCTTGATCGTGATGCCGCGCTCGCGCTCGATATCCATGGAATCGAGCACCTGCTCCTTCATCTCGCGCGCCTCGAGCCCGCCGGTGAGCTGAATCAGCCGGTCGGCAAGGGTGGACTTGCCGTGGTCGATATGCGCGACGATGGAGAAATTGCGGATATTCTGGATCGGGACCGCCGTCATGGCGGCGAGATAACACTCAGGATGGGCTCCTACAAGCGGCGTTGAATCGTGGCGGCAGTCGCGTGGACGAATACCGCCCCGCCATGCGATAGAGCCTGTTTATGCGCTTGCTTCAGCCCATTTACGCTCTGCGCGGCACGCTGATCGATCCGGCGCAGCGCGGGCGCACCGTGTTGATCGCGTTCGCGGCCTATCTGGTGCTGTGGACGATCTACGGCACTATTTCCAAAAGCAGCCAGGGCTTGCATCCCGACATGACCGAGCTGGTCGCCTGGTCGCGCGACCTCGCCTGGAGCTACAAGCATCCGCCGCTCGCGGCGCTGATCGTGCGGCTGTGGTTCAGCGTGTTTCCAGTCGCAGAGTGGTCGTATTATTTACTGGCGATGCTGATGCCGACCCTCACGCTCTGGATCGTGTGGCGGCTGTCGGCGGATTATCTCGACATCGAGAAGCGCGTCGCCGGATTGGCGCTGCTCATGCTCGTTCCGTTCTTCAATTTCCACGCCCTGAAGTTCAACGTCAACACGGTGCTGATGCCGGCGTGGGCTGCGGCGACGTTCTGGTTTCTGCGCTCGTATCGGACGCGCAGCCCGGTTTTTGCCGCGCTTGCCGGCGTCGGCGCCGCGGCCTGCATGCTGGGCAAATACTGGTCTGTGTTCCTGCTCGCCGGCCTCGCCCTGGCCGCGCTAATTGACGGCCGCCGCGCCGGCTATTTCCGCTCCGCCGCGCCCTGGATCACCGTTGCCGTCGGCCTGGTCGTGATCGCGCCGCATCTGATTTGGCTTTACCAGCATGATTTCGCGCCGTTCGGTTACGCGATGACCATTCACGGCGACAAATCGATCGCCGCGGCCGCCTACAGCGTGCTCGGCTATCTCGCCGGCTCACTCGGCTACGTGGCGATCCCGGTGATCGTGGTGCTGGCCGCGGCGCGGCCGAGCCGCGAAGCCATCGCCGAGACGGTGTGGCCGGCCGACACCGAGCGCCGTCTGGTGGCGGCTGCGTTCTGGGGGCCGTTGCTGCTTCCTACGGTGGGCGCGCTGGCCAGCCGCACCGAGATCACCTCGCTGTGGTCGATGTCGGCCTGGACCTTGTTGCCGGTGCTGCTGCTGTCGCCGCCGGCGGTGACGTTGCGCGACATCGACACGCGCCGCATTTTGGCCGCTTGCGTGGCGGTACCGTTGATCATGTTGATCGCGTCGCCGGCGATCGCCATCATCGCGCAGTGCGGCGACCCGCCGCCCGCCTCGTCGCAGGCCGGTCTGCTGGCGGACGCGGTAGAGCGCCTTTGGCATGCGGCGACGCCGCAGCCGTTACGCTTTGTCGGCGGCGCAGGCCATCTTGCCGATGGCGTTATCTCCTACGCGGCGGACCGACCGCGCGCGCTGCCCGATATGCCGCAGCCGGATGCGGCCGAGCTTGCACACAGCGGAATGGTCATCGTGTGTTTTGCCGAAGACGCCAACTGCCACGACAAGGCAAGCGCGCAAGCGACCGCCCGTCGTGTTGAAACCGACATCGTGCGCAATTTTCTCGGATTTCCCGGCAAGCTGCAGCGCTACACGATCTTCATCGTGCCGCCGCGGCCGTAATCGCTTAATACCGGTAGTGATCCGACTTGAACGGCCCTTCCTTCGGCACGCCGATATAGGCCGACTGCTTGTCGGAGAGCTTGGTGAGCTTCACGCCGATTTTATCGAGGTGCAGCCGCGCGACCTTCTCGTCGAGATGCTTGGGCAGCGTGTAGACCTGGTTCTTGTACTTGCCGGGATTGGTCCACAGTTCGATCTGCGCCAGCGTCTGATTAGTGAAGGACGACGACATCACGAAGCTCGGATGCCCCATGGCGTTACCGAGATTTACCAGGCGGCCTTCCGATAGCAGGATGATGCGCTTGCCGTCGGCGAATTCGACTTCGTCCACCTGTGGCTTGATGTTGTGCCATTTCAGATTGCGCAGCGAGGCGATCTGGATCTCGCTGTCGAAGTGGCCGATGTTGCAGACGATGGCGCGGTGCTTCATCTTGCGCATGTGGTCGATGGTGATCACGTCGACGTTGCCGGTGGCGGTGACGAAGATGTCGGCGCGCGGCACCGCCTCTTCCATGGTGACGACCTCGTAGCCTTCCATCGCCGCCTGCAGCGCGCAGATCGGATCGACTTCCGACACCATCACACGGCAGCCGGCCTGGCGTAAGCTAGCGGCCGAGCCTTTGCCGACGTCGCCGAAGCCGGCGACCATCGCGACCTTGCCGGCCATCATCACGTCGGTGCCGCGGCGGATGCCGTCGACCAGCGACTCGCGGCAGCCGTAGAGATTGTCGAATTTCGACTTGGTCACGCTGTCGTTGACGTTGATCGCCGGGAACAGCAGGCGGCCTTCTTTGGCCATCTGATAGAGCCGGTGCACTCCGGTGGTTGTTTCTTCGGTGACGCCGCGCACTTCATTGGCGAGCTTTGTGTACCAGCCGGGCTGATCCTTGATCCGCTTCTTGATAGCGGCGAACAGCACTTCTTCTTCCTCGTTGCCCGGATGACCGAGCACCGCCGGATTGCTCTCAGCCTGCATGCCGAGATGCAACAACAGCGTGGCGTCTCCGCCGTCGTCGAGGATCATGTTCGGGAAGCCACCGTCGTGCCATTCGAAGATGCGGTGGGTGTAGTCCCAATAGTCGACCAGGCTCTCGCCCTTGACCGCGAACACCGGGGTGCCGGCCTGCGCGATCGCCGCGGCAGCGTGGTCCTGCGTCGAATAGATGTTGCAGGAGGCCCAGCGCACGTCGGCGCCGAGGTGCGTGAGCGTCTCGATCAGCACCGCGGTCTGGATCGTCATGTGCAGCGAGCCGGCGATGCGGGCTCCGCGCAGCGGCTGCTCGGGGCCATATTCCTCGCGCGTCGCCATCAAGCCGGGCATTTCGGTCTCGGCGATGTTGATCTCATTGCGACCCCAGGCCGCGAGCGCGATGTCCTTGACGACGTAGTCGGTGGTCTTGGCCTTCGGTTTTGCGGAAGCGGTCATGACGGTCCTATGCGGCACGCGTGAAAATACTAGCTTGTTGGCCCGAGCCTATAACAGGCCGCTGTTGCTCCCGCAACGCATATATAAAGATTTCTTTATGTAGATTTGAGCGGCGACTGAACTGACTGCCCGCCTTCACTTTCGCCGTTGCCTTGCGCGGAGCCCGACGGCGTGGCCTTCACGACGCCTGCTTTGGTCAGGGCCGCGCCGACCTGCTGCATGCGGTTGATCTCTACTGCGGCGAGCGGCTGCAGCACCAGGCAGCAGACCGGGTAGCGTCGGCCGTTGACCCGCATATTCGGCTTCTCGTCGTCCATACGGGTGCCGCCGAATTCCAGCCGTGATGCTGTCGGCGAACGTCTCCAGGCAATCGGGCCGGTCGAGATAGCGGATGACAGGGCGCTGCGCCGCGGCGCCTCGCTTTTTTTCGTCTTCCTTTTTGTCGATCATACTTGCTCTGCCCCGTACCGCTCGAAGGACGCGTTGCCCATGGTCGCACAGTAGTAGGGTGGTGAACGGGCCGGGAGCCGGTCCGCGCGGCGTTTAATCTTCTTCGCCGAAACGCGCGGCGATCAGCGCGCACAGCGCGTCCACCGCGGCCGCCGCGTCCGCGCCGGTGGCTTGGATCGTGATGGTAACGCCGGACCCCGCGGCCAGCATCATCAGGCCCATGATCGAGGTGCCGCCGACGCTTTCTTGACCGCGAGTGACGGTGATGGCGGCATCGAACTGTTCGGCGGTCTGTACGAATTTGGCGGAGGCGCGGGCGTGCAGGCCCTTTTTGTTGATGATCTCGATCTCGCGCACGACGGCGGCGGAGCTATTCTGGGGGAGATCGCCATCCGCTTGAACGGGGCCGTTCATTTACCGGTCAGCACCCGGCTGGCGATCGTGCAGTATTTTCGCCCGGCTTCCTGGGCGGCGGCCACGGCCTGTTCGAGCGGGCAGGTCTCGCGCACTTTGGCGAGCTTGATCAGCATCGGCAGATTGATACCGGCCAGCACTTCGACCTTGGGCTGGCTCATCACCGAAATTGCGAGATTGGAGGGCGTGCCGCCGAACATGTCGGTGAGGATGGCGACCCCGTTGCCGCTGTCGACCCGCTTGACCGCGTCGAGAATATTTTTGCGACACTGCTCGACGTCGTCGTCGGGGCCGATGGTCACCGCCTCGATCTGGCGCTGTGGGCCGACCACATGCTCCAGCGCTGAGCGGAACTCGATGGCGAGCCGCCCGTGGGTCACAAGTACGAGGCCGATCATCCCGAACTCCTCGCGGGCGCTACGTTGCGCCGCACGAATGGGGGCGCATTGAGGCCCATTCGAAGGCCCGTTGCAAGGGCTTGCTTCGCTATATAGGCGTTCTGCTGCACTGCGAAAAGGTGGGGCCAAAGGGGGCTCTGACGTGTCCGTTTTCGGCGGCGGCGATCCTAGGCCCGTTATGGTTAATTTTTTTCAATCGCCAACGGGAGCCGGGGATTAGCCCGGATATAGGCCTAAGGTCAAATCCCAGCGGGGGATGACTTAAGAAACGCCAGCACCATGGGCAGGGCCGGCATTCCGGGTGCGACCGCCAGCCGCGGCAGGGAAACCCCGCCAATGGCGGTGTTTCCGGCCTCTTGCGGATGGCGGCCGGCATCCTCGGCCGCCAGGTCCACGACCAGGGCGACCGCCGCCACCGGCTCATAGGGCAGGTGCCTGATGCCGAGGCCGCGGATTTCCAGCAGCCCCGCGAGTTGCGCGGCCGGGCGTACAAGCAGGCGTCCGGCATGAGTGTCCACATGGACCCGGTCGTCGCCGACCAATCGCGCGAAGGGCAGGGCGCCGAATTCTGTCACTTGCAGGAGATCCCAGACCAATTGCGATTTGCCGGAGCCGGCCGGACCGCGGATCAGCGCCGCTTTCGGCCCGATCAGCACGGCGGAGGCGTGGGTGGTTGCCGCGTCGGCCGCCATCACGTCGCCGGCAGCCGCACCACGAAGCGCGCGCCGAGCACGCGGGGCTGTTGGCCGGCGGCGGCGATGCTGGTGCGGTTCTCGACCCGGATGTTGCCGCCGTGGGCTTCGACGATCTGCTTGGAGATCGACAGGCCAAGGCCGGAATTCTGCCCGAAGCCCTGGTGCGGGCGGTCGGTGTAAAAGCGCTCGAAGATCTTATCCAAGACTTCCGGGCGGATGCCAGGGCCGTCGTCATCGACCATGATCTCCACCTCGTTCTTGAGCCGCCGGCAGGTGACGCGCACGGTGCCGCCGGGCGGCGAGAACGAGCGTGCATTGTCGATCAGGTTGCTGACCACCTGGCCGAGGCGCGAATCGTGGCCCGGCACTTTGAAAACCGCACGGCTGCCGCCTTCGAACGTGAGCGTCACGCTGACGCCATCGGGGCGCACCTCGTTGGCGGCAGTCACCAGTGCGTCGAGCAGCTTAGCGAGATCGACATTGCTGGCTTCCTGGCGCTGCAGCTCGGCATCGAGACGGCTGGCGTCGGAAATATCCGAGATCAGGCGATCGAGCCGTTTCACGTCGTGCTCGATTATGTCGAGCAGGCGCTTGCGGTTGGCGTCGGTCTTCGCCATCGGCAGCGTTTCCACTGCCGAGCGCAGCGAGGTGAGCGGATTGCGCAATTCGTGCGCCACGTCGGCGGCAAAGCTTTCGATCGCCTCGATGCGGGTATAAAGCGCATTAGTCATTTCGCGCAGCGCGCCCGACAGATCGCCGATTTCGTCGCGTCGGCGGGTGAAATCGGGGATTTCGACGCGGCTGCGGATGCGCCGGCGCACGCGCTCGGCGCCGTCGGCGAGCCGCCGTACCGGGCCGGCGATGGTGCCGGCCAGCAGCATGGAGAGCACCACCATGACGGCGGCGGCGACCAGAAACACCTTGACGATGGCGAGCCGCTCGGCCTCCACCATGTCGTCAATGTCGGCGCCTTGCGTGGACAGCATCAGCGCGCCGCGCACGGCGCGGAAGCGTTGCACCGGCACTGCGACCGAGACGATCACCTCGCTGCGGTCGTTGACCCGTACCATGCTGGCATGTAGTCCGCTGAGTGCCTGCCCGACCTCCAGATAGCCCTTGCCGTTCTCCGGTCCGAGCTCCTTGTAGAGCGGCAGGTCGCCACGCCCGAACCAGCGGCGCATGGCCATAAAACCGCGCTCCATGAGCCCGGGATTTTCGGCGTCCGGTGGCGGCAGGTCGAAACGCAGCACATCGCCGCGCCCGTACAGATTGCGGCTGTCGAGGATCAGAACGCCGTCGCGGTCATAAATGCGCGCGCGCGTCTTGGTCGGCGAGACCAGCCGGCGCAGCACCGGCGCCACGCGCTCCGGGTTGATCGGAAATTCGATGCCGGATTGCGCCTCGTCGGACGGCCCGTAGCTTTCGCCGGTCTGCAATTCCAAGAGCCGTTCGGGGTCGATGGTGATGGAGTCGGTTTCCACCGTCGCCGAAGCGGCGATCGCGCCGGCGATGATCTCGCTCTGCACCAACAAGCTCTGCACGCGTGCGTCGATCAGACCGGCGCGGAACTGCGAGAGATAAAGGACGCCGGTCACCAGCGCGACTAGGCCAGTGAGGTTGAGGAAAACGATACGGCGGGTGAGGCTGGAGAAACTTTGCGAAACGAAAAATTGCCAGGCCGAACGCAGCGGCCGCCGGATCGTGTCGAAGCGTTTGCGCTCGTGGCGCGCAATTTCCTCCCCGGGCCTTTCGGCTTCGGCGTTCTGCGCCAGAATTTCAGCGGTTCGATCGAGCACGTCGTCCAATCCAGCCGGGTTGATCGTGGGCCCTAAATCCACCCCCTGTAATTTTACCGCAAGCCAGGACGCTGTGTCAGTCCACTAAGACCGCCGCATCATTAAAGATGCGTCATGTTTCCTTGAAGCGATAACCGACGCCGTAAAGCGTCTCGATCATCTCGAAGTCGTCGTCGACCACTTTGAACTTCTTGCGGAGGCGCTTGATGTGACTGTCGATGGTGCGGTCGTCGACATAGACCTGGTCGTCATAGGCGGCGTCCATCAGCGCGTTGCGGCTTTTCACCACGCCGGGCCGAGTGGCCAGCGCCTGCAGAATGAGGAATTCGGTGACCGTAAGGGTGACGGGGTCGTTCTTCCAGGTGCAGGTGTGGCGTTCCGGATCCATACGCAGCTGGCCGCGCTCGAGGGCCTTGGCGTCGGTTTCTTTCGGCGCAGCGGCATCCTTCGGCGAGGCGCGGCGCAGCACTGCCTTCACGCGCTCGACCAAAAGGCGCTGCGAGAATGGTTTGCGGATGAAGTCGTCGGCGCCCATCTTGAGGCCGAACATTTCGTCGATTTCCTCATCCTTGGAGGTGAGGAAAATGACGGGAATATCGCTCTTTTGCCGCAGCCGGCGCAGCGTCTCCATGCCGTCCATGCGCGGCATCTTGATGTCGAGGATGGCGAGATCGGGCGGCGAGGTCTTGAAACCGTCGAGCGCGGACGCGCCGTCGGTGTAGGTCATGATGCGATAGCCCTCGGCTTCGAGCGCCATCGAAACAGAGGTGAGGATATTGCGGTCGTCGTCAACGAGAGCGATTGTCGGCATGAGCCCCTCTTGGCGTGACGTTCCCGCGTGGTTTGAACCCTATAAACAGGGTCTGAAATGTGGCCTCTTTGCAACAACTATGTGATTCGGTAGCGAATTCAAGGTCATTTGGCGAAAGATCACGCAGCCGAGCCGATATCGTTAACCCGCGAGGCGAGAGCCCATGACATCCGACCCGACCTACGATGCCGCTTTGGCCGCGCCACGGGTTATCCAATGCGGTGCTCGAGCATGAGCAAAGTCGCCGGTCCCCCGTTACCTGGCGCCATGCCGGGCCGCACGCCGGAGAATGCCCCTCAGCCGGCAGACTTCGTACCCCGGGATGTGGCCAAGTCCCTGCTGCGCACCACCCGCACCGGCACGCTGGCAACCCTCGATCGCAACAGCGGCCACCCGTTCGCCTCGCTGGTCAACGTGGCGACCGATGTCGACGGTGCGCCGCTGGTTCTGGTGTCGCGGCTTGCCACGCATACCGCCAATCTAGAGTGCGACGGGCGTTCTTCGCTGCTGCTGGCCGAGACCGGCAAGGGCGATGCTCTGGCGCATCCCCGCCTTACCGTGCTGGGCACGTTCGAGCCGATCGCCCATGATGGCGCCGACGAGCCCCGTCTTCGCCGCCGATTTCTTTCCCGCCATCCGAAGTCGGAGCTCTATGCCGGCTTCGCCGATTTTGCGTTCTGGCGCATGGCCGTCGTTTCGACGCATCTCAATGGCGGATTTGCCCGTGCCGCCGACCTCACCGCGGCCGAGGTGCTGACCGATCTCGCCGATGCCCAATCCGTTATCGATGCCGAGGCCGATGCCATCGCACACATGAATGCCGACCACGCCGAAGCCTGCCGGCTTTACGCCACCAAACTGCTCGGCGCGCCCGACGGCGACTGGCGTTGCGTCGGCATCGATCCCGAGGGGCTAGAATTGCAGTACGGGCGCACGGCGCTGCGGCTGTTTTTTCCACGGCGCGTCACCGCGCCGGGCCCGTTGCGCGCGGTGTTGAAGCAACTCGCGGATGAGGCACGGTCGCGCTGAGGCGGCGCCAAATTGAGCCGATAGTAAAACGAGCTGTCTTTTTCGGACGAACAGGAACACGCGCAGGGCACCGGCCTTCTGCCGACGAAGCGGTCAATTCAGTTTCGCGCGAACGTTTGAGTTGGATCAGATATACGGGTCGTTTTGCGCGATGCGGGCGGTTCGGTGGTTGTGGTTAATCCGACCAAGACCGGGATCACGGGCAACTCGCGCATGCGGATGACGGACAACTGATGCCCAAATCGCTGGCCGGATTCGGCCGATCAGGGCCTGGCCGGCTAATCTTGGCGGGCGGTTGATTGCTCATACATCACGCGGCCTACAGCGGCGGCATTGGCTTAGCGCATTGATGCAGCGCAATGACGTATGTCGGCCCTGCATGGGATTTGGTCTTGGCATTAAATGTGTTCGTGACTATGGTCGCGCGATTTGGAACGAGGGGCTATACTAAGCTCTTAAGGCTGCAAGACCGCCCATGGCCTCGCGAGGGCTCAGGAAGCGGCCCGCTGGTTTGGGAGGATTTCGCGTGCAAGAAACGGGTGTGCGGAACGGTGCCTTTGGCGCCGACAAGTTTGGTTTTAAAGACCTCGCCGCGGTCCATTGGAATCACTCGGAACCAACGCTCTACGAGCATGCCATCGCCGCCGGCGAAGCCTCGCTGGTCGAAGGCGGCGCGCTCTGCGCCGAGACTGGCCATCACACCGGCCGTTCGCCCAAGGATAAGCACACGGTCGTTGATGCGCTCACCGAGAATTCGGTGTGGTGGGACGGCAACCGCAAAATGTCGAAGGAAAATTTCGACAATCTCCTCACCGATTTCCAGGCGCACGCCAAAGGCAAGAAGCTGTTCGCGCAGGATCTCTATGGCGGCGCCGATCCGAAATACCGGATCAGGACCCGCATCTTCACCGAATACGCCTGGCATTCGCTGTTCATTCGCCAGCTGCTGATCCGTCCCGAGCGCGACGATCTCGCCAAGTTCGTCCCCGAGCTCACTATCGTCGACATGCCGTCGTTCCGTCCCGATGCCAAACGGCATGGCGGGCGCGAAGGCTCCGACACCATGGTGGCGATCGATTTCACCCGCAAGATCGTGCTGATCTGCGGGAGTTCCTACGCCGGCGAGATGAAGAAGTCGGTGTTCACCACGCTCAATTTCTATCTACCGGCGGAAAACGTCGTGCCGATGCATTGCTCGGCCAATGTCGGCCCGAACGGCGACAGTGCGCTGTTCTTCGGCCTGTCCGGCACCGGCAAGACCACGCTTTCGGCCGATCAGCACCGCACGCTGATCGGCGATGACGAGCACGGCTGGGGCCCGGACGGTATCTTTAACTTCGAGGGCGGCTGCTACGCCAAATGCATCAAGCTTTCGCATGAGGCCGAACCGCAGATCTGGGATGCCACCAACCGCTTCGGCGCCGTGCTCGAGAACGTGGTGTTCGATCCGCTGACGCGCATCCCCGACTACAATGACGGCTCCAAGACCGAGAATACGCGCTCGGCCTATCCGCTCGATTTCATTCCGAACGCCTCGCGCACCGGCCGCGCCGGTCACCCGAAGAACATCATCATGCTGACGGCGGACGCCTTCGGCGTGATGCCGCCGATCGCCAAGCTCGATCCGAACCAGGCGATGTATCACTTTCTCTCCGGCTATACGGCGAAGGTCGCCGGCACCGAGAAGGGGCTGATCGGCGTGCAGCCGGAATTCTCCACCTGCTTCGGCGCGCCGTTCCTGCCGCGGCATCCGTCGGTCTATGCCGATCTGCTGCGCGACTACATCAACAAGCACAAGGTCGATTGCTGGCTGGTCAATTCCGGCTGGACCGGCGGCAAATACGGCGTCGGTCGCCGCATGCCGATCAAGGCGACGCGCACGCTATTGACCGCCGCGCTCAACGGCTCGCTGAAGGACGCCGACTTCCGCACCGATCCTTACTTCGGCTTCTCGGTGCCGACCTCGGTGCACGGCGTCGAACCGCATCTGCTCAATCCATTCAAGACCTGGAAGGACAAGGCCGAGTTCGACCGCACCGCGCGCGAACTGGTCGGCATGTTCCAGAAGAACTTCGCCAAGTTCGAGAGCCACGTCACGCCCGACATCAAGGCGGCGGCGCCGGAAGTAAGGATTGCGGCGGAGTAGTTCCGCTTCCGAATTTAGGAAAAGGCGGCCGCGTGGGCCGCCTTTTTGTTTCTTGCCTTACGCTGCCGGCGTGTTGCCGTTAGCTCTCCTCATCCATTGGGCTGAGTGAAGATATCTTTTCCGAAGCTCTTAAGGCCCTTTTGCCCAGCATAGCCGAGATATTCGAGACCAAAAAAATCTTGGATGCTTCGCAGCAGCGATTAATGATTGTAGGCCGTCGTCGATATCGTGCCCCGCTTGATAAAACGCGAGACCAGCACGGCCCCGATTTGCCCGCCGCGTGGACCGGTGACGCCGGGACCTTCGAAAAAATGACGGCCATTGCGGCCGCCCTTTATGCCCTTGCCAGAATATACCTGAATCCAATCCCGAGCAGCCAAATAGCTATGCCAACGAGACCAAGAATTACTGGTACGAGCGGACTGCCAGTTGTGACGGATAGTATGATCGCCTGCACGATCACAATGACCGCAAGGCCCCAACCAATCCAGAATAAAATGTATCCCAGGACCTTTCCCAGGAATTTTCCCAGCCGGGCGAACATCGGACTGTCCTCGCTCAGGAAACATATATTTACAATACGCCATTGCCGGGGCGCTGTCCCGCCCTATTGCGAGGCGAACGGAGCGCGCTCGGCCCTCACAGTCGGTTGATCTTGGCTATGCGCCGCGTCACCTCCGCCGGCGTTTCATTGTCGGCCTTGATTTTGAGCGCCAGTGCCTCGCGCGCGGCCGGCCGCGCGAGGCAGCGTGTGAGCCAGGCCTCGAGGTTTGGCGATGCGGAAAGGTCCATGTCGGTCGCGCGGCTGATGACGGCGGCGACGTTGAGGTCGGCCACCGTGAAGTCGTTGCCGAGTAGATACGGCTGCTTCGCCACCGCTGCGTCGAGCACCTTGAACGGTGCCACCAGAACCTTCAGCGCCTCGTCGCGCTTGGCGGCATCGCGCTCGGCCGGCGGCAGGCGGACGGCGTGCAGCGACCAGATGTTGACGCCGCGATCGACCTCGGTGACAGCCCATAGGCTCCATTGCCACGCTTGCGCCTCGCCTTCCAGCGTGCCGGGATAGATTTTGCCGTTGGAGTGCTTCTTGGCGAGGTAGAGCGTGATCGCCAGCGACTCGAACAACACGAAGCCATCGTCCACGATAAAGGGCAGGCGCCCGTTCGGATTGATGGCGAGAAATTCCGGCGAGCGGGCGCCGGCGTCGCCGATCTCGATCGGCAGGTGCTCGTAGTCGAGCCTAAGCTCGTTCGCGATCCAGAGTGCGCGGAATGCGCGGGTGCGGGCAATACCGTAGATGCGCAGGCCGGACACGCGGTCTCTCCGGGTTTGCGGCTGAACATAGCCGATAGTCGCGACGGAGTGATCTTCTTTGGCTATCCCCGTAAAATGGGGAGGGGCCGGCATCGAATTGCTGCAATGCGCAACCTACAAAACCGTGTTGCGTGGCGCGCATCGACACCCTGCACCGATATCAACGTGCCGCCGATGGCGCGGTTATGGAGTTAGCGGGTGGCGGCGCCGCTGCGGCCGCCGCCCAGACGCTCGATCAGCTCGGCGGTCGGATAGGAATCCGCCGGCAGGCCGACTTTCATCTGTGCCTTCTTGACCGCGGCGCGGGTGCCGGAGCCGACTTTACCGTCGACATCGCCGACGCCCTCGTAGCCCTGCTTGATCAGCAGCAGTTGCAATTCCATGATTTGCTGCGTCGAGAGCGTCTGCACGGTCTTGGCGCCCTCATGGTCCACGTTCGGCGCGCCGGCAAGCCGGGTGGCGAAATAGGCGACGGTAGTGGAATAGACATAGGCCGAGTTCCAACCGAGGAAGGCCTGGAAATTCGGATAGGCGAGGAAGGCCGGCCCGTGGCGGCCCATGGGCAGGATCATCGAGGCCGGCAGATTGTCCGGCGGCAGCGAACCGTGCGCGGCCTTTACGCCCCAGGCCACCCACTGCGAGCGCGGATGCTTGATGGCCAAGTCGGCCTGATCCCAGGACAGGTTTTGCGGCACCCGCACCTCCTGCAGCCAAGGCTCGCCTCGCTTCCAGCCGAGGCTGACCAGGAAGTTGGCGCCGGAGGCGAGCGTATCGGGGATGCTGTGGATCAGATCGCGGCGGCCGTCGCCGTCGAAGTCCACCGCGTTCTTGAGATAATCGGACGCCGTGAACTGCAAGCCGCCGAACTCGCCGGCCCAGTCGCCGATCATGCTGTCGACGGTCTGATCGCCGCGCTCTATGATCCGTAGCGCATCGAATAATTGCTGACGGAAGAAGTCGGGGCGGCGGCAGTCATAGGCGAGCGTTGCCAGCGCGCTGAGGATTTTGTAGTTGCCGAAATTGGCGCCGAAGTCGCTCTCCAGGCCCCAGAAGGCGGTGAGCACCGGCGCCGGCACGCCGTATTTTTTTTCGACCTCTGCGAACAGCTTGGCGTGCTGCTTGATCTTGGCAAGGCCGTTCGGGATGCGGGCGCCGCCCACCATGCGGTCGGAGAATTGCAGGAAGCTCTGATTGAACACGGCCTGGCCGTGGTCGCGGCGGACAATCGCTGGATCGAAGGTCATAGACGGCGTGGCTTCGGCGATCACGCGTTGCGAGATGCCCTGCGCGGCGGCGTCTTTCTTGAACGCCTCCAGCCAGCGCTCGTAGCTGCCGGTATTGTGGCAGGAGGCGGCGAGCGCCGGTCCCGCCAATACGGCGCCGAGCGCGATGGCCACCCATTTCAATGCCGTTTTGCGCATCGTTAGGTCACGCCTTTTTGCCAGGGAATCCCGCATGAATTTGCCTAAGCGCCGCGCCCCGTCAAGGTCCAATCGCGGATAACCGTCAGGGCCATTCTTGTGCAAATGATGGTTTAGTGGCAGTTCCATGAAAAGCGTACTGCCAACGCTTCGAGACAGAAAACGCCGCATGCAAGTCCTGGTGATCGGAGCCGGCGTGGTCGGGCTGGCAGTGGCGCGGGCGGCCGCGCGCAAGGACCATGAGGTGGTGGTGGCCGAGGCGGCGAACGCTATCGGCACCGGCATTTCCTCGCGCAACAGCGAAGTCATCCATGCTGGCATGTATTACGCCACCGGCACTTTGCGCGGGCACCACTGCGTGCGCGGCCGGCGCATGCTGTACGAATTCTGCGTCTCGCACGGCGTGCCGCATCGCAAATGCGGCAAGCTGGTCGTCGCCACCAACCAGGCGGAGCTCGACAAGATCCAAGCGATCGAGGTGCAAGGTGGCATCAACGGCGTCGAAGGCCTGGAACTAATCGGCGGTAACGCGGCGCGCGCGATGGAGCCGGAGCTCGCCTGCATCGGCGCGCTGCACTCGCCGGAAACCGGCATCATCGACGGCCACCACTACATGCTGGCGCTGCGCGGCGATCTCGAGGACGCCGGCGGCGCCATCGCCTTCAATACGCCAGTGACGGGCGCGGCACGCAAAAACGGGCAATGGTCCGTGCGCTTCGGCGGCAGCGAGTTCGGCTTCGACGCGGTTGTCAATTGCGCGGGGCTCGGCGCGCAAGGCGTCGCTCGCGCCATGGCGGATTATCCGGGGAGCCGTGTGCCGCGGCTGGTGCTGGCCAAGGGCAACTATTTCACCTTCGCCGGACGGCCGGCGTTCTCGCGGCTGATCTATCCGACACCGATCGTCGGCGGGCTCGGCGTGCATGTCACGCTCGACCTCGCCGGCCGCATGCGCTTCGGGCCGGACGTGGAATGGGTCGAGCGCGAAAACTACGCGGTCGATCCCACGCGCGCCGCCTTGTTCTATGAGCGCATCCGCACCTACTGGCCCGGCCTGCCGGACGGCTCGCTGGCGCCGGATTATTCCGGCATCCGGCCCAAGCTCACGGGCGCGAAGGAGCCGCAGGCGGATTTCCTGATCGATACGCCGGCGCAGCACGGACTGCCGGGATTGGTGCAGATGTTCGGGATCGAGTTGCCGGGGCTGACGTCGTCGCTGTCGCTGGGCGAGGAAGTGGCCGGCTATCTCGAAAGCTGAGCGCTGCGGTTGTCGTCACGCGCGCGGGCGGTGAGTGCCAGAGTAACGGGCGTGACGTTCGGCGCGCCGGGATTGGGCGGCATGATCCGTACGTCGGACAGTTTGTCGCGCGTGCTCTTCGGCACGCCGCGATAACTGTCGATCGGCGTGAAATCCGCCACTTTGTTTTTCATGCCGGTGAACGCCACCAGGCCACTCTTGGTCGCCACCACGTCGCCCGGCCGCAGCGTCGGATCGGTGTTCACGTCCACACGCGCCAGCCCGAACTGATCGCGGCCATTGCAGGTGCTGCCGGCAACGAGCTGCTTCCGGTAAAGGAATGCGGTGTCGAGGTCGACATAGCGGCTGCCGTCCGATGCGACCGCATGGTCGATGCCGCCGGAATAAAGCCGCGTCTGGCTGGCCGGACAGAACGCATGGCACGCTTCGGCCGCGCTCACGCCGGCATGCGCCTGCACCGGGAAGTAAAAGCCGTCGCTGGTGCGCACGCAATAACCGCTCGCCGGGCCGGCTTCGGCCCGCTGCGACGCCGGATTGGGATTTCTCATGCCGGTGAATGGGTCGGCAAAGGCGCTGATATTGGCTGGCAGTCCGGCGGGCGCTTCGACGGCGTGGCGCAGGCCGCCGAAAATGCGCTCGAAGATGCCTTGCGCGGAGGCCGGCGCAAGCGAAGCGAAGGTCAGCAGGCCGGCGGCGAAAACGCCGGCCGACACGCGCAACATCGCTTTCCCGCCGCGGGCAACCATCGCAAGCCCCTGTCATTGCTCGCGCTTCGCGGAGCGCCGCGAAGCGGCATGATACAACGTCCGGGCGCACGAAAGGTTGCGAGGGCGATAACGGATTTGGCTCGGCTCTAGAAATACCGCCACCAGACATAGACATGGCAGATCGCTACATGCACCACCATCATCGGGAAGGCGTACAGCGTATAGGTGATGAAGCGGAACGGCACCTCGTTGCGATCGCCGATCCCAGCTACGGTCAAATTGGCCGAGGCGCCGATCAGTGTGCCGTTGCTGCATCACCATCACGATGATGATCACTGGCGTGAGATGATAGACGAATTCATTAAAGGATAGGCCGGCCTGTGAGCCGATCAGGATGTTGGGCGGATCGCCGATCAGCGTGGCGGTGCCGCCGATATTGGAGGCGATGATTTCCGCGAACAGATACGGGTAGGCCGGCGCCTTCAGCGTCTTGCAAATGGCGAGCGTCACCGGAACGATCAGCAATACTGTGGTGACGTTGTCGAGAAAGGCCGAGACCACGGCAGTGGTGATCTGCAGGATGAACAGGATGCCGGCGGGATGTGCCTTGGCCGCCTGCGCCGACCATACCGCCAGATACTGGAACATGCCGGAGCGGCGCGAGATCGACACCAGGATCATCATGCCGGTGAGTAGGCCGATGGTGTTCCAGTCGATGCCCTTATCGCTTCGTCCTGGTCGAGCACGCCGACCACTACCATCACGCCGGCGTCAAGCAATGCGACGATCGCGCGATTGATCTTCTCCGACATAATGGTGGCGTAGATGATGGCCAGGACGCAGGTCGACACCCACATTGCATTCAGGCCGAAAAAAACATGCGACGCCGCGTGCGCGGTCATTACCGAGCTCCCCCAAAGTAGCGAGCGCCCGGCCTTAGGCAGCCTTCCGCACCCGTCATTATTGCACGCAAAGGTCCGGCACGCGCGGTGGAGAGTCCAAGTTCGGCCTTTAGCAAAGGCGCGGGCTCGCGCATAATCCACCGCCGGGCACGAAAGGTGCCGCATCAAAGGGAGGATACTTTGGCTGCCAATGTGCGTTTCAGCAATCCGAAGACCATGGCCAAACCGCCGGGCTACACCTATGTGGTCGAAGCGACCGGGCCGAACCGGCTTATCTTCATCGCCGGCCAACTCGGCCTCGATATCAATAACCAGCTGGTCGGTGGGCCCGGCGACTTTCGGGCGCAGGCTTTCAGAGCGTTCGAGAACCTCAAGCTCGCGTTGGAAGCGGCCGGCGCCGCCTTCAAGGATGTGGTGAAGATCAACAATTATCTGGTCGATATGTCGCACATCGGAATTTTCCGCGAGGTGCGCGACGAGTTCCTCAATATGGCCGCCCCGCCGGCCTCGACCACGGTGGCGATTTCGCAACTGGCGCGGCCGGGCGCGCTGTTCGAGATCGAGGCGATCGCGGTGCTGCCGGCGAAAGCGGCGGGCAAGCCAGCCGCCGCGAAGCGTGGCAAGGCCAAGGTCAAGGCGCGCCGACGGAAAGGTAAGTGAGTAATGCCAGCACCGGCAGCAGCACGGCGGCTGACCACAGCATGTAGCCGAAGAAGCTCGGCATCTGCACACCGCGCTCGCTGGCAATGACATAGACCATGAAGTTGGGCGCGTTGCCGATGTAAGTGAGCGCGCCCATGTAAACCGCGCCCATGGAAATGGCGGAGAGCGTGGCGCTGAGCTTGCCCATTAGTTCGGCGGCGTCGTCGCCGGCGAGCTGGGAACACGAGATAAGTTGCCGCGTTGTCAAGGAGGGCCGACAGCAGGCCGGTGAGCCAGAAATAGGCCACCTCGTGCGGCGAACCGTCGTGCGCGGTGACCGCCTGCAAGAGCCAGGCGAACGGCCCGTCGTGGCCGGCCTCCAGCATCGCCAGCACCGGAATGATGCAGACGAAAAAGCCGGCGAATGGCAACGCCCAGGGCCAGCCTATCGCCGCGCTGTCGAGCACCGACGCGTCGTGCGCGGCGGAGGGAAGCAGAGTTGCGGCAAGGGCGAGCGTGAGATGGTGGAACATTTCGCGCTTATGACGGAAAAAGTGACGCTGGTATAGGCGGACGCACCGCTGTAAGGGAGTGCACGAATTTCCAACCGCTGAGCTCCCCATGCGCATCACTGCTATCGCCGACATCGTCGTTCCGATCTCGTCCGCTATCCGCAACGCCTACATCGACTTCTCGCAGATGACGGCGAGCGTGGTCGCGATCTTCACGGATGCGACGCGCGACGGAAAGCCGGTGGTCGGCTTTGGTTTCAATTCCAACGGCCGCTATGCGCCGCAGGGCTTGTTGCGTGAACGCTTCATCCCGCGACTGAAAGCGGCCAAGCCGGAGGAGATCGTCGGCGCCCGGGACCTCATCGATCCGGCCAAGGCCTGGGACGTCATGATGCGCAACGAGAAGCCGGGCGGGCACGGCGAGCGCTCGGTCGCGGTCGGCGTGCTCGACATGGCGCTGTGGGATGCGGTGGCGAAAGCCGAAGGAGTGCCGCTGTGGCGGCTGCTCGCCGACCGCTACAACAATGGCGAGGCCGACAATGCCGCCTGGGTCTATGCTGCCGGCGGCTATTACTATCCGGACAAGGATATCAGCGCGCTGCGGGACGAGATGAAGCGCTATCTCGACCTCGGCTATTCCACCGTCAAGATGAAGATCGGCGGCGTGAGCTTGGCCTCTGACATCAAGCGCATCGAAGCGGCGCTCAAGGTGGTCGGCGGCAAAGGCGAGAACCTCTGCGTCGACGTTAACGGGCGTTATGATCTCGACGAGGCGATCGCCTGCGGCGACGCCATCGCGCCTTATGGGTTGCGCTGGTACGAGGAGCCGCTCGACCCGCTCGACTATTTACTGCATGCCGCGCTGGCGACCCGCTACGCGCCGGCTCTCGCCACCGGCGAAAACCTGTTCTCCATGCAGGACGCGCGCAACCTGATCCGCCACGGCGGATTGCGTCCGGACCGCGACTGGCTGCAGTTCGATCCCGCGCTGTCTTACGGCCTGGTCGAATATCTGCGCACGCTCGACATGGTGGCCGCACACGGCTGGTCGCGCCGGCGCTGCGTGCCGCATGGCGGGCACCAGTTCGCCCTGAATATTGCGGTCGGGCTCGGCCTCGGCGGCAACGAATCGTACCCGCAGGTGTTCGCGCCGTTCGGCGGGTTTGCCGACAATTGCGCGGTGATCGACAGCCGCGTGACCATGCCGGATGTGCCGGGCGTGGGCTTTGAGGCGAAGAACGATCTTTATGCGGTGATGAAGCCGATGATGGAGATGCGGACGCAATAAGCCTTAGTGCGCCTCGTCCCAATTGTCGGCGGCGCGCGCGTCGACCTGCAGCGGCACGTGCAACGAAATCGCCGGGTGCGGCGCTGTTTCCATCACATCCTTCACGATCGCGACGGTATCGGCCACTTCGCCCTCGGGCACTTCGAAGATCAATTCGTCGTGCACCTGTAACAGCATCTGCGCTTTGAGTTTCGCCGCCGCCAGCTCGCCCTCCATACGCATCATGGCGCGGCGGATGATGTCGGCGGCCGAGCCCTGCAAGCGCGCATTGATCGCGGCGCGCTCGTTGAACGAACGGATCGACGGATTGCTCGCCTTGATGTCGGGGTAGTGGCACTTGCGCCCGAACAGCGTGAGCACATAACCGTTGGCGCGGCAGAATTCGCGCGTCTCGTCCATATAGTCGCGGATGCCGGGGAAGCGCTCGAAATATTTCTTGATGTAGGCGCCGGCCTCAATCTTGTCGATGCCAAGTTGCGCCGCGAGTCCGAAGGCAGAGATGCCATAGATGATGCCGAAATTGATCGCCTTGGCGCGCCGGCGCACCTCGCTTGGCATGTCTTTGACCGGCACGCCGAACATTTCTGAGGCGGTCATGGCATGGATGTCGACGCTGTCCTGGAACGCCTTGCGCAGCGCAGGGACTTCGGCGACCTCCGAGAGCAGCCGCAGTTCGATCTGCGAGTAGTCGGCAGAGACCAGCTTCATGCCGGGCGCAGCGACGAAGGCGCGGCGGATCTTGCGGCCTTCCTCGGTGCGGATCGGGATGTTCTGCAAATTCGGGTCGGACGACGACAGCCGGCCGGTGCTGGTGGCGGCGAGCGCGTAGCTCGTATGTACTCGATGGGTGGTCGGATTGACGTAATTCGGCAGCGCCTCAGTATAGGTCGAGCGTAGCTTCGACACCTGCCGCCAATCGAGGATTTTTCGCGGTAGCGCGTGGCCGGCTTCGGCGAGCTCTTCCAGTTCGCGCGCGCCGGTCGACCATTGACCGGTTTTCGTTTTGGTGCCGCCGGGCAGGCCCATCTTGCCGAACAGGATGTCGCCGAGTTGTTTCGGGGATCCTGGATTAAGCGGCTCGCCGGCCAACGTCTTGATCTCCTCCTCGAGCGCACCCTGCTTCTGCGCGAATTCGACGGATAGCCTTGAAAGTACCTGGCGGTCGATGGAAATTCCGCGCCGCTCCATGCGCGCCAGCACTTCGGGCATCGCGCGCTCCAGCGTTTCGTAAACACTGGTGACGTGCTCGGCGGCGAGCCGGGGCTTGAGCGCATTCCACAGCCGCAGCGTCACGTCGGCGTCTTCGGCGGCGTAGTCGGTCGCCTTGTCGATGGCGACGCAATCGAAGGTGACTTGGCTTTTGCCCTGGCCGGCGACGTGATGGAAATGGATGGTGTCGTGGTCGAGCCAGCGCTTGGCGAGGTCGTCCATGCCGTGGCCGTTCTTGCCGGCGTCGAGCACGTAGGAGATCAGCATGGTATCGTCGTAGCCTTGGATCTCGATGCCGCGCTGCGCGAACACCAGCCAATCGTACTTCATGTTCTGCGCGACTTTGAGAACGCTCTTGTCCTCGAGCAACGGCTTGAGGAGGATCAGCGCCTGCGCCTCGGGGATCTGATCGGGGCAAAGCTTGGCCTCCGGCGCGAACAGATCGCTGCCGTTCGCCGCGCCGCCTTCGCGGTGGCCGATCGGCACGTAGCAGGCTTCGTTAGGCGCGACGGCGAACGAGAAGCCGCAGAGATGCGCGGTCATCGGATCGAGGCTGGTGGTCTCGGTATCGACCGCCACCACTCCGCTCTCATGCACGCGCGCGATCCAGGCTTTGAGGCGTTCGACGGACCGCACGCATTCGTATTTGCTGCGATCGATTTTTTGCTTGCGCGCGGCTTCCGCGCGCGCGGAGGCCAAAGAAATTGGAGTCAATGCGCCTTGCGCGGCGCCCGATCTCCCTCCCCCTTTTGCACGGGCGGGTTGGAGAGGGGGCGCAAACAGTTCGCCGGTTTCCCCTCCCGGTGCGCTGCGCGCGCCGACCTCCCCCGCAGGCGAGGGAGGTGAAGAAGAAAGCTTCGCGTCCGCTTCGATCTGCGACGCGTCAATGCCACTCTTCTCGGCGATGCGGCGGGTGATGGTGTTGAATTCCATCGCCTTGAGGAAGGCGATCAGGTGCTTGTAGTCCGGTGCGTGCACGGCGAGCTGGTCCACAGGCACGTCGAGTGGCACGTTCTGATCGAGCGTGACCAGGCGCTTCGACACGCGCGCCAATTCCGCATTGTCGATCAAGGTCTGCCGACGCTTGTCTTGTTTGATTTCCTTGGCGCGCTTGAGCAGCGTTTCCAGGTCGCCGTATTCACCGATCAACTGCGCCGCGGTCTTAACGCCGATACCGGGAACGCCGGGCACATTGTCGGATGAGTTGCCGATCAGCGCCTGCACCTCGATCACCTTCTCAGGCGGCACGCCGAATTTCTCCATCACCTCGGCGGCGCCGATGCGGCGATCCTTCATGGTGTCGTACATGGTGACGCCGTTGCCGACGAGCTGCATCAGGTCCTTGTCGGAGGAGACGATGGTGGTGGTCGCCTTGGCTGCGCTGGCGAGCCGCGCATAGGTCGCGATCAGGTCGTCGGCCTCGTAGCCGGCCTGTTCCAGGCAGGGGATTTCGAAGGCGTGGACCGCTTCGCGGATGAGCGGGAACTGCGGAATGAGGTCCGCGGGCGCGTCCGGCCGGTGCGCTTTGTACTCGGGATAGAAAGCGGTGCGGAAGGTTTTTTCCGACTTATCGAACACCACTGCCAGATGGGTCGGCTTGTCCTCCGGCTTCATCTCGGCCAGGAGCTTCCACAACATGTTACAGAAGCCGAGCACGGCATTAACCTGCAAACCGTCCGATTTGCGGGTGAGCGGCGGCAGCGCGTGATAGGCACGGAAAATGTAGCCGGAGCCGTCCACCAGGAACAGGTGATCGCCCTTCTTGAGCGGCCGCGCCGCCGGATTTGACGCGACGGGGGCGGCGGCTTTGGTCTTGGTCGCGGGTTTGGATTTGGCGCTGGCTGGCATCGCCAGAATGTGGGCCTGGGTGCGGCGTTAATCAATCTGTCGCATGACGCGGCCACAAGAAATGCAGCCGCCTTACTCTCGCCACTCGGGACGGCCTCTGCTATGAGACCGGCCGGCCCCAGCGGCTGGATTTGAAAACCAACTACGACAAGGGTACTCCATGCGCGTTGCCATGATCGGCACCGGCTATGTTGGTCTCGTCTCGGGGGCCTGCTTCGCCGATTTCGGCCACGACGTGATCTGTGTCGATAAGGACACCGCAAAAATCGCCGCACTTACGCGCGGTGAGGTGCCGATCTTCGAGCCGGGACTCAACGACTTGGTCGCCGCCAATACGCGGGCCGGCCGGCTGACCTTCACCAACGATCTGGCCGGCGCGGTCAAGGCCGCCGACGCGGTGTTCATCGCCGTTGGCACGCCTTCGCGGCGCGGCGACGGCCATGCCGACCTGAGCTTCGTCTATGACGCCGCGCGTGAAATCGCGAGCGCGATTGACGGTTTCACCGTGGTGATCACCAAATCGACCGTGCCGGTCGGCACCGGCGACGAGGTCGAGCGCATCATTCGCGAAGCGAGCCCCCAAGCGGAAGTCGCGGTGGTGTCGAACCCGGAATTCCTGCGTGAGGGCGCCGCCATCCAGGATTTCAAGCATCCCGACCGCATCGTGGTCGGCAGCGAGGATGCGCGCGCGCGCGAGGTGATGAGCGAACTCTATCGGCCGCTCTATCTCAACCGTTCGCCGATCCTGTTCACCGACCGGCGCACTGCCGAGCTGATCAAATACGCCGCCAATGCCTTCCTCGCCACCAAGATCACCTTCATCAACGAGATCGCCGATCTCGCCGAAAAGGTCGGCGCCGACGTGCAGGAGGTCGCGCGCGGCATCGGCCTCGACAACCGGATCGGGTCGAAATTCCTGCACGCCGGGCCGGGCTTCGGGGGCTCATGCTTTCCCAAGGATACGGTGGCGCTGCTCAAGACCGGGCTCGACCACCAGGCACCGCTGCGCATCATCGAGGCGGTGGTGGCGGTCAACGATGCGCGCAAGCGCGCGATGGCCCGCAAAGTGTCGGCGGCGCTGGACGGCGAATTGCGCGGCAAGACGGTGGCGGTGCTCGGGCTTACGTTTAAGCCGAACACCGACGACATGCGCGAGTCGCCGTCGATCCCGCTGATCACCGCACTGCAGGACATGGGCGCCAAGGTGCGCGCCTACGATCCGACCGGCATGGAGCAGGCCAAGCCGCTCGTGGCCAACGTCGCCTTCTGCAAGGACGCTTATGCCTGCGCAGAGGGCGCCTCCGCGCTGGTGATCGTCACCGAATGGGAGCAGTTTCGCGCGCTCGATTTCGCGCGGCTGAAGAAGGTGATGGAGCGGCCGGTGCTGGTCGACCTGCGCAATGTCTACCGACCGGAGGAAGTCGCGCGCCACGGCTTCGTCTATGAGAGCGTCGGGCGGGTGCGCAAATGATGTTCAACAGACGTTGTCAAGCCCCGCTTAGCTGGCGGGGCAAGCAGTAAACGCCGATATAGCGTCGTATTTCACGCCGTTCGTTTACTGGACCATCCGCTTTCGCGGGTGACGACAACAATAATGCGCAAATTTGACACACCGCTTCCCATCGACGCCGCGCTCGGCGAATTAACCGTTGCGCTGGCGTCAAGTAACGCCGCCGTGCTGGTGGCGCCGCCCGGCGCCGGCAAGACCACACGCGTGCCGCTGGTGCTGCTCGATGAGCCGTGGGCGGCGAACAGAAAAATCCTGGTGCTGGAGCCGCGTCGGCTGGCCGCGCGCGCCGCCGCTGCGCGCATGGCGTCGACGCAGGGCGAGCAAGTCGGCGATACCGTCGGCCTGCGTATACGCTTCGGCTCCAAGGTCAGCAAGCGCACGCGCATCGAGGTGATCACCGAGGGTGTATTCACGCGGCTGGTGCTCGACGACCCCTCACTCGACGGCGTCGCCGCGGTGCTGTTCGATGAATTTCACGAGCGGTCGTTGGATGCCGATCTCGGGCTTGCCCTTTCCAAAGACGTGCAGCAGGGGCTGCGCGAGGAGCTGAAAATCCTGGTGATGTCGGCGACGCTCGATGGCGCCCGCGTCGCGGCGCTGCTCGGCAACGCGCCGGTGGTCGAAAGTGAAGGCCGGGCTTTTCCCGTGGAGACGCGCTATCTCGGCCGCGATCCGCGTGCGCGGATCGAAAGCCAGGTCGCGGACGCCGTGCAACGCGCGTTGCGCGCCGATCAAGGCTCGCTGCTGGTGTTCCTGCCCGGCGCGGCCGAAATCCGCCGCACCGAAACGCAGATCAAAGAGCGCATCGAGGATAAATCCGTCGATATCGTCGCGCTCTTCGGTGCACTCGATGCGCGCGAGCAAGACCGCGCCATTTCGCCGGCGCCGGCCGGACGACGCAAGGTGGTGCTGGCGACGTCGATCGCGGAAACCTCGCTCACCATCGAGGGCGTGCGCGTGGTTATCGACAGCGGCTTGTCGCGGGTGCCGCGCTACGAGCCGGATGTCGGGCTGACGCGCCTTGAAACCGTGCGGGTGTCGCGTGCCGCTGCCGACCAGCGGAGAGGGCGGGCGGGCCGTACCGAGCCGGGCGTCTGCTATCGGCTGTGGGACGAGCCGCAAACCGGCTCGTTGGAGTCTTATACTCGGCCAGAAATCCTGTCGGCCGACTTGTCCTCGTTCGTGCTCGACCTAGCGCAATGGGGAGCAAGCGATCCGGGCAAGCTGGCGTTTCTCGATTCCCCCCCACAAGCCGCGCTCAGCGAGGCCAAGGCGCTGCTGACCGAGCTTGGCGCCATCGACGTGCAGGGCCGTATCACCGAGGAAGGACGTCGCTTGCGCCAATTGCCGCTGCCGCCGCGGCTGGCGCGCATGGTGGTCGATGCGGCAGCCGAAGGCACGGGCGCGCTAGCGGCCGCGATCGCCGCCGTGCTTACCGAACGCGGGCTCGGCGGCGACGATCCCGATCTGCGTCACCGGCTAGACCAGTTCCGCCGCGACCGCTCGCGCCGCGCCGAGGGCGCGCGCGCGATGTTGAAGCGCTGGGCTGATGCGGTTGGTGGCAAAGAGCGCGGCGGCGACCATTCGCCCGGGTCCTTGCTAGCACTTGCGTATCCCGACCGCATCGCCAAGAGCCGCGGCGGGGGCAGCGGCGCGTTTCTGCTGGCCAATGGCCGCGGCGGCGGGGTCGATCCGGCATCGACGCTGGCTCGCGAGCCGTTCTTGGCGGTGGGCGAATTGACGGGCGCGGCGGCGGCGAGCCGCATCATCTTGGCGGCACCGATCGCGCTCGCCGAGATCGAGGCGCGCTTCGCCGGCAAGATCGAGGGGCGCGAGGCTGTGATGTTCGACGCCGCCTCGGCCTCGTTGCGCGCGCGGCGGAGCCGCCGGCTCGGTGCACTGGTGCTGGCCGAACAGACCAAGCCGGTCGCGCCGAATTCGGATAGCGCAAGATTGCTTGCCGAAGGCATCGCGACGCTTGGTATTGGCAAGCTGCCTTGGAGCAAGGCGCAACTACAACTGCGCAACCGCGTGCTGTTTTTGCGGCGTGCGGAAGGTGAGGAGTGGCCCGATCTCTCGGATGCCGCGCTCGCGCGTACGGCCGCCGAATGGCTGGCGTCATTCCTGACCGACAAAACGTCGCTCGCGCAAATCTTCACCGACGATTTGTCGGCCGCTCTCGATATCCTGGTGCCGTGGGCGCTGCGCAAGCGGCTCGATGCCCAGGCGCCGACCCATTTCGCGGCGCCGTCCGGTTCGCATGTGCCGATCGATTATGAAACGGAGGAGGGGCCTAAGTTGTCGATCCGCGTGCAGGAATTGTTCGGCCTCGCCAAGCATCCGGCGATCGCCGGCGGTCGCGTGCCGCTAGTGATCGAGCTCTTGTCGCCCGCGCATCGGCCGGTGCAGGTGACGCGCGATTTACCCGGCTTCTGGCGCGGCAGCTACGCCGACGTGAAAACCGAAATGCGTGGCCGCTATCCGCGCCATCCCTGGCCGGACGATCCGTTTCATGCGCCAGCCACCCGCCGCGCCAAGCGGCGCGGCGAATAAAATTTTCATCATTCGCTTAACCGGCCGGTCACCATCGCCGAAGCGCGCTTCGGCTTGCGGCGTCGCATTAAAGGGGCCTTGGGCAGTCTTATGCGACGGTCGACGCGAACTATCGGGCAGCATTGTCACATGCGACAGATCATCTTCCTTTCTCTCGCGCGGCGGGTCGGCGGCAGCTATCTCGCGCGCTACGCCAACGAGGCGGTGGTCGAGGCACCTGGATCGCAGGCGGCGGCGGTGCAGACAAGCGAACAGCCGCGCCAGGTCTCGGCCGGTCAGCATAAGATGGAACTGTCGAGCGGTCGCGCCGGCCATTTCCACGTCGATACCCGCGTGGACGGCCGGCACCTCGAGTTCATGATCGACACTGGCGCCTCGCTGGTGATCCTGCGCGAGCTGCTGGAGCAGTAGGCACCGGCCTTCCATTTTCCCCTGGGATTTAAGACGGACGGACCGCTTTGCGGGGTTTCGGCGTTGAGGTATGCACATGAATGTTGTCACGCCAAAATTTGAGGCTTTGATGTTTCCGACACCGAAATCTGCCCTCACGCCCAATACATACGCTTATGAGTCCTCGCCGCTGGTGAAGCCCACTGGCTTCCGCGAATACGACGCGCGCTGGCTCCTGGAAAAAGAAATCAACCTGATGGGCGTGCAGGCGCTTGGCATGGGGCTTGGTACGCTGATCCGTGGAATGGGCGTCAAACCGGAGATCGTCACCGGCCACGACTTCCGCAGCTATTCGGCTTCCGTGAAACTGGCGCTGGTCACCGGCCTGATGGCCTCGGGCTGCAAGGTGCACGACATCGGACTCGCGATCACGCCAATGGCCTATTTCGCGCAGTTCGAGCTCGACGTGCCCTGCGTCGCCATGGTCACCGCATCGCACAACGACAACGGCTGGACTGGAGTGAAGATGGGCGCCAACCGGCCGCTGACGTTTGGGCCGAACGAGATGACGCGGCTCAAGGAGATCGTGCTCGGCGCCAAGTTCGATCTCAGAGGCGGCGGCAGTTACTTCTTCGTCGAGAATTTTCCCGACCGCTACATTGCGGACCTTACCAAACGGCCGAAAATAAAACGCAAGCTCAAGGTGGTGGCGGCCTGCGGCAACGGCACAGCAGGCGCTTTCGCGCCAAGAATCCTCGAAGCAATCGGCTGCGAGGTGGTGCCGCTCGACTGCGACCTTGATCACACCTTCCCGCGCTACAATCCCAACACCGAAGACATGAAAATGTTGCACGCCATGCGTGACGCGGTGTTCGAAAACAAAGCTGACCTGGCGCTCGGCTTCGATGGCGACGGCGACCGCTGCGGCGTGGTGGACAACGAGGGCGAGGAAATCTTCGCCGACAAGGTCGGCGTGATGCTGGCGCGCGACATGTCGAGCCTGCACAAGGGCGCGACCTTCGTGGTGGACGTGAAATCGACCGGCCTGTTCCTCACCGACCCGGTACTCAAGGCCAACGGTGTCAAGGCCGATTACTGGAAGACCGGCCATTCCTACATCAAGCGACGCGTCAACGAATTGGGCGCGCTCGCCGGCTTCGAGAAGTCCGGTCATTTCTTCTTCAACAAGCCGTTCGGCCGCGGCTACGACGACGGCATGATCTTCGGCCTTGCCGTTTGCGACATGCTCGACCGCAATCCGGGAAAGACCATGGCCGACCTGCGCAAGGCGCTGCCGAAGACCTGGGGCTCGCCCACCATGTCGCCGCATTGCGACGACGAGAAGAAATACGGCGTGGTCGACGCGGTTGTGAAACGTTTCGAGGAAGCCAAGGCCAAGGGCGAAAAATTTGCCGGGCAAGCCATCCGCAATCTGGTCACCGTCAACGGCGTGCGGGTTACGGTCGAAGACGGCACCTGGGGCCTGGTGCGCGCCTCCTCGAACAAGCCGGAGCTAGTGGTGGTGGTGGAGAGCCCGGCGTCGGAAGCGCGCATGCGCGAGATGTTCAAGGCGGTCGATGGCGTGCTGCGCACGCATCCGGAAGTGGGCGAATACAATCAGACGATTTAAGGCGGAGCGGGCCTAGAACCCCCAATACCGCCCGGTGCCGCCGATCACGACCACGCTCAGGCCGAGCGGCAGGTTGATCATGATGATCTGGCGGATGCGGCTGAGGTAGCCGCCGGCGGCGGGCCAGTCCTGCGCGTCGACCGCGCGCTTGAACTTGAGCCAGGGGCCGTGGAACAGCCAGACGAACAGCGCAACCATCAGCCAGCCGATCCCTTGCATCAGATTAATATAGAGCGGCGCGCCCTTGAACCCGCCGAAGGTCGTCAGAAGCATCCAGTAGCCGCTTCCGAGCAGCAGCAGCACTGAGACCCAGACCCAGGGAAAAAACTTCGCGAAAAAGCTCCGCCACAGCCGCAGCCGTTGCGGCGGCTCCAACGCGCCGGCCGCCGGGCGCAAGCAGACATAGGCGGCGAACATGCCGCCGACCCAGACCACGGCGCCAAGAATGTGGGGCGTCAGTGCGAGGGCAGTTTCCATCATGACGCGGCTCTAGATTGGGACGATTGGCGGCAATGCTAGCACGGCCGCTAGACCTTGCGGTACAAGTTGCTTATGCGCATTGCCATTCTCGGCGCCGGGCCGGCGGGACTTTATCTCGGATATCTGCTCAAGCGCCGGCGTACGGACGCTGAAATAACAATCGTCGAGCAGAATCCGGCCGATGCCACCTTCGGCTTCGGCGTGGTGTTTTCCGACCGCGCGCTCGAATTCCTGCGCGAGGACGACGCGGAAACGTTCGCGGCGATCACGCCGCAGATGGAATCCTGGGACGACATGACGCTCGTGCACCGCAACGAGCGCGTCGTGATCGACGGTATCGGCTTTGCCGCCATCGGCCGGCTGAAGCTGCTGCAATTGTTGCAGCAGCGCGTGCGCTCGGTCGGCATCGCGCCGGCTTTCTTTCGCGCGATGACGTCGCTCGACGAATTCGGCGACGCCGATCTGATGGTCGGCGCCGACGGCGTCAATTCGCTCGTGCGGCGCACGTTCGCAGAGCAATTCGGCGCCAGCGTCACCTATCTCGCCAACCATTTCGCCTGGTTCGGCACCAGCCAGCCGTACGACACTCTGACGCAGACTTTCCGCCATACGCCAATCGGAAATTTCAACGCGCATCACTACCGCTACGCGCCGGGTCGCAGCACCTTCATCGTCGAAACGGACGAGGCGAGCTTCGCGCGCGCCGGCTTCGAGCGAATGGAAGAATCGGAATCGCGCAGCCTTTGCCAGAAAATCTTCGCCGACGCGCTCGGCGGCCATCCGCTGATTTCCAACAATTCGATCTGGCGGCGGTTTCCATTGGTGCGCAACGCCCGCTGGCATCACGGAAAATACGTGCTGATCGGCGACGCGCTGCACACAGCGCATTTTTCCATCGGCTCCGGCACGCGGCTCGCCATGGAGGATGCCATTGCGCTCGACCGCGCTTTGGCCGCGCACAGCGACGATGTAGACGTCGCGCTGCCAGCATTCGAGGCCGCGCGGCGGCCGATCGTGGATAAGCTTGTCGCCGGCGCCAATGCCAGTGCGACGTGGTACGAGAATTTCGCCGAACACATGGAGCTCGCGCCCTCCGAATTCGCCATGAGCTATATCACGCGCTCCGGCCGCATCGACATCGAGCGCCTACGCAAACTTTCGCCGCGTTTCGTCGAACGCTACGAGCGGGAACACGGTTAGCGCGCGGTCAGTGAGGCTGCCGGCGACTGCGCCGACGGGCGCTGCCTGGCGCGGAGCCGGCAACTGAAAGAACGAGGACTATCATACGATACGTCTTCGGCTATATTGACGCTGTCGCGAAACCACCGCGAGCTGGGGAGAACGCATGTCAGTCACAGCACGCGCTTTCGCCGGTGCCATCGCGCTTGCGGTTTTGGCAGGCGTCGCGAGTTCGGTGGCACGCGCGCAAACAAAACAAGAGTTTAATTGGTGCATTGCTGAGAACGACCCGACCCCGGACCAGAAGGTCAGTGGGTGTACGGCTGTCATTCAGGCAGGAAAATTAAAGGGAAAGCGCCTCGCCTTTGCCTTTATTAATCGCGGCGCCGCCTACTACGAAAAAGGGCAATACGACCGGGCTATCGAGGACTCTGGCCAGGCGATCAAGCTCAATCCGAAATACGCGCTTGCCTTCAACAATCGTTGCGCCGCCTACCATGACAAGAAGGAATATGATCGCGCCATCGAGGACTGCAGTCAGGCGATCAGGCTCAATCCGAAATACGCCGATGCCTTCTTCAATCGTGGGTTCTCCTTTCAAGGCAAAAGCCAATATGACCACGCCATCATCGACTACGACCAGGCGATAAAGTTCGATCCGAAATTCGCCGATGCCTTTTTCAACCGTGGCAACACCTACCATGACAAAGGCGAATACGACCGCGCCATCCTGGACTACAACCAGGCGATCAAGCTCAATCCGAACCATGCCCGTGCTTTCTACAATCGGAGCCTCGCCAAAAAACAAAAGCGCGATGAAGGCGGCGCCGAGGCCGATCTGGCTGCGGCGCGGAAGATCAATCCGAACATCGGGCGCTAGGCATCAAGACTAAAGATTTTGCGGTCATTTTAGGCGTCACGTATCCTTGCTGGCTGGCCGGTTTTGGGCAAAAATTGGCCAAACAATAATATCGGGGAGGACTTGCCGATGGACATCGTCCCGCTGGGTCCGGGTTTCGCTGCCGAGCTGCGCGGCGTAACGCTTGCGCAAATCGCTATGGACGACGCTACCTATGCAGAAGCGCGCGCGGCTTTCGAGCAGCATTCGGTTTTGGTGTTTCGCGGCGAGGAAATGACAGACGAGGGTCAGCTCGCCTTCTCGCGCCGGTTCGGTCCGCCGGAAGTGACCAAGGTCGGTTCAGTCGGCACCGGTACGCATTTCATCACGCTGACCACCATCGGTCCAGACGGCAAGGTGGTGCCGCCCGACCACCGGATTGCCTTGCGCAATAAGGCGAACCAGCTTTGGCATACCGATTCCTCGTTCAAGAGCGTGCCGGCACTCACCTCGGTCCTGTCGGCGCGCATCATCCCGGCGCGCGGCGGTGAAACCGAATTCGTCTCGACGCGATTAGCCTTCGAACGGCTCGATCCGACGATGCAGAAGAAAGCAGCAAATTTGTTCGTCTGGCACGACTACGCGCACTCGCGCGGGCAGATCGCGCCCGGCCTCGCCAGTCCTGAGGAGCGCGCGGCATTGCCGCCGCAATGCTGGCGCATGGTGTGGAACAATCCGGCGAATGGGCGCAGCGCGCTCTACCTCGCCTCGCACGCCTATGCGGTCGAAGACATGGACGCTGCCGCCGGGAAAAAATTGATCGATGAGTTGATGGCGGCCGCGACCGCGCCGGGCACAAACTACGTGCATGAGTGGAAGAGCGGCGATGTCGTCATGTGGGATAACCGCGCCACCATGCATCGCGGACGGCCCTGGCCGGCGCATGAGGCGCGTCTCATGGTGCGTACGACGATCTCGGCGACCGCGGCCGATGGCCTCGAAGCCATGCGCCCGCCGTCGCGGCAAGCGGCGGAGTAAAGGCTAAGGGCGGGCCGCCCGCAGTCCCAGCATCTGCCGCGCCTCCGCGGGTGTGGCGACGTGGTCGCCCAGAATGTCGATGATCTTTGCCGCCTTCTCGACCAGCGCGGCGTTGCTCGGCGTGAGCTTGCCCTTCTCCAGATAGAGATTGTCCTCCAGCCCGACCCGCACGTGGCCGCCGAGCAGCACGGTCTGCGCGGCGATGGGAAATTGGTGCAATGAGATGCCGAACGCAAACCAGACGCAGTCGGGCGGCAGCAGGCCGCGCATGTAGGCGACCGCCTCCGAGGTGGCGGGTTGGCCCCAGGAAATCCCGAGGCAAATCTGGAACAGGCCGGGCGGCTTGACCTGACCGGTCTCGATCAGCCGTTTAGCGAGCATGAGGTGGCCGGCCTCGAACACTTCGAGTTCGGGCGTGACGCCGGCATCGCGGATAGCCACCGCCATGGCCTCGAGATGGGCGGGTGTATTGACGAAGACCTGGCCGCCCATGTTCATGCTGCCCATGTCGAGGCTGCAGATTTCGGGCTTAAGCTCGACCACATGACGCACGCGCTCGGCCGGGAACGTCAGTGTGCTGCCCGCGCCGGCCCTGAGCGGATCGTCGGCGCCGGGAATGAAGCGCGCGCCGGGGCCGGTGGTGAGATTGATCAGCACGTCGGTGCCGCTCGCGCGGATGCGCTCAACCACCTCGCGATAGAGCACTCCGTCCATGCTTGGCCGCGTTGTCTGCGGATCGCGCACGTGGATGTGGACGATGGCCGCACCCGCCTTGGCGGCGTCGATCGCCGACGCGGCAATCTGAGACGGCGTCACCGGGACGGCGAGATTGCGCGCCGGCGTATCCGCCGAGCCGGTCACTGCGCATGCGATCATAACCTTACGTTGCATCGGTCGCTACCGAACGGGTCATTCGATGCGCAGATGCGCATCGTGCACCACCTTGCCCCATTTCTCGATCTCGCTCTTTATGCGCGCGCCGAAATCCTCCGGCTTGTTCGCCACCGGCACGAAGCCGAGTTTGAGTAGGTGCGCCGTGACGTCCGGCTCGGCCACCGCCTTGGCGATCTCGCGATTCAGCAGGTCGATGATTTCCTTCGGCGTGTCTGCTGGGGCCAGCACGCCGGTGAGGGTGTCGGCCTCTTGGTCCGAATAGCCGGCCTCCTGCATGGTCGGCACGTCGGGAAGTTCCGCGGCGCGCTTGACCGCGAGTACGGCGAGTCCACGCAATTTTCCGTCCTTGATGTTGGACAATGCGGGCGGCAATGCCGTGAAGGCAATCTGCGTGTGGCCTGCGAGGGTCGCGGAAACCGCCTGCGCGGCGCCCGGGAACGGGACGTGCACGATGTCGAGGCCGAATTTTTGCTTAAACAATTCGCCCGACAGATGCGGCGTCGAGCCGATACCGGGTCCGGCAAAGCTGTACTTATTGGGGTTGGCCTTGATCAGTTCAATCAGCTCCTTGACGCTCTTAGCCGGCACCGACGGATTGACCGCAATGATGTTGGGCGAATAGGCGACCATGGTGACCGGCGCAAAATCCTTGACCGCGTCGTAGGGGACATGGGCGTAGAGGCTCATATTGACCATGAAGCCGGTGCTCACCACGGCGAGGGTGTAGCCGTCCGGCGCCGCCTTCGCCGCTTCGGCGTTGGCGATGTTGCCGCCGGCGCCGGGTTTGTCATCGACGTAGAACTGCTGGCCAAGGGAAACCGACAATTTCTGCGCGACGACACGGGCGATCACATCAGTTGGGCCGCCCGCGGCGAAGCCGACCAACAATCGCACCGGATGATCTGGATAATGGGCCGCTGCGCTGGCGCCCCCGGAAGTGAGCAGGGCCCCGCAGAAAGCAAACAAGCGCATAATGGTTTTCATGACGTCCCCCAGCTCGTTGAGACGACGCCATCATAGCCGCTCGAAACAGTATGAGGAAAGCCACGGCGGACGCCCGCGAGACCATGCACCCGCCATCGCGCCAGGCGGCCGTGTAGCGCCTAGTCTTTGTCTTCCTTGAACGTCTCGCGGTACGTATGGGCGGGATAGACGCCGAGGATGGTCAGCTCTTTGGAGAAGAAGGCGAGTTCCTCGAGCGCGAACACCAGCGCGCGGTCGTCGGGATGGCCCTCGACGTCGGCATAGAACTGTGTGGCGAAGAAATTGCCGCCGACCATGTAGCTCTCGAGCTTGGTCATATTGACGCCGTTAGTGGCGAAGCCGCCCATCGCCTTGTACAGCGCGGCCGGCACGTTGCGCACGCGAAACACGAAGGTGGTGACAACCTTGCCCTTGCCGGGCGCAGCCCATTTCTTCTCGCGCGAGAGCACGATGAAGCGCGTGGTCGAATTGGATTCGTCCTCGACATTCTCCTTCAGGATATCGAGGCCGTAGATTTCCGCGGCTAGGCTCGAGGCGATGGCCGCACGCGCGACATCTTTGCTTTCGGCCACCTCGCGCGCGGATCCGGCGGTGTCGGCGGCGACGATCGGCTTTAGTTTCAGTTCGCGGATGATCTTGCGGCACTGGCCGAGCGCCATCACGTGGCTTTCCACCGACTTGATGGTTTTCAAGGACGCGCCCTTCGGCGCCATCAATTGATTGCGGATCGGCAGGAACCATTCGGCGATGATGTGGAGCTTCGAGGTCGGCATCAGGTGATGGATGTCGGCGACGCGGCCGGCGACCGAATTCTCGATCGGGATCATGCCTAGATCGACATCGCCGCCGGTAAGCGCGGAGAAGCAATCCTCGAAGGTCGGGCAGGGCACCGGCTCGTGATCCGGATAGGCTTCGCGGCAGGCGAGATGCGAATTCGCCCCCGGTTCGCCCTGGAAGATAATCTTTTTCTTGGCCATGACTGACTACCTTAATGGCGATCCGTACGCAGACCTTCAGGTTCGAGTCAACCGGCGAGTTGTTTGCGCGCCTTGGCCAGCTCTTCCGGCGTGTCGACGCCGAGCGGAACGCTGTCGACGATGGCCACGTCGATGCGCATGCCGGCGTCGAGCGCGCGCAATTGCTCGAGCTTCTCGCGCCGCTCGTTGGGCGACGTCGGCAGCTTGACGAAGCGCTCGAGCGCCGCGCGGCGGTAGGCGTATAGCCCGATGTGGTGATAGTGCGGGCCCGGGCCGGTCGCATCGGCGCGGGTGAATATGGTCGCACGCAGACGGCCGGGCGCGACCGCGCTGCCGGAGACCTTGACCACGTTCGGGTTGCTGCGGTCGGCCGGATCGGCGATGACTGCCGCGAGCGTCCCGATATCCACGGCGGCATCAGACAGTGGCCCGAGCGCCGCGCGTATATCGGCGGGATCGATGGTTGGCAGGTCGCCTTGCACATTGACCACCACGCCGATGCGGCGCTCGGGATCGAGCGCCTCAAGCGCTTCGTAGATGCGGTCGGAGCCGGAGACGTGGTCGGCCCGCGTCATGATCGCGCGGCCGCCTGACTTTTCCACCGCCGCCGCCACCGCCTCGGAATCGGTGGCCACCACCGCCTCGCCGATCTTCGCGGCCAGCGCGCGGCGGAGCACGTGCACGATCATCGGCAGTCCGGCGATATCCGCCAATGGTTTGCCGGGCAGGCGGGTGGAGGCCATGCGGGCCGGGATGAGGACGATTGTGTCGCGCATCGGTTTAGCTACCGGCGTCAGCGGGCCCGGGCCTGAACGAATGTCGATAATCCGCGGCGCTTATACGGGTTGCCAGACGTGGGGCAAAACGGTATCTGTCCGCCGCCGCCGAGCCCTTGGCGGCGAATCCGTCCCCTGCCGGTTCGCGCCCCCTCGGGAGCCTCATTTCGATGAATTCCTTCGAACTCAACAAGATCTTGGGCGCCATTCTCGGCACGTGCCTGATCACGCTTGCGCTCAATATCGGGGCTGGCGCCATTTTCGCGCCCGAGAAGCCGGCTAAGCCCGGTTACGCGATCGCAGTCAAGGCGCAAGGCGAGGGTGAGAAGCCCGCCGGCAAGGAGCCAGAGGAACCGATGGAGGCCATGATGGCCACCGCGTCGCTGGAAAAAGGCCAGGCGGCGGCCAAACAGTGCCAAGCCTGCCACACTTTCGAGAAGGGTGGGCCGAACCGGGTCGGTCCCAATCTGTGGGGCATCGTCGGCCGGCCGCGCGCCTCCGAGCCGGGCTTCAACTATTCTGCCGCCATGAAGGCCAAGGGCGGCACTTGGACCTTCGGTGAGCTCTATGCATTCCTCGCCAATCCGCGCGGTAATATCCCCGGCACGGCGATGACCTTTGTCGGGCTCACGCGCGGCCAGCAGCGCGCTGACGTGATCGACTTCTTGCACACACTCTCCGACAGTCCGATGCCTCTGCCGAAGGCGGCGGAGAATGCGCCAGCTCCGGCCGGCACGGCGCCCGCCGCCAAGCCGGCCGAGGCGCCCAAAGCCGCCGCCCCGGCCCCCGCAGCGCCGGCCAAGTGATCGCTGCGATAACGTGGTTCTGATGCGGCCGGGCCAAGCCTCGGCCGTTTCGTTAGAGGCGCGGCGCGACGTCGCTGGTGGCGGACCGAAAAACCGACATAATCGAGCGCGATTGGCTGGGAAGCGCGTGGCGCGCCGGAGCATTGCCGTGAGACTCACCCGCCGTTCCGTTTTGCGCAGCACCGCGGCCGCCCTGGCCGCGCCGGCGATGAGCGTGCTCGGCGTGGCGCCGCTTGCCGGCCCAGCCGCGGCGCAAGCGCGGCAATGGAAGCACGGTCTCTCGCTGTTCGGCGAGCCGCGCTATCCGGCCGACTTCAAGCATTTCGACTACGTAAATCCGGCTGCGCCGCAGGGCGGCGTGGCGCGGCAGAGTGCCTTCGGCACTTTCGACAATTTCAATCAGGCGGTGTCGGGGGTGAAGGGCAGCCTGGCCATGGGCACTGATCTGTTCACCGAAGCGCTGGCCTCGCCGGCGCTGGACGAGGTGTCGACCGAATACGGATTGCTGGCGGAAGCGGTCAGCTATCCCGACGACCGTTCGTCGGTCACCTATCGGCTGCGCGCCAATGCGCGCTGGCACGACGGCAAGCCAGTGACGCCCGAGGACGTTATTTTTTCATTTGATACCTTCAAGGAGAATAGTCCGCAGCTCGGCGCCTATTATCGGCACGTGACAAAGGCGGAAAAATCCGGCGAACGCGAAGTCACGTTCGTCTTCGACGCGGCGGGCAACCGCGAATTGCCGCAGATCGTCGGCCAGTTGCCGATCCTGCCAAAGCATTGGTGGCAAGGCCCCGATAAGTCCGGCCGCAAGCGCGACGTAACACAAACAACGCTGGAGCCGCCGCTCGGCTCGGGACCGTACCGGCTCAAGGATTTCGTGCCCGGCCGTTCGATCGTCTACGAGAAGGTCGCCGACTATTGGGGCAAGGATCTGAATCTAAATATCGGCAGCAATAATTTTCAGCAAATCCGTTTTGAATATTTTCGCGATTCCACCGTCGCGTTGGAAGCATTCAAGGGCGATCAGGTCGATTGGCGCACCGAGAATAGCGCCAAGAACTGGGCAACCTCTTACGATTTTCCTGCCGTGCGCGACAAGAAAGTGGTGCTGGAGGAATTCCCGATCCGCAATCTCGGCTCGATGCAGGCTTTCGCCTTCAACATCCGGCGCGATAAATTCAAGGACGCGCGCGTGCGCCGTGCCTTCAACTTCGCCTTCGATTTCGAGGAGATGAACCGGACGATTTTCTACGGCCAGTACAAACGCGTCGCCAGTTATTTCGAGGGCACCGAACTCGCGTCGTCCGGAATTCCGCAAGGCAAGGAGCTCGAAATCCTGCAAAGCGTGAAGGACAAGGTACCGGCGGACCTGTTTTCCAAGCCCTACACCAATCCGGTCGGCGGCAGTCAACAGACGAACCGCAACAACCTACGTGAGGCGCTCGCGCTGTTTCGCGATGCCGGTTACGAAATCCGCAATACCAGGCTTACCAACGTCAAGACCGGCGAACCCTATAGCTTCGAGTTCCTGGTCGATGACCCGGCCACCGAGCGTTTCGTGCTGTTCTACAAGCCGTCCCTGCAACGCGTCGGCATGACGGTGGATGTGCGCGTGGTCGATTCAGCGCAATATGAGAACCGTCTGCGGCAATGGGATTTCGACATCATCGTCGCGTCCTGGGGCGAGTCGCTGTCGCCCGGCAACGAGCAGCGCGGCTTCTGGAGCTCGCAGGCGGCCGACATTCCCGGCTCGCGCAACCTGATCGGCATCAAGAACCCAGCGGTCGATATGCTGATCGAGCGTGTGATCTATGCCAAGGACCGCGATGAGCTGGTCGCCGCCACCAAGGCGCTCGACCGCGTGCTGCTGTGGAATTTCTACGTCGTGCCGCAGTGGACCTACGGCAAGCAACGCACCGCGCGCTGGGATCGTTTCGGCCGCCCGCAGAACATGCCGAAATACGGGCTCGCCGCATTCCCGACCATCTGGTGGTGGGACGCGGACAAGGCGGCCAAGGTGCCGCAGCGGTCTTGATCACCCGTCGCCATGCCCTTGTGCTGTCGGCGGGCGCGGTCGCCGCGGCGAAATTCATGACGCCTGCCGCCGCGCAAGAGGCCGAGCGCCACGGCATGTCGGCTTTCGGCGATCTCGCCTATCCGGCGGATTTCCCGTTCTTCAAATACGTCAATCCGGATGCGCCCAAGGGCGGCGTATTCTCGCAGATCGGCCCGAACCGGCAATTCAACCAGTCGTTCCAGACTTTCAATTCGCTCAACAGCTTCATTCTGAAAGGCGACGCTGCGCAGGGCATGGAGCTAACCTTCGCGACTTTGATGGTGCGCTCGGGTGACGAGCCTGACGCCATGTATGGGTTGGCCGCGCGGTCATTGCGCATTTCCGACAATGGGCTGACCTATCGCTTCACGCTGCGCGACCAGGCCAAATTCCACGATAGCACGCCGCTCACCGCACATGACGTAGCCTGGTCTCTGGCAACGCTGAAGGACAAGGGTCATCCGATCATCACGCAGTTGCTGCGCGACTTCAAAGGCGCCGAGGCGGCCGACGACCGCACAGTAGTAGTGCGCTTTGCCGACAAACGCGGCCGTGACGTGCCGCTATTCGTCGCCGGTTTGCCGATCTTCTCGAAGGCCTATTATTCCAAGCAACCGTTCGACCAGTCGACGCTGGAAACCCCGCTCGGCAGCGGCGCTTACAAAGTAGGCCGTTTCGAGGTCGGGCATTTCATCGAATTTGATCGCGTCAAGGACTGGTGGGGCGCCGATCTGGCGGTGTCGCGCGGGCAGAACAATTTCGACGTGGTGCGGTTCGAATATTACCGCGACCGCGAGGTCGGGTTCGAAGGCTTCACGGCCAAGAATTATCTGTTTCGTGAGGAATTCACCTCCCGCACTTGGGCGACGCGCTACGATTTTCCCGCCTTCAAGGACGGCCGCGTCAAACGCGCGGTGCTTCCGGACGATACGCCGTCCGGCGCACAGGGCTGGTTCATGAACATGCGGCGCGCCCAGTTCAAGGATCGCCGCCTGCGCGAGGCGCTGATAGACGCCTTCGATTTCGAATGGACCAACAAGAACATCATGTACGGCTCCTACGACCGCACGGTCTCGGTGTTCCAGAATTCGCCGATGATGGCGCATGGCAAGCCCGACGCCGCCGAACTCGCGCTGCTCGAGCCGTTCCGCGGCAAAGTGCCGGACGAGGTGTTCGGCGAACCCTATGTGCCGCCGGTGACCGATGGTTCCGGCCGGGACCGCCGCTGGCTGCGGAGCGGCGCGCAATTGCTCAACGATGCCGGCATCGCGCTCAAAAACGGTAAGCGGTTAATGCCGGATGGCAAGCCAATCACCATGGAGTTTCTGCTCGACGAGGCGACCTTCACGCCGCACCATCTGCCTTACATCAAGAACCTCGGGGTTCTAGGGATCAATGCCACCTTGCGTGTGGTCGATCCGGTGCAATACCGCGCCCGGGTCGACGGTTTCGACTTCGACATTACGGTGGAGCGTTTCAGCTTTTCGGCGACGCCCGGAGATTCGCTACGCACTTATTTTTCTTCCCAGGCAGCGGCGACCAAGGGCTCGCAGAATCTTGCCGGCATCGCTGATCCGGCGGTGGATGCGCTGGTCGACATTATTATCGCCGCCAAGACGCGCCCCGAGCTCACAACCGCGTGCAAGGCGCTAGACCGCGTCATCCGCGCCGGGCGCTATTGGATTCCGCACTGGTACAAAGCGTCACACTGGATCGCTTTTTGGGACGTGTTCGGCCACCCCGCCGTCAAACCGCGCTATTTCCGGGGCATTCCGGAAACCTGGTGGTACGACAAGGACAAGGCAGCGAAGTTCGACCGGAAAGGCTGAGCGTCATGGCCCAACTTGCGGCAATGCATTACATTTTGCACAATTCGGGCGGGCCCGAGTTGCACGTCCTATCCATGTCTTTATGTTGCGATATGTCATAAGGCGTTGATGCCCAGCACCCGGCCGGGCATGACGAGATCAGCACAGGCCTCCAAACAATCGCATGACAGCCTACATCATCCGCCGCCTGCTGTTCATGGTGCCGACTATGTTCGGGATCATGCTGGTAGCGTTCGTCGTGGTGCAGTTTGCGCCTGGCGGCCCGGTCGAACAGGTAATAGCCAAACTCACAGGCGCCGATACCGGTGCGACCTCGCGCATTTCCGGCTCGCCCGGCGGCGACTTCGGCAGCCGCGGCCTGGCGCAAGGCGGATCGGGCGTCGACGCCGTGACGTCGAAATACCGCGGCGCCCAAGGACTCGATCCCGAGTTCATTAAAAAGCTGGAAAAACAGTTCGGCTTCGACAAGCCGGCCTATGAGCGCTTCGGCCTGATGCTGTGGAACTACATCCGCTTCGATTTCGGCAAAAGCTATTTCCGCGACATCGGCGTGTTGCAGCTGATCAAGGAAAAGCTGCCGGTCTCGATCTCACTCGGCATCTGGATGACGCTGCTCACCTACCTGATCTCGATCCCGCTCGGCATCCGCAAAGCGGTTGACGCGGGCTCGCGCTTCGATATGTGGACATCAAGCGTGATCATCGTCGGCTACGCGATTCCTGGATTTCTGTTCGCGATATTGCTGATCATCTTGTTCGCCGGCGGCTCGTTCTTCGATATTTTCCCGCTGCGCGGTCTGGTATCGGAGAACTGGCAACAGCTGCCATGGTGGCAGAAGATCTTCGACTACTTCTGGCACATCACACTGCCGATCGTCTCGATGGCGCTGTCGGCCTTCGCGACTATGACACTATTGACCAAGAACTCGTTCCTAGAGGAAATCCGCAAGCAATACGTGCTTACGGCGCGCGCCAAAGGCTGCACGAGCAACCAGGTGTTGTACGGGCACATCTTCCGCAACGCCATGCTGATCGTAATTGCCGGATTTCCTTCGGCCTTCGTGCATGCCTTCTTCACCGGCTCGCTGCTAATCGAGACCATCTTCTCGCTCGACGGGCTCGGCCTGCTTGGCTTCGAGAGCGTGCTCAACCGCGACTATCCCGTGGTATTCGCCACGCTCTACATCTTCGCGCTCATCGGGGTGGTGGTGAACCTGATTTCCGATCTGACTTACACCTGGATCGATCCGCGCATCGATTTCGAGACGCGGGAGGTCTGACGTGGACGCGGGTCCCGCCATTAAGTCGCCCGATACCACGGCTGTCGGCATTGCCGGCTTAGACGTGCCGCCAGAGCGGCACTGGATCGCGGTTTCGCCGATCAACCGTCGGCGCTGGGAAAACTTTAAGGTCAACCGGCGCGGCTATTGGTCGTTGTGGATCTTCCTGGCGCTATTTCTGATCTCGCTGTTCGCCGAATTCATCGCCAACGACAAGCCGATCTATATCAACGTCAACGGCCGCTCGTTCTTCCCGGCAGTGGTGACTTATCCCGACACGGCCTTCGCTAAAACTCCCGACCCCCTTTTGTTCGGCACCGCCGCCGACTATCGCGACGACTATTTGATGGGCCTGATCCAGAAGGAGCACGGCGCGGTGATCTGGCCGCTCATCCGCTTCTCCTACAATACACAAGTGAGCAAGCCGCCGTCGCCGTTCCCGTCCAAGCCTACCTGGCTGCTCACGCAAAAGGATTGCGAATTCGCCGCCACCCACGCCTTCGCCAAATGCGACGATCTCGAATCCAACTGGCTCGGCACCGACGACGGCGGCCGCGACGTGGTGGCACGGCTAATCTACGGCTTCCGCATCTCGGTGCTGTTCGGGCTGGCGCTCACCATCATCTCGTCGATCATTGGCGTCGCCGCCGGCGCGGTGCAAGGCTATTTCGGCGGCTGGATCGATCTATTGTTCCAACGCTTCATCGAAATCTGGACCTCGATCCCCTCGCTCTATTTGCTGCTGATCATTTCGTCGGTACTGGTGCCGGGCTTCTTCGTGTTGCTCGGTATCCTACTGTTGTTCTCATGGGTGTCGCTAGTCGGCCTGGTGCGCGCGGAATTTCTGCGCGGGCGCAATTTCGAATATATCCAGGCCGCGCGTGCGCTGGGCGTGTCGAACGCGGTGATCATCTTCCGTCATCTACTACCGAACGCCATGGTGGCAACCATGACGTTTCTGCCATTCATCCTGTCGTCGTCGGTGATGACCTTGACAGCGCTCGACTTCCTCGGCTTCGGCCTGCCGCCCGGCTCGCCCTCGCTTGGCGAATTGTTGTCGCAGGGCAAGGCTAATGTGCAGGCGCCGTGGCTGGGCCTGACCGGGTTCTTCGCGATTGCGATCATGCTCTCGCTGTTGATCTTCATCGGCGAAGCGGTGCGCGACGCCTTCGATCCAAGAAAGACGTTCCGATGAATGCGCTAGCCGAAACAGTTCTTTCGATCCGCGATCTCTCGATCGCGTTCGGCGCCGGCAACCGCGAGGTGCTGGCGGTCGACCGCGTGTCGTTCGACATCGTCAAGGGCGAGACGGTGGCGCTGGTCGGCGAATCCGGCTCCGGCAAATCCGTCACCGCGCTGTCGGTGATGAAGCTGCTGCCTTATCCTGCCGCGCATCACCCCTCGGGCGCGATCAGCTTCAAGGGCCGTGAGTTGCTGACTATGCCGGAGGGCGAGATCCGCCACGTGCGCGGCAACGACATCACCATCATCTTCCAGGAGCCGATGACGTCACTTAATCCGCTGCACACGATCGAGAAACAAATTAGAGAAATTCTTTTGATCCACCAAGGTCTTACGGGCGAGAAGTCGCGCGCCCGTATCCTCGAATTGCTCGATCAGGTCGGCATCCCCGATCCGAAGGGGCGGCTGGCGAGCTATCCGCATCAGCTCTCGGGCGGTCAGCGCCAGCGCGTGATGATCGCCATGGCGCTCGCGAACGAACCCGACCTGCTGATCGCCGACGAACCCACCACCGCGCTCGACGTTACCGTGCAGGCGCAAATCCTGAAGCTGCTCAAGGACATCCAGAAGCGGCTCGGCATGTCGATGCTATTCATCACCCATGACCTTGGCATCGTGCGTAAGCTCGCCGACCGTGTCTGCGTGATGAACACCGGCAAGATCGTCGAGCGTGGGCCGGTCGAGCGCGTATTCACCGCGCCCGAGCATCCCTATACGCGCGCTTTGCTCGCCGCCGAGCCGAAGCCCGATCCGGCGCCGCCGCGGCCGAGTGCTCCGGTGGTGGTCTCGACCACGGATTTGAAAGTGTGGTTCCCGATCAAGCGCGGCGTGCTGCGCAAGGTGGTTGGCCACATCAAGGCGGTAGACGGCATCAGCGTCGAGGTGCGCAAAGGAGAAACGCTCGGCGTGGTCGGCGAAAGCGGTTCCGGCAAGACCACGCTCGGCCTTGCCATCCTGCGGCTGATTTCGTCCGACGGTCCGGTGGTGTTCATGGGTGATACTATCCAGGGGCTCAAATTCAAGGAGATGCGGCCCTACCGGCGCAACATGCAGATCGTGTTCCAGGATCCGTACGGCTCGCTCTCGCCGCGCATGTCGGTGTCCGACATCATCGAGGAAGGCCTGAGGGTGCATCATCCGCATTTGGTGGCGAATGAGCGCAAGCAGCGCGTGGTGGCCGCGCTCACCGATGTCGGGCTCGATCCGGAGACGCGTTTCCGCTATCCGCACGAATTCTCCGGCGGCCAGCGCCAGCGCATCGCCTTGGCGCGCGCTCTGGTGCTGGAGCCAACCTTCATCATGCTCGACGAGCCGACCAGTGCGCTCGATATGCTGATCCAGGCGCAAATGGTCGACCTCTTGCGCGACCTGCAGAAGCGGCACGACCTCACATACATGTTCATCTCGCACGACCTGCGCGTGGTGGCGGCGCTGGCGAGCCGCCTGCTGGTGCTGCGTCACGGCAAGATGGTGGAAGAGGGCGCCGCGGTCGATTTGTTCAAGGCGCCAAAGAGCGACTACACCCGCGCGCTGTTCGCCGCCGCCTTTAAGTTAGAAGCCGCGCCCGAGGGCGTGGTGGCGGAATAGTTGGCGTTCATGCGCGACGCGCGAGAACTCGCCGATCGCACCTCCGACGTCGCGATCTCGCAGCCGGAACTGCTCGCCAAGGGCTACCGCGACTATTGGCGCTATCGGCTGACGCTACGCACTGCCGGCGGCGCCACAATTACGCAGGAACGTGACGTTCTGCTCGCCGGCAAAGTCGTTATCGTGTTGCCAATCGATCTTGCGCGCGACGAAATCGTCCTGCTCCGGCAGTTCCGCCTGCCGGCGCATCTCGCCAATGGACGCGGCGATACAATCGAAACGGTGGCCGGACGGGTCGAGCGAAACGAGTTGCTAATTGATGCGGCGCGGCGCGAATGCACGGAGGAGATCGGCGTTGCCCCGAGCAAACTCGTCGAGCTTTTCAGTTTCCTGACCTCGCCGGGGATAACCGACGAGGAAGCGACCGTCTTTCTTGCCGTCATCGATGCCGCGCGCGTTCCTGAGGGCGTGCTCAATGCGGCCGAGGGCGAGCGTATTGAAACCGTCCGAGTTTCGATCGACGCGGCGCTTGCCGCGCTGGCAGAGGTTACGATGCGCAACGGTCCACTGGTCGTCGCACTGCAATGGCTGGCACTCAACCGCGGCCGCGCTGCCGAACTGCTGGGTGGCGCGCGCTAGAGCCGCTTCACGCTGGTGACGTCGCTACCCGCTGCCTTGATGCGTGCAATCGCTCCCGCCGCTGGCTCGATCGCCACCGCCATGGTATGCGCATTGGCATGGAGCAAGGTTTCGCTGTCACGCGCAATGGCGACGTGGCCCTTCCAGAATACCAAGTCGCCGCGTCGCAGCTCGCCGAGCGACGACAATTTGCCGAGCGCCATTTCCTGCATGTCGCTGTCGCGCAGGCAGGGATGGCCTGCGGCTAGCAGCGCGATTTGCACCAGTCCCGAGCAATCAATGCCGAGCGATGTCCTGCCGCCCCACAGATAAGGTGTGTGGAGAAACTCTTCGGCGATTGCGACGAAATCCTGTTGTTTGGCCTTGATCGGCACCAGATGCACGACCGGCAGATGCCACCCATTCGCCGTGACGGCGAAACGCTCGTCCTGACGAACGATGGCCACGCTTGCGCCCATCGGCAACGCCACCGCTGGCGCCAGCTTGGTGTCCGGTCCCGGAAAACCGAGCGTGCGCGGGACGGCGACCCTGTGGGTCGGCGCTCGGCCCGGCTTACCGAGCGCATTCGCCGACAGCCAGCCGACATAGCGGTCGGTCTCGAGTTGGCCCCAGGCCCAGCCCTCGTCGGTCGTCTCGTAGACAAACACGCGCTCGCCCATGAGCGCCTGCGTGTCGAGCCGCGCCTCATGCGACGGCGTGCGGCGCAAAGCCGCGATCGGCTCAACCACCTCATGGCGAACGCCTTCGACGAAGCGCGCGGCCTCGACCTGCCCTTGTAGATATTTCGCCGCCATCTCGGGGCGGAACGGATGAATGCGGGGGTCGAGCGCGACCATGTTTAGCTGCTTGGGTTGCGCATGATCTTTTCCGAAAACCGGTTCCTACTTTTCGGGATTATGCGCCGTAGCGGGCGCAGAGCAGCGCGTAGAGCGCGCGGGCCGACTGCAGTTCGGCGCCTTCCGGGCGCCCGGGTTTGGCCGCCGGCGTCCAGGCAAAGATGTCGAGATGCAGCCACGATTTGGCGGTGATGAACTTGCGCAGGAACAGCGCCGCGGTGATGGCGCCGCCCTGGCCACCGGTACTTACATTGTTCGTATCGGCCACCTTGGATTCGAGCATCGCCTCGTAGGGCCGCCACAGCGGCATGCGCCAGAGCGGATCGTTCTCGGCCGCCGCGTAGCGCGCGAGTTCGCCGGCGAGCGCATCGTCGTCGGTGAAAAACGGTGGCACGTCGGGCCCGAGCGCCACTCTTGCAGCACCTGTGAGCGTGGCGAAATCGGCGACCAGCGCCGGCTTGTCCTCGTCGGCGAGCGCGAGCGCATCGGCGAGGATCAGCCGGCCTTCCGCGTCGGTATTGCCGATCTCGACGCTGATGCCTTTGCGCGATTTGTAGATGTCACGCGGGCGGAAGCTGGTGCCGGAGATCGCATTCTCCACCGCCGGGATGATCACGCGCAGCCGGACCTTGAGCTTGCGCGCCATGGTCATGTGCGCGAGCCCGAGCGCGGTGGCGCCGCCGGCCATGTCTTTCTTCATGTTGAGCATGCCGGCGTCGTCCTTGATGTCGAGCCCGCCGGTGTCGAAACAGACGCCCTTGCCGACCAGCGTGATCTTCGGGTCGCTGTCCTGGCCCCAGGTGATATCGATCAGCCGGGGGCTGCGCGCCGAGCCGGCACCAACAGCGTGCACCAACGGAAAATTTTTCGCGAGCGCGTCACCGCTGGTGACTTCTACCGTGGCGCCGTGCTGCTTGGCGAGCGCGCGGGCGGCGTCTTCCAGCTCGGCCGGGCCCATATCGTTGGACGGCGTGTTGATGAGATCGCGCGCCAGCGTCACGCCCTCGACGATGCGGGTGAGATCATCGCCATCAACGCCCTCGGGCAGCACTAACTGGACGTTGCGTTCGTCCGCCTTGCGGTAGCGGGTGAACTGATACGCCCCTAGCGCGAATGCCAGCGCCGCCAGCCGCGCATCATGCGGCGCGTTGGCGAAGCGGTAAGTGCCCGCCGGCAGCAGACTGGACAATTGCCCCGGCCGGAACAGGTCTTTCACTGGCTCGTCCGGATTTTCCAGTCCGAACAGCACACCGGCGAGTTTCCCGTCCGGCCCCGGAACGACTAGATGCCGCCCAGACTTCGGCTCGTATCCGGCGGCGCGCAGGAACGTAAGCTCGCGGTCGTCGATAATCTCGATCGTCTTGTCGAACGTGGCGGCGGTGACGAAGAGGATCGGCACCGCTTGTTCGCCGGCTTCGCAAAAATCGGATGCATAGCTACTCCGCGGCGTCGCGCATAGGGGGTTTCGGCGCATAGCCGTCGCGGGTCTGCGGCAGTTTCCAGCCCAGCATCTTTGAGGCGACCAGCGTGCGCAGCACCTGCGCGGTGCCGCCGCCGATGGTGAACATGCGCACGTCGCGCGCCATGCGCTCGAGCGGCAGCTCGCGCGAATAGCCGCGCGCGCCGAAAAATTGCAGCGCGTCGTTGACGATTTTGATCGCGCTTTCCGAGGCGAAGATTTTCGCCTGCGCCGCCAGCATTGGATCGGGGAATGCGCTGCCGTCCGGCCCGCGCGAGCGCGCCGCTGTGTAGAGCATCAGCCGCGCGGCGGTGAGCTGGGTCTGCATATCGGCCAGCATCCATTGCAGGCCCTGGAATTCGCCGATCTTGCGGCCGAACTGCTCGCGCGTCTTCGCCCATGCAAGCGCGTGCTCGAGCGCGCCGGCGGCAATGCCCATCGCTACCGTGCCGGCGCCGACGCGCTGGCTGTTATAGGCGTTCATCAGGTCGGCGAAGCCGCGGCGGAAGCCGGACGGCGGCAGCACCACCATGTCCGCCGTCACTTCGAGATTGTCGAACACCAGTTCGCCTTCCGGCATGCCCCGCAGGCCCATGGTCTGCTCGCGCCGCGCTACGCGCAGGCCCTTCGCCTCGTCGCTTACAGCCAGGAAACCGCCGATGCCGAGGGTCTCGCCGCGCTCGTCGAACACGCGAGCGAAGATCAGATGCAGGCGTGACACTCCGGCGCCAGTTATCCAGTGCTTCTTGCCGTTTATGACGTAAACGTCGCCGCGCTTGTCGGCGCGTGTGGTCATGGCGAGCGCGTCGCTGCCGGCGTCCGGCTCGGTGATGCAAATCGCCGGCTTGTCGCCCACGAGCACCAGCCGCGCTGCGAGCTTTTTCTGCGCCTCGCTGCCATAGGCCATCACCGTCGAGATCGCGCCCATATTGGTCTCGACCACGATGCGCGCGGTGACCGTGCAGGATTTCGCCATTTCTTCGATCACCAGCACGGCGTCGAGGAAGGATGCGTCCTTTCCGCCCAGCGCCTTCGGCATGGTCATGCCGAGGAAGCCGGCCTCGGCCAGCGCCTTGACGATGTCCCACGGGTATTGCTCGTCGCGGTCGATCGCCGCGGCGCGCGGGCGCACGACGCCCTGTGAGAAGGCGCGCGCGCGCGCCTGCAGCGCGATTTCGTCCTTGGTGAAGTTCAGTTCCATGCCGTGATCTTAAGCCCGGTGGCCGGGCGAGAATATAAGTTAACCACTCGTTAGGGTTAACGTTTTATTGCTCGGAAATGCCCGTTGGAATGCCAGCCCGCGCAACCCGCCTGCTTGCTTCGGCCGCTGTCGCGATCGGTTTGGCCTTGTCGGAGGCCGGCTGCAAGACCACCGGCGACGATATCACCGGCCTCGATCGTCGCCAGCAATGCCCCACGCAGCGATGCCGAATGGCGGCGTTATCGAGTTAATATTGTCTTGCGCCGCCGGTTCTGGCATTCAAATGCCGAACGCGGGCATCCAGCCGGTCTTGGGATAGACGGCGAGCGCCGCGGCCGCGAGTGCGATGCCATAGGGCACGCCGCCGCCGGCTTCATGCAGACGTAGAATCCAAGTCTGGCGGGCAAGCGGCGCCGGTAGCGGCAGCCGCCTGAACTGGATCAGCAGCACCGTCAGCACGCCGCCGAACAGCGACGCATAGACTAGATAATCCAACAGAAAGTCGAAACCGAACCAAAGCGCCGTTGCAGCCGCCAGCTTGGCATCGCCGCCGCCAATCCAGCCCATTGAAAAAAAGCCGAAAGAAATAGTCAGCACCAGCGCGGCAGCGGCCAGATGCATGCCGATTGCCGTCAAGCTCACGCCGGTGATGACGGTGAGCAGGAAAAAGCCACCGGTCAGCGCCAGCGAGAGCCGGTTCGAGATGGTCATGGTGAGAAGATCGCTCGACGCGGCTAATGCCATCAGGGCAGGAAACAGCAAGAGCCTGATAATGTCGGTCAGCATATCGTCATCCATGCGCGCAAATTGTCTGTGTGGCGTCAATTTACGCCGTGCCAGCTTGCGGTTCTGTTAGCGCGTGAAATCTTTAATGCCGGTAAACCGCCGCCGTAAACGAAAAGCCTCTGTACAGCGACACGCGCTCAATTAGTTGAGCTGGGTCGAAATGCTGGTGAACTTGGCGTTCAGCTGGGTGCTAAGGCCGTTGACGACCGCGATAATCACGACCGAAATTCCCGCCGCGATGAGGCCGTACTCGATGGCGGTGGCGCCGCATTCGTTCTTCACGAAACGCACGAAGACGCTTTTCATATGGGTAGCTCCTAAAGATGCACACGTGGCGCGTCTGAGCTGATCCGGGAGACCGAATTACCTCCGCTTCTGGACCATGCCGCACCTTATCAGTGAGGTCTTGCGTGTGAGTTAACCCGTCTTATTCGTCAGACGACGCCTGAGGGGCTGGCGAGCGTGGCGTAAAGCGCTGATGGCGTAGGATTCGGTTGCTGAAGCCAACCCCATCGCCTTCAACCGCGAACGCCACGCCCGCCATGACCGACGATACGATTTTGGCATTCTCGTTTCCAGCCGTTCACGCCGAGAAAATCACAGCTGCCTTCGACGGCGGTTGTCGGCTACACCATCAGCGGCACGATCACGCTGTCGGATCACATGTATATGAGCCCGCGTATCCACGCCTCCGGTCTAGATCGGGACCGCCTGAACTTAACGTCGCGCTTATCGGGCTTCGATGATCGGCAGCGCGGTGGTCGATTTGATCCGCTCCATGGCGAAGCGTGAAGTGACGTTCTTGAGCGGGACGGTCGCGATCAGTTTCTTGTAGAAGCCGTCATAGCCCTGAATGTCGGGCACCACGACGCGCAGCATGTAATCGACATCGCCGGCCATCCGGTAAAATTCCATCACCTCCGGCATTCCGCCCACTGTCTCGGCGAAGCGCTTGAGCCAGTCCTGCGAATGGTCGCCGGTCTCGATCGACACGAATACCGTGATGCCGAGGCCGATCTTTTCCGGATCGATCAGCGCGACGCGGCGCATGATTACCCCGTCGGCCTCTAGTCGCTGCAATCGCTTCCAGCACGGCGTCGACGACAAGCCGACGCGCTGGCCGATTTCGGCGACCGAGAGTGAGGCGTCCTCTTGCACCACGGCGAGGATCTTGCGGTCGATAGCGTCCATTCTTTGTTTCCTTCAAAATTTGGAACCTTAGCCTAAAGCATCGACATTAATTGGAATAAAATTCTTATTTTAGGCTAGCATCTGTATTTACATAGAAAAATATTCTATTTCAAGCGCAATCTATTGTTGCCCTACAAAGCAAATATTTCGACCGGACCCAAGCCCATGAGAAAAATCTTCGCTCACCGCTTCACCGCGACGCTGCGCCGGCTCACCGCCTGGCCTCGCGCTCGCGTGTGTCTGCATTGTGCCCGCCGCTGCTACCGATGCGCAGCCGCTGGTGAACCCCGCCTGGCTCAACCGCCATCTGCGTGACGCGAACCTGGTGGTGCTCGACATCCGTTCGGCCATCGACGGCAGCAAGCCGGAGACGTTTGCGCAGGGACATATCCCGGGCGCCGTGCATAGCGACTACGACAAAGCCGGCTGGCGGGTTACGCGCAACAACGTGCCGTTCATGGTGCCGACAACGCCGGAGCTGGAAAAACTGATCGGCGATCTCGGCATCGATGAAACCAGCCATGTGGTCGTGGTGCCGGCCGGCGTGAACGTGCTCGATTTCGGTTCCGCCGCGCGCACCTACTGGACGCTGAAATATGCCGGCGTCGGCAATGTCTCGATTCTCGATGGCGGCCTTGCCGCCTGGAAGGCGACGGGCTACGCGCTCGACACCGGCGCGCACGCGCCGTCGCCGGCAATCTTCACCGCCACCATCGACAAAAGCATTCTTGCGCTTGCCCCCGATGTCGAGACGATCGAGCAAAGCGGCGGCGCCACTTTGGTCGACGCGCGCCCGGCGTTGTTTTTCCTCGGCAAGGAGAAGGCGCCGGCTGCGGCGGCCTATGGCCACATTCCCGGCGCACACAATATCGACAGCGCGCAGTTCTACGACTCGACCACCAACCGGCTGAAGCCGAGGGCCGAACTCGCGGCTATTGCCGGTGAACTGCCGGCGGGCGCGACGGTGAGCTATTGCAACACCGGTCACTGGGCCTCGACCGACTGGTTCGTGCTGCACGAACTGCTCGACCACAAGAACGCACGGCTCTATGCCGGCTCGATGGTGGAGTGGACCAGCAATGCCAGCCGCCCTATTGAGTCCGCGCGCACGAAATGGGACGATTTGAAAAAGAAGTTCGGGCTCGGGTCTTAGGCCGAACCTTCCCGGAGTTCGCATGTCCAGTGCAGCGTTGAGCGCACCCGATACGCGTGCGAGCGTCAGCATCGACCGGCTGTTCCTCGGCCTGGCGCTCATCGCAACCGCGATCCTGGTCGCGTTGGTGCTGCTCGACGGCCAGCCGGCTTCGGCGGCGCTGATTCTGGGCGGCTTCGGCCTCGGCATTGCTTTTCTGAAAGCCGAATTCAGCTACACCGCATCGTGGCGGCACTTCCTGACGCGCGGGGAAGCGGGCGGCTTGCTCGGCGGGCTGATCGTGATAGCGGTCACTGCGCTGGCGGTCGTGCCGGTGGCGGCGCTTGCGCCGCATTTCGGCGGCGCCATCGCGCCGCTCGGACCATCGCTGCTGATCGGCGCATTCGTATTCGGCATCGGCATGCAGCTCGCCAATGGCTGCGGCTCCGGCACGCTCTACACCGTCGGCGGAGGATCGGGGCGCATGCTGGTCGCGCTATTGTTCTTTGTCATCGGCAGCGTATTCGGCAGCCTGGCGCTGCCGTCGTTCCTGGCGCTCGGCGGCATCGATCCGGTGCTGGCGTCAGACTATTTCGGCCCCTGGGGTGGACTGGCGGCGACGCTTGCCAGCATTGCGCTCGCCGCCGCGCTCATCATTGCCGTTGCGCGCAAGCGCGGCGCCAATTTCATGCCGTCGCGAACCTATGTGCTCGGCGGCATCGCCATCGGACTGCTGTGCGTCGCCGTGTTCATCGCCGGCGGGCATCCCTGGAGCGTGACCTTCGGCTACACGGTCTGGGGCGCCAAGGCGGCGAGCGCACTTGGCTTCGATTTCTCGCATGCGGCATTCTGGCAATGGCCGGGACCTAAGCACGCGCTTTCCGAGTCCGTGCTGTCCGACACCTCGAGCCTCACCGACTTCGGTATGTTATTCGGCGCCATGGCGGCAGTGGCCGCCGCCAAGCCGTTCGCGGCCACCGCCTGGCCGCCGGTGAAATCGCTGCTGGCCGCAGGGATCGGCGGCCTGCTGATGGGCTGGGGGGCGCGGCTCGGCTTCGGTTGCAATATCGGCGCTTTCGTCGGCGGCGTCGCATCCGGTTCGTTGCATGGCTGGGTGTGGTTCGCCGCTGCCCTGCCCGGCTGCCTGGCCGGCATTCGCTTGCGGCCGCTGTTCGGCCTGTCGCGCGAGTGACTATCATGCGCAGGGTCTACATCATCGTAGTGGTGCTCGCTTTGGCGGCGGTAATCGGCAATCACCTGAGCAGCCCATCGAGCGGCCGCGCGGTTTCGCCGGAGGATTTCGCCGGCGCCTGCGCGCCCTGTGGGGCACCCTGTCCGTCGAAGAAATAATCGCGTTACGCGCTGCGCTTCTGCAAAAACTCAACCACCTCCGCCCGCGTCGCCGCGCCCATCAGGCCGCCGAAGCGCGTGCATTTGATGGCGGCGGCAGCGGCTGCGAAGCGCATGGCCTCGATCAGGTCGCCGGTTTCCACCAGCCGGAAGGTGAAGGCGCCGTGAAACGTGTCGCCGGCCCCGAGCGTATCGATCGCTTCAACCTTAAAGGCCGGCATGTGGCGGACCGCGCCGCGGTCGAGCCAATAGACGCCGTCGGGGCCGTCGGTAACAGCAAGAAAGCCCTCGTAATGTTCGCCGAGCTTGCGCAATGCCGCGGCAAGATCGCTCAGGCCAGCGCTGCTGCGTAGCGCCTCCGCTGACGCGATCACGTGCGTACAGGCCATGAGCAGGGGATCGTCAAGCGCCGCCGCCCCGTCGAGATCGAGGACGCATGGAATTCCGCGCGCCGCCGCTGCAGCACATATCGGCATGACGAAATTCGGATACCGGTTGTCGAGCAGCACTGCGTCCATTGACGACACCAGCGCCGTCGCGTCAGCCGGGACCACCGTGCTCAGGCCCTTATCGCGGCGAGTGGCGATCATCTTTTCGCCTTTGGCATCGACCATAATCAACGATACGGACGAAATCGCGCCAGGCACGCGCACCGCGCCGCTGCAATCGATGTGCTCGCGGACGAGAATGCCAACGATACGGTCGGCAACCTCGTCGTCGTTGGCCCCGAGCGCGCCGGCAAAGCTCGTCTTGCCGCCCAGCCGGGCCACCGCAACGGCGGCATTGCCGGCCTGGCCGCCGCTGGTGATCAGGAATTCGGACGCCTGCACCTTGGTGCCGGCATCGGGGAATTTGTCTACCCGCATCACAATGTCTTGCACGGCGCCGCCGCCGCACAAGATTCGCGGGACCCGATTTTGCACTTTGCGTTCAGTCAAAGCCTGTCTCGTTCTCAAACCAGGCGCGGATCAGGTGATGCGCGATCGCCACCGGCGGCGGCGTACTCAAGCCACCGGGGTGCCGGCGCATCAGCATGGTCGCAACCTCGTCCCTGCTAAACCAGCGGGCGTCCTCGAGTTCCTCGCGGTCCACCACAATTTCGCGGGTCAATGCCTCGGCATGGCAGCCGATCATCAGCGTGGTCGGGAACGGCCAAGGCTGCGAGTGGAAATACGTTACCCGGCCGCAAGTGATGCCGGATTCCTCGCGCGTTTCCCGCCGCACCGCGTCCTCGATCGCTTCGCCGGGCTCGATGAAGCCGGCCAGGCATGACCACATGGTCGACGCGAAGCGTGGGCTGCGGCCGAGCAGGCAATGCTCGCCGGCGGTCGCCAGCATGATCACCACCGGATCGGTGCGCGGGAAATGTTCCGCCGTGCACGCTGCGCAATCGCGCCGCCAGCCGGCCTGCACGGCTTGCGTCGGCGCGCCGCAGTTCGGACAAAAGCGGTGGCGCGCGTGCCAATGCAGCACCGCCTTGGCTTCGGCGATCGGCGGCAGATGTTCGGGCTCGACCAGCCCTTGCACCGCGATCGAGCGCAGGTCGGTGACGTGGAAGTCGTCTCGAGTTTTCAGTGCTTCCGCGGCGGCGGGCGCGAGGCCGTAACCGAAACGGGCGGCGCCGTCGAGCAGCCCGAGGAAAACCGTCTCGCTCGGAGGCGTCAATGCACGCGCTTCATCAAGCGTGAACAGCGGATCGTTGACAGGGGTGCCCTTTTTCATCGCGATCCAGTCGCCGCCGATCACGTAGGCGCCGGCCTGCGGCTGCGCCGCCAGCCGCGCGATGGCGGCAGCGTTCGGGCGCAGCTCGGCGGCGCGCTCGATGCGGCTTTGGGTGTAGCCAAGACGCGGTTTGGGGCCGAGATCGGGGCGAGGGGGCATCGGCGCGAAAACTGGCACGGAGAACCGGCAAGCGCAATGCGGGCTATTTGCGAGTTGGCGCGATTTGAAGGGCGCGGCGCAATGTGCCGAGCAGGCCGTCGCGGCTGACCGGATCATACGCGGCGGGCGCCGCGGCGCCCCACACCGGCTTCGGCCATGCCGAGTCGCTGTGGCGGCGTGCAATGACGTGCACGTGCAATTGTGCCACCTGATTGCCGAGTGCGGCGATGTTGAGCTTATTGCATTCGGTAATGGATTTGAGCGCGCGCGCCGCGGCGGCGATCTCGGACAGAAGCTGAATTTGTGCGTTTTCCTCCAGGTCGATAAGTTCGACGAGGCCCGGCCGACGCGGCACCAGGATCAACCAGGGAAAATTGGCGTCGTTCGCCAGTAGCACGCGCGCCAGCGCGAGATCGCCGACAGGAACTGTGTCCTGTGCGAGCTGTGGGTGGAGGGACCAGATTGGGTCGTTCATGGTGACCTCTCGTGTCGTCCCGGCCGAGCAAAGCGAGAGCCGGCACCCATACGTCGCAGTCTATCAAGAATGCACGGCGCATGGGTCCCTGCTTTCGCGGGGACGACAGAATTGGCCTGCTTGCTTTCTCCCCCTGATGGCCCGATATAGGTCCCGGGAGGTTGGCGGTGGACGAGCCACTCGCCAACCGGGTCAGGTCCGGAAGGAAGCAGCCCTAACGAGCGCGGTTCGGGTCGCTCGTCAGCCTCCCACCAATTTCCGTGAAGCGCACAGCGCAGCATGCGCGGCCGCCAGTCGGATGGCACGATGAGCGAAACCGCGAAATCCACCGATCAGGGCCTCGACCTCGGCGCCGCGCCGGAGGGAACCGGCTATCGCGTGCTGGCGCGCAAATACCGCCCGGCCAGCTTTGCCGACCTGATTGGCCAGGACGCTATGGTGCGCACCATCTCGAACGCATTCGAGAGCGGGCGCATCCCGCAGGCCTGGATTCTCACCGGTGTGCGCGGCGTCGGCAAGACCACAACCGCGCGCATTCTGGCGCGCGCGCTCAATTACGAATTGCCGGACGGCTCGATCACTCAGCCTACGATCCCCATGCCGGTGATGGGCGTGCACTGCCAGGCCATCATTGAGAGCCGGCATATCGACGTGCTGGAAATGGACGCCGCTTCGCATAATTCGGTCGAGGACGTGCGCCAGATCAACGACGCCATCCGCTACGCGCCGGTGTCGGCACGTTACAAGATCTATATCCTCGACGAAGTGCACATGCTTTCGGGCGCGGCGTTCAATGCGCTGCTCAAGACGCTGGAAGAGCCGCCGCCGCACGCCAAGTTCATCTTCGCCACCACGGAAATCCGCAAAGTGCCGGTCACGGTGCTGTCGCGCTGCCAGCGCTTCGACCTGCGTCGCGTCGATGCCGCACTGCTGGTGAAACATCTCGAAGGCATCGCCGCGAAAGAGAAGATCGAGGTAGAGCCAGCGGCGCTGGCGCTGATCGCGCGCGCGGCGGAAGGCTCGGTGCGCGACGCGCTGTCGTTGTTCGATCAGGCCATCGCGCACGCCGCTGGGCCGGTGCGCGCGGAAGACGTGCGGCAGATGCTGGGCTTGGCCGACCGCGTGCGCGTGGTCGACCTGTTCGAGGCGCTGATGAAAGGCGATGTCGTCGCCGCGCTTAAGGAATTGCGTGAGCAATACGACATTGGCGCCGACCCGGGAGTGGTGTTGAGCGATCTCGCCGAATTCACCCATTTCGTGACCCGCGTGAAAGTGGTGCCGTCGGTCGCCGACGACGTGTCGCTGTCGGAAGCCGAGCGCGTGCGCGGGCGCATCTTCGCGGCGCAATTGTCGATGCGGGCGCTGTCGCGCACCTGGCAGATGCTGCTTAAAGGTGTGAGTGAGGTCCAGGCCTCTGGCCGTCCAGTCGCCGCCGCCGAGATGGTGCTGGTCCGCATTGCCTATGCCGCCGATCTACCGACTCCGGACGAAGTCGTCCGCTCGCTCGGCGAAGAGGGTGGTGCGCCCACGCGCCCGCAAGGCAATGGCGGCGCGGCCGCGGCGCAAGCGCCGGCGCAGAATTTCACGCCGCGCTATGACGCGCCGCGCGGCTCGCCCCGTTCCTCGGCCGCGGTCTCGCCGCGGCCCGCCGAAAATCCGGTCGCCGAAGTCAATGAGCCGGTGGCGGCCGCGCCGACTTTGGCGATCGGCTCGTTCGAGGCGCTGATCGCGCTTGCCGCAGAGAAGCGCGACATAACGGTGAAAATGGCCCTGGAACGCGACGTGCGGCTGGTGCGCTGCGAGGACGGCCAACTCGAGATCGCGCTTGAGCCGAGCGCGCCGAAGACGCTGGTGCATGACCTGCAACGCAAGCTCACCGCCTGGACCGGCAAACGCTGGATGGTGGTGGTCTCGCAGGAGCAGGGCGGCGCGACCGTGCGTGCGCAGATGGAAGAGCGGCAGGCGGAGCTCGAGCGCGGTGTACAAAGCGATCCGTTGGTGCAGGCGGTGATGAAGCGTTTTCCGGGAGCCAAAGTGGTCGGCGTAACGCAGAATGTGCCGGAGCGCGGTGACGCACCCGATACCATGCGCGGCGACGAGATTGAGGACTAAGCCATGGCCGATTTCATGGGCTTGATGAAACAGGCCGCGCAACTGCAATCCAAAATGCAGGCGCTGCAAGCCGAGCTCGACACCATCGAGGTCGAGGGCACGTCGGGCGGCGGCATGGTGAGCGTGCGGCTCAGCGCCAAAGGCGATCTCAAGGGCGTGCGAATCGACGATTCGCTCTACAAACCGTCGGAAAAGGAAATCGTCGAGGACCTGCTGGTGGCGGCACACGCCGATGCGCGCCGCAAGGCCGAGGCGGTAATGCAGGACAAGATGAAAAGTCTGACTGGCGGCCTGCCGCTGCCGCCGGGATTGAACCTGACTTAATGCCCGCCGCCGTCGCCGGACCCGAAATCGAGCGCCTGATCCAGCTGCTGGCGCGGCTGCCCGGCTTGGGCCCGCGCTCGGCGCGGCGCGCGGCACTGCACCTCATCAAAAAGCGCGAATTGCTGATGGCGCCATTGGCCTCGGCCTTGCAGACTGCGATGGAGAAGATCGAGATCTGCAAGACTTGCGGAAATATCGACACGCAGAACCCGTGCACGGTGTGCACCGACGCCAAACGCGATCAGTCTATCATTGTGGTGGTGGCCGATGTCGCCGACCTCTGGGCGCTCGAGCGCGCGCATGCGGTCAACGGCCGCTATCACGTGCTCGGCGGTACGCTGTCGCCGCTCGACGGCGTCGGCCCGCAGGACTTGAGCATCGACGCGCTGATTTCGCGCGCGCACGAGCCGCAGGTCAAGGAACTGATCCTGGCGCTCAACGCCACGGTGGATGGCCAAACCACCGCGCATTACATTACCGAGCTGCTGCATGACGCGAACGTGAAGGTAACGCGGCTCGCGCACGGCGTGCCAGTTGGCGGCGAGCTCGACTATCTCGACGAGGGCACGCTCTCCGCCGCAATCAAACAGCGGACGTTGTTTTGATGCACAACATCTTGCGCCTTCTTGCGATGATGGTGGTGCTGGCCGTACCCGCGAGTGCGATGGCGCAGGCGAAGGATGGCGGCTTGGCGCGCGCGGCGATCGAGGACGGTTTCAAGAAAGCCGAGTGCACGGTGCCGATTGAAGACGCGGCGGCGGAGCCCGATTCCTACGATCTCGGCGACGGCCAGAAACTATTCCTCGTAAGTTGTTGGCGGGCGGCCTATCAGGCCGGCAGCATAGTCTTCGTCACCGATCATGTTGGTCAGGTGAGGCTGCTGACGTTTCAGGATTGGAACGGCAAAAGCTTCGCGCCGGTGCAAAGCCTATCGGAAGCTGATTTCGATCCGAACAAGAAGACGATCAGCATGTTTTACAAAGGCCGCGGCGTCGGCGATTGCGGCTCCATGGCCGAATGGAGTTGGACCGGAACCGATTTCAAGTTGAAGACCTATTTCTTCAAGGAAAAGTGCGACGGCAAGTCCTTCGCCAGCGAACGCCGCTGGCAAATTTTCCCGCGCCGCTGATCAGGCCTTCTTCGACTCCAGCCGCTTGAAATGTCCGTGCCGCTGCAGCCAGGCCAGCAGCAGCAGGCTGGGCAGCCCGGCGAGCGCGCAGATCACAAAAAACCACACCCAGCCGGTCGACTCGGCGATGAAGCCCGCGCCGGACGACAGATACGTGCGCCCAACCGCGGCCAGCGCAGTGAGCAACGCGTATTGCGTCGCCGTGTGCAGCGGGTTCTGGCAGAGCGCTGACAAGTAGGCGACGAACATCACGGTGCCGATGGCGCTGGTGAAATTCTCCAGCGTGATGGCGATGGTCAGCGCCGTGATGTCGTGTCCGGTGAACGCGACCCAGCAGAATCCCATGTTCGCCAATGCTTGCAGGATGGCGCCGATCCACAGGCTGGTCGCGAGCGGCAAAGCGCGCGCCACGAAGCCCCCGGCAAAGCCGCCGGCGAGCAGCGCCGCCAGTCCGACGCCCTTCACGATTGCGGCATACTCGTTGCGCGAAAAGCCGAGATCGATCACGAACGGCGCGGTCATGGCGCCCGACAGCGCATCCGTGAACTTGAACAGCACGACGAAGGCCAGCATCGTGACGGCCAACTCGTAGCTCAGAAAATCCTTGAACGCGCCGACCGCCGCCTCCGCCACGCGCGCGAAGCGCTTCCGATGGGCGTGCGCGGCCTCGGCCTGGCGCGAGCGTTCCGGCTCGGTGGCCAGCAGCGCGGTGGCAGTGCCGATCAGCACCAGTGCTCCCATCGTCACATAACCCCAGTGCCAGGCCGCCTGCTTTTCGAAGCCGTAAGCCTGGAAACCGCTGACCATGAACAGCGCGCCTGCGGTGGAAACCAGCATACCGATGCGATAGGCGGCGACGTAAGACGCCATGCCGGCGGCCTGCTCGTTCTCCGGCAGGCTCTCCACGCGGAAGGCGTCGACCACGATGTCCTGCGTCGCGGAAGCAGTGGCGACCAGTAGCGCGCCAAATGCGACGAGGCCGGGCGCCACCGCCGGATTGCAGGAGCCGAGGAACACGATCGCCGCCATCAGCAGGAGCTGCGTGAACACCAGCCAGCCGCGGCGGCGGCCGAGCCAGTGCCCCAAGAATGGCACATCGAGCGCGTCGGTGAGTGGCGCCCACAGGAATTTCACGGTGTAGGGCGTGCCGACCAGCGCGAACAGGCCGATGGTACCGAGATCGACGCCGGATTCACGCATCCACACCAACAACGTCGCGCCTGATAGCGCCAGCGGCAGACCGGAGGAGAAGCCGAGGAATAGCACGATCAGCACGCGCGGCTTCAGGTAAACCGCCAGCGCGTCGAAAAAGGATGGCCGCGCCGGTGCGCTGTCGGGCGAGACGGTCATCCGCTATTCGCCAGCTTCTAGCTTGCGGATTGGCGCGGGAATTACTTCAGCGCCGGCGGCTTCTTCGCTGAACTCGACGTCGCGGATTTTCTCGCCGCGGCTCACGATCTTGTCGGCTGACGTCACGATCTGCTTGATGTCGGCATTGGCCTGCCCGAAATGCCTGTCCAGGTTCTCGACGCGGTCGCGCAGGCGGCCAACGTCACCGACCAACAGCCCCACCTCCGCTAAAATCTTATCGGCAGCCTCGCGCATGCGGGCATCTTTTCGGATTTGCTGGATCACTTGGATTGCCAACATCAGCAGTGACGGCGAAACAATGATGACCTTGGCGCGATAGGCTTTCTGAAAGACGTCGTCGAATCCGTCATAAAGCTCGGCATAGATCGATTCTGACGGCACGAACATCAGTGCCATGTCCTGGGTTTCGCCCGGGATCAGGTATTTCTCGGCAATGTCGGCAATGTGCTTGCCTAGGTCCTGGCGCACGCGCGCGACAGCAATCTTCTTCTCCTCGTCGCTCTTGGCTTCGCGGAACGCGGTCACCGCTTCGAGCGGAAACTTGGCGTCGACGATCAGCGCCGGGCTGTCCGGCAGATAAATGCAGCAGTCGGGACGCGCTTTGTTGGAGAGCGTCGCCTGGAATTCGTAGCTGTCTTTCGTCAACCCATCCTGAATGATGGCTTCCATGCGCCCCTGCCCGAAGGCGCCGCGCGACTGTTTATTGCCGAGCACCTGTTGTAGCGTCGTCACCTGGGAGGCGAGGTCGGTGATGTTCTTCTGTGCGCTGTCGATCACTGCCAGCCGCGCGTGCAGCTGTTGCAGATGATCGGTGGTATTCTTGGTCGAGGTCTTCATCGACTCGCCGAGGTTTTGCGTCACCGCGTCGAGCCGTGTGTTGACCGATTGCTCCAGTTTCCCGTGCGCGGTCTGCAGCCAGCTCCCCATGTTGTCGATCCGCGCATTGATCTGCGCGAGGCCCATTTCGGCGGTGCGGTCGGGTTCGGCGGGGCGGGGGCGCATGAGCCATGCGATTAGAGCGCCGGCAACAAGCCCGGCAAGAATGCAAACGATGACAACGAGCGTTTCCGGCATGCGCAGCTTCTATCGTGATTCGTCAGGCCAAGCGAACGAAGAGCGAACGGTAGGGCGATAACGCCCGTCGCTCAAGGGGAAAGGCGCGCATTGACCGCGTCGCCCCTTACCCTTACATCGCGCGCATGGCGGCCCGTGACATCCTCATCCTTCCCGACAAGCGGCTGCGGCTCAAATCCGAGCTGGTGAAGGCGGTCGACAAAACGCTGCGTGCGCTGGTCGACGACATGTTCGAGACCATGTACGCGGCACCCGGCATCGGGCTCGCCGCCATCCAGATCGGCGTGCCGCAGCGCGTGGTCACCATGGACCTCGCCAAGAAGGACGATCCGAAGGCACCGCAGGTCTTCATCAATCCGGAAGTCACCTGGAAAGCGGACGAGCAGGCAACCTACGAGGAAGGCTGCCTGTCGATCCCGGAATATTATGAGGAGGTCGCGCGGCCATCGGCCGTGCGGGTGAAATACCTCGACCTCGCCGGCGAGCCGCACGAGATCGAAGCGACCGGCCTGCTCGCCACCTGCCTGCAGCACGAGATCGACCATACCAATGGCGTTCTGTTTATCGACTATATCTCAAAGCTCAAGCGCGACATGGTGATGAAGCGCTTCAAGAAGGCGGCGAAGAAGACGGAAGGCGTCACGCCATTGTCCGAGGACAAAGAGCCTTCGCATCATATCGGGTGAGTTAAAGATTCTACCGTCATGCCCGGCCTTGTGCCGGGCATCCACACCTTAGTTGGCATAAAGTAAAAAAGACGTGGATGGCCGAGACAAGCCCGGCCATGACTAGTGATAAGAAATAGCCATGCCCCTCCGCCTGATCTTCATGGGCACGCCCGATTTCGCGGTGCCGACGCTCATCGAGCTCGCAGCAGCGGGGCACAAGATCGCGGCGGTCTATACCCGTGCGGCCAAGCCCGCCGGGCGCGGCATGGAGCTGCAGCGCACGCCCGTCGAGTGCGAGGCGCGACGGCTGGGCTTGTCGGTGCTGACGCCCACGACGCTGAAAACCGCCGAGGCGGAAGCGGCCTTCCGCGCGCACAATGCCGATGCGGCGGTAGTGGTGGCCTATGGCCTGATCCTGCCGAAACCAATTTTAGAGGCGCCGCGGCTCGGCTGCTTCAACGTGCATGCCTCGTTGCTGCCGCGCTGGCGCGGCGCCGCGCCAATCAATCGCGCCATCATGGCGGGCGATGCGGAGAGCGGCGTCACCATCATGCAGATGGACGAAGGCCTCGACACCGGCGCCATGGCGATGGCGCAACGCGTGGCGATTGGGCCCGACATGACGGCGGGCGACTTGCACGATGCGCTGGTACGGCTCGGCGCCGATCTGATGCTGCGTGCGATTGCCGTGGCGGAGCGCGGCTCACTGATGCTAACGCCGCAGCCTGACGCGGGCGTCACCTATGCGGCCAAGATCGGCAAGGGCGAGACCCGTATCGATTGGACGAAACCGTCGCAGCAAGTGCACAACCACATCCGCGGCCTGTCGCCGTTTCCCGGCGCCTGGTTCGAGATCGGCGGCGTGCGTGCCAAGGCGCTACGCTCGACCCAAGGCGAGGGCAAAGGCGTCCCCGGTACGGCGCTCGACGATCGGCTCACCATCGCTTGCGGCGAGGGAGCAGTGCGGCTCACGCAAGTGCAACGCGCCGGCAAGCAGCCGATGGCTGCGGAGGAATTCCTGCGCGGCACGAACGTCGAACGCGGCGCACGGCTAGCTTGACGTGTGCTTCAGGCCGCGTGAAATCCCGCCCAATGGTGCCGGCGCGCTTCGATGAATTCGGCGAGATCGTTGTCGGTGACGCGAACGAGGTCGCTATGCGCGAAGCCCTTGGAATAGTCGAGGATAGAGACGATTTCGGGCGTCAGCCGCATGGTCGGCACGGCGGCGGGGTCGGGTCGCGGCATCACCCGATATTCCGGATAGCGGTGCAGAATGATCTGCGCGGCATGGTCGATCTCGCCCTGGTCGGTGACCACGGCGGCGGTGGCCGCGATCGACAGGCCCTTGATCTGCAGTGGCTGGGGGTAGTCCTTGGCGATGGCCAGCGACACCCGTGGATCGCGCATGATGTTGGTGTATTTCTGGCTGTCGCGGGAAATCGAGCAGTAGATGACCACGCCGTCATTGCCGTAGCCGACCACCGTCGCCTGCGGCCAACCATCGGCCCGGTTTGTGGCAATCGTCATGATACGATGCTCGTTGAGCAGATCGACGATTTGCCGCTTGAACTCACGTTTCATGGACAAGGCCCCCTTTTTCGACGCCAAGTATAGAAAGTCCGGCCGCCGGCGGATTTGAGGTGAATCAATCGTGCCCCGCTACAAGCTCACCATCGAATACGACGGCGCACCCTTTGCCGGCTGGCAGATCCAAGCCGACCGGCCGACCGTGCAGGGCGTCCTGACCGCGGCGGTCGAGGCACTAACGGGCGAAAAGACCCCGGTGCAGGGTGCCGGCCGCACCGATGCCGGCGTGCACGCCCGGGGCCAGGTCGCCCATGTCGATCTAACCAAGGACTGGGATACCGACACCGTACGCGATGCGCTCAATGCACACCTGCGCCCGCGCCCGGTGGCGATCCTGGCCGTCGAGCAGGTGGCGGACGGCTTCAACGCCCGCACCTCGGCGGTCAAGCGCCATTATCTCTATCGCATCATCAACCGCCGCGCCGATTTGACACTCGACGCCGGCCATGCCTGGCGCGTCCCGCGCCCGCTCGATGCCGCGGTTATGCATGCCGCCGCCGAGCGCCTGATCGGCAAGCACAATTTCACCACGTTCCGGTCTACCGAATGCCAGGCCAAGTCGCCGGTAAAGACGCTCGATCGGCTCGATGTGGAACGACACGGCGACGACGTGAATGTGTGGGCGTCGGCGCGCTCGTTCTTGCACAGCCAAGTGCGCTCTATGGTGGGCTCGCTGGTCATGGCCGGCGAGGGGAAATGGAGCGCCGACGATCTCACGCGCATCCTGGCCGCGCGCGACCGCACCGTCTGCGGCCAGGTGGCACCGCCGGACGGGCTTTATTTGATGCGGGTGGATTACGAGGCGAAATAACGGTCGATGATCGTCCGATAGATCGTCGTCAGCGTGCGTAGGTCGGCGACCGGCACGCGCTCGTTGACTTGGTGCATGGTCTGCCCGACCAAGCCGAATTCCACAACCGGACAATAGGCGGTGATGAAGCGCGCGTCGGAGGTGCCGCCGCTGGTGGACAGTTCCGGCTTGCGGCTGGTGACTTTCGCGATCGCGTCCGTTACCAGCTCGGTGAAGGGCCCGGGCTTGGTGACAAACACGCCGGCGTTCGACGGCTCCCACTGGAATGCGAATTTGATCGTGCCACCGCCCACTTCGGCTGCGCGTTGCTCGATCAGTGCTTTCAGCGAGTCGAGCGCGTGCTTGTCGTTGAAGCGGATGTTGAAACGCGCGCACGCCTCATTGGGAATGAGATTGACCGTCTTGTTGCCAACATCGACCGAGGTGAATTCCAGATGCGAGGGCGGGAACAGCGCGCTGCCGCTGTCGAGCGGCTCGGCCTGCAGCGCCGCAACCAGCGTCACCAGCCCGCGGATCGGATTTTCCGCCCGCTGCGGATAGGCGACATGGCCTTGCCGGCCGGTCACAATTAGATGGCCGTTGAGCGAGCCGCGGCGGCCGATCTTGATGGTGTCGCCGAGCGCCGCGACATTGCTCGGCTCGCCCAGAATGCAGTGATCGAATTTTTCGCCGTGCGCGGCGGCCCATTGCAAAAGCTTGGGCGTGCCATTGACCGCAATACCTTCCTCATCGCCGGTAATCAGGAACGAGATCGAGCCTTTCGGCTTGCCGCTATGGTGGTTGAGATGATCAAGCACGGCGGCGAGCGCGCAGGCTATACCGCCCTTCATATCCACCGCGCCACGTCCGTAAAGCTCGCTGTCCGCCACCTCGCCGGCGAACGGCGGATACGCCCAGGCTTTTTCGTCGCCGGGCGGCACCACGTCGGTATGGCCGGCGAACATCAGATGCGGCGCCATATCGCCGATACGGGCGTAGAGGTTCTCCACGTCATCCGTGCCGGGCTCACTGAACGTCATGCGGTGCACGGTGAAGCCGGCCGTCTTTAGGGTGGCTTCGAGAAACTTGAGCGCGCCGCCTTCCGCCGGCGTCACCGAGCGGCAGCGCAGCAGCTCGCGGGCGATGGCGACAGGATCGGCGCTCATTCGTCCTCCGCCTTCAATCCCGCAGCAGCTCGTTGATGCTGGTCTTGGCGCGGGTGCGCTCGTCCACGCGCTTGACGATGACGGCGCAATAAAGGCCTGGGCCGCCGCTCTTGCCGGGCAGCGTGCCGGGCACCACCACCGAATAGGCCGGAACTTCGCCTTGCGTCACGTTACCAGTCTCGCGGTCAACGATACGGGTGGAGGCGCCGAGATAGACGCCCATGGACAGCACCGCGCCGGTGCGGACGATCACGCCTTCCGCCACTTCCGAGCGCGCGCCGATGAAGCAATTGTCCTCAATGATTACGGGCCCGGCCTGTAGCGGCTCCAGCACGCCGCCGATGCCGGCGCCGCCGGAGATGTGACATTTCTTGCCGATCTGCGCGCAACTGCCGACGGTCGCCCATGTGTCGATCATGGTGCCGGAATCGACGTAGGCTCCGAGATTGATGAAGCTTGGCATCAGCACCACGTCGGGCGCGATATAGGCGGAGCGGCGCACCACACAGCCGGGCACCGCGCGGAAGCCCGCTTTACGGAAGCGGCCGGCATTCCAGCCCTTAAGCTTGGAATCGACCTTATCCCACCACACCGCCTTGCCAGGGCCGCCGGGGATCACGCTCATATCGTTGAGCCGGAATGACAACAGCACCGCCTTTTTCAGCCACTGATTAACCTGCCAGCGTCCGTCGGCCTGCCGTTCGGCCACGCGCGCCTGCCCGCGGTCAAGCAGATCGAGCGCGGAATTGACCGCTTTGCGCACCGCGCCTTTAGTCTTCGGCGCGATCTTGTCGCGGCCTTCGAAGGCGTCATCGATGATCTTGGCAAGCTTGTCGTTGGACATGGGACGCCCCGGCTATTCGGCTGCGGTTTGTCGGGGGCCGGGCAGGGGATGTCAAGCCGTGCGCCGGCGGCTGAGAATTCGCTCGAGAAATCCGGCGAGATCGTCGGTCAGATAGTCGACATGCGGCTCATCGCGGCCTTCCAGCTCCCAGTCCTCGTGAAACACCTCGCGCGTGCCTTCTGGCACTACCAGCACCGTGGTCATGCCGAGCGCATGCGGCACTTCGAGATTGCGCGCGAGATCCTCGAACATCGCCGCCTTGCGCGGATCGATAGCGTGGCATTTGAGAAAGCGCTCGTAAACCTGCGGCAACGGCTTGGGATCTAGATTGGCGGCCGCGATATCGAACACGTCCTCGAAATGCTGATGAATTTCGAGCCGCCGCATCACTGCGTCGGCGTGCTTACGGGTGCCGTTGGTGAGGATGAGCTTGCGCCCCGGCAATTTCTTGAGCGCGGCACCGAGCGCCGGATTCGGCGTCAGCGGCGAATGGTCGATCAGGTGCACGAATTCGAGATAATCGTCCGGCTTCATGCCGTGCTCGGCGATCAGTCCGCGCATGGTGGTGCCGTAGCGTTTGTAATAATCCTTCTGCACGCGGAACGCCTCGTCCTTCGATACTTTCAGAAAATCGGCGACATAGGCACGGATGCGGTCGTCTACCTGCTGCCAAAGATTGAGATGACGCGGATATAGCGTGTTGTCGAGGTCAAACACCCAGGTTTTGACCTTGCCGAAACCGCGCGGCGGCAGTCCTGACGATGTCGGCACCGGGTTACGGTTCCTTGAAACGCACGATGGTCGATGGCTGGCCGCCCACATCGATGACCGCAAAGTTGGCGAAATTCAAGCCGCGTCCGGGCGATCGCTGGTACGATTGCACAGCGTGAGCTCGGCGCGCGCTGCTGCCGCCGCGAACATGACGAGCGCGGCGCTTAGCCCCGCAATCCCCTGCGCATGAACACGGAACGCCACCATGGTTCCGCCCAGCCGTCGCCGTCCGCGAATCATGCGCAATGGTAGCGGATCGGGCGCCTCAGCGGTGCATCAGCGTGCCGACGCCGTGGTCGGTCAGCAATTCGAGCAGGACGGCGTGCGGGATCTTGCCGTCCATGATGACCACACCCTCCACGCCTTGGTCGAGCGCATAGATGCAGGTTTCGACCTTGGGGATCATGCCGCCGGAAATGGTGCCGTCGGCGATCAGCTTGCGGGCATCGGCCACCGAAAGCTCGCTGATCAAATTCTTCGAGCTGTCGAGCACCCCGGGCACGTCGGTGAGCAGCAGAAGGCGCTTGGCCTTGAGCGCACCCGCAATGGCGCCGGCGAAGGTATCGGCATTGACGTTGAAGGTGCCGCCGCTCGCGGACGTCGCCACCGGCGCCAGCACCGGGATCATCTCCTTGCCGAGCAAGTGGTTGAGCACGGTGAGGTCGACTTTCTCCGGCTCGCCGACGAAACCGAGATCGACGACTTTTTCGATATTTGAATCCGGATCGACCACGGTGCGGGTCACCTTTCGCGCCTGCACCATGTTGCCGTCTTTGCCGCACAGACCGATCGCTTTGCCGCCGGCGGCATTGATATAGCCGACGATCTGCTTGTTGATCGAGCCGGCCAGCACCATTTCGACGATCTCGACGGTGGTACGGTCGGTGACGCGCAGGCCGTCGACGAATTCCGACTTGATGCCGAGCTTCTTGAGCATAGCCGCGATCTGCGGGCCGCCACCGTGCACCACCACCGGATTGATCGCCGTCTGCTCGAGCAGGACGATATCGCTGGCGAAATCCCGGGCGGTCTGCTCCTGTCCCATGGCATGACCGCCGTATTTGACGACGACGATCTCCTCGTCATAGCGCTGCATATGCGGCAACGCCTCCGACAGGATGCGCGCCTGCGTTTGCGGATCGATCTTGTGCAGGTCAGATTTGGGGGCTTTGCCCATCGCGCTGGCCTTCCCTTGAAATGCCGAGGGTTCTAGCCGATGTAGCCGGCATCCGACAATAAGTCAGCGCTTTCTTTCTGGCACAGCAGCGTTTTAGGCCGTGTACGCATAATATATGTAACAGCGGGCATTGGTCGTTGGCTCTCGCGCGTCCACTTTGTGCCTGAGGCGACATTCGGAGCGATTTAGTGCTGCTGAGCTATTTGCGTCGGCGCGCCGGCATCCCGTTATGGTCAATGAATGCGTTTGATGAGCCGCTCCAGCTGTCGTGTGCTTTGGGGATACGTGAGTTTTGCTGTTGACGAATTTCGTCTGCGATTTGTTCGGCTTCTGGCAGTGCAGCTTGTTGAATTTTTTCAATCCCGCGCAGAGATAGTTGAGGCCTGCTTCGCCATCCGGCGTGCGGATCAAACGGTTCTTCGGACACTCTCCCCAACAATCCTTAAGATAGGAACACTCACGGCAGTAGCGCCGTAGTGTTTTCTGACTTGGCGTAGCCGAACTTAACTTGGGCTGGAGAGAAGACCATTTCCGCAAACGGCTTTTCTCGCATCGTTCCCAATCGATACTCGGGGTAAACATAATGGTCGCAGGAATAAACGCTGCCACATGCTCGACCGCGATACCTTTGCCGCAGAACTCATTGTAAATGCAAATCTGCGAGGGAAGTCCCATGTGTTGGGACACAAGCGTCTCGAAATGGTTGACCAGCACTTTTACCTAAATCCTTTCGGCGCCATTCGTCGAACACCCTGGATAGAAACCATACTCTTCGGGATCGACGGACCAGTCGGTGACAACGGCGTTGGGATGATCGGCGCGCGCCTCAGGGCTGCCAATTATGGGTAGCCGGGATTCATCCCGTGTCAGCGGGTCTGTCGTTTCAAATCCCTTCAGTTGCACGATCGGGATGAACTGGATGTAGGTGGAGTCCAGCTCGCGGCGCAGGAAGCGATAGACATCGAGCGGTCGTGATGCATTAAGCCGGTGCACGCATGTGAGCGTATTGAAGCGTACGCCGAATTTGCGCAGCAGTTTTGCTGCGGCCATGACCTTGTCGAAGGTCGGTGCGCCGCCTTTATTGATACGAAACCGGTCATGCAGTTCGCGCGGGCCGTCGATGCTAAGTCCGACGAGAAAGCGATGCTTTTTGAGAAAGTCGCCCACTCCTCGTTTAAAAGAACGCCATTCGTTTGCAGATCGTTTTCGATGCGCTGGTTGGGCTTCGCGTATTTTTTCTGCAGGGCGACGACGCGCCGAAAGAAATCAAGCCCCCGCAGTGTCGGTTCGCCTCCCTGCCACGAAAAAACCACCTCGGGGCCGGTAACGCCGTCGATATATTGCTTGATGAATAGCTCAAGAATTTCGTCATTCATCTAGCCCGTACCAGGCCCCTTTGGGCAACGTCGCCTTGCTCAAATAGAAACAGTACTTGCAGTCGAGGTTGTACGTGGACCCGCTGGGTTTGGCCATAACGTGGAACCGGCCGCCGCTGAGTCCACGCTCTAGCGCGTCTGTTGTTTCAAAAGCCGCGCAATCGCCGCGCGCAGTTCCGGGATGCCGGTCCCCTCGTGGGCCGAGGTCACCAGGACGGTTGGAAAGGCTGCCGGCCGCTTGGCGAGCGCCGCCTCGACCTCGGCGATGCGGCCGGCAAGCTCGGCCGGCTTCACCGCATCGGATTTGGTGAGCACGATCTGGTGGCTGACGGCGACCGCGCCGAGCGCGTCGAACATGGGGTCGTCGGCTGGTTTGAGGCCACGGCGAGCGTCCACCAGCACGTAAATGCGCGCGAGGTTGGCGCGGCCGCGCAGATACTCATGGATCAGCTCGGTCCAGGCCGCAATCTTGCTCTTGGCGGCGGCCGCATAGCCGTAGCCGGGCATGTCCACCACGTTAAGAGGACCGCCGGCGTTGAAGAAGATCAGCTCTTGGGTACGGCCGGGGGTGCGCGAAATGCGCGCCAGGTTTTTGCGGCCGGTGAGCGCGTTGATCAGGCTCGACTTGCCGACATTGGAGCGGCCGGCGAACGCGATCTCGGCCCCGCGCATCGGCGGCAGCGAGACGGCCGAGCCGGCGGCGACGCTAAAGCGCCAGTCGCCGACGAACAGGCGCCGGCCGGCTTCGAGTTCGTCGCGGGTGAATTTTTCCATCGATGCGGTGCCCGGCGACGCAGAACAACGATTTGGAAGAATTTCAGAAGAACATTATTGTTGCGGCTTCTTCACAAACACCGCCTTGATATTGTCGAACAACTCGATCTTGGCGCCGTGTTTGCGCATGATCACGCTCTGCTGGACCACCGACAGCGAGTTGTTCCACGCCCAGTAAATCACTAGTCCTGCTGGGAAACTCGCCAGCATGAAGGTGAAGATCAGGGGCATCCAATTGAAGATCATCGCTTGCGTCGGATCGGGCGGAGCCGGATTGAGCTTCATCTGTGCCCACATGGTGATGCCCATAATGATCGCCCAAGCGCCGAGATGCAGGAAGCCCCCGATCACGGGAAGGGTCGTCGGGTCGAACGGAATGGCGCCGAACAGGTTGAATATGTTGGTCGGATCCGGCGCGGACAGGTCATGGATCCAGCCGAAGAACGGCGCGTGCCGCATTTCGATGGTGACGAACAGCACTTTGTAGAGTGAGAAGAACACTGGAATTTGGATTGCTATCGGCAAACAACCGGCCAGAGGATTGATCCTCTCCTTCTTGTAGAGCGCCATCAGCTCCTGCTGCTGCTTAGCTCTATCGTCGGGATAGCGCGCTTTCAGCGCGGCCATCTGCGGCTGCACCGCCTTCATCTTCGCCATTGAGGCGTACGATTTGTTGGCGAGCGGGAAGAAGGCAGCCTTGATCAGGACAGTAACGATCAAGATCGCGACGCCGAAATTGCCGACCAGCCGGTAGATGTAGTCGATCAAGGAGAACAGCGGCTTGGTGATGAAATAGAACCAGCCCCAGTCGATCAGCAGATCGAAATGATTGAGATTGAGCCGCTTTTCGTAGTCGTTGACGACCTGGACTTCCTTGGCGCCCGCGAATAGCCGGGCATCCGCCGTGCCGGTCGCTCCCGGCGCGATGGTCCGCGCGTCGAGCAGGTAGTCAGTCTGATAAGTTTCGAGCGTGCCGACCTTGTCGGCCCGGAAATTTGCAATCACATGGGCGTCGGTTTTGGGCAGCAGCACGGCCGCCCAGTACTTGTCGGTAATGCCCAGCCAAGCGTTGGTTGCGTTAAAGGCGATATCCTTCTTTTCCTCGATCGTCTTATAGGTGACTTCCTCGGAACCCTTGTCGCCGAACTTGCCGATCAGGCCCTCGTGCAAGATATAGTAGCCGAGCGTCTTCGGCGTGCCGTGGCGCGAGATCAGCGCGAACGGAAAAAGCGAGACCGCCTTATCGCTTTTGTTCGCCACCTCGTCTTTGATCGTGAACAGATACTTGTCGTCGACCGCGATGGTGCGGCGGAATTCGAGGCCTTGGCCGTTGTCGTAGGTCAGCGTCACCGGATGGCCGACGCCGAGCGCGCCGGAGCTTGATTGCGTCCACAGCGTGTCCGCTGTGGGAACCTTCAGATTGGCGCCGGCAGCATTGGTCCAGCCGAATTCGGCATAAAACGGATCGGGGCTTCCGGACGGCGAAAGCAGCACGATCGGCGGCGACTTCGGATCGACCGTCTCGCGAAACTTGGCCAGCGCTAGGTCGTCGATGCGTCCGCCTTTGAGCGCGATCGAGCCTTGCACGCTGTCGGTTGCGATCGGGACGCGGGGAGACGCCGCCAGCGCCGCGTCGCGGTTGGCGGCTACGCCGGCGGGAGCCTGGGCCGTTTGTCCGGGCGCTTGCGGTAGTCCCGGCTGCGCGGGCACCTGCGCCGGCTGGCCGGGCTGACTTGGCTGCTTCGGCGCCTGCTGTTTTTGCGCAAGCTGTTCCGCCTGCAATTTCTCCTGCCTCGCCTTTTCTTGCGGCATGGCGAAGAAGAACTGCCAGGCGATCAGCACCAGGGCCGACAGCACGATGGCGAGAATGGTGTTTTTACTATCGGTCATCCGAATGCCGTTTTGTCGTTGCGCCCCGCATGCACTCGCCGCAACGCCCCCTCGAAGTCTTCGGCAATCCGCGCGAATGGAACCTTGAGTGCCGCACGCCGGCCAATTAGCACATAATCATGTCCGGTTCGTATCCGGTTTGACCCGGCGACCCGCACAATTTCCCGTAAGCGGCGGCGCACCCGATTTCGCTCGACCGCATTGCCGACCTTTTTCGACACGGTAAAGCCGAACCGCGCTGGCCCGTCATCGACCCGCTTGCGCGCTTGCAACACGAATGCGGTGGCGGTGGACTTGATGCCGGACGCCGCAGCCAGAAAATCCGCCCGTTGCCTCAGTCGTTCCATGGAAGCAATGCGCGCGGCTCGGGTGCCCGCCGTCAGGCGGAAAGCCGCTTGCGCCCGCGCGAGCGCCGTGCCGCAAGTACCTTGCGCCCGCCTTTGGTGGCCATGCGCGTGCGGAAACCGTGACGACGCTTGCGTACAAGCTTGCTCGGTTGATAGGTCCGCTTCACGATTAGTTCTCCGATGGTCGCGCCGTGGCGATGGGGGCGTCAAGCCTGCCCCCAAGATCGGTCATGAAAACCCGCAAAGGTACGGATCGGCACGCGATTTGCGCGGCTTATAAGGGAGGGGCTAGGGCGCGTCAATGCGACCGCGCGTATGGCCCGCCGGCCCTTTTTCGTCCAGGTCACAAAGGCTCACAAGGCGGTGAGATTGGCCCGCTTGGGCCGCAGGCTTGCCCATCTCGTGTATATAGCGCGGATGTCCGCGACCCCGCCGTCCATCGACCGACCGCGCAGCCTGGCACGCCGGCTCATGGGGCTGATCGTTGTCGTTTTGCTCGCTGGCGCCGCCTATCTCGTCGTTGGGCATGGCGGTATCTCGCTTGAGGCGCTGGTCAGACACCGCATGGCAATCGACGGCTTCGTGAGTGAGCACCGCCTCTTGGCCATGCTCGCCTATGTCGCGATCTATATCGTTGCCGTTGCTCTGTCGCTGCCGGGGGCCGTGTTTCTCACGGTGGCCGGCGGCTTTCTGTTCGGCCTTGCGGTCGGCGCATCGGCGGCCGTGATCGGCGCCACCGTCGGAGCGACGCTCATCTTTCTGGTGGCGCGCACCGCGCTCGGCGAGCCGTTGCTGCGACGCGCGGGCCCGCGTGCCGCGCAGCTTGCGCAGGGCTTCCGCGACGACGCATTCAGCTATCTTCTGTTCCTTCGGTTAGTGCCGGCCTTTCCCTTCTTCTTGGTTAACCTGGTGCCTGCCTTCGCTGGCGTGCGGCTGGCGCCGTTTATCGCTGCGACCGCACTCGGTGTTATTCCGGGCGCGTTGGTCTATGCCTTAGCGGGCACCGGCCTTGACAGTGTAATCGCCGCGCAACAAGCCGCGAACGGCGATTGCCTCGCCGCCGGCAGGAACGATTGCCACATGATATTCGACGCCAGAGATGTCCTGACGCCGCAACTGGTCGCTGCCCTGATCGCGCTCGGCCTGCTTGCCCTGGTACCCGTGGTGGTGAAAAGACTGCGCGCCCGCTCGCGCGCGGCCATGTGAAATTTGAGTTATTATTGCGGACAAGAGCGTTAATGGTATGGCGGAAACACTCAAACCCGACATTTGCGTGATCGGGGGCGGCTCCGGCGGGTTGTCGGTCGCCGCGGCCGCTGCTGCTTTCGGCGTGCCGGTACTGCTCGTTGAGCGGCACAAGATGGGCGGCGATTGCCTCAACACCGGCTGCGTGCCGTCGAAAGCCTTGTTGGCAGCAGCCAAGCGCGCAGAAGTCATGCGCAGTGCGGAACCGTTCGGGGTGAGCGCGCAAGCCGTCGATGTCGATTTCGCCAAGGTGCACGACCACGTGCAGCGCGTGATCGCCGCGCTTGCGCCGACTGATTCGGCGGAGCGTTTTACCGGGCTGGGCGTGCGGGTGATCAAAGGACATGCGAAATTCAGGGACCGCAAGACCGTCGTCGTCGGCGATGATTACGAAATCGGTGCGCGCCGTTTCGTGATCGCGACCGGATCGACGCCGGCGCTGCCGCCACTCCCCGGGCTCGACGAGGGACCTTATCTCACTACTGACACCGTTTTCGACCTCACCGAACGGCCGGACCGCCTCATTATCATTGGCGCCGGTCCGATCGGCCTGGAAATGGCGCAAGCCTTCAGCCGGCTTGGCAGCGCGGTAACCGTACTGGAAGCTGCGGCGCCGCTCGCCAAGGACGATCCGGAATGCACCGCCATCGTGCTCGACCAGCTCGAGCGCGAGGATGTCGTCATCCGCAGCGGCGTCAAGGTCGTGCGCGTCAAGCACGCGAGTGGCAGCGTGGCGGTGACGTTCGAGGGCTCAAGCGGCGAAGAGACCGCCGAAGGCCGCTATCTGCTGGTTGCCACCGGCCGCAAGCCGACGACCGACGGCCTCGATCTCGAAGCCGCCGGCATCAAGTATGACCGCTCCGGCATCCTGGTGAACAAAAAGCTCAAGACCGCCAACCGACGGGTCTACGCAATTGGCGACGTCGCGGCCGGACAATTGCAGTTCACCCATGCCGCTAATTATCACGCCGGCGTGGTGATCCGGAATGCGCTGTTCCGTCTTCGGGTCAAGGTGAAAAACGATGTGGTCCCCTCGGTGATCTATACCGAGCCGGAACTGGCGCAGGCCGGATTGACTGAGGCGCAAGCGCGCGCGCGCAAACTCAAGATACGAATCTTGCGTTGGCCCTATCACGACAACGACCGCGCCCAGGCCGAGCGCGAGACGCACGGTCATATAAAGGTCATCACTACGACGAAGGGAAAGATCGTAGGCGCCACCATTGTCGGCGCGCAGGCCGGAGAATTAATCGCAATGTGGACTTTGGCGATCGCGCAGGGGCTCAATATCCGTAGTCTTACCGGCATCGTATTGCCCTATCCGACGCTGTCGGAAATCGGCAAGCGCGCGGCCATCGACTATTTCACGCCGAGTTTGACGAGCCCCTGGCTGCGGCGCATCATAGCTTGGCTGCGAATCTTCGGTTGAGGCGCTATTGGAAACGGGACCCGACCCAACGAGCGAGCCTGTTGCGCCGACGGCGCCGCGCCTTTCGCTGGGCCCGCGCATCGGCCTTTCCGGCAAGCTGTTGTTCCTCACGATCCTGTTTGTCATGGTGGCCGAAGTTCTAATTTACGTGCCGTCGATCGCCAATTTCCGGCTCAACTGGCTCAACGACCGGCTGGCCGCCGCGCACACCGCCGCGCTGGTACTCGATGCCGCGCCGAGCGGCATGGTGCCGGAGAGTCTTGCCAAGCAAATCCTGAAAAGCATCGGTGCGCGTGCGGTGGCGATGAAGATGGGTACCCAGCGCCGCCTGCTGGCTGCCAACAATGTGCCATCGCGGATCGAGCAGGACATCGACATGCGTAACGTGCCGTGGTGGGGCGCCATCATGGATGCGTTCGACACAATGTTGTTCTCCGCGCCCGACGATGTGCTGCGACTTGTCGGTCCGGCGCCAATGGCGGAAGGTCAGTTCATCGAGATCGTTCTCGACGAAGCGCCGCTGCGCAAGGCAATGTTGACCTTCTCCGTAAACATCCTGCTGCTGTCGCTGGTGATCTCCGGCGTCACCGCGATGCTGGTGTTCTTCGCGCTGCATTACCTGCTGGTGCGGCCGATGGGCCGCATCACCGCGAACATGATCACGTTCCGCGCCGATCCGGAAAATCCGGCGCGCATCATTGCGGAATTGGGACGCGGCGATGAAATCGGCACGGCGGAAGTGGAGCTCGCTGCCATGCAGCGCGAGCTCGCCTCTATGCTGCATCAGAAGAACCGGCTGGCGGCGCTCGGCCTGGCGGTTTCGAAGATTAATCACGATCTGCGCAATCTGCTGGCGTCGGCGCAATTGTTTTCCGACCAATTGTCGACTCTGCCGGACCCGAAGGTGCAGCGCTTCGCGCCCAAGCTGATGCGCGCGCTCGAGCGCGCGATCGCGTTCTGCCAATCTACGCTCTCCTACGGCGCCGCACAGGAGCCGCCGCCCGAACGCAAGACCATCGAAGTGGGGCCGCTGATCGAGGAGGTGCACGAGGCGCTCGGGCTCGGCCTTGACGTGCCGATTTGCTGGATCGTGTCGGTGGAACGCGGACTTACCGTGGAGGCAGATCACGATCAATTGTTCCGCGTTCTGGTCAATGTATCGCGCAACGCGGTGCAAGCGTTGGAAGCGCGCGGTGCGCGCGATCCAGCCCGCGACCAGATCCGCATCACCGGCCGGCGCGAAGGCAGTGTGGTGATCATCGAGGTGTCCGACACCGGCCCCGGAGTCTCAGAGAAGGCGCGGACACATATGTTCCAGGCCTTTCAGGGCTCCACCCGTGCCGGCGGCGCGGGGCTGGGCTTGGCCATTGCCGCCGAACTGGTGCGTGCCCATGGCGGCGAAATCCGCCTAGTGCCGGGAACCATTGGAGCGACCTTTAGCATCACGATCCCTGACCGCGCGGTCGATCTCAACTCCCGGCGCGGCGAGCGAGCGAGCGCCTGACCGACGCTCAAAATTATCCATCTTGCAACGAGTTATGCGTGGCGTGGTCACGCCTATGTGAACACGTGTTCGGCGCGGCGGCGGCATGACCGTGTGGCTGCCGGTGTTTAGTCCGCAGGGGGCGTTGTGCGGCTGGCCGACAGCTACCCGCGATTTGGTCAGGAGGATTTCCATTTGGCAACCGCTTACATCAACCGCATCGCGACAGCAGTGCCTGCGCATGATATTCACGTTACCTTCCGTCGGTTTGCGCAGTCGTTATTCCTTTACGACCGTCACAACGCGCTGCTATTCCGGCGCATGGCGAATAAAGCGGGCATTGAACACCGCTATTCATGCCTTGCGCCGGGGGTCCATCCCGAAAATGCTGCCGTTGATGCCGAAGGATTCTATGCGCGCGGCTATTTCCCCGATACCGGGGCACGGCGAAGCCTTCCATTGCCGCCATCTTGTCGTGGCGACCGGCAAATTAGGACTGCGTGGAGTTGGCGATGCGCGCGACAATTCGCTGGTCGGACTGAAGATGCATCTGCGTCCCACGGCCGAAATTCGCCGTGCGCTTACAGGCCGCGTCGAGCTTTTCTTGCTGAATCGCAGCTATGTCGGTCTTGAGCTGGTCGAAGACGGCATCGCCAATCTTTGCTGTGTGTTGCCGCGCGCGACCGTCGCCCGGCTCGCGCCGGGATGGCCCGTGATGCGGGACTATTTCGTGGCCAAGCTTCCCAGTCTCGCCGAGCGGCTGGAAGGCGCCGACCCGCTTTAGGGCAAAGCAATGGCCGTCGTCTGCCCAACCGGCGGCTATCTGCACAGCGAAGCCGGACCCGCGGTGTATCGCGTTGCCGATCGCCTCGCACATATTCCTCCGTTCACCGGCGACGGGATTGCGATCGCGCTCGGTTCGGGCGCGCTCGCGGCCGAACATATCCAGGAAGGCCGCTCGCCGGGCGCTTACCTCACAGCAGCGCGGCGGTTGACCGGCCGCACGATCCGGCTGGCGGGCGCCGTTTCGGGTCTCGCCGCGACCGGCGCCGGACGTAGCGTCCTGTTAGGCTCCGCGGTTCTGATGCCGAAGTTGATCGGAACTATCGCGCGGGGCACAAGGTTGCCGCTCGCGGCGCGCTGAAGTTAGCCCGATTGCCGGGCGATACAACCGGCAACCCTTGCCAATAGTAGCCTTAGGCGATAGCTATCCATCGGTTCCGCGGCCCGATTTCCCGGCAGCGGTCTCAGCGCCCGTAGCTCAGCTGGATAGAGCACCAGACTACGAATTTGGGGGTCAGGAGTTCGAATCTCTTCGGGCGCGCCATTTCATCAACAAGGTCAATGATTTAAAGCTCATCTGGAATATCGGTCCTTGGGGATTCGAGTGATACACTGTGATACACACAATTCTTTACGGGGCCTTCGAGGCGAATGGCACTCGCTATGACCCGATTTACGGAACATGATTTGGACGGCTCCGAACTTACAGTGTTTTTGGGGTGGCTTTAGTTAGGAGAGAGTTTTCACTTTTCGTTTGAACGCCGTTTTGTTTTCTTTCGCGATAGCTTCTTATTCGATACTGCTTTCTTCGATACTTCTTTCTTCACACTTGTCTCCTTCGGTGGCGCTTTCTTGGAACGCGTTTTCTTTGGGGGTGTTTTGTTCGAAGACGTTTCGTGCGTAGGCGTTTCCGTCGAAGGAATCTCTTTCGAAAACATTTTCGAAAAAGTCAGATTAGCCGTTGCAACTAATGCTTCTGCTTTTGCAATTAGATCTTTTAGCTGAAAATCGATAACAGCTTGTTTGATTACGGCGCGCGGCAAGTTCGCATCGGCAAGCTTCTTGAGTTCATCTCTGACCTTTTTAATATTCTTTGGATCAATGATTTTTCTTGCTGTTTCGACAACATCGGATGTCTTGATGAGTTGTCGTATTTCAGGAACCGACTGTTGTAAGCGACCTTTCGCCTTATTGAAGCGTTCGATGGCATCTCTCTTGAGCGTTTTTTCCTGATCATCGGTCATGCAACAAATCCCTATTTTCACATCAGTTTATCAAGACAGGTTACGTCGGTGAAGGTTTTGTTGCCCTAGCTCTGGACTATGAGCGGCACAAATTGAATTTGTGAAACCTTGAATGGCCTAACATGCATTCCATAGCGTTTGAAATCGCCGTCCCTCTGTGGGTCGATAATTGCCCGTGTTATTTTAAGTCGCATTTTTGCCATGGCGATCTCGAATTAAGGCGGTGGACCAAGCATTCTTTTCAGTTCATCGGCAGCTCGTGCTTGATCTTTCTCTGTTGGAGCCCTCCAAACCCAACGAGTTATAAAATTGTCGTGGTCCGTAATTTTCTTTGCAATCGTTCCGATAACGAAAAATATCATTAGACAATAAATTCCAATAATCATAACCCCAATGCTTAGTAGCCCTGCTAAGCCCACATCTTCGCCCCAAGCGTTCATACCCATCGCTTATCTTTCTGCTAAGGCAGCAGACCCTGTTTGGACCCCCAGGTTGGACAAATATATCACCTTCAATCAGACGAACCTAAGCGCTATTGCTTGCTAATGCGTCTTAGTTTGAAATCGGACCCAACCGACCTGCTCGCAATCTTGGCGTCGCTAAAATAGTATTTAGCACCAGCGTTACCGCTCGCCGAAAGGGTAAGTAATGGTAAAGGGATATTGGATCGTCTCGGTTGATGTGAGCAACCCTGAGGCTTACAAGCTGTACATTGCTGAAAACCGCAATGCATTCCGCAAGTACGGCGCTCGGTTCCTTATACGCGGCGGTAAGTCCGAAGTGGTCGAAGGTAATGGACGAACGCGGATTGTGGTCATCGAATTCAAGGACTACGCAACCGCGGTCGAGTGCTATCGCTCACCTGAGTACGCCAAAGCAATTGCCATCCGTAAGGGCAGTGCTGTGGCTGACATCATTATTGCCGATGGCTATCATGGTCCGCAACCAACGGACGGGTGAACGGTACCCTTGGCAGTTGCAATGCAATATGAGGTAGGAGCCATGCCAGCCAATGTCCTTGTCTGGGGCCTTGAAACGATGCCCGATCTTCGGGGTTTTGCCGCCGCCAATGATCTTGTCAGCAAAAACGACGATGGGCGATAAGTATCCCAAGGATATCTACCACTCCATTGCCTGCACGCGAATGTGAAAATGATATCCGAAATTCCACCGCGGATCGCGCGTCGAATATCCTAGGATTGGGCGGGTAAGCGTAACAGCCGACGCTACAGGAGATCACGAATGAAAATTTTGGCAGCCGTTGGTTTACTTGCAGTTGTTTTCGCCGTCGTCGCTGCGATCTATTTCTTCGGCGGCTTTTACAGCGTTGCCGGTACCCAGGAGGACCCCGCTATCGTCCAGTGGTTGTTGGTCAAAGTCCGCACCAATTCGATCGTTCGCCATGCGCATGATCAGCCGCCGTCCGGTCTCGATGATCCCGCCAAAGTGCAGGCCGGCGCACGCGAATTTGCCGAGCACGGTTGCGTCAATTGCCACGGTGCCCCCGGCGTGAAATGGGCCAAGTTCTCAGAAGGTTTGCACCCGGATCCGCCCGATCTAAAAGACGTTGTCCCAGTGGTCACGCCGTCGCAACTGTTCTGGGTGATCAAGAACGGCATCAATATGACCGGGATGCCAGGCTTCGGAGCTGCCGGTGCGACGGACGAAGACATCTGGGCCATCGTGGCTTTCCTGAAGAAGCTGCCGGACGTTTCCGAGGCCGACTACAAGACATGGACCGCGCCAGCGCCTGTGCCGGCATCAAAACTGTAGCGCACGTGCGACACTAGCGATGCAGGCACGCGTGCAGCCGAACGAGGCGACGGCCGACCACCGAAATCGCGGTGCTGGTCTGTTCGCTCTTCACCGCGGTTGTGCATGAAAGCCAAAAGTAGCCAGCGTCCGGATCGACGACGAGACGGGCCGGTGTGAGGTCCGGCGCGACTAGTACCGATAGGTATGGGGTCGTCGAATTCCATGCGAGCCGATTAAGGTCTGCAGCAATCCGCCGTGAGGAAACGAAAAACGGGCTACCAAGGGCCGAATCGGACACCGTACCCGTCGCAAGTGCCCTCACAGCCGCCTTGTAGTTCATCCAGGCCGCGACGAACTTTGACGTCTCGACGGCGTAGACCAGCATCGTCAGCACGAATGCGCCGGAGATCATTTGGGGGGTCACGCTCTTCTCGATGGCCGCCGCCCATTGCGACAGGCGCATGAACGGAGACTTGCGCCGTTGCTCCTGCTTTATCGAATGCACCGCGGCGAGAATGCCGAACGTGGGCGTCATGATCAGCAACACAGTCCTCAAATTGTATCGTGCTTCGGTGAGTAGCCACTTGTCGAACCAGAGCCAATAGACAGCGAGAGCGGCGGCACATGCAGAGACCGCGTAAATATGCGCTCTAGCCGGATTCGCCTGCCGAAACATAGCGACGGCGACGCCATAGCCCGCCAAGCACACGAGCAGTGACAAGAAGGCGGGCTGGCCAAGATTTCGGATGTCGATGAATTTGAACGCGGCGGCTGCGAGAGCGCCGGCGATATAGTCGTCAGGCCGTATTGTGATTTTGACGGTAAGCCAGATCACTATCACAGAAAAAAATGCTACAAGGGCTCTCACGAACAGCATATCGCGCCAGCCGCGCAGCAAAATGCTGAACAGGATGGCGACCGAAAGGACGGTTGCACCTTCGTGCGTGAACATCAGGGCCAGCAGCCCTAGGAACACGACTACGGCACCGCGCAAATTGGTCGGCGAGTAGAGACACACGGCGAGCGTCGGCCAAAACACGGCGTGTGCCATCCACATTTCTGTCGGCGCACCGAAGACCAGCGGGCAAAGGCATGCGGTCGAAAGACAGGCGTATCCGAAGATCACGCGGCTGGTTGTACGGTCGGCCGCCAGCGTCAAAAGCAGTCCCAGCATTGGGGCCGAGAAGTACAACAACCCGTAAATGACGACACCGCCTTTCGCGTTTTTGGTCAGGACGACATAAGCTTCGGCAGGAATGTAGGCGAAGACGTAAGTGAACAAACGGCCCGAGATGTTGTGCCAGTGGAATGACCAGGCACTCTCCGCGGCAACGGCGTATGAGAAGATCGAACCGTCACCGAACATCTGCAGCTCGGTAAGAACTCCGACGGCGACGTACATAATCGAGGTGCCGACGCCGGCGGCGATCACGAACACTCGCAAGAACCGCTGGGCGGACTGAGTTTCGAGTTCGGCCTTCATGGCGGTAACGGTCGTCGCCACCATTTCACCGAATCCTCAGCGTTTATAACCCGCCTCTGCGCAACAGCCATCGTGCCAACTAGGCCGGCGAGTATCGCCCAGAAGGCGTATCGTAAATCCGTGGATACGCCGAAAACAAAAAAAGTTAGCACGTACACGATAGCCGATCCGCAGATGCCGAGGGCGAAGCCACCCGCCGGCGTATTGCGCTGTCGCCAGGCAAAAAGGCACACCGCCACATTGAGCAGTAGCCACGTTCCGGCCCGGAACAGCGGCGTTGGCAGGAGCGTATCGTTTAGTGCCTTCACCGCCATCAAACGCGGCTTATCGGCAAAGATAATCTTGTCGGGGTCGTCTAGGTCTCGCAACCACATGGCCAGGTTCGCGCCAGTGAGGAACTTCCAAAAAAAAGTAACACGATGCTGAAGGTAGGCAATTGGATGTCCGGTGACCGCTCGCCGCCAAGCATCGGCAAGAGCAGGGGTGCCGAATAGTCCTTCGCCTTCGAGACGTTCCATCACGAACAAACACGGCTCTTGCGTCCAATAAATGTCCCATGCGATCGGCTGATAACAGCCGTCGGTGATGAGGGCGGCCTCCTTATTGGTCCAGGCGCCGGGGAACACATTTTTCTTGGCGAAATGGGAAATGCCGCCAAGGTCGAACACGATAATCGAGTGCAGCGGGTGCTGCCGTTGCGCGCCGAAGACGTCATAGTAGACGACCTGCACCAACCCATAAAGTCCGAGCGCGGCGGGCACATAAAGGAGCGCCGTGCACTTCCAGGAGAAGCGCTTGGGCCAGATGATGTAGGCTGCGAGAATGGCGCGGCGGCAAGCGCATTTGGCCGCAGTAGGACACCGAATGCAAAAAGACCGAGACCAAAAATTTGGACCGGAACGCGCATTTTCCACTCGCGTTCGGCCGCGGCAAAAACCGCCGCGGCACCGAGCATCCAGGCGATTGCGAAAAAATATCCCGCCAAATGACCCCGACCAGGACGAATGCGGGTGGCGATAGCGCGAGAACCGGCACCAGGACTGCAAGCTGGGGCGAGTGCCGCCAATCGCGAGCGCCACCACCGCAAAAGTCAGCCAATAGAGCGCCACGGTCAGGAGCGGATGCTTCCCGTGCCCGGCGCGATCGGATCGACGAGCGACCATAGTGCGAGCATCACCGGCGATTGCCAGTCGCCGAAAGCGCCCTTCACCATGTCTTTGTAAATATAGAGGGCGTCAAAGGTCATGACGCCGGGGTAACAGATGCAGAGTCTACGCGAAACCGGCCGCTGTCATGCCGGCGATAATCAGGTCGTCTGGCTTGCCTTAGCCCAGACGCGCATAGACATCTCCGGAATGGGCTTCGGGCGGCAGGGCGGCGAGCCAGCGAGAAATGGCGAGCGCGTCGATCCAATCGCAATGCTCGAAACTTTGGCTCTCTCCTAGTACCGCATTGAAGTTTGCGTACCCGAGCGCGCCGCACCGCTCAATGCATGCAAGCGCGATGTCGCGTTGGATGAGGGTAAATTCGAAAGACAGCGCTGCAACCGCCTGCTCGAAGCTGGCCAACACCTCGGCCTCGAAACCTTCCACGTCGATTTTGATGAGGCGGGCGTTCCGTGCCGCGCGACCAACGAACCGATGGTCATCAACGGAACACGGATGCGCTTGGACCAGGCTTGGCCTTCCCAGCCAGGCGCGTTGGCAGCCGCCGCGATGAAATCGGCCGACGCGGTCGAGACGGTCGGATTGTCGACATTAACATTTAACTCGATGACACCTGGCTTTTGCCCGACCGCTGCTGCCTCGACCGTGACCATCGGATCGCCGCCGTACAACAAACGCAAGGTCTTCAGCAGCGCTGGCTGCGGTTCGACAGCGACTACCGGTGCGCCGAGCCTCCGAAAAGCGGCAATGCGATCTCCCACGTGCGCGCCGATGTCGAATACGAGATCGCGCGGCTGCACAAAATTGCGATACAGCCGGTCCATGGCCGGACCATGTTGCCGGTCGCCATAATAGATACGCAGCGACCGCACCATTCCTCGTACGGTTCTGAGGCTATCAAACATGGCCTTTATTGGTTTCCTTCACCACTGGCGAACCAGCCTCTATCGCCGGCAGGCATAGCGGTATCAGCGCAGCCGGCCGCTCGTTTTCCTCGGGGATGTGGCCGATGCCGATCTTCGCGAACAGAGCCCCCAAGAGTGGCGAGGCAGTTGCAACAGCGAACGGTGCGGCCAAAATAAGCCCGCTTGTGCCCAACAAGGCGAAGCCGATATCGTTCGGCGCCTTTATGGCGACTACGCCCAGGACGGTGCAGCCGGCTATCGTCTCGGCCACAGCTTTGTCAGGGCAAGGCGCCAGGGTACCGCATGGCTCTCTCGCGTTTGGCTGTTCCAGCTGCCGCCGCGCCGAAATACAAAAAGACGAACAAGAAAAATCGTGTGGGTCAAAGCGATGATTGGCGTCAGCAGAACCATGAACACGGCTTCGATCGCGATGTTCAAGGCAAAAGAGACGATGCCGCTATAGGATCGCCGCGCCGGGTGCGTCAGCAGCACATCGATCATGCTCGCATCTTCGGAGCGAATGTCATCAGCATCATGATGGCAAACAGCGCCGTACCAGCGCTGGCTTTAGTGACGCGTATTGCGCCGCCGGCAATCGGAGAACGCCAGCAAAACCGTGCCGATTGCCGTCATTGCCATCCAGGCCGGCGATCCGAGATACATCCAGATCGCGAAGGCTAGTTGAAAGCGGCTGAGGGGTTGTAACCCGGGCAAAGTCAGGAGCTGCCAATATTGCATGTTGCCCGGCACCAGCGCAGATCGCGGCGGCTGAATTCCATCAGTGTCGGCGGGTTCTCTTCCCAGCTAATACCATCGACAGGCAAAACCCTTACCTCGTAGCCGGCGCTGCGCATCAGCGCGGCTTCGACCTGATCGTGGCTTAGAAGGTGGCCACCAGCGGTCCATTGCCGGGTAGCATCGGCATACGGCAATGCGCGATGAATGGTGCAAGGCGGACGATGGCGTTATGGCCCCAATACGGTCCGCAGTCGCCGTGCCACCAGGTGGCTCCGAGAGTATAGGAGCGCATGCCGAGGCGCATTCCGAATTGGAATACGCGCGCGAAAACACTCACCGAAGGTAGTCCGACAACCAGCGTCTGGAGGATGCCGAGCCTCGGGTTTGCTTGCGCGATCCGCACGAGCCGCAACACGGTCTCTGCCGGCATGAAGCTGTCGGCATCGAGCGTAATTGCGAAATCGTGCTCTTTTCCCCACCGCTCGCAAAAATCCCGGATGTTGCCGGACTTGAAGGCGGTGTTTACTCGGCGGCGCCGATAAGTGATCGAGATTGTGCCTTGCCACTTCGCGATAAATGCATCGAAGCAGGACGCCTCGACCGCGATGATTTCTGGATCGCTGCTATCGCTCAGCACATAGACATGAAACAGATGAGCCACGTGCGCCCGCGCGAGGCCGTCCATCAGCGGTTGGAGTTTGCGGGTCACCTGCTCAGGGCTTTCATTGCGGATGCACATCAGGATCGCCGTCGAGGTAGTCACTGGCTCATCGCCACGAATGCTCGTCGCGAGAGGGTTCACGGCCGCAGCCGGGTCGCGGCAAAACCGCATGATCAAGAATCCGATGGCGGCGTTCCAGAATCCAACCACCGACCACGGCAGGGTGACCGTGAAGAGCAGGAGAAAGGCGATGGCTCCGGTACTGTACGGCGGCACTGCCATGAGCGCGAGCCATAGTATGCTGGCCATGGTTGTGCCCACCAGGCCAGCGAAGAGTGCACGGCGGCGGGCGAGTACTGTGGTTGCCGCAGGGCTTCCCACCGTGGCGGAAACCGTAGTCACATGGTCGAGCATAGCTGCGGCGTTCCCCCTGCTTTCTTTCCCCTTTCAGGATATACCCGGGAGGCGCTTACAAAGTCCAAGAGGAATAGGAAAAGTGCCTGATCAAACCACCCAAGCATTATGGT
>CAVPXX010000004.1:0-349055 GCA_963709855.1 uncultured Alphaproteobacteria bacterium | reverse complement strand
GGCAACGCGACCGGCATCAATTTTTTTAACACGGAGGTGAACGCAAAGCGGCTGCGGCTCCTGCATGACTTGGTGCCCAAGGCCGTTCGTATTGCCGTGCTCCTCAATCCGTCCAATGCTTTAATTGCAGAGTCCACGTTGCGACAGGTGCAGGAAGCAGCCCCAGTCATCGGACTACAAATTCAGATCCTCAACGCCACGACGATCGGCGAGATCGACGCGGCCTTTGCCGCCCTTGCGCGTGAGCGCCCCGATGCCCTCTTCGTGGGTCCCGACGGTTTCTTCGTCAGCCGCGGCGTCCAATTCGCCACCTTGACGACGCTCAACCGGATTCCGGTGGTTTTTTCGACCCGCAATCCTGTGGAAGCCGGCGGCCTGATGAGTTACGAACAAACTTCGCGGACATGTTTCATCAAATCGCGTCTATCTGGCAAGATCCTCAAGGGAGCGAAGCCCGTCGACTTGCCAGTGCTGCAGTCGACCAAATTCGAGTTCGTTATCAACCTTCAACGGCGCCAGCGCTCGGCATCGAGGTGCCGCCTGGAGTGCTCTCCATCGCCGACGAGGTGATCGAATAGAGATGCTGTTTGCTGCGGTGCATGAGTCCGCTTCTGGCACAAAGCGGACAATCCACGCACCGCGTCTGTCCGCTATTGGAGTAACAGCGGACATTGCTAAATTTTTGGTGCGAGATGGCTCGGTGACGCAAACGAATTGTTATTTTGGTGGAGTCACGTTTGCGGTGAGCATCGCGATGTGCCAGGCATCACCGTCACGCACGAGTACCCAGCCAAAGTGTCCGCCGGTTTGTTTGCCAGCCACTTCGCCAGACCCCAAAAACCATACTCACCGGCAGCCCAACAGCATTGCGGGCCATCCCCGCGTCGTTTGTCATGACCGTTTCCTTTGTCCAGCCCGCCTTTATGCGGCCTGCAAGCGCTTTCGCGATCGTGTCGCGCCCCTTGAGTACGGCACCTGAGGGTGCATTGAAGACGCCGTCCTGAATGAACAGTGCAGCAAGCGCGGCGGCGTCGCCGGCATCGTAGGCTGTGACCCACTTGGTTGCGAACTCGTCAGCAGTCTTCTTTGCGTCCTGCGCATGGGCCGACACAGTCGACGCACTGACAACGAATAGAACCAAAAACCAGTGCAGATTCATGGTCACCTCCACAAGTTTTGATAATTAAGACTACTGCCTGCCTCACACATGTCAACGCATGGAAATGTCGGCCTTGGGCTGATGTCCGCTTCTGATGCTGTGGACGGCTCCTTCACCGACACTTGAGTGCTAGGTAATGTGATTGCCGGCATGGCTTATCGAATAACGTTTTGCTGCGGTACATTGGTCGCTAATGGCACATCGCTGCGCTCGCGGCATTGCATCATTTTGTCGCCTATTGGATGCATAGCGGACAAACAAGGGCGTCGGCCTTACTAGCTAGGCCGTGAATGACCGATGAATGACCTTTGCGTTGCATCGCAGCACTGATTGCGCCGTTGCTATTATCCAGGATTTCTTTCTGGCGGGGCGGGAGCATGGCCGGACCATCCCATTAGCGGACACTACTGCCGGAGTATCTCACGACATGATAAGTGGCCATCAATTGTGTCAGCATTTCAGATAGGAAGACTGGAGCGTTAGTCTAAAGTAGATTGAGGCTTGTCACACTCGTAATGCCCCGATTTCTACGGCCGCTTAATTCGCAACCGGAAATTTCATTATAGCGTTCGCATCGTGGCAACCTGGCACGATTGGGAAGCCGCAAAGCGTTATGACAAGCGGCATCACGAGTGCTCACGCAAGTGTGTATTGGGTCTCATTGCGCTCCGCCGCCCTTGTCGGCGATTATGTAAGCGGGGGGCGGGTAAATTCGGAAGGCGAGACTGAACGAGTTTTGCCATGAATTGAAACACATTGACCGTGATCGCCGCCGTTTTATCGAAGGCGCTGCTCCGAGTGTTGCTGCCGGTGCTAGCTTGAGCATGCTTCCCGAGCATGCGGCTGCCGAGACGTTCATCTGCACCGAACTTTAAAGGAGGAACACATGGGTTTCGTCACAAAAACCAAAGATGGCATTGAAATCTTCTATAAGGATTGGGGCAAAGGTCAGCCCATCGTGGTCAGCCATGGCTGGCCGCTGTCGGCCGATGACTCGGGACAACCAGATGCTGTTTTTCCTCGGCAAAGGCTATCGCGTCATTGCGCATGACCGACGTGGACATGGCCGCTCGACCCAGGTCGCCGACGGTCACGACCTCGATCACTACGCCGATGATCTCGCCGCGGTGACGGCACATCTCTATTTCATAAGGACGCCATTCATGTCGGCCATTCGACCGGTGGCGGCGAGGTTGTGCGCTATCCTCGTGCGTCACGGTGAGAGCCGCGGATCCAGGGCCGCAATCATCTCCGCGGTGCCACCCTTGATGGTGAAAACAGCAGCCAACCCAAAGGTCTGCCGAACTAGTCTTCGACGACCTCCAGGCGCACAGCCCCGCCGCCAATCGCGCGGAGTTCTACTACGATCTGCCCGCGGGTCCGTTCGATCGGCTGTCCAACGTCCGGCGCCAAAGTCATCGAGGCGGATATCTGGAATTGGTGGCGCCAAGGCCTCACCGGCGGCGCTAAGGCGCACTACGACGGTATCGTCGCCTTTTCACAGACCGACTTCACTGACGATCTCAAGAAAATCCAAGTGCCTGTTTCTGCGAGATGCACAGCCAGGACGATCAAATCGTCCCTGATGTCGCCGCGGGGCCATTGTCGGCGAAGCTGTTGAAGAACAGGAACGTTAAAAACCTGACAAGGCAACCACTTCCCACACGGCATGATAACCACGACAGCGGCAGAGACCATCAGCGCCCACTCTGCTGGCATTTCTGGAAAGTCGGCGCTAAGGCAGTGGCCGCGTGAGCAAAGCATTATGCCATTCGTCGGCGGTCGCGTTCCCCTCCGACGGACGATGGATAACTTCAGACGAGCGGGTTTTAATAAGCTGCAGATGACTATGGACTGGGTCGCTGCCAAGATTCAACCGCCGAGCTTCTGCAGAGCGCCGCCGCCGCGTTGGCGGCAATGGGCGCCTTTGGCGCGCGGAGCAGTCACGCTACGCCTTGGCCTCGCTTCCTGTAAGGGCCAGCGAGCCGCCCTTCGTCGTCCATCGCATGGCGCACGGCGGCACCTCCTTTATGCCCGGCATATTCAGGCGGTGGCCCCACACTCGTGATGGTCCATGGCTTTCCCGACAATCCGTATCTCTATGATGAGATGATGCCGATGCTGGTGGCGGCCAAGCGCCACTTAGTGACGTTCGACTTCATGGGCTTTGGCGATTCCGACAAGCCAAAGGAGTTCGCCTAAAATTTCGACCGCAACTCGCCGATTTCGACGCGGTAGTGAAGGCGCTGAATCTCAAGACTCTCGTCCCGGTGGCGCATGACACCGGCGGACCCGCGGCAATCAATTACGCCCTGTCCTATCTGGAGCGGATCGCCTGGTGGTGCTTTTGAACAGCTTCTATGCCGACGCGCGGACGCTGGAGTTCCCCGAGTTGATCGAGCTTTGCGCCGACAAAGATCTGACGCGCTCGCCGATTTTATCGCCCAGCGACTCCGGCCAAGGCCCGTTGGCTGCTGATTTCCAGAGGGCCCAATTCGAAGCGAGGAATGCGGAACTCGAAGCCGAGTTGGACACGCTGGCGCAGCCCGTGATCAACGAGAATTCGAGGGATCAGGGCCGGCTTTCCTAGGATGAACGGCGAGTTCGTCGCGCGGTGACCCGCAATGACAAGCGCGTCGGCGAACTCCAACGTTTGAGACAGGCCGTAAATTTAGTCCCGGGGAGTCCAGGACCTTATTGGACGTCGGGATGGCCAAGGACTTCGCTGCTCGTTTCCACAGCCCGACGTATAAGCCGGTCGAGGCGGGACATTGGCGAATCGACGGTCCTGCTGTGGTCATAAGCTTATTCTCGAGGGCTTGGGCTGACGACGATCGCTGGCATGGACGCCGCGGCCGTCGGGTTCGGGCAGTTTTGGTGAACGTTGCGGTGGTCCGGTGCGGCTAGACCAACAGGATTGAAGCAGTTAGAAATTGCACTCTCCGTAGGACGAGGTCGGCGTGATTATCAATGAAAACAATCAGATGCGATCTTGGAAAAACAGCATCAACCCTCCAGCCATGAACGTGCACGATGCACATTCTCGCGTCGCAATTTTCACGCCGTCCCGCCGGTCCCTTCTCAACGCCGGCGTGACATCCGAATAACCCTCGGATTTTCACAACGCCGCCTTTGCTGAAACGAAGGGCGCAACGTTTCCCATCAAGGAGGCTGACATCCCCACGAACGGCATTAATTTTCATGTTGACAGAGTTGGGCGAGGGGCCCGCCATCCTTTTCGTGCACGGCTTTCCTGACACTGCCTACACTTGGCGTAAGCAGATGCAGGGTGTATCGGCCGCCGGTTTTCGCGCGATCGCGCCTGACATGCGCGGCTACGGCGGGTCTTCGGCGCCGGCGGATCCAACGCTCTACACGCCGTTTCAGACCGTCGGCGACCTTGTGGTTTGCTCGACGCCCTCAAGATCGCGCAGGCTATCGTTGTGGGTCATGATTGGGGGGCGAATGTGCGCTGGAACGCCGCAATGATGCGGCCCGACCGCTTCAAGGCCGTGTTCTGTCTCGCCGTGCCTTACTCGCCCCGCGGCAAGGCCAGTGTGCTCGACGCGATGAAGGCGGCCGGCCACGGGAACGATTTCTATAGTTCGAACAGACAGGCCGGATGCGGATCAGATTTGGGCTGATGCGGCTGTGACCATTCCTTGGCGTCCTCTATTGGGCCTCAGGATCTGCTCTTGCGGCAGAAGCTTGGAACCCGTTCATCGCCGTAGCCTGCACCGGAAGGCGCCAGATCGCCTGCCCGCGTGGATCGAGCGCGATTACCTCTACAATATCGCCGAATTCAAGCGCACCGGATTCACGGACGTCAATTACTATCGTGCTGTTCAGCCATTTTTGACCTATCTGGGCATATCTGGCGGAAAGATGCGCAGCCCTCGTACTTCTTATGGGGAAATCGGACGGCCAGTTTCCCATTTATCACCTGAACGAGGCCGCAATGCGCGACCGCCTCCCGGGCCTGAAAGGCTACGTCGGACTCGATGGCGTTGGCCACCGGGTGCAGCACCAGGTGGCGGACGGAAGCCGAATCAGGAACCTGATCGCATTCGCCCGCTCTGTCAGTTAGGCAGCAATCGCATGAGGACACGCCACCGCGACGCCTGGAAAAAACTCAACGCATCACGCCTGTTCGACGTCGATAAGGGGCATGTATGCAATGCCGACGCTAGAGATCTCTCGCCGCATCCTACTCGCAGGTGGATTCGTCCGGCGTAAACTCAGTGCTGGGGCAGATGGCTGAAGCGGCGTCGGACGCAAATGGTGCTGCACTGGGCCTCGCTCCCACCTTGATCGTGCAAACCTTCAGCTCGCCCCGCCACGCGACGCGCTTGGGAGGCTGGCCCGAGCTGACGGGCCGTTGATGATCTTCCTGCATGGCTGGCCGGAGATCGGCTTGATGTGGCGGGCGCAGATACAATCGTTCGCGACCGAAGGCTGGCGCTGCGTTGCCCCCGATATGAGTGACTACGGCGGCTCGTCCGCTCCAGCGGCTTCCGAGGGCTATGCCCTGAAGGAGATCGTCCAGGACATGGTCGAACTCCGCGACCACCAAAGAGCGCGGCGATGCCGGAAAATCTGACCATTGAAACGCGATGGGACCAGATGTTTCCGACCCTGGAACCGTCTGAGATCGAGCGGGTCCGACACTTCGGCACATTACGGTCGTACCGTAAGGATGACGCTCTGGCGAAGGCCGGCAGCGTAACCGAAGGTTTCACCATCATATTGTCCGGCAAAGTCGATGTTAACCAGCATGCTTCGTCAGGACAGGGTCCGCTGATCGTCACGCACGGGCCTGGTTCTTTCATGGGCGAATTGGCGCAGTTGGCTGGTCAGCCGGCGCTCGTCGATGCGCATGCGCAGGAACCGGTCGAGGCCTTGATCATACCGCGCGAACAACTGCGTGCATTGCTCATCGCGGAGGCGGAGCTCGGTGAACGTATCATGCGCGCGCTCATTCTCCGTCGCGTCGGCCTCCTCGAGGTAGGTTCAGGCGGTCCAGTGATCATCGGTCGCGCAGGCAACGGCGATGTGTTGCGACTAACAAATTTTCTAAGGCGCAACGGCCATCCGCAGCAGACGCTCGACCCTGAGACCGACGCCGAGGCCAAGGCCTTAGTCGAACGCTTTCATATCGATCCGGGCCAGCTGCCGATTGTCCTCTGTCCGGGCGGACAACTTTTGCAAAATCCGACCGAACCCGAGCTTGCGCGTTGCATTGGTCTCGTCACGCCGATCGATTTCGAAACTCGTCTATGACGTCGCCATCGTCGGCGCGGGCCCCGCTGGTCTCGCCAGCGCCGTTTATGGAGCGTCTGAGGGGCTCTTTGTCGTGGTGCTCGACTGCCGCTCGTTTGGGGGCCAGGCCGGCGCCTCGACGAGAATCGAGAACTATCTCGGATTTCCGACCGGTATCGGCGGGCTGGCGTTGATGGCGCGTGCCTACAACCAGGCTCAGAAGTTTGGCGCGCAGATGGTCATACCGGCCGAAGTGATGGGTCTTCAGGCGCCGGAAACGGCCGGTGGGATTTTCCAGCTGCGACTGTCCAATGAAGAGCGTGTCTCAGCGCGCTCAGTAGTTGTTGCCAGCGGCGCTCGATATCGAAGGCTCGCCGTGGAGAATCTGGCAAACTTCGAGGCGGCGAGCGTACACTACTGGGCGTCGGCGTCGGAAGGCAAGCTCGTAACCGGACAGGAGGTGGCGCTGATCGGGGGCGGCAATTCAGCAGGTCAGGCTGCGGTGTACCTGGCGAGCTACGCCGCTAAGGTCTGGCTTCTCGTGCGCGGGGCGGATTTGGGCGCCAGCATGTCGCGCTATCTCGTCGACCGGATCGCCGGGCTTGCCAATGTGGAGATTCTCACCAGGACCTCTATCACCGGCGTCGAAGGCCACAACGGAATGCTGGAGGCTGTTCGCTGGCGTCAGGGCGGCAGCGCCGAAACGCAACGGCCGATCCGTCACTTATTTCTCTTCACCGGCGCGGATCCGAACACCGACTGGTTGGAAGGCTCCGGTATTGCTCTCGATGCAAAAGGCTTCGTGTTGACTGGCAACGGCCGGCCGTTGGAAACCAGTATGCAGGGCGTGTTCGCAATTGGTGACGTCCGCTCGGGCTCGGTCAAACGTGTCGCCGCGTCTGTGGGTGAGGGTGCACAGGTCGTGGCGGCCCTGCACGATTTTTTGGCCGCTTCGAGCAGAGACGTCGTCGCGACGCATTAAAGCGAAAAGCGCTACGATGCGCCTGTCCTGAGCCTCGGAGGCGACGAATGAGACGGCGCGAGTTCACTAGCTTACTGGGTGGTGCGGCTGCTGCATGGCCTGATCTTTGCGTCTGCGCAGCACGTCACGTCGCCGGGATTACAGGCCGCTCCCGCGCCAGGAGCGGCGCTTGCTGAGACACGTTATTATACAATCGATGTCGGTGGGTTGGAGATTTTACGCGAGGCCGGTACCAGGGGCACCGGTCGTATTGCTGCTCCACGGGTTTCCGACATCGTCCCGGATGTTCCGAAACCTCATTCCGATGCTCAGCGACAAGATCGGGTGATAGCACCCGACTATCCGGCATTCGGGCACAGCGCCGTCCCTTCACGCGCCGAATTCCACTATCGCACGCCCATCTTTCGCAGGTGATGGAGGCGGTTCCTCGAGAAACTCCGGATCACGCGCTTCGCCATGTATGTGATGGATTTCGGTGGCCCCATCGGATCCCGCCGATGTTCAAATATCCCGATCGCGTCACAGGCGTCGTCGTCCAGAACACACCAGCATTCGGAGAGCCGATCTAGCGGGCCAAATCCGGGAGGCCGAACTCAGCATACTGGGGGGACAGGTCGCCGGCGCATCGAGACGCGGTTCGGTCCAAGCTGACGCCGGACGCCGTTCGCGATCAGTACCTCGCCGGGACGCGCGACCCTTCGTTGATCGACCCCGACAGTTGGACCATCGACAGCGCCCGTTGGCTCGCCCTGGCGTCGACGAGATCATGCTCGATCTCCTTTACGACATCAGGAATAACCGGCACACGGTCGCCGATGCACTGCAGCTCTCCAAAGCGCACCAGCATCAAGTGATGAACGCCACCGGTGTCAACGATCCGCTTTTTCCTGGCGCCAGCATGGCTTCCCGCGGATATGCCGGAGATCCAGTTTCACCCGATCGACAGCGGCCACTTCGCGCTGGAAGACCATTGTGCAGACATCGGGCGACTAACACGCAGCTTCCTGACACGGGTGATGCCGGCTTGAAGCACTGACAGCTCAAAAGTGAGGGCCAGCCACAACGATGTCCGCTCGGCCAAAAAGCGGACATCCACTCTCTTTTTAGAAAGGTACGACGATGATCAAACGTCGTCTCAGAAATTTGACTGCCGCCTCGATCCTGCGCTGGTGCCACCCACGGTGCCATTGCTCAGACACCGATGCCGCAGACGCCGACCACCAAGATTCTGGCCGTCGGCACCTTCGTCCCTGGCACGGACATGTCGCAGGTTCAGCGCATTTTGCCGACCGAGGTTCGCGAGACCGCGCAGCTCTATCTCGATGGCAAGATCGACCCGTGGTATTCGTTGGAATACCGGCCGGGTGTCGTCTTCATCCCGGAGATGACCGACACTCAGGCAGCGCACGCCGTGCTGGAGGAGTTGCCACTCGGCAAAGCCCATCTAATGACGTTCCAGCTCACGCCGATCGGTCCGCTCAATCCCCTCCGCCAGCTGCTGGTACCGGCTATTCCGCACTAACTGTGCAGTTGAAAAAGTTAGCCTGATTGAGCGGTGAAGGTCTGTTCAGGCGCCGACGGAGTATGAGCTTGTCCTCAATCTTAAGACCGCGAAGGCGCTCGGCCACAACCCACTGCTGTCTTGCGCCGATGAGGCGATCGAATAGTGCCAGTTTCTGCCGCATTGCAGAATGTCCGCTATTGGCACAATGCGGACATTCGCTGCGCCGCAAATTTTGTCCGCTTTCGAACAACAGCGGACAACAGTGGATCTTGGCCCGCGATGGTTTGTCCGCTTTTGACCCATAAGCGACATTGGCTGTGCACTGCGGCAATGGTTTTGATGCCGGTTTCAGCCCCTATCAAAGTACTCGTTTGAGCCGATACAATGCTGTTTCCTGAGCCTGGGATCGGACATGCAACGGCGCGAGTTCATCGCACTTCTCGGCGGGGCAGCAGCGTGGCCGCTCGCTGCAAGTGCCCAGCAGCGGCCGAAGAAAATCCCGCGTATCGGTATCATCGACGATGCGCCCATATGGAATTACTTCCGGAGCGGATTGCGCGACCTTGGCTATGTCGAAGGTCAGAATGTTGTCATTGAATATCGAGTAGCGCAGGGTGAGCCGGATCGGCTCGCGCAGGCAGCAAGAGAACTAGCGGGAATACCGGTCGACGTCATTGTTGAGTTCGGTTCGACTGGCGCCCACGCGGCACAGATGGCGACGACAACGATCCCAATTGTTATGATTTCGATTGGCGACCCAGTGCGAGCTGGATTTGTTGCAAGTCTTGCGCGGCCGGGCGGCAATATGACTGGTGATACGATCCTCGGTCCGGATCTAAGCCCAAAGCGCCTACAGATTTTGAAAGAAATTATTCCGTCCGTTTCCCGGGTGGCCTTTCTCTGGAATCCGGACAATGCATCGAATGTTGCCATCCGGGACGAATTGCAGGAGGCGATACCAAAGCTGGGTATGAGCCTTATCTCCGTGGAAGTCCGCAGTACTAATGAATTTGACCCTGCCTTTGCCACTATGTTGCGCCAACATCCGGATGCGTTACTTATGACCAACGATCCATTTCACCAGATTCATATCCAAAGAATTATCGCCTTCCTTACAGAAAATAGAATACCCGGGATGTTCCAAACTAGGGAGAATGTGCTGACGGGGGGTTTCATGTCGTACGGCGCGAGTTTGCCCGACCTGTTTCGGCGTGGTGCAACATACGTACACAAGATTCTGCAAGGTACGCGGCCTGCCGATCTTCCTGTGGAGCAACCGACAAAATTCGAGCTGATAATCAACCTCAAGGCCGCAAAGGCAATCGGCGTTACCGTTCCTGAATTGATCCTGCAGAGCGCCGACGAGGTGATCGAATGAAGCGGCGCGAGTTCATCACGCTTCTCGGCGGCGCGGCGGCGTGGCCGCATATCCTAGTAGCTCAAGGGATCGACCGGTCTCGGCGGATCGGCGTGTTGATGGACTTCGCGGCTGATGACCCGCAGGCACAATCCAATGTAGCGGCGTTACAACGGGGACTTTACAAGCTTGGATGGTCGCAGGGCGGTAATCTTGGGATTGACTACCGCTGGGCGCGCGGCGACGCGGTACTCGTGTGGAAGTTCGCCAAAGAACTGGTCGAGTTGCAGCCCGACGTGATTGTAGCCCACTCCAGTCCCGTGGTGACAACCCTCCTGGGCGAAACCCGCAACATTCCAATTGTATTTGTGTCGATATCCGACCCCGTCGGCGAGGGCTTCGTCGCGAGCTTCGCGCATCCCGGTGGGAACGTCACCGGATTTACCAATTTCGAATCCTCGATGACCGGAAAATGGGTGGAGTTGCTTAAGGACATTGCCCCAGAGATCACGCGCGTTGGCTTCCTATTCAACCCCCAGACGACCGCTGGGAGCGGATCGTATTTCCTGCGTCCAATCGATGCTGCTGCGTCAGCCTTTAAAGTAAAAGCCGCTATGGCGCTGGTTCACGATGACGACGAGATCGAAGCAGCTTTTGCCGCTCTCGCACGCGAGCCCGGTGCTGGTGCGGTTCTACTACCGGATATTTTTACAGTGGCTCATCACCAACAGGTCATCTCTCTGGCAGAACGTTATCGTGTGCCGACCGTATATAGCTATCGTTTCATGGCGGAAGAGGGTGGTCTGATTTCCTATGGAGTTGATCTCAACAATCTGTTCGAGCGTGCGGCCAGTTACATCGATCGCATTCTCAAGGGCGCCAACTCCGCTGACTTACCCGTGCAGGCCCCAACCAAATTCGAATTGGCTATCAACCGGAAAACCGCCAAAGCCCTCGGGCTGACCATCCCGGCGATGTTGCTCGCCATCGCCGATGAAGTGATAGAATGAGAGCGGGAAAGTTTCCGTTTCTCCTCATGACGAAAGACGCTACTGCGGTTTTGACGTAAGGGAGGCGAACATGTCGGGGCACAAGACAGTGACAATCGCTAGCGCCTTGACTCGCCGACGAGCAATGGCTGGCGGAACGGCCGCACTGATCCTGGCGCCGTTCGTCATCCGCTCTGGCTTTGCGCAACGCGCCGCAGTCAATATCGGGGTGATCCAACCGTTATCCGGAGCCAATGCGCAGTTTGGCATCAATTGCCGCAACGGGATCGAACTTGTCGCCGATTCGATCAACGCGGCTGGAGGCATCAAGGCGCTGGGTGGCGCCAAGATCAACTTGGTTGTCAGCGATGCAACTTCGAATCCGACCATGGCGTCGACCGTCGCCCAACATCTGATCACCCAGAACGAACTCACTGCGGTCCTCGGCGCATTCGCATCGTCGTTGACGCTGCCGATTTCCGAGGTGACAGCGCGGGCAGATATTCCGTTTCTCACTATGTCGTTCGCTGACGAGATCACCGGCCGCGGCTTGGAGAGCGTCTTCCAGGTCGTAGCCAAGGCCTCGGTAATCGGGCAGGCCCAGGTCAATTACACGCTCGCAATTGCGAACGTGGCCGGCAGCAAGATCGAGAAGATCGCGATTATGTACGAGGACACCGCCTACGGCGTCGCCCAATCCAGAGGCCTGCGCAGAGCCGCAAAGGACGCCAACATTGAGGTCGCGATGGATGAGCCCTATCCACTCGGCATTACCGACGCGACGCCGCTCATTGACAAATTGCGGGCCTCTGGTGCGCAAGCGGCCTTCCCGCTTTCCTACCTCAACGACAGCCTTTTTATCGTCCGCACCATGCGACAGCAGCGTATCACCGTTCCGGTGATTGGCGGGGCTGCCGGATACATCATTCCCGATTTCGAGAAGGGCCTGGGCGAGTTTGCAGAGGACGTGCTTTCGATCTCGCCTACAAACTACGATCTCGCCCCCGCGTTGACGGACACGTTCCGCAAGCGCTTCGGCTTCTTCATGGTGCACGAAGCGATCGAGAGTGCGGTGACTCTCGACGTGCTCGTGCAGGCGATAGAGAGAGCAAAGTCGGCAAAGCCGAAAGCAGTAATCGAAGCCCTACACGGCGCGCGCTTCGAAGGCGGCTGGACCAAAGCAATGCCTGGTGGCGCAGTTCAATTCGATCAGACGGGCCTGAACACGCTATCGGTACCGATCATGGTCCAGTGGCGCAACAAGGAGCTGGTGACAGTCTGGCCGAAAGCTGTCGCCAAAGCTTCCCCGGTATGGCACTCGTGAGTTATCGAGTGTGTAACCTTCTCCAGGCTGAACTGATCCGGTTGCTTCGAGCTCGCCGACGGGGTGATCGAATAGCGATCTGTTTGCTGCATTGCACTTGGTCTGCTTTTGGCACTTAGCGGACATTCCAATCGCACCCGCGTTTGTCCGCTATTGGAGTAATAGCGGACATTGGTCGGTACGGGCGTTGAATAGATTGCTCGCTAATGACCCAAAGCGACATTCTGCGGCTGTTTATTGGGACCACTCCAACGCGCCACGATGGCTTAAATCGGCTGAGATTGAGTATTTGATAAATCGCAAAGCGCTGCGTCTTGTTTATTGCCAAAATTTATTATGGATACCGAAACCACAAGCAAATCCGACCTGTTCCGGACACTATACGACGCGAACCACGATCGCGTGCATCGGTTGCTTGGGCGCGTTGTGGGCCCGCAAGAAGCCGAGGACCTGACCCAAATTGTGTTCGCGAAAGCGGCAAGAGCTTTGCCGCAGTTTCGCGGCGACGCAAAGGCTTCAACGTGGCTTTACCGGATTGCGGCCAATATCGCTTCCGATTGGCTCCGCAGCCGCTCGGCGCGCGAAGCGAAGTTGACCGTTCATCTCCCCGAAGTCATAGGCGGCCCGTCGAGCCAGGGGAGTGCGAGTGTCACACTTCTCGACATTCAATCATCGCCGGAGCAGAAGCTTGTCCGCAAAGATATGCGTGATTGTATTCGTGGCGAGATCGGCCAACTTCCCGAGGGCAACCGCGAGGTGCTCATTCTTGGCGAGCTTGGCGGCCTCACCGACGATGAAGTGGCTCAGACCCTCGGAATTACCCGGGCCAATGCCAAGGTGAGATTGCATCGCGCGCGGGCGCAGCTGAAGAAGGCCATCGAAGCGCGCTGCGACTTTTACCGTACCGAGCTGTCCTGCGCACCGAGCTCGCCGGCCTGCTGCCCGCCCGCCACGCTCCCGGACGGCATCAAATCCGATCGCTGATCGGCACCCAAGCACCCTGTAACCTTTTTCGATCGCGTCCCGTCTAAGGGGGCAAGCCGGTCGAAAATGGCCGCGTGATCGAGGTGAAAAGCCTGGCCCGCAAACGGGATAGCCAATTTGAGGCCGGGCGGGAGTAAGGAACATGAAAAAACTGCTTTACGCGCCCTACGTCTTGCTCGCGCTCGCACTCGTGGGGATTACCGTCGCATTCTATGACGCCTACCAGCTCTATAACGGCCAGGCGCTGTGGTGCCCGCCACCCATCAATGGATGCAATGAAGTCGCAACCAGCCCATATGCGCGCATTTACAATCTGCCTTTGGGGTATTTCGGCGTCGTCTACTATTTGTACATGTTCGGATTGGCGGCGCTGCTCGCATTCGATCCGTTCTCGCGCGGACTGCGTTTCGCAGCGCTTGCCTATGCCGCCGTGGGCGTGTGTTTCTCGATTTATTTCATGTATTTGCAGATCGCCTTTATTCACGCCTTCTGCATTTACTGTCTCGTCTCGGCGGTCACGACCCTCCTTCTGTTCGTCGCGGCACTCTCCCATTTTAGAGCGACACGCACGCCGACGAGGCAATCGAATAGAGGTGCTGTTTGCTGCGGTGTGTCCGCCTTTGACCCAAAGTACGGACATCGTTGCCTTGATAGACACAGCTGCCCTTACGCCAAGTGCCGATGATCAATTTGGTTATCGACAAGGCGCCCGTCGCCCAGCCCTGGGTTACGCCGCATTGATGCCTGCAACGAGAGAGTGTTGTTCCTTGTCTGCGACCACCTGGTCCGTTTCATTGAGGTATTGGTGGACATTTTGCACTGCCCCCGCCCCCTCGCCCACTGCCGAAGCCACGCGCTTCATGGACCCTAGACGGACATCGCCGACCGCAAACACTCCCGGCACACTCGTCTCAAAGCTCATTGGCCCTCGGCGCAGGGGCCTGGCACTCAAGTCGACATCGTGTCCCGTGACGATAAAGCCTTTAGCGTTGCGCTGGACGATACCGGCCAGCCAGTCCGTGTATGGTGTCGCTCCGATCAGTACGAACAGTAGCCTCGCCGGGATCGTGTCGACGACATTGCGCGTCTTGTTTCGGATCGCGAGACGTTCTAGCAGTTCGTCACCCTCGCCGCCGACAACTTCCGAATCCAGCCTCACCTCAATGTTTGATGTACGGCGGATCTGTTGCACCAGGTAATCAGACATCCCCTTCTCAAGCGAATTTGCCCGCACGACCAGCGTCACCTGGCGCGCGAAAGCGGCGAGATGAAGCGCGGCTTGACCGGCCGAGTTTCCGCCTCCCGTCACTGCTACATCGAAGCCGCGCATGAATAGTGACTCGCCGAAGGTTGTATAAAAGATGCTCCTTCCGACGAAGCGTTCGAGGCTCGGAATATCGAGGCGCCGATATTTCGCGCCCGTGGCAACGATCACGGCCGACGCAATAATCTCACGACCATCCGACAATGTTAAAACTTTCTTCTCACCGCGCGAACTCAGCCCGGTTGCCTCGCGGGCGAATACGAATTTTGCGCCGAACAGCCAGGCCTGCTGGTAGGCCCGTTGAGTGAGCTCGGCGCCGCTAATTCCCCGTGGAAAGCCGAGATAATTCCGGATCAGCGAACTGGCGCCAGCCTGCCCGCCGATGACGTGCCGCTCGATCACCAACGTCCGCAATCCTTCCGATCCCGCATAAACCGCCGCCGTAAGGCCGGCAGGCCCGGCACCAACCACCGCAACCTCGCATGAAAGCTCGCGCGGACTCTCGCCGACAGCGTCCATAATTTGCGCGTTGCTTGGGTCCACGAGGACCGCGCCATCGTGTAAAAAAACGACTGGCAAGGCCGTAACCTCGGCACCGCGCTCCTCGATAAGTCGATTCGCCGGGAGGGACCCGACTTGGTGAAACCCATAGGGAACGCCGTTGCGATTAAGCAGCTCGCGGATTTCGTTTGAGCGCGGAGACTGCGCGTCACCCACAATGTGGATTAGCTCCATTCCTGGCCGATGGACCCGTGTCCATTCCGCCAGGAACTCGCTTATCAGCGGGTACAAATGGACCTCGGCGGGAACCCAAGGCTTGTAGAGATAATTGTCGAGTTCACCCAATGCGCAGGCCTGAAGGATGGTGGGGGATGCCTCGTGATCGCCCCAGCCGACTAAGAGCGCGCGCTTCGCCGTCGGAACAATGGAGCGAACGCGCCCGAGAAATTCTCGGCCCGTCATCTCGGGCATCCGCTGGTCCGCTATGACCAGCGCTATCTCTTCGTTTTCTTCCTTGATCTTGGTTACGGCGTCCAGCGCAGCACGTGCGGAAAGGTGGGGAATGACGCGATAGTCTCCGCCAAAGCGCCGAGTGAGGGCGTCGAGCATAGCGGCCAATGCATCGGGCTCATCATCGACGACCATGATCACGGGTCTTTCGGCCATTTGAGTGTTTCCTCCAATCTACGCGGCCAATGTCACCACAGGCCGCGGAACGGCATTGAACGCAGCGACGGCGTTTATCCCACGGTCAGGATGAAAGACCAACAAGATCGAGAGCAAAATCGGTGCACTTGCCCTCCCTATGTCCAGTCCCCCGATTCTGGCCAAAGGCTCGACCTTCACCGTGACGCTCAACGGGCAAAAGACAGTCGACAGCGCGCAAGACGCCAATTTTGCGAGCGGGCGGATCGCGCTTCGGCACGAATTGGGGATCAAGGACGACAAGGGTCTCGCGAGCGACAAGGATGTGGTGAAATTCCGCAAGGTAGAAATCAAGCCGCTGTAGACGCGGCAATTCCATCATTTGAACCACAGGTCCGATGGCTGCTAATGGCAAAAAACGGACATTCCAACCGCACCCGTGTTTGTCCGCTATTGGAGGTAAAGCGGACATTGACCACCCGCGCGCCAGCGACCTGGCGCTTCTCGATCATCGCCCTTGACGACCTCTCGGCTGCAAGGGCGCGTCGGCAAGAGCTATGAGTTTCTCGCGTAGAGTTGGCGGACAATAGAACTCTAGCAAGCCCTGGCCGCTGTCGTCAGAGGCTGACGTTGATTTCGGCAACGTGCGTTTCTCGCAGCCGGGGATGACAGTTTGAAATCCGGCGCTCGTTCGCTCGATATTGGGCATGTCCGGCCTCATCTATTGTGGAGCGTGAGGTTCATCGTAGTCCCACCATGTGCCGAGGTCAGCCTGCACGCAGGCGAGCCCACAGGAATAAGCAGCGAGTTCACGTTTCCGCCCGTGCCTGCGATGGCCCGGCTTACCCCATCGGGTGCCAACGCTGCCCCGCGGCGTCCACCACCGTTCACCGACGCTTATCGGGCAAGAGTTGGGCATAAAACCAAATTGTGCGGGAATATTGCTTTTAACTCATTGATTTAACTGGCGCTCCCTAGGGGACTCGAACCCCTGTTTTCGCCGTGAGAGGGCGACGTCCTGGGCCGCTAGACGAAGGGAGCCAAGGCCAAGGTCTCCGAGATAGCCTCGAATCCCCCAGACACGCAAGCACGCCCGGCGCAACGGCGACCGGCTTGCGGCCGGCGCGACGGCATTCCACCCTGTTTCAGTTGTTCGGGAGCCAACCGCATGATCGACAACATTGCCAGTCTCGTGGAAGCCGACGCCAAGCTGGTCCGGCGCGGCCGCTTCGTTGACACCACCTTCATGATCGCCATCGACGACGCCTATACGCTGACCTGCATGCAGAAGGGCCGCATCATCAAGGTGACGCCGGGACCGTTCATCACGCCGGACTTTAGTTTCGCTTTGCGTGCCTCGCGCAGCGTTTGGGAAAAATTCTGGCAGCCGCTGCCGCCGCTCGGCTTCACCGACGTGTTCGCGCTGGTGAAGCAGAAATTGATGCGAGTGGAAGGCGACATCCATCCGGCGACATCCGCGGCCGCGTCGACGACATCGACATCAAGCGCTGTCCGCTGTTCGTGCTCACCGGCGAATACGACTATTCGTGCACCAGCGAAGCGACCCTCGACATCGCCAAACGCACCGGCGCGCAAGCCACGATCATGAAAGGGCTTGGCCATATCCCGATTAGTGAAGATCCGGAGAAACTCCTGTCGTATCTTTTGCCGGTGCTGGAGAAGACCCGGGCGCTTTAGGGTTTCGTTTCGAGCCGCAAACGCCCGAGGGCTTTAAGCGTATCGGGATCGAATGTGCGCAACTCGACTATCCCGCCGACCTCGATTGTCACCACGATGTGGTCGGCGCCGATCGCCGTCGAGAGCACCTTGGCGCCCGCCGGCAGCGTCTCCGTAACGTCCGCCAAGGATGGCGTGCTTTCCTTCACATGCAAAAGGCGGTAGCCGATGACGACGAGCACGATAGCAATGGCGATGAAGGTAGCCGTGGTGATGATCATCATCATCCGGCGCACTTTTCCAATCGCCGCGGCAGCTTCCGGATTGAGGGGTGTCTGATCGTCGGACATCGATTAAGCCATGGCTGATCAGGCAGTCGAGACAGTCAAAATCGCCGCCGAAGAGCAAGGCCAGCGCCTCGATCGCGTGCTGGCCGCGCGCATCCCAGCGTTGTCGCGTTCGCGCCTGAAAGCGCTGATCCTCGAGGGCCAAGTGACTATCCAAGCGGCGACCGAGGCGCGCACGATCCGCGATCCCGCCAGCCACGTCAATTCCGGCGACACCGTCACCGTCACGCTGCCGGCGCCCGAGCAGGCGAAGCCTGCGGGCGAGCCGATCCCGCTCAACATTGTCTACGAGGACGACACGCTGATCGTGATCGACAAGCCGAAAGGCCTGGTGGTGCATCCGGCCGCCGGCCACGCCAAGGGCACGCTGGTCAACGCGCTGATCGCCCATTGCGGCGACAGCCTGTCCGGCATCGGCGGCGTCAAGCGGCCCGGCATCGTGCACCGGCTCGACAAGGACACCACCGGCCTCATGGTCGTCGCCAAGACCGATCGCGCCCACCATGCGCTGAGCAAGCAATTCGCTGAAAAAGGAGAGAGCGGCTTGGAGCGCGGCTACCTCGCTTTCGTCTGGGGTGCGCCTGCCCGGGCGAAGGGCACCATCGACGCGCCGCTCGACCGGCATCCGCAGGCTCGCGACAAACGCGCGGTGCGCGAAGGTGGCCGCCAAGCCGTCACCCATTGGCAGGTGCTGGAGCGTTTCGCGGGGTCGGACGGCAAGCCGGTCGCCAGCCTACTCGCCTGCACCCTCGAGACCGGTCGTACCCACCAGATCAGGGTGCACTTGGCCCATATCGGCCATCCGATTCTGGGCGACGCCAGCTACGGCACCGGGTTCAAAACCAAGGCCAGCCTGCTTTCGCCCGCCGCGCGCGCTGCCTTGGAGGGTCTTGGAAGACAGGCCTTGCATGCTTATCTATTGGCCATTGAACACCCCGAAACCAAAAAAAGCCTGTGGTTCCAATCGGAACTGCCGGGCGATTTGCGTCGTTTACGTCATGCCCTGGCTGCGGAGAGCCGCGACCAAAGGCCGCGGCAGTCGAAATAGACCAATCTAGACAGTGGCTTGGTCGGTATCACCGGGGTCACGGCGACGTGACGGGCGGATACTGGTTTTCGCTGCCCGGCTCCGGTATGCTGCACTTGCGATCAGACGTTCGCGGTCGCAAAATCGGATGCGTGCCGTCGGCTCGGGGAGCGGCGGCGACAATCGCCCGCCGATTTACCGGGGGCAAAAAAGGAGGGCGCTATCATGGCCCGTACCGCCGCATTGCCGGCACTCAAGGCCGAATCCGGCCTTTCGCACTATTTGGAAGAAATCCGCCGGTTCCCGATGTTGGAACCGCAGGAAGAATACATGCTGGCGCGCAGCTGGCGTGAGCACGGCGATCGTGAGGCCGCGCACAAGCTCGTCACCAGCCATCTCCGCCTGGTCGCCAAGATCGCCATGGGCTATCGCGGCTACGGCCTGCCGATTTCGGAAGTAGTTTCCGAAGGCAATGTCGGCTTGATGCAGGCGGTCAAGCGCTTCGAGCCCGAGAAGGGCTTCCGGCTCGCCACCTACGCCATGTGGTGGATCAAGGCCGCGATCCAGGAATACATCCTGCGCTCGTGGTCGCTGGTGAAGATGGGTACCACCGCCAACCAGAAAAAGCTGTTCTTCAACCTGCGCAAGGCGAAGAGCAAGATTTCCGCGCTCGACGAGGGCGACCTGCGGCCCGATCAGGTCAAGCTGATCGCCAAACGGCTGGGCGTCAACGAGCAGGACGTGGTCGACATGAACCGCCGGCTGGGCGGCGACGCCTCGCTCAACGCGTCGATTCGTGACGACGGCGAAAGTGGCGAATGGATGGACTGGCTGGTCGACGATGCGCCCAGCCAGGAGCGCCTCTTGGCCGATCACGAGGAAAGCAATAACCGCCACCAGGCGCTGATCGGCGCACTCGACGTGCTCAACGATCGCGAGCGGCGCATCTTCGAGGCGCGCCGCCTCGCCGACGATCCGATCACGCTCGAAGATCTGGCCGCCGAATTCGGCGTCTCGCGCGAGCGCGTGCGCCAGATCGAGGTGCGCGCGTTCGAGAAGGTGCAGAAGGCAGTGAAGACCAGCATCGCCGCCCTGGAGCAGCCGAAGGAAATGCCGGCGGTATCGGCGACAGCGACAGTGCATTAGGTCCGTCGCCGCGACATCCATAATTAAGAATGGCCGGGCACGTCCCGGCCATTTTTGTTTTTCCCTATCCCCATTCTAACGGAGAGAGTGAAAGCGCACTTGCTGCGTGCTCGCGCCGTCGCTCTCCGATTAAAAACGCTCCGCACCCGTATTTTTTGCGGCGCCGGGTACGCCGTAACCCTTCCCGGCTTTCGCCGGGCATTTCAATTGCCCCTCGGCAAACGCCGAGGGGATGGAGCGCCGCAAGGCGCATCGCATCCACTTAGTCCGCACTTGGCGAAGCGCGGGCACCCTTCGGCGCAAGGGCATCTCTCTTAATGGGAACGGACGGGCGACGAGGCCTCCCGGGAGCGGGGTTACGAGCCCCCGCCCGCAGGCACCATATAATTGCGCGCGAATCGGCGGGGATTAGTTTTGCGTCGAAGTATTTGATGGCGTGTCGCCGGCGACACAGCGAGCGAGTCGCTACTCGCCCCAGGCCCGGAACGCTTCCTCGAAGGCGCGCACACCGGGCGTGCCTTTCTCGAGCGCGAGAATGGCGCGCTTGCCGTTGGTATACACAATCGGGATGTCGAACCAGTCGCGCTCTTTCAAGAGTTGGATATTGCGCTGCACGTCGACATCGACCGCTGAGAGGCCGATCAGGAAATAGCCGTTGGTCACTTTCACCGCCAGGCCCGCGAGCGGCACGCCGCGCGCCTGCTCGTCCTGCTTCATCAGCACGCCGGGCACATTACCGATGCCGCCTTCAGGGAAATCCGCCGGCAGCGTAAACATAATCTCGATGGTATGGCTCGCCGGCAGCGCCTTGTCGGTGTTGCGGCGGAGCGACCACGTCATGCGCATGTGCCGCTCGGGGATTTCCAGGTCGGCGCGGATCGCCAGTTCGGGCGCGAGTCCCGGCCCCGGCGACACGGTCTCGGTGCGCCAGAGCGCCGAACCGACATAGCGTTTGCCCTTCGGATCGTTCGGATCCTCGTCGTACAGCACGACCTTTTGCGCAACTGCGGCGGCCGGCGCGTTGGCGGGCGCCGACGTCCCGTTGGCCGCTCCGACGCGATCCGAAATCTTCGGCTTGGTGGCGGGCACCGCCGCTTCGCGCGGCTTCGGGGACGGGGCACTGCGGAGATTCGCCACCATCGACATGATCGCGTCGCGCTGCCAGTAGGCGCCGCCGGCGAGACCAGCCAGCACCAGCAGCAACACGATGAACTTGATCGCGCGGCCATAGGAGCGCGCCGGCCGCGTGTAGACCTCGTCGTCTTGCTCATCGCGTGACGGCGGAGAAGACGGCAAAGTCTCGGCATGCGGCGGCGGAGCGCGCTCGTCCGACATCGGCGCTTCATGCAGTTGTTGCTGCTGCGGCGGGGACGCCGGCTCGGCGGCGGGCGCTTCGAAGTAATGCTCAGCCGGCGGCTGCCCGCTATCGGCGGTCTGCGGCGGACGATCCCCGGGCATCGCCTCGTGGACCTCGTCCGCCGACCGCTTGGCGGCGGCGGCATCACCCAGAGCCTCGGCCACGGCCACCGTTTCACGGAAGCCGCGCAGGCCCACGTCCGAAAGAGTTCTTTCGGCTCGGCTGGCTCGGCAACCTCCGGACGCGTGCGCTTGACCGCTTCCGCCTCGACCTTGCGGATCGCCTCCTCCAGCGCCAGCCGCTCGCGCGTGATGTCGGATTCGTCGAGCGCCGGATCGACGCTGCGCAACTGGTTGACCAGCGCGTTGCGCGCGCGCTCGTACAGCGCACGGCGGTTTTCGCCCGTGTTTTTGTCGAGGCCGTTAACGGCGCGAGCGATCAGCGGATGATAATCAGCCATCGGATATTAGCGTAATCCCACTTCTTGTCGTATTTCGTTAATCATAGCTCAAACGGGTTCTTCATCAGAATCGTGTCTTCGCGCTCCGGGCTGGTCGAGAGCAGGGTCACCGGGCAGCCAATCAATTCCTCGATTCGGCGCACATATTTTATCGCCTGCGCCGGCAATTGCGCCCAGGAGCGCGCACGGGCGGTGCCCCCCTGCCAGCCTTCCGCGCTCTCGTAGATCGGCTCGACCCGGGCCTGCGCGTGTTCGCTGGCGGGAAGATAGTCGAGCTCGCGGCCGTCCAAGCGGTAGCCCACGCAGAGCTTGATCTTGTCGAATCCGTCCAGGATATCGAGCTTGGTGAGCGCGATGCCGTCGATGCCGCTGGTGCGCACCGTTTGGCGGACCAGCACCGCGTCGAACCAGCCGCAGCGCCGTTTGCGACCGGTCACGGTGCCGAATTCGCGGCCGCGCTCGCCAATTCGATCGCCGATGGCATTGTTCTGTTCTGTCGGGAACGGGCCAGCGCCGACGCGCGTGGTGTAGGCCTTGCAGATGCCGAGTACGTAGTCGATGGCGCTGGGCCCGAGCCCTGAGCCTGTCGCCGCCTGCGAGGCAACGGTATTGGACGAGGTGACGTAGGGATAGGTGCCGTGATCGATATCGAGCAACGCGCCTTGCGCGCCTTCGAACAGGATGCGCTTGCCCTCGCGCCGCTTGGCGTCGAGCAGCAACCAGACCGAATCCATGTAAGGCAGAACCTTCGGCGCCACCGCCGCCAATTCATCGTACAGTGTACGCGGCTTGAGCTCGGCCATGCCGAGACCGCGGCGCAGTGCATTGTGGTGCGCCAGCAGACGCTCGATCTTGCCGTTGAGCATTTGCAGGTCGGCGAGGTCCATCAGTCGGATCGCGCGGCGGCCGACCTTGTCCTCGTAAGCGGGACCAATGCCGCGACCGGTGGTGCCGATGGCGCTCTTGCCTGACGCCGCCTCACGGGCGACGTCGAGTTCCTGATGCAGCGGAAGGATGAGCGTCGCATTCTCGGCGATGCGCAGATTGTCGCGGCTGACGGTCACGCCCAACTGCTTGAGCCGGCCGATCTCCTCGAGCAGAGCATGCGGATCGAGCACGACGCCGTTGCCGATGACCGACAGCTTGCCGCCGCGCACCACGCCCGACGGCAGCAGCGACAACTTGTAGGTGACGCCGTCGATCACCAGAGTGTGGCCGGCGTTATGACCGCCCTGGAAACGGACGACGATATCGGCCTGCTCGGACAGCCAGTCGACGATCTTGCCCTTGCCCTCGTCGCCCCACTGCGACCCGACTACCACCACATTCGCCATCAGACTTGCATCCCCCTGCGCCAGCGCTCCGGACACTGGCGCCGGACGATGCCGGCCAGGTCCACCTTCGGATAAAGGATCAATCCGGCCGAGGCAAGGCAGCGAACGCCGCCCGGAAGGTTCCGGGCGACATCCCTTAAGAAATTGATATTACGCGGTATTTCTAGAAATGCAGCGGCTTGGCTTGCTGCACCTGCGGCAGCGCACGCACCTTGGCGAGCACGTCGTCCGGAAGTTCGCCGTCGATCTCGATCAACGCGATGGCGTTGCCGCCGGCCGCTTCGCGCCCGACATGGAAGGTGGCGATGTTGATGCCGGCTTCGCCCAGCGTGGATGAGAAGCGCCCGATGAAGCCCGGCTTGTCGAGATTGGTGATGTAGATCATCGAGGGGCCGAATTCGGCGTCCATACGGATGCCCTTGATGTTGACGATGCGCGGGCGGCCATCGGCGAACACGGTGCCGGACACCCAGCGTTTCTGCTTATCGGTTATCACCGTCACAGTGATGAGGCTGTCATAGTCGCCGGCCGCATCGCGGGTGGTCTCCTCCACCGCCATGCCGCGTTCGCGCGCCACCACCGGTGCCGACACCACGTTGACATCGTTGCCGAGCATCGGCCGCAGCAGGCCCGACAGCACCGCCGAGGTCAGCGCCTTGATGTTCATCTGCGCCACCGCGCCTTCGTAGGTGATCTGGATTTCCTTGATCGGATTTTCCGTCAACTGCCCGGCGAAGGAGCCGAGCTTGTCGGCGAGCGCGACGAACGGCTTGAGCTTGGGTGCCTCCTCGGCGCTGATAGAAGGAAAATTGACCGCATTGGAAATCGCACCGCGCAACAGATAGTCGGACATCTGCTCTGCGACCTGCAGCGCAACATTTTCCTGCGCCTCGCTGGTGGCGGCGCCGAGATGCGGCGTACACACCACGTTGGGCAAGCTGAACAGCGGGCTTTGTGTCGCCGGCTCCTCGACAAACACGTCGAACGCCGCACCCGCGACCTGCCCCGCCTTGAGCGCCTTGGCCAGCGCCGCCTCGTCGACCAAGCCGCCGCGCGCGCAATTGATGATGCGCACGCCCTTTTTCATCTTCTTGATAGCGTCGGCATCGATGATGTTCTTGGTCTTTTCGGTGAGCGGGGTGTGCAGCGTGATGAAATCGGCCCGCTTGAACAGCTCGTCGAGCTCGACCTTCTCGACGCCGAGATCGCGCGCGCGCTCCTCCGACAGGAACGGATCGTAGGCGATCACCTTCATCCGCAGGCCGATGGCGCGGTCGACAACGATAGACCCGATGTTTCCGCAGCCGATGACGCCCAGCGTCTTGCTGAAAATCTCGACGCCCATGAACTTGTTCTTTTCCCATTTGCCGGCGCGCGTGGACGAGTCGGCTTCCGGAATTTGGCGCGCCAGCGCTAGCATCAGCGAGATCGCGTGTTCGGCGGTGGTGATCGAATTGCCGAACGGCGTGTTCATCACGATGACGCCGCGCGCGGTCGCCGCTGGGATGTCGACATTGTCGACACCGATGCCGGCGCGACCGATCACCTTCAGGTTCTTGGCTTTTTCCAGGATCTTGGCCGACACCTTGGTGGCCGAGCGGATGGCGAGGCCATCGTAATTGCCGATGAGCTCGGCGAGTTTCTCTTTGTCCTTGCCGAGACTGGGCTGGAAGTCGACCTCGATGCCACGATCTTTGAAGATCTGCACGGCTGCGGGCGAAAGCGCATCGGAGATGAGAACTTTGGGCATGGCGATTGCTGCTTTTTGATTGGGTTTGCTGGTCGTCATCTCCCCCGCGCGCACGGGGAGGAAAATCGTAGCGTTACGCCGCCTTGGGCAGCGCGGCTTTGGCTTCGGCGAAGGCCCAGTCGAGCCAGGGCGTGAGCGCCTGCACGTCGCTCGTCTCGGCCGTCGCCCCGCACCAGATGCGCAGGCCTGGCGGCGCGTCGCGGTAATAGGCGATGTCGTAGGCGACGCCTTCCTTCTCGAGCAGGCCGGCCAGGGCCTTGGCGAACGCCGCCTGATCGTCGGCGGACAATCGCGTCACCGCCGGGTCGACCACCTTCAGGCACACCGAGGTGTTCGAACGTTCATCCGCTTTATTGGCGAGATGGGCGACCCAGGGCGTGACCGCGACCCAGTCGGCCAGAGCCTTGGCGTTGGCGTCCGAGCGCGCGATGGTGGCGGAAAGCCCGCCGACCGACTTCGCCCATGCAAGCGTGTCGAGATAATCCTCGACGCAGAGCATCGACGGCGTGTTGATGGTCTCGCCGGCGAAAATGCCCTCGTTGATCCTGCCGCCTTTGGTGAGCCGGAAAATCTTCGGAAGCGGCCAGTCCGGCTTGTGGCTCTCGAGCCGCGCCACGGCGCGGGGCGAGAGGATCAGCATACCGTGCGCGCCCTCCCCGCCGAGCGCCTTCTGCCAGGAGAAGGTGACGACATCGAGTTTGGGCCAGTCGAGCCTCTGCGCGAACGCCGCCGAGGTGGCGTCGCAGATCGTGAGGCCTTCGCGCTTGGCGGCGATCCAGTCGCCGTTCGGCACGCGCACACCGGAGGTCGTGCCGTTCCAGGTGAACACGACGTCGGTGGCGAAATCGATTTTCGTCAGGTCGGGCAAGTCGCCATAGGGCGCCTTGAGCGTGGTCACGTCCTTGAGCTTGAGTTCCTTGGTGACGTCGCTGACCCAGCCTTCACCGAAAGATTCCCAGGCCAGCATTGTGACGGGCCGCGCGCCCAAGAGCGACCACAGCGCCATCTCCACCGCGCCGGTATCGGAGGCCGGCACGATGCCGATGCGATAGTCGGCGGGGACCTCCAGCACGTCGCGGGTGAGATCGATGGCGCGCTTGAGCTTCGCCTTGCCGATCTTGGATCGGTGCGAGCGTCCTAATACCGCGTCCGTGAGGGCTGTGAGATTCCAGCCGGGGCGCTTGGCGCAGGGGCCGGACGAGAAGTGCGGGACTACCGGCCGCACGCCGGGTTTAGTCGTTATCATATGTCTATCCTTCCAGATAGGCGCCCCTCGTTGGGGAGGGGTGTCCCACTGGCGGTCATAGTCGAGTTGCGGCGTCTGGTCAATCACCCGTACCGCTAATTAGGACGCGCAGTGGCAAATTGAATGGCTAAATCTTCTACAGATTAATAAAAGCACGTCCGACGATTTTTCTGCTCAGAGCAATAGCGGTGCAGGCAACGGTCAGGCCGCGACCTCTGTCAGTGCCTCGACCACATCGTCCACCACCGCCTCGACCAGCAACTTGTCGTCGCCTTCGCCCATCACGCGGATCACCGGCTCGGTGCCGGACGGGCGCACGATCAGGCGGCCGCCGCGGCCGAGCTTTTTCTCGGCGCTGGCGATGGCCGAGCGTACCTGCGCGTTCTCCAGCGGCTTGCCGTTCTTGTAGCGCACGTTCTTGAGCACCTGCGGCAGCGGCTCGAAGCGGTGGCACAGCTCCGACACCGGCTTGTTGCTGCGCTTGACCACGGCGAGTACCTGCAAGGCGGCGATGAAACCATCGCCGGTGGTGGTGTAGTCGGAGAGGATGATGTGGCCGGACGGCTCGCCGCCGATATTGTAGCCGTGTGCGCGCATGTGCCCGAGCACGTAGCGGTCACCTACCGGCGTACGCACTAGTTCGAGGCCGAGACCGCCGAGATGGCGCTCGAGCCCGAGATTGGACATCACGGTGGCGACCACACCCGGCCGCTGCAGTCTGCCGTCCTCTTTCCAGCTCTCGGCGATGACGGCGAGCAGCTGGTCGCCATCCACCACATGGCCGCGCTCGTCAACGATCATGACGCGGTCGGCGTCGCCGTCCAGCGCGATGCCGATATCGGCGCGCATCTCGCGCACCTTGTGGGTGATCGCAGCGAGATCGGTTGAGCCGCAGTCCTTGTTGATGTTGAAGCCGTCGGGCTCGACGCCGATCGAGACCACGTCGGCGCCCAGTTCCCACAACGCGCCCGGCGCCACTTTGTACGCGGCGCCATTGGCGCAATCGATCACCACGCGCAGTCCGGACAAATCGATTGCGCGCGGCAGCGTGAGCTTGGCGAATTCGATATAGCGGTCCTGCACGCCGTCGATGCGCCTAGCGCGGCCGAGATCATCGCTCTTGGCCAGACGCTTGGTCAGATCCGAATCGAGCAGCACTTCGATCTCGCTTTCGACCTGGTCGCTGAGCTTGTAGCCGTCGGGCCCAAACAGTTTGATGCCGTTGTCGGCATAGGGGTTATGCGAAGCCGAGATCATGACGCCGAGATCGGCGCGCATCGAGCGCGCCAGCATGCCGACCGCCGGAGTTGGGATCGGACCAGTCAGCAGCACGTCCATACCGACCGAGGTGAAGCCGGCGACCAGTGCAGTCTCGATCATATAGCCGGAGAGGCGGGTGTCTTTGCCGATCAAGACGCGATGGCGATGCTCGCCGTTCTTGAAGATCAGCCCCGCGGCCTGACCGACCTTGAGTGCCAGTTCCGGGGTAATAACCCGGTTGGCCCGGCCGCGAATGCCGTCGGTGCCAAAATAACGACGAACCATGAACTGCCCCTGACGCCTACTTACGACATTAAGCCCCGAATGGCTAGTTTATTGGCGGGCGGCGGCGCCTGTCCCGCGAGTCCGCATAATAGAGCCAACGCCGTGAATTTGCTTCAAAAATTATGAGCAATCGTTACCGCAGGCCATTAACATTCGTCCGCTCTGCCCACTTATCCAATGGAAATGCCGCCAGAACAGCCGGTTTCGCCGCTCGCGCCGCTGTGCTACCCGGTTGTTCCACTGGCGAATGTTCCGGGCACTCCCAATGAAGCAAATCACCTGCATCGAAGATCTGCGGCAGCTTGCGCGCCGCAAAGTTCCACGCGCCTTTTTCGATTACGCCGAAGCCGGCTCCTATAACGAGGAGACGCTGCGCGCTAACCGCACTGACCTAGAGCGGATCAAGCTGCGCCAGCGCGTGCTGGTGGACGTCTCCTCGCGCAACCTCGCCACCACCATCGTCGGGCAGAAGGTGGCGGCGCCGTTCGTGCTGGCGCCGATTGGGCTGTGCGGCATGCAGCACGGCAACGGTGAGATCCTATCGGCGCAGGCCGCCAACGACGCCGGCATCCCGTTCACGCTCTCCACCATGTCGATCTGCTCGATCGAAGACGTGGCGGAGGCGACGCGCAAGCCGTTCTGGTTCCAGCTCTACGTCATCAAGGACCGCGGCTTCTCCAAGGACATTCTCGCCCGAGCGACGGCGGCAAAATGCAATGCGCTGGTGCTCACCGTAGATTTGCAGGTGCTTGGCCAGCGTCACAACGACATCAAAAACGGCATGACCGTGCCGCCGGAAATCCGCGTGAAGAACATCATCGACATCGCGACCAAGCCGGCCTGGACGTGGAGCATCCTCAAGGGAAAGCGCAAGACGTTCGGCAATCTCGCAGGTCACGTGAAGGGCATGGACGACGTCAATTCGCTCGCCCAGTGGACAAATTCGCAGTTCGATCCGGCGCTGAGCTGGAAGGACGTGGAATGGATCAAGAGCATCTGGCCAGGCAAGCTGATCTTGAAAGGCATCCTCGATGTCGATGACGCCAAGACCGCGGTCAGGCTCGGCGCCGACGCCATCGTGGTATCGAACCACGGCGGCCGCCAGCTCGACGGCGCACCGTCCTCGATCTCGGCGCTGCCGGGCGTCGCCGACGCGATTGGCTCCGACACCGAGGTACTGTTCGACGGCGGCATCCGCACCGGCTCCGACGCGCTGCGGGCGCTGGCGCTGGGCGCGCGCGCCTGCCTGATCGGCCGCGCCTATATCTACGGGCTCGGCGCCGGCGGGCAGGCCGGCGTCGCCAAGGCAATCGACATTCTCGAAAAGGAACTCAGCGTCACTATGGCGCTCACCGGCACCAACACGATTGCCGATATCGGCCGGCAACTGATTGTCGGCGCCGAGCCGAAGAAGAAAGCGGTGCGAGCGAAGAGCAAAGCCTGAACGGCTATTCCCTCTCCCCGTAAACGGCGAGAGGGAGAGTCACTCCTCCTTCAGCCCATAGCCCAGCGCGTTGCCGGTGGCGCCGTAATATTTGTACGGCAGGAATTTGCCGGTCATGCCGATGCTAACGCGGTCGCCCTTGGGATCGGCCTTGCGCGTGATGTCCATGTCGAAGTCGATTGCCGACATGATGCCGTCGCCGAATTCCTCCTCGATCAGCACCTTGAGCGCCGGGCCGTTGACCATGACCAATTCGTAGAACCGGTAGATCAGCGGGTCGGTCGGCGGCATCGGCGTGCCGGTGCCGCGGAACGGCACCTCGTTGAGCAGGGCCTGCTCGCTTTTCGAGAGGCCGAACAATTTCGCCGCGTTCGCCGCCTGCGGCTTGGTCAGCTTCATTTGGCCGAGGATCGCCCCCGTCACCAGGATCGGCGACATGCCGCCGATCTCTCCGCAAATATATTTCCAGGTCCAGCCCTTCTCGCGTTTGATGTCGAGAAGTTTTTCGGTGAGACCGTCCCGTGTCATGGCTAACTCCTTGTGCTGCGTCCGCAATGTTTGACACTGCTACTCAAGCAAATTTTACGCCAGTCTTTCGCCAGCCGTGCCAAAGTTCCCCGCACATGCCCCGAAATGGCATGATGGCGTCACTCGACCTGATGGCACGCGAGGAAACTGCGATGAGCATCATGTATCACGACGGCAACCGCCAACTGCAGGACCGCTTCCACAGTCGGCGCATTTCCGATCGGCTGGAAGAAAAGCTGACGCACACAGTCTTCTCCGACGACGACAAGGCCTTCATCGAGAGCGCGGCCTATTTCTTCATTGCCACCGCCGACGCGCAAGGCCGCCCGGACTGCTCGTTCAAGGGCGGCATGTCGGGTTTCGTGCGGGTCACCGGATCGTCCGAACTGGCGTTTCCCGACTACGACGGCAACGGCATGTTCAAGAGCCTCGGCAATTTGATCGTGAACCCGAATGTCGGTCTGCTGTTCATCGCTATGCACGACAAACCGAAACGGCTGCGCGTCAACGGCAGCGCGCGCGTGAGCGATACCGATCCACTGCTTAAGGAAACCGTCGGCGCGCAACTGATCGTCCGGGTCGAAACGCGCGCGATATTCCCCAATTGCCCGCGATATATCCCGAACATGCAGATTACCGGGCCGTCGATCTATACCCCGCAGCCGAAATGCGATCCGCCGGAGCCAGCCTGGAAGACCTTCGACAACTTCAAGGACGTCGTGCATCCGCGCGCGCCGACCTGGAAAGGCTAGTCCATGCGCAGCGAACGCTTCAATTTCCCGAACGCCAAGGGTGAGCAGCTCGCCGCTACGCTCGATCTGCCGCTCGGCAAGCCCATGGCCTACGCGTTGTTCGCGCATTGCTTCACCTGCGGCAAGGATAGCCTCGCCGCCAAGCGCATCGCCGAGCGGCTGGCGATCAACGGCATCGCCGTGCTGCGCTTCGATTTCACCGGCCTGGGCGGCAGCGAAGGCGAATTCGCCAACACGCATTTCTCCTCGAACGTGGACGACCTAGTCGCCGCAGCCGACCACTTACGCGAGATGTATGGCGCGCCTACGATCCTGATCGGCCACAGTCTGGGCGGCGCTGCGGTGCTTGCGGCTTCGCACAAAATTACCGACGCGCGCGCGGTGGTAACCATCGCCGCGCCCTACGATCCGTCACACGTTGTCGGCCTGTTCAAAGAGCCCGTCGAAAAGATCAAAAAACAGGGCGAAGTCGAGGTGGCGCTGGCCGGGCGGCCGTTCCGCATCAAGCGCGAATTCCTCGACGACGTGGCGGAGAAAAAGCTGAACGAGTGTCTCGCCACTCTGCGCAAGGCGCTTCTGGTGTTCCACTCGCCGACCGACGATCTGGTCGGCATCGAGAATGCCTCGCACATTTTCATCGGCGCTAAGCATCCGAAGAGCTTCGTCTCGCTCGCCGGCGCCGATCATTTGCTGGGCAAGGCAAGCGACGCCGTCTATGTGGCGAACGTGATCGCCGCCTGGGCCGAGCGCTATCTCGATAAACCGGAAACCATGACCGAAGCCGAGGTCGAGGCCGGCCTCGTGCTGGTGCGCGAGACGCATGGCGGCAAATATCAGCAGGATATATTAACGGGGCCGCACCGCTTGCTCGCCGATGAGCCGGTGAAAGTTGGCGGTCTCGATTCCGGTCCCGGGCCTTACGATTTTCTGCTGGCCGGTCTCGGCGCCTGCACCTCGATGACGATCCGGCTTTATGCCGATTTCAGGAAGATCCCGCTGGAGAACGTCTCGGTGCGACTTAGCCACGGCAAGATCCACGCCAAGGATTGCGAAACCTGCGACACCAAGGTCAGCATGGTCGATCACATCGATCGCGCCATCACGCTGGAAGGCCCGCTCGACGGTGAGCAACGCAAGCGGCTGATGGAGATTGCCGACAAATGCCCGGTGCACCGGACGCTGGAATCGAAAATCGACATCAACACGTTCGAGCGGCCGGCCTGACTTTTCTTCGCGGCGGGACGGGTGTAATAAGTGCCCGCCATGCAGACCGCCGCGCACGCGCTGACGCAGCAGTTTCTCGCCTGGGTGGGTGAGGCCCCGCGCAGTTATGCCGACGCGGAAGCCTGGCGCCGCAGCTGCCCGCACCTATCGATCTGGGAAGACGCGATCTCGGACGGCCTGGTCCGCTTCCAGAACGGCAGCAGCACATGCAGCAGTCGCGGTTAGTGCTCACCGCGCGCGGGCGGGCGCTGCTCGAGCAAGACTGATTGCCGCCAGGGCCTGCGCCCTAGCCGCTGTCCAACCCCTATCCCTTGCGGCTTGACGGTCCCAACGCACGGAGTCACAGTAGAACAAATAGGGAACATTAAAAGACGCAGCCTGCCCCCAATGGGGCCGGATTTCTTCGAGTCTCCAGAAGCTTAACATCATGATCGAGCAGCTGCGCCAGCGCCTGCAGGCCCTGCAAAACACCGCCAGGATCGAGGACGGTCCCGGCGGCTCTCTGCAAGCCTTGCCCCTCGGCATCGCGGCCATCGACGCGGCGCTCGGCGGCGGTCTCGCGCGCGGCGCGCTGCACGAGATTGCGGCCCCGAGCGAGGCCCATCTCACCGCGGCGACGGGGTTCGTGCTGAGGCTGGTTTCCTCTTGCCGCCTGCTTTGGATCGCCGAGGACATGGCGCTCATCGAGAGCGGCGCACCCTACGGCCCCGGTCTCGATGCGTTCGGCCTTGCGCTCGAGCGGCTGCTAACGGTCGCGGCCGCGCGACCGCACGACCTGCTGTGGGCGATGGAGGAAGCGCTGCGCTGCCGCGCCATAGGCGCCGTGATCGGCGAACTGCGCCACGGCGAGATCGACATGGTGGCGATGCGGCGGCTCTCGCTCGCCGCGACGGAGAGCGGCGCGCTCGCGCTGCTGTTGCGCGCGGCGTCGGCGAACGAGGCTTCCACCGCCGCCACCCGCTGGATCGTCGGCGCGGCGCCCTCGGCGGCCGCGCACGGTCCCGGTTCGCCGCGCTTTGCCGCGCGGCTTATTCGCAACCGCCGCGGCCCGCTTGGATCATGGATTCTGGAATGGAGTGACAGCGATGAGCGCTTCCTGCTCGCAACGCATGCTCAGCCTGTGGCTGCGCCGGCTCTCGACCGACCGCATCGCCAAGTTGCGTGAAAAGTCGCGTGAGGTTTCTTCCCCCCTTGCCGTCTACGGCAAGCGCGGTAATGCCGAGCTGATCGTCGCCGTCGACGAGGGGGCAGAACGGCTCGGCCTGCACATGGGCCTAGCGCTGGCGCAGGCGCGCGTCATGCATCCCGCGCTGCAGGCGATCGAGGAAGACGCCGAGGCCGACGCCACTCTGCTAGAAAATATCGCCGACTGGTGCCTACGCTACACGCCGCTCGTTGCCTGCGACGTGCCCGACGGTCTGCTGCTCGACATCGGCGGCTGCGCGCATCTCTACGGCGGCGAGGAGGCGCTGGTCGCCGATCTGGGCGAGCGTATCGCGCAAGCCGGCTTCGCCTACAGCATCGCCATCGCCGGCAGCATCGGCGCCGCCTGGGCCGCCGCCCATTTCGGCGAGCCGGCGAGCTATGCCGGCGGCGAGGAGCGCGCCTTCCTCGCGCCTCTGCCAATCGCCGCATTGCGGCTTCCCGCTGACACCGTCGCGGCGCTCGCGCGCGTCGGTCTCAAGCGCATCGGCGATATCGTCGATCTGCCGCGCAGCCCCCTCGCCGCGCGTTTTGGCACGCATCTGCTACGTCAGCTCGACTGCGCGCTTGGCTGCGAGCACGAGCCGCTCAATCCGCGCCTGCCGGTCGCGCCCTATGTCGCCGAGCAGCGTTTTCCCGAGCCGATCGCGCGCGAAGAGGACGTGTTAGCGATCCTCGCGCGGCTGGCAGCGAGGCTACAATTCGCGCTGGAGCGACGCGGCGATGGCGCCCGCCGCATTGAGCTCACGCTGTTTCGCACCGACGGCGAGGTACGCCGCCTGGCCGCCGGCACCTCGCGCCCGTTGCGCGATCCGGCGCAGATCCGCGCGCTGTTCGTCGAGCGGCTGACAGCGCTGGCCGACGAATTCGATCCCGGCTTCGGCTTCGATATGGCGCGGCTGTCGGTCATGGTCGCCGAGCCGATACCGCCCGAACAGATCGGCATCGGCGGCGGGCAAGACGGGACGGAAGTCGACCACCTGGTCGACCGCCTGAGCGCGCGGCTGGGCGTGCGCCGCGTGCGCCGGCTGATCGCGCATGACAGCCATATTCCCGAGATCGCCGCCACCGCCGTGCCGGCGCAGACGGCGCCCGCCGACCCCGGCTGGCAGGCGTTCCGCCATTACCGCGCCGATGCGGACCTCGCGCCCCGCCCGCTGCGCCTGCTGACGCGGCCGGAGCCGATCGAGGCGGTGGCGGAGGTGCCGGACGGTCCGCCGCTGCGCTTCCGTTGGCGGCGCGCGCTGCACGAAGTGATCGCAGCCGAAGGCCCCGAGCGCATCGAGGGCGCCTGGTGGAGCGAGCACGGCGGACCCGCGCGGGACTACTTCCGAGTGGAAGATAAAACCGGCCTGCGCTTCTGGCTGTTCCGCGCCGGGCTCTACCGCGACTTGATGCGGGCAGATTTGGCGCACGGCGCCGCCGCGCCGACCTGGTTCCTGCACGGGACGTTTGCGTGAATCGCGAATGAGTAATGGGTAATGCGTTATCTCGAATTCGCCACTGCCTCGAATTTTTCCTTCCTGCGCGGGGCCTCGCATCCGGAAGAGTTGATGGCGCAGGCGGCCCGCCTCGGGCTTCTCGGCCTCGGCCTCACCGACCGCAACTCGGTCGCCGGGGTGGTGCGCGCACATCTCGCCAAGCGCGAGCAGAACTTGAGTTTGCGCTATCACCCGGGCGCGCGGCTGGTGTTCGCCGACGGCACGCCCGACATCCTCGCTTACCCGCGCGACCGCACCGGCTGGGGCCGGCTCACCCGCCTGCTCACGCTCGGCAACTTACGCGCCGAGAAGGGCGATTGCATCCTGCATCTCGACGACCTGCTGGCGCATGCCATCGGGCTTGAACTGATCGCGATGTCCGGAAATGCGGCGCTGTTGTCGCGCCTGCACTCTACTGCCCCTGGCCGCGTCCGCCTCGCCGCCGCCATGCTCTATCGCGGGCGCGACCGGGCAAGGCTTGCGCGGCTCGCGGCGCTGGCGCGCGAAGCACAAGTGCCGCTGATCGCGGTCAATGATGTCCATTATCACCACCCCAACCGGCGGCCGCTGGCCGACGTGCTCACCTGTATCCGCGAGAAGGTGACCATCGACCGCGCCGGCCGGCGACTCGCCGCCAATGCGGAGCGTTTTCTGAAACCGCCGGACGAAATGGCGCGGCTGTTCCGCGACGCGCTGGAGACGATCGAGGAAACACTGCGCTTGAGCGATGCACTGACCTTCTCGCTCGACGAATTGCACTACGAATATCCCAACGAGACCATCGACGGCTTCGGCAATGCGCAGGAGGCGCTCGCGCATCTCACCTACGAAGGTGCCGCCAGGCGCTACCCGCACGGCCTGCCCGCCAAGGTGCGCGCCAGCATCGAATACGAACTGGTGCTGATCGCGCAGCTTTCCTATGCGCCTTACTTCCTCACCGTCTACGACATCGTCCGTTTCGCGCGCTCGCAAAAAATCCTCTGCCAGGGCCGCGGCTCGGCCGCCAATTCCGCCGTCTGTTTCTGCCTCGGCGTCACCGAGGTCGATCCCGACCGCGCCGATCTCCTATTCGAACGCTTTATATCGCCCGAGCGGCGCGAGCCGCCCGACATCGACGTTGATTTCGAGCACGAGCGGCGCGAGGAGGTGATCCAATACATCTACGGCAAATACGGGCGCGAGCACGCCGGCATCGCCGCCACCGTGATCTCCTATCGCGGCCGCTCGGCGATCCGCGAAGTCGGCAAGGCCTTTGACCTCTCCGAGGACACCATCGGCGCGCTGGCGTCCTCGATCTGGGGTGGCGACGGCAATGCCGACCTCGTGCGCGCCGGGCTCGATCCGGACAGCCGGCGCGTCAAGCAGATCGCTGCGCTGGCGCGCGAGATCGTCGGATTTCCGCGCCATCTCTCGCAGCACGTCGGCGGTTTCGTCATCACGCGCAGCCGGCTCGACGAGGTGATGCCGATCGGCAACGGCGCCATGCCGGACCGCACCTTCGTCGAATGGGACAAGGACGACCTCGACGCGCTTGGGATCTTGAAAATCGATGTGCTCGGCCTCGGCATGCTGTCCTGCATCCGCAAGGCGCTCGATCTGGTGGAGCAGCGCTACGGCGAAAAGCTCACCCTCGCGACCATCCCCGCCGAAGACCTCGCCATCTATCGCATGCTGCAGCGTGCGGACTCGCTCGGCGTATTCCAGGTCGAGAGCCGCGCACAGATGACCATGCTGCCGCGGCTCAAGCCGGCGAATTTCTACGACCTGGTGATCGAAGTCGCGATCGTACGCCCCGGCCCGATCCAGGGCGACATGGTGCATCCTTACTTGCGGCGCCGGCGCGGACAGGAGCCGGTCTCCTATCCGTCAAAGGAATTGGAAGCGGTGCTGCACAAAACTCTGGGCGTGCCGCTGTTCCAGGAGCAGGCGATGAAGATCGCCATCGTCGCCGCCGGCTTCACGCCGGCGGAGGCTGACAGACTGCGCCGCGCCATGGCCACCTTCAAGCGCGTCGGCACCATCGGTACGTTCCAGCGCAAGATGATCGACGGCATGCTAGCGAACGGCTACCAGCGCGACTTCGCCGAGCGCTGCTTCCACCAGATCGAGGGTTTCGGCGAATACGGCTTCCCGGAAAGCCACGCCGCCAGCTTCGCACTGCTGGTCTACGCCTCGGCCTGGTTGAAATGCCGCTACCCGGACGCCTTCGCCGCCGCGCTGCTCAACGCGCAGCCGATGGGTTTCTACGCGCCGGCGCAGATCGTGCGAGACGCGCGCGACCACGGCGTCGAGGTGCGGCCGCCCGACGTCAATCATTCGGATTTGGATTCGACGCTCGAGCCCGGCCCGCACGCCGCGGAGCGCCTGCATGACTTGCATCGCGCCATGCGCGACGACGTGCGCACCACGCACGCGATGCGCCTCGGCCTGCGCGAGATCAAGGGGCTGAGCGAGGAGGACGCTATGCTGATCGTCGCACGGCGCGGCGTGAATTACGACTCGGTACGCGATGTCTGGCTGCGCACGGGGCTGTCGCCGCGCGTGCTGGAACGGCTGGCCGATGCGGATGCTTTCGGCTCGCTCGGCCTCACGCGGCGCGAGGCGCTGTGGGCGGCGAAGGCGCTCGGCCGCGTCGGTGACCGGGATGATGATCTGCCGTTGTTCAGGAGCACACGTGTCCCGGGCGCAGCGCAGCTCACTTGTGATGCGCTGCAGACCGGGGACCTTTACGACGACCACCATTTGGAACGGTCCCGAATCAGCGGTCCACCGCTAACGCGCTGCACCGCGTCCGGGACACGGGAGCCGGAAATCTTATTGCCCCCCATGCCGCTGGGCGAGGAAGTCGTGAACGACTATCGTTTCCTCCGCCTGTCCCTGCGCGCGCATCCGGCGCAATTCCTGCGCGCCGATCTCGCTGCGCGCGGAATCCTGCGCAACGAGGCGCTGCGCGGTGTCGCCAACAATACGCGCGTGCGCATTTCCGGGCTGGTAACCTGCCGGCAAAGGCCGGGCTCAGCCAAGGGCGTGGTGTTCATGACCATCGAGGACGAGAGCGCGGTCGCCAACGTGATCGTATGGCCGAAAGTGTTCGAGCGCGTGCGCCCAGTGGTGCTGGGCGCGCGCTACGTGGCGGTCGCCGGCGGCGTACAGGAAGAGAGCGGCGTCATCCACGTGGTCGCCGACGAACTGGAGGATCTCACGGTGCTGCTGGCGCGGTTGGCCGAACAGGGCGCCGACATCGACAGCCTCACGCGCGCCGACGAGGTGCGCCGCCCGGTCGAGGACCAGCGCGAGGCGCGTGTGCTGGGCGGCCGCAACCGCCTGCTGCGGCTGATGCGAGAAATGCCGGAGCTCGCCGCCGACCTTGACGTGCCCGCGCCCGGCTCGGCGCACGCGCCGACGCGGCGGGCGAATGCCGCGCCTATTGAGGAACCACCTCGCCGCGCCCGACATTGACGCGGTCGGCTTCCAACGTGCCGTCCGGCTTCTTCAGCGCGCGCAAGACCGCGACATGCACGCCCGGTTTGAGCTCGCTTTTGTCACCGATTGCATAGGATTGAATGACCGCGTCGGGCGGCACCACGATCTTCTGCTCGCCGCCTTTGTATTTGATCACAACTACCCGGCCATCGACGCTTTCCACCGTCTGCTCGACGCCACCATTGGTCATGCTGCTGTTGGGCCGCGCGCTCCACGGCCGGTGACCCTCGCTCATCCCGCGCAGCGTCTCGGAAAACACCGACACCTGAATGGCGCGCTGACTGCCGTCCGGCTGCGGCATAGCGCCTACGCCGATATAAGCGCCCGGTTTGACGTCGGCGAGCGACGCTTTGCTCAAGACGTACACCACCGGATCACCGATGAGGTTGACTTTCACCTCGCCGAGCTTGGCCGATTTGATCGCCAGCACGCGGCCGTCAAAGCTCTCGACCGTACCGGAAACGCGCACGGTCGGCGGCTGCTGTGCCAAAGCGCCAGCGGCGGCGAGCGCGAGAACGACGAAAGCCAACGCGATGCGTGCGATCATGTCATCACATCGCCGGCGTGACGCCGCGGCCGACATACATGCTCTTGATCAAAACTACGCCGTCCGGCTGTTTTTCCGAACCGAAGATGATGATCTGCGCGCCGGGCTTGAGTTCGGCTCTATCTGCCGGCGCCGCTGCGGCAATCGCCGTCGCGTTCGTGACGATCACTTTCTTCTCGCCGTCCTTGTTCTTCACCGTCAGCACATGGCCATCAGTGGAAGCGACCGCCGATTCAAAATAAGCGTTGGTCATGCTGCTGCCGGGCCGGGCATCCCAGGGCCGCACACCCTCGCCCTGACCGCGTATCGCCGCCGGCGGAATATGAATCGAGAAGGCTTCGATGCTGCCGTCCGGCCGCGGAACGCCGGCAATGCCGATAAAGGTGTCCGGCTTGATGTCAGCGAGCGTAGCCTTGACCAGCGCGGTCAAGCGCGTCTTTTCGTCCACCTTCACGTTCAACATGGCGCCGTCGCGGGTCTTGAGGACCATCACGCCGCCGTCGGCCTTCTCGATCTGGCCCCGGATACGCCCTGGCTGCTGCGCGAGCACCGCGGTCGTCGCCAGGCTCAATGCAACGGCCGCGACGCCGAGCGCGCGCCACGTCATAGTCACAATCGGCATTGTGTCCTCCCCACCTGCGGCCAGCGACGTTACGCCGCTATTATGCGGAGAACCCCGCGCGGCGCTTGTTATTCCGGCGCGCACCCTTGGCGGGCGGCTTCACTTTTTCTTGAGGGGCCGCGGGCGGCGTCGCACCCAGATCGGCTTCCACCAGCGCACGCAGTTCCGCAGTCACTTCGGGGCGCACGCCGAACCAGCGTTCGAAGCCGCGCACCGCCTGATGCAGCAGCATGCCGAGCCCGTCGGCGGTACGCAGGCCGCGTTCGCGCGCCAGCTTCAGCAGGCCGGTCTCCAGCGGCGCATAAACCAGATCCGCCACTACCAGCGAAGCCGGACAACGCAGATTGATCTCCAGCGGCGGCTGCCCAACCATGCCCAAAGTCGTGGTGTTGACCAGCAGCCCGGCGCCGCCCAACAGCCCGGTGGTTTCGTCCCACCTGGCGGCGTGCACGCGCGCGCCGAATTTCTTTTTCAACACTTCCGCCCGCTCGATCGTGCGGTTGATGACATAAATGCGCCCGACATTGCGCTGGATTAGCGCGAACACTACGGCCCGCGCGCCGCCGCCGGCGCCCAGCACCGCGGCGGTTTCCAACCCGCGGTCCCATCCCGGCGTGGTAGCGTCGAGATTGGCGAGGAAACCCTCGACGTCGGTATTGGTCGAGCGCAGCGTATTGTCTTCGTACCACAGCGTATTGGCGGCGCCGACCGCGCGCGCGCGCTCGTCCGGCTCCGACAGCGCCAGCGCGGCCTGCTTGTGCGGCACTGTGACGTTGCCGCCGATATAGCCGTGCGCGCGCAGATGCGGGAGGAACTCGGTGAGCTTTTCCGGCGGCACCGCCTCGCGCCGGTATTCGGCATTGAGATTGTGCTGCTTGATCCAATAATTGTGAATCAGCGGCGAACGCGAATGCGCCACCGGCCAGGCGATGATGCAGACGGCCTTGCGTTCCTCGCTCATGCTTCCGCCACCACTGTATTGCGCAGCACGCCGATCTGCGGAACTTCGATTTCCACCACGTCGCCCGGCTTGAGCCACACCGGCTGCTCCCTCCGCGGGCCAAGCTTCACCGGCGTGCCGGTGACCATGATATCGCCGGGCTTGAGCGTCATAAAGGTGCTGACATAGACGATCAGTTCGGCAAACGACTTGATCATGCTGGCGGTAGTGTCGTCCTGGGTGAGTTCGCCATTGACCTTCGTCGTGATGCGCAGCGGCTTCCCGAGATCGACCTCGTCGGCGGTCACAAGCCAGGGCCCGATGCTGCCGCTGGCATCCCAGTTCTTGCCCTGCGTCACGTTGAATTTGCCGTGGCGCATCCAGTCGCGGATGGTACCCTCGTTGCACAACGTGGCGCCCACCACATGCTCGGCCGCGCGCTCGGGCGCGATACGCCGGCCGGCGCGCCCGATCACCAGCGCGATCTCGCCTTCGTAATCGAGCTGTTCGGATTCGCGGGGCCGCACGATTTTGCACTGATGTCCGACCAGCGAGCCGGGGGCGCGGTAGAATAGGCTGGGATAGTGCGGCGCCTCGGCCTCGCCATAGTCGGCATTGCGGTTGGCGTAGTTGATGCCGATGCAGAGGATTTTCTCCGGCGTCAGCACCGGCGGCAGAAATTCAACCTCGCGTAGCGGGAAATCGGCGCGCACCCCTTGTAAGACGTCGCGCGCTATGGCGAGCCCTCCCTCGCGCAGCAGGTCGAGCACGCTGGTGAACTGGGGCGCGAGCCGCGTCTTGAGATCGACTACGCCCTCACCCACAACCGCGCCGAAGCTGTCCCGCCCGCGCACTCTAAAGCTTGCAAGTTTCATCGAAAATTCCAGTCGGCTGCGCCCTTTTTGGGCGGCATGGAACCGTCGGCGGTTCGGCGTTATGCTGCGGGATAAGCGGCGCCCGCTGCATGTATTCTTTGCGCGCGGGGCCGTCAACGCTGGTACCCCATGAAAACCATCTTTCTCGATTGCAACGACCAGCTCGCGCCGGTTTGGGCGCGCGTGATCCAGCCGCACGATCCGAAAATCGACGTTAACCGCAAGGCGTTCGCGCGCGAGGATCTGCCACGCATGATCCGCGGCTATGATATCACCATCGACGACCATTCCTACATGCCGACGCCGCTGGTGGCACAGTGCCCGGAGCTCAAGCACATCGTGTTCCTGGGCACCGGTCCGGCGAGCTACATGAATGTCGGCGAACTGGAAGCGCGCGGCATCAAGGTGCACATCATCAAAGGCTATGGCGATACCGCGGTGGCCGAGCATTCGATCGCGCTGATGGCGGCGGCGGCGCGCGACGTCGCGCGCATGGACCGCGAGGTGCGCAGCGGGGTTTGGACGCCGCACGAAGGCGTGCAGCTGCTGGGCAAGACTTTAGGCGTGATCGGGCTCGGCGGCATCGGCCGCGAAGTGGCGCGCATCGGCAAGGGCATGGGGATGCGTGTGATCGGCTGGAACCGCACCCGGCATGCCGACTTGACCGTGCCGCTGGTGGACATCGACACGCTGCTGGCGCGCAGCGATGTGGTCTCGATGAATCTCACGCTTGGCGACGAGACGCGCGGCTTCCTTTCAGCCGGGCGCATCGCGAACATGAAGTCGGGTGTCATATTCGTCAACACCGCGCGCGGCGCGCTGGTCGACGAGGCCGCGCTCATCGCGGCGCTCAAGAGCGGTCACATCCGCCATGCCGGGCTCGACGTGTACCACGCCGAGCCGCTGAAACCCGATCATCCTCTGGCGAAACTGCCGAACGTCACGCTTACCTCCCACGCCGCCTTCCGCACGCTGGAGGCCTCGATGACACTGCTGCGGCGGGCGGTGGATATTGTGAAGAACATCGTCGGCTGAATTGGTCGCGACCTCGCATCTCCCCTCCCTCCGCGAGCGAAGCGAGTAGCCGGGGGTCGGGGATGGGGCAAGCAAATGCGATCAGCTTGCCCGAACACTCCCCAGCCCGGTTCACATCGTTAAAGCGATGCGAACCGACCCTCCCCACCGCTTCGCGGGGGGAGGGATAAGAGCGCTGCGAGCGATCAATAATACCCCGGCGTGCCGCCGCCATCGATGGCGATCGCCGTGCCATGGATGTGGCGCGCCCGAGCGCTGCACAGGAACAGCGCCAGCTCGGCGACATCCTCGGGCTGGCCGATGCGGCGCAACCCGCTCTTGGTCAGCGCCTCGGTGCGCACCTGCTCCACGGTCTTGCCCTGCGCTTTGGCGAATTGCGCGAACAGTTGCTCGACGCGATCGGTCTGCGTCTGGCCGGGATGGATGACGTTGATATTGACGTCGTCGCGGTTGCCGAGCGCGGTGAGGCCCTTGGCGAAATTCGCCATCGCCGCGTTGACCGCGCCGCCGATCAGGAAATCCGGGCCGGGCGTGCGCGCGGCGCCGCCAACGATGTTGACGATATTGCCGTGCGCTTGTTTGAGCAGCGGCCAGAACAGCCGGGTGAGCCGCACCGCGGCGTGAAACTTGAGCGCGAAGCCGTCGGTCCAGGCCTCGTCCGGCTGCTCGAAGAACTTGCCGCCCTTGGTTGCGCCGGCACTATTGACCAACACGTCGCAGCGCTGGAACCGCTCATTGACCTTGGCGAACACCTGCTCGCAACCGGCGAGCGTGCGCAGATCGCCGGCAATCGTCATCGGCGCCAGCCCGCCGGCCGTGGCGACTGCTTTCGCGCCCTCGGCGAGGTTGGCCGCATTGGCCGCCGCCAGCACGGTTTGCGCGCCCTCGCGCGCGAAGGCCAGCGCGATGGCCCGGCCAATGCCGCGGCTGCCCCCGCTGACGACCACGACTTTTCCTGCGAACTCTCCCGACATAGGCTTCCTCCCCTGATTTCGGCCGGGCTTTATACGCGGGCCGCGCGGCAGCGGCGAGTGGGTGGCGCATTGACCTGGCCCGTTTCCCGGTCACAATGAGAAAAAGGGTTGGGAGGACGGCAAGGTGAAGCCGGCGCCATTCGCCTACAAAAAGGCGCGCTCGCTCGAGGAAGCGGTTGCGCTGCTCGGCGAGCACAAGGACGCCCGCCTGCTGGCCGGCGGGCAGAGCCTGATCGCCACGCTCAATATGCGGCTGTCGACGCCTTCCCTGCTGATCGACATCAACGGCATCGGCGGGCTCGACGGGATTTCGCACGAGGGCGGCATGGTCGAGATCGGCGCGCTCACCCGCCACGCCGCCGCCGAGCGCTCCGAGACGGTCATGAAGCACGCACCGCTGATCGCGCGCGCTATGCCGCATATCGGCCACGCCGCCATCCGCAATCGCGGCACGCTCGGCGGCTCCATCGCCTTCGCCGACCCGGCCGCCGAGTTGCCGGCCTGCCTGCTGGCGGTCGACGGCGAGGTGGAGGCGAGCGGGCCGAAAGGCAAACGCAGCATCAAGGCTGGCGATTTCTTCAAGGGACTGTTCGAAACCGCGCTCGGGCCGCAGGACGTGCTCACGGCCATCCGCGTTCCCGCCGCGAGCGGGGACACGCGCACCGGCTTTGCCGAGCTGGCGCGCCGGCACGGCGATTATGCCATTGTGGGTCTCGCGGCATCTGGGCGCGCCGGGGGCAAGGGGCTCAGCGATGTACGCCTCGCGTTTTTCGGCGTCGGCGCCACGGCAGTGCGGGCGAAGAAAGCCGAAGCCGCGTTGGTGGGCGGCAATGTCGATGCCGCCGTCGCCGCGCTCGATCTCGAACCGCAGGACGACGTGCAGGCCTCAGCCGCGGTGAAGAAACATCTCGCCGGCGTGCTGCTCCGCCGCGTGGCGAAGCAGCTCATGGAATCGCGGGCATGAGCGACCACGTCCTCGACATTTCTCTCACCGTCAACGGCGAGCACGTCAGCGAGCGCGTCGAAGCACGCAAGACGCTGGTCGATTTCCTGCGCGAGGACCTGTCGCTTACCGGCAGTCATGTCGGCTGCGAGCACGGCGTCTGCGGCGCCTGCACCGTGCGGGTGAACGGCGAGATCGTGCGTGGCTGCCTGATGCTGGCGGTGCAATGCGACGGCGCCACGGTTGAGACCATTGAAGGGTTGTCGGACTCCGGCGAAATCGCCGATTTGCAGGCCGCCTTCGAGCAGCGCAACGCGCTGCAATGCGGCTATTGCACGCCCGGCATGATCGCGGCGGCGCAAGAGCTGCTCAAGCGCGGCGGCGTGCCGAGCCGCGACGATATCCGCGAGCATCTTTCCGGCAATTACTGCCGTTGCACCGGTTATCACGCGATCATCGATGCGGTGGAGGCGGTGGCACAAGCGCGCGCGGGAGCAAAAAATTGAAAATCACCGAAAACTCCCCGCCCGTACTGAGCGCGCTCGACCGGCCGAACTCGTACATCGGCCGCTCGGTGCCGCGGCCGAATCTGCAACGGCTCACGCAAGGGCGCGGGCAATATGTCAGCGACGTCACGCTGCCGCGCATGACGCATGTCGCCTTCGTGCGCTCGCCGCACGCCCATGCACGCATCGTTAGGATCGCCGCCGACGCCGCGAAAAAAGCGCCGGGCGTGACCGCGGTGGTCACCGGCGCCGAACTCGCCAAAGTGATGACGCCCTGGGTCGGCGTACTCACGCATTTGAAGGGCCTCAAATCCGCGCCACAACACCCGATCGCCGTCGATGTCGCTTGCTGGCAGGGTGAGGCGGTCTGCGGGGTGGTGGCGCGCACGCGCGCGGAGGCCGAGGATGCCTGCGAGCTGGTCGAGGTGATCTACCAGGAATTGCCGGCGGTCACCGATCCGGAAACCGCGCTCGATGCCAAGACGCCGGTGATCCATTCCTCGCTCGGCGACAATCTCTGCTTCGAACGCAAACTCGAAGTCGGCGCGCCCGACAAAGCCTTCGCTGAGTCCGACGCGGTGGTCGAGACCACCTTCCTGTTCGGCCGCCATACCGGCGTCACCACCGAGCCGCGCGCCGTGGTCGCCGACTGGAACGCGGGCGATCAGCGCATGACTGTCTATCACGGCACGCAGGCGCCGCACATGATGCAGAACCTGTTCGCCAAGCATCTCGGCATCGCAGAACACCAAGTGCGCGTGCTCACCAAAGACGTTGGCGGCTCGTTCGGCATCAAGGTTCACACCTATGCCGACGAAATGGCGACGGTGGCGCTGTCGAAGCTGCTCAAGCGGCCGGTGAAATTCGTCGCCGACCGCATCGAAAGCTTCGTCACCGACATCCACGCCCGCGACCACCGCATCAAGGCCAAGATCGGGGTCAAGAACGACGGCACCATCACCGCCTTCGAGATCGACGATCTCACCGGCATTGGCCCCTACTCGGTGTATCCACGCACCAGCGGCATCGAGGCCAACCAGGTCGTCAACCTCACCGGTGGCCCCTACAGCTGCCCGAATTACCGCGCGCAGGCGCGCGTGGTGTTCCAGAATAAGAACGTGATGTGCCAGTACCGCGCGGTCGGCCACCCGATCGCGGTGGCGGTGACCGAAGGGCTTGTGGAATTGGCGGCGGCGAAAATCGGAATGGACCCGCTGGAAATCCGCCGCCGCAATCTGATCGCCGACGACGCCTATCCTTGCGCGTCGGCGGCTGGCTTGAAATTCGAGAAGCTATCGCATCACGAGTCGCTCGCCCATCTCAACTCGATGATGAACTACGCCGGATTGCGCGCCGAGCAGAAGAAGCTGCGCACACAAGGGATCTATCGCGGCATCGGCTTTGCGTCGTTCATCGAGGTGACCAACCCGTCCGCCGCCTTCTATGGCGTCGGCGGCGCCCGCATCACCTCGCAGGACGGCGCCACTGTGAAGCTCGACGCGCAGGGCGCGCTCATCGTGGCGACCGGCGTCACCGAGCAGGGCCAGGGCGCCGAAGCCGTGGTGGCGCAATGCGTAGCCACCGCGTTCGGCGTCGCCATCGACAAGGTACGCGTGATCACCGGCGACACCGACAATACGCCTTATGGCGGCGGCACCTGGGCCTCGCGCGCGGCCGGCATCGGCGGCGAAGCGGCCTGGCAGGCCGGCAAAGCTTTGCGCGGCAATGTGCTCGCCGTCGCGGCATCAATTCTGCAAGCCAAGCCCGACGAACTCGACATCCGCAACGGCATCGTCGTCGACAAGGCGAAAGGCATCGAGCGGCTGCCGCTCGACGAACTGGCGCGCGTCGCCTATTTTCGTCCCGATACGCTGCCGCCCGGCTTCCAAGCCGAGCTGATGGCGACGCGCCATTACGTGCCGCGCGCGTGGCCGTTCGCCTTCACCAACGGAATCCAGGCGAGCTACCTCGAGGTCGATACTGACACCGGCTTCGTCAAGCTGCTGAAGCATTGGTGCGTGGAAGATTGTGGCACCATCATCAATCCGCAACTGGTGGACGAGCAGATCCGCGGCGGCGTGGTGCAGGGCATCGGCGCCGCACTGTTCGAGCAATGTCTCTATGATGAGCGCGGACAAATGCTCAACGGAAACATGGCCGACTATTTGGTGCCGATGGCGGCGGAAATGCCCGACATCGAATGCGGCCACGTGGTCTCGCCCACCGCCGACAGCGAGCTCGGTGCCAAGGGCGCGGGCGAAGCCGGCACCGCCGGTGCGCCGGCCAGCGTGATGAACGCCATCAACGATGCGTTGCGGCCGTTGGGCGCCAAGCCGCTCACCGACATGCCGTTCACGCCCGGCAAGATTCTGCGGGCGTTGGGGATGGTGTGATCAGAACTTGATCATGTCGCTGCGCGTCAGCGTCACTTTCGGCCCAATGCCACCGGTGCCGTTGGCAAGCAACCAAGCGGAGATCTGTTCGAAGTAAAGATTTTCCGACGTCATGCCGTCGACGGGTGCGATGACATTGAATCCCCTGACCGCCGCCGCGCTAGCCGTGTAAAGGACGGCGCCGTGCGCTCCGGTGCCGTTCACGATCACGGTATTAATACCTTTGTCCTTGAGCATTTTTTCCAAATCGGTACCGACGAATTTGTCCACGCCGGATTTGACTACGGGATTGCCCGGAAGCGGAGCGATATCGGGAAGCACGTCGTCACCAGATGTCGCCTTGCCCGCGATACTGTAGACAACCATCACGCCTTTGGCGCGGGCCTCGGTCAGCAGCTTCTTCATCGCCGGCAGGTTTGCCATACAGCGCGGCCGGCTGGTGCAGTTCGGATTAATAAAGTCGAGCAGCAGCAGCGCGGTGGTCTTCGCATCGACAGTCACCGGCTTGAGCGCGGGTGCCGGCGGAGCCTTGACGTTCCCCCACTCCTCGATGATGTCGACGGCGCGAGCCGGAAGTACCGCCGCAACCGCCAAAGCAGCCGCCAGTCCGATTGCAATCAACAGTGTGCGTTTCATTGTTGTCCTCCCTGTAATCTATTGCCGGTGTTGAGCAACCGGCTTGTGGCCGCAATCATGCGCAAGCGGTGTGTGCGCGTCAAAGTGGCCCACAGCCCCCGCTTGCTGAAACACCGCAACCCGGCGCAATATTGCATACTTAGTAAGCGGCCGGTCTTTCATCACAGTTGCGGCCTGTAAAAAACGTCAAAAAAGGGGATGAACGCCATGGACATCAAGGTCGGCAAACAGGCGATCGCCGAGGCCTCAAAGAAGCTCTCGAACTGGGGCCGCTGGGGCAAGGACGACCAGATCGGCACGCTCAACCACGTCACGCCGGAGGACGTCGTCAAGGCCGCCAGCCTGATCCGCACCGGCAAGGTGTTCGCGCTCGGCATCCCGCTCGACCGCACCGGGCCGCAGACCGGCCTGTTCGGCGGCCGTTTCAATCCGATCCACCAGATGCTTGCCACCGGCACCGACGCCATCTCCGGCCAGCAGGACTGGAACAAGATCCGCTATGCCGACGACACGCTTACGTTGTGCGTGCAGGGTGCCACTCACTGGGACGCGCTTGGCCACGTGTTCTATGAGGACAAGGCCTATAACGGTAACGACGCCAAGCTGATCGACTCGCGCGGCCTCTCGGTGCTCGGCATCGAACATTCCAAGAGCAAGATGGTCGGGCGCGGCGTGCTGCTCGACATCGCGCGCTTCCGTGGCGTCGACTGGATGAAGGACGGCGAAAGCATCTCCAACGACGAGCTCGATAAATGCGCCAAGGACCAGAACGTCTCGATCGGGCGCGGCGACTTCGTCATCGTGCGCACCGGGCAGATGGAGCGCTGCCTGAAAGAAGGCGAATGGGGTGGCTATGCCGGCGGCGACGCCCCCGGCGTCAAGTTCGAGAATTGCTACTGGTGCCAGGACAAACAGCTCGCCGCGATCTGCACCGACACCTGGGGCGTCGAAGTGCGGCCGAACGAGACCACCGAAGCCAATCAGCCCTGGCACTGGGTGGTAATTCCGGCCATGGGCTTGTGCATGGGCGAAATCTTCTATCTCAAGGAGCTGGCCGAGGATTGCGCCGAGGACGGCGTCTACGAATTCTTCTTCTGCGGCCCGCCGCTAATCATCACCGGCGGCACCGGCTCGCCGATCAATCCGCAGGCCATCAAGTGACGCCGCAGGCGTTATCCCGGACGACCCAGCCGCCCAGCGGGGAGGTCGATCCAGGATCTCGCGTCACGTAGTCAGACCCCCGGGCTTGACCCGAGGGTCCATGAGGCGTTTCAAATTACCGCAGCTCCACATGGATTGCCTGGTTAAACCCGGCAAATGACAGATAGTATTGGGAGAGTGACATGGCTCGTTGGCTCAAGCGCGGAATGGATGCGGGCGCGATCAAGGCCGCCGACGCCAAGGTGCGCGAGACGGTCGAAGGCATCCTGGCGCAGGTCGACGAGCGCAAGGACGCGGCGATCCGCGAATTGTCGGAGAAGTTCGACAAGTGGTCGCCGAACGATTTCCGCCTGTCGCCCGCCGAAATCGAACGGGCCATATCTCAGGTGCGCAAGCGCGACCTCGAAGACATTAAATTCGCGCAGGCGCAGGTACGCAACTTCGCGCAGAAGCAGCGCGACAGCATGCATGACCTCGAGGTCGAGACGCTGCCCGGCGTCGTACTCGGCCACCGCCACATTCCGGTGAACTCGATCGGCTGTTATGTGCCGGGCGGGCGCTATCCGATGGTCGCCAGTGCGCATATGTCGATCGTTACGGCGAAGGTGGCTGGCGTGAAACGCATCATCGCCTGCGCACCGCCGTTCAAGGGCGGCCCGCATCCCGCGATCGTGGCGGCCATGCATTTCGGCGGCGCCGACGACATCTACGTGCTCGGCGGCGTGCAGGCGGTGGCTGCCATGGCGCTCGGCACCGAGAGCATTCAGTCGGTCGATATGATCGTCGGCCCCGGCAACGCCTATGTGGCGGAGGCCAAGCGCCAATTGTTCGGCCGCGTCGGCATCGACCTGCTGGCCGGGCCGACAGAGACGCTGGTCATCGCCGACGACAGCGTAGACGGAGAGATCTGCGCCACCGACCTGCTCGGCCAGGCCGAGCACGGGCCGACTTCCCCTGCCGTGATGATCACCAATTCCGAGAAGCTCGCGAAGGCGACGATGGCGGAAGTCGAGCGGCTGCTGAAAATCCTGCCGAGCGCCGATCTCGCGGGCCAAGCCTGGAAGGACTATGGTGAGGTGATCGTCTGCGACGATGTCGACGAGATGGTGCGCGAGGCCGACCGCGTCGCATCGGAGCACGTGCAGGTGATGACGCGCGACCCCGACTACTTCCTCAACAATATGAAAAACTACGGCTCGCTGTTCCTCGGCGCGCGCACCAATGTGGCGTATGGCGACAAAGTGATCGGCACCAACCACACGCTGCCGACCAAGAAGAATGCGCGCTTCACCGGCGGATTGTGGGTCGGCAAGTTCATCAAGACCTGCACCTATCAGAAAGTGCTGACCGACGAGGCCAGCGCCAAGATTGGCGAAGTCTGCTCGCGGCTGTGCATCCTGGAAGGCTTCACCGCCCACGCCGAACAGGCCAATATCCGCGTACGCCGCTACGGCGGCCGCAACGTGCCCTACGCCCAGGCGGCGGAGTGAGCGTGGAGCTGACCAAGACGCCGTCGTTCCGTCTCGACGGCCGGCGCGCGCTGGTGACCGGCGCCGGACGGGGGCTGGGGCTGGCCGCCGCCTCTGCGCTGGCCGACGCTGGCGCGCATGTCACGCTTGCCGCCCGCACTTCGAAGGAGATCGAGGAAGCCGCCGATGCCATCCACGCGCGCGGGCAGCAGGCCGCGCCACTCACCCTCGACGTGCGCAACGTCGACGCGGTGAAGACGGCGATCACCGCGCAAGCGCCGTTCGACATCCTGGTCAACAATGCTGGCACCAACAAACCAACCCTGTTCGTGGACGTGAAGGTGGAGGATTTCGACTTCGTGTTCGACCTCAACGTGCGCGCCGCCTATTTCGTAGCGCAGGCGGTGGCGCGTCGCCTCATCGAGGCGAAGCGGCCCGGATCGATCATCAACATGTCGTCGCAGATGGGCCATGTCGGCGGGCCGACCCGCACGGTCTATTGCGCCACCAAGCACGCGATGGAAGGCTTCACCAAGGCGATGGCGATCGAGCTCGCCGCGCACAAGATCCGCGTCAACACGCTGGCCCCTACGTTTATCGAGACGCCGATGACGCGTCCGTTCTTCCAGAACGAGGCGTTCCGCAAGGATACGCTTCAACGCATCAAGCTCGGCCGCCTCGGCCAGCTCGAGGATTTGACCGGCGCTATCGTGTTCCTAGCGTCCGATGCCTCGGCGCTGATGACTGGCACCTCGCTGGTGATCGACGGCGGCTGGACGGCGGAATAGACTTTTCTCGCTTTAATGGCCCGGGAGGGACCGATGCGCGCACTCGCGTTTGCCGCGCTGCTGCTCATGAGTATGCCGGCCCATGCCGCCGACAAGGACCGGATCGTCGGTACTTGGAAGCTGGTCTCCGTGGTTTATGAGGACGCGCAGACCAAGGAGCGCACGCCGGTACTTGGAGAGCATCCTCGCGGCTATCAGATTGCGACGCCGGAAGGGCGCTGGCTTGCGCTGGTCACCGCCGACGGCCGCCCCGTGCCGAAGACCGATGAAGACCGCGCCAAGGCACTGCGCACGATGATCGCCTATAGCGGCCGCTACCGAGTTGAGGACGGCAAGGTCATCACCCAGGTGGAAGTGGCCTGGAACGAGGCCTGGGTCGGCGGCGAGCAGGTGCGCTTCCTGCGCTTCGAGGGTAACGACGTGTTGCACATCGAGAGCCCGCCGATGCCGCATCCCAATGTCAACAACAAGATGGTGCGCGTCATCGTCACCTGGCAGCGCGACAAGTCCTGATCGGACCGCGACTCCAAACGAAATGGCCGGGACAAGCCCGGCCATGATGCATCATTGCACCCAGCCCTACGGCAACTTCGGCAAATCCGCGAAATATTCGGGGTGTTCCTTCTCGACCTCGGCCATGAACTGCGGCCGGAACAAGCTCGGCACGTCGAGGCGCGGGGCACCCTTCAGCGTGTTCATCAGCACCTCGTCCTCCGCGTTCTCGAAGGCGCGCAATACATTCGGCGACAGCCGCGGATCGAAGGAGATGTGACGCACCGCCTTCTTGCCGATCGCAACATCGGTGCCGGGCACCCACTTGGCGAAGATCTCCACCGCCTCGTCGCGGTTGTTCCGGGTGAAGTGCGAGGACTGCGCTAGGCCGGCAGCGATCGCCTTCGCCAGCTCGGGCTTGCTCTCGACCGTCGGGCCATGCGCGGTCGCCACCATCACATAGGACATATGATGGCCTCCGCGGATCACCGTATACGAATCCGGAACCTGGGTGAGCACTTGTGTCACGTAGGGCTCCCACGACACAACCGCGTCGACCTTGCCCTCGGCCAGCGCCGGCGCCAGGCCGAACTGCGACCAGATGTTCTCGATGCTGAGCTCTTCGTATTTCATCTTGGCGCGGCGCAGCACCATCTTGAAATATTCGTCGGAGGTCTGCCCGCGCGCCAGCCCGATTTTCTTGCCCTTGAGATCGCTAAGCTTGCCGGCCTCGATGCCGCGCCCCCTCTTGGTGACGATGGCGAGCGGGTCATCGCAATTGTCACTGGTGGCGTCGTTCATGATGAGGCCGATGACCTTGAACGGCTCGCCGGCATGCACCGCCTTGAGGTAGGTGGTGGTGCTCATGTCGCCGATCTGCGCGCGGCCGTCATGCATGGCGTTGACCATGTCGGTGCCGGTGTCGACCACCAGCATCTTGGCGTCGACGCCGTGCTGCTTGAAGTAGCCCTTCTCCGCGCCGATGAACATCGGCAGGTGACCGAAATTATTCCCGATCACCACGTCGAGCTTGGGCAAATCTGCCATTGTCTTTACTCCCGGTTTTGCAAAGTTCGCGCTGTCAGGACGGCTTCAGCATTTGCGGATTGACGCAATTCGGCGGCAGGCGGCCGTCGATCAACGCCTGAATGTTGTCGACCACGGTGTTCGCCATCAGGTCGCGCACTTCCATCACCGCGCTGCCGAGATGCGGCGTGAGCACCACGTTCTTCATTTTCAGCAACGCCGGCGGAACCTTCGGCTCGGTCTCGAACACGTCGAGCCCGGCGCCGGCGATGCGTTTCTTCTTCAACGCGCGAACCATCGCCGCTTCGTCGATCACGGCGCCGCGCGCGGTATTGATGATGAAGGCAGTCGGCTTCATCAGCGCGAATTCGCGGTCTGAGATCATGTGCCGCGTCTCGGCATTGAGCGGCGGATGCAACGAAACGAAATCGGATTCCGCCAGCAATTGATCGAACGGCCGGTACTCCATCTGCAATTCGCGCTCGAGTTCCGGCTTGCGGTGCGGGCCCCAATAGATGATGCGCATGCCGAAGCCGAGCGCGCGCCGCGCGGTCGCCTGCCCGATGCGGCCGACCGCGACCAGGCCGATGGTCTTGCCGTGCACGAAGCTGCCGACCAGATGGTTCGACTGCGAGCCCGGGAAGCGGCTGGCGCGCACCGAGTGGTCGCCTTCGACCATCCGCCGCGCCACCGCGATCATAAGTCCCAAATGCAGGTCGGCGACCGACTCCGCCACGATCGGTGGCACCACGGTGACCACGATGCCACGCATGCTGGCTTCCGCGACGTCGATATTGTCGGGCGTGATCGACATCGAGGCGACCGCGCGCAATTTCGAATTGGCAGCAAGCACGGCGCGATCAACCTTGTCGTGCAGCAGCGAAAACAGGATGTCGCATTTTTTCACCGCCGCTATCAGCTTCGGCTTAGCGATGATCTTACTCGAGTTGGTATTGATCTTGACGTCGGCGATACCGCGCAACCGATCGAGCGCGCTGGGCGCGATCGGCTGGCTGACAAAGACGCGCGGTTTGGCACTCACCGCTGCCACCTTACAATACCTGCGACCCCGTCGACAGCACATTGCGCGCCATCGGGAATCTTGCGGGTCGCGTCAAGCACGCCCAGCACCATGGGAATACCGCGTTCCCGCGCCAGCGACGCCAGATGCGAGGTGGAGCCGCCGAGTTCGGCGACCACGCCGGCCACCCGCGGCAGGATTTGGCTGAGCGCCGGGCCGGCCACGCGCGTCACCAGGATATCGCCATGGCCGACGCGCGACAATTCGCATTCGCAGTTCACCACCACCGCCCGTCCCGAACCCCAGCCGATGCCGGCGGGATGACCGTTGATGCGGGGATGCTTCAGCCAGATCTGGTCGGGCACCGTTGCCGGTTCCACATGCAGCGGCCGCGATTGCAACAGCTTGAAGCCGCACTCGTCCATCGCCCATTCGATCTCGACCGGCTGGCCGGCGAGTTGCTCGCACTTGCGCAACAACCGCCCCAGCGTCACCGCTTCGCCGGCTGTCAGACTCGGCGCGCTCACCAGATCGTCCGGCACCAGTTGCGGCGCCGACTCGCCGTGCTCGCAGGTGTCGCGGTGGCTCTTGCGACCGGCTTCCACCGCGCGCAGGAAGCCGTTCTTGGCCAGCACGATGCGGTCCGGCACCACTTCGCCCTGCGCGATCGCCGAGCCCAGCCCCCAGGTGGCCGAGATCAGCATCTGGCCTTCGGCGGTCTCGCTGAGGCCGCCGCCCGATGCGCGCGCGGAAATCAGCGGCTGGATCAGCACGCCCATCGCGGTGTCGGCCGGCGACAGTTCGTTATTCTCCATGTAGCGGCGGGCGTGGGAGGTCCACAACGCCGCCCAGCAGGCGCGCACTGCGGTGAGGAATTCGGTTTCGTCGGTAAGCCCCAAGAAGCTTTCGAACTGGCCGGCGAAATTGGCGCCCTTGCGGTCCTCGAGCAGCGCCGATGAGCGGACCGCGCCGAGCGGCGCATCGGACCGCTGCGCGCGCCAGGCCGCCAGCAGCGGCTCGAGAATTTCCGGCGCGATCGGCTGCTGGTAGAGGGCCAAGCGAATCTGCACCGACAGCTTGCGCGAGGTTTGCCGGTCGGCGGCGTTGTAGTGCGCCACCAAGTCCGCGATGCCGAGCTGGCGCAGCTGATGATGATAGGCCGCAGCCGTGAGCGCGAAGCCGCCCGGCGTCGGCAGGCCTGCTTGCGTCAGCGCCGCCAGATTGGCCGCCTTCGGCCCGACCTGTTCAGGGTCGGTCGCGGCGGGATCGGTGAGCGGCAGGATGAAGACGGGCATTGTGTTACTCGTGTCCCGGATGCAGTGCAGCGCGAAGCGGTGCACCGCTGATCCGGGACCCAGCTTCCTTTCGAGAGAACCGGGGTCCAGGGTCTGCAGCGCATCACTAAAGTGCTGCGCTGCGCCCGGGACACGTAGCCTATTTCACATGATCCCCGTAGCCCGGCAGCGGATCGACGACGGTGATCTGCTTCACGGGGAAGTTCGACACGATCTCGATCTCGTTCTTCTTCACGATCAGCATTTCCTCGATGCGCACGCCGTAACGGAATTTCTTGCCGTGCTGGGTTTCGAGCGCGAAGGTCATGCCTTCCTTGATCTCGAGCGGATGATCGAGCGACCAGATGCGCGAGATCACCGGCTGGTCGTATTGCGCCAGCCCGAGACCGTGGCCCCAAAGATTGGCGGCGGCTTGGTCCTCGTCCTCGTAGCCCCAGGTCTCCATCGCCGACGGCCATTTGGACGCGATATCGCGCGTGGTGGCGCCGACTTTCACCGCGCCGATCGAGTCGTACAGCCACTTGAGCGCGGTGGCGTAGGTGTCCTTCTGCTCCTGAGTTGGCTCCTTGCCGACGCAATAGGTGCGGTAATAGCAGGACTTGTAGCCGTTCCAGGTGAGCGCGGCCAAATCCATGAACACGATGTCGCCGGGCTGGATGATGCGGTCCGAGAAATTACGCCAGTTCGGCCAGGTATTCGGGCCGGAGGAGACGATCACGTCCTCAACGTCTTCGATGCCAGGGAAGTTGTAGAGATATTCCATCAGATGTGCGGTCACCTGGTTCTCGGTGATGCCGGGGCGCAGGAACTTCATGCACTCCCAGTGCGTGGCGTCGCCGATGGCGCCGACGATGCGGAAGCATTCCTGCTCGTCTTCGTTCTTGACCGCGCGCGCTTCCATCATCGGCGTCATGCCATCGACCCAGTTGATACCCTTCTCCTTGAAGATGTTGATCATGTTGATGTCGATGAAGTCGCAGCCGAGCTTCTGCCCGGCGACGCCGTGACGCTTCATCTCTTCGATGATGGCATTGGTGAACTTGGTCACCTGCTGGGTCGAGGCCGGGCCGGCCGCGCCTTTGATCCAGGCGAAGGAGTGGCGGATGTTTTCTTTCGGCAGCCACGGCGAGTGTCGCTCGACCTGCATGCCGATATCGCCCTGCTCGAACAGCACCGGACGGCCGTCGCCGCACAGCATGGCGTATTTCAGGCCGGGCTTGAGCTTGTTCCAACCCGGCGTCAGCGAGCCGGTGATGTAGCGGCAGTTCTCGTCGTACATGCACAGCAGCGCGCCGAGCCCGTGCTTCTTCATCATCTGCCGCGCACGATCGATACGGTATTCACGCAGGCGGTCCCAATTCACCCGCTGCTGCCAATCCATGCCGAGGGTGCCGAAATTCGCAGTGCCCATGACTTCCTCCCGATCGGCGCGTAGACCGCGCCGTTTTCTGGCCAATTCGTGGCGAGGATGTTATGCGGCTGGCGCGCCTGAAAGAAATAATATAATTATGGCTTCATCATTATATTTTCTAATGCTGGTATTCCCATGCGCGATATCCCCCTGCGGCAGGTCCGCGCCGTCATCGCGGTCTGTGAGGAAGCCTCATTCACCCGGGCGGCGGAACGCGAAAACGCCACGCAATCGGGCATTTCGCAGCATGTGGCGGCGGTCGAGCGCAAGCTCGGGGTCAAGCTGTTCGAGCGCATGGCCGGGCGCGTGACGCCGACGCCGGCGGGCCTGCGTTACTACAAGAGTTGCGTCGAAGCGGTCGGAGCCCTGGAAAACGCTGCCGAGGAAGCGCGTGCGCTAGCCGGCAAGGTCACCGGCGAATTGCGCATCGGCCTGATGCCGACCTTCACCCGCGCGGTGTTGGCGCCGGTGCTCGATGACTTTGTACCGCGCTGTCCGGAGGTGCGGTTGCACATCGTCGAGGGCTACAGCGGGCTGCTCACCGAGATGGCACTCGACGAAGTGCTCGACTTCGCGGTGGTGCCGGCCTTCGAAGGCACCATCGGACTGAAATCGCGCCTGCTGGTGCGCGACCGCGAAATGCTGATCTCCGGTCCGAAGCGCGGATTGGCGCCGCTGGCGCCGCTGCGGCTTTCCGAATGCAAGCCGCTGAAGATCGTTGTGCCGGGTCCGGACAATATTCGCCGGCGCAATCTGGAAACTTATTTCCAGAGCCACGGCGTCGAGGTCGAGGCCATGCTGGAGATGGACGCCATGATCGCCACGCTCGAATTCGTCGCCCGCTCCGACTGGGTGACGATCCTGCCGAGCGTGATCTCGATCAACGACATCGGCCGCGGCGAACTGATCGTCAATCCGATCGTGGCGCCCGAGCTGCACGCGGAGTTCGTGGTGATCCAGCCGACCCGGCGCACGCTGTCGACGCAGGCGCGATTGTTCCTCGAACGCTTCGAGCGGGAGGTCGCGCATATTCACGCGGTGTGGGACGAGACGATCGCGGGGCCGCAGCGGCGGAAAATCTCTGCTTGATGCGCTGACGTGGCGTGGCCATGCTTGTGCAAAGGAAAATTCCTGATGGTTTTGTCGCCACTCGTCTCCACCGCCTGGCTCGAGGATCATCTCGCCGACCCCGACCTCCGCATTATCGAGGTCTGCAACATCCGCGACGATAAGACCTATCGCGAGGGGCATATTTCAGGCGCGATGTGGGTCTACTGGAAATCGGCCTGCTGGCACGAAACCGATCGCGATTTCGTCACGCCCGCTGCTATGGCGAACATGTTCGGCGGCATGGGCATCGGCCCGCAGTCAACCGTCGTGCTGTATGGCGATCCCGTTCAATTCGGCAGCTACGCCTTCTGGGCCTTCACCATGGCCGGGCACACGAACCTGCGACTGCTCGACGGCGGGCGCCGAAAATGGGTCATGGAGGGACGGCCGCTGTCGCGCACAGTGCCGCGCTTTCCCGCGGTCGCCTATCCCACGCCGCCGGCTGGGACGTCCTCGATGCGGGTCGGCCGCGACAATGTGCGCGACCATCTGCGGGAGCCGCAGCGGCTATTGCTCGACCTCCGTTCGCCGGAGGAATATTCGGGCGAGCGCGTATCCGACTATTCCTTCAAGGTCGATCACGGCGCTGAGCGGACCGGGCGCATCCCCGGCGCCGTCCATCTCTATTTCAAGGAGTTGCTGAACGAGGACGATTCGTTCAAGTCACCCGGCGAGCTTCGCCGCGCGCTGGCCACGGCCGGCATTGCGCCAGAAAAATTCGACGAGGTTGTTTGCTATTGCCGGCTCAGCCATCGCGCCACCATCGGCTGGATCGCGCTCGGCCAAATTCTCGGCCAACGCAACGTCAAGATCTACGACGGCTCGTGGACCGAATGGGGCAGCATCGTCGGCTTCCCGATCGAGAAGTAGCGGGCCGGCCACCTCAGCCGCCCGCCGTCTTGCGCTGATAGGCTTCGATCTTGTCGCGCAGCGCTGGCGGCAGCGGCACCGGCTTGCGCGTTTCGAGCGACATCATGGCGGTGACCATGCGCGCGCGCAGCCGCTCGAGCCCGTCGAGATGGCAGATGATGGCGATGCCGAGCGAGGAACGGCCGACGCGGTCCACCAGCAAGGTCAGGTCGATGACATCGCCCATCCGACTCGGGATCTTGAAGTCGCATTCGATGTGTACGAACGGAAAGCCGTACTGGCTGCCCATGACCAGTTCGGCATAATCGTAGCCCAGCTCTTGCCCGTACCAGTCTTCGATCAGCCCGTTGAAGATGTCGAAATAGTGCGGGAAATAGACGATGCCGGCGGGATCGCAATGCGAAAACCGGACTGGAACGCTGCGGGTGAAGGCGCTGCTCGGCGGCACAAATCGATCTTGGAGCATGGGAAGACGTCCTGATGCGAAAATCCTGGCACGGCCGCATTCTGCGGGAGCAAGGATTGTAGCTGATAGCGGACGCCTAACGCGAACAGATGGTCGGCGCCATAACAATCGAGGGAGCCCCGGCACCCTCGACGGTTGGCATCAATGGCTCACGCGACCAAAAAATTCGGCAGAAATTCCTGCGCCAGCTCATCGTCGGAAAGCATCTTCTCAGCGCGGTCGTCAATCGTCTGAAACTCGTTTCCGCAGACAGGGCAGAACCAGATATGGACCGTCTCCCGCTCGTTTATGCATTCCGACCATTCCGGTGCAATCAGATGTGTCTTGCACCGATCGCACACGGTTGAAATTCGAAGCGCCGTTAGGGAGGTTGACATGTGAGCCCTCCTTTTTATTGCGTCCAAGTGAAATGTATTCCTGGTTTTTCCGGTCTTTGCATTGACCCAGGTCAAGTTAGGCCTCCGGCAAATCGAGGCTAAAGGCCGCACCCGTTCTAAAGCGGGTTCGCCGCGCACCCCAGTCGAGGGACGATTCGACGGCGAGCCGGCTCCTGGTTCCCATCATTCACTCGTAGGCGGCCCCATCGTCGAACCCGGCTTTTTTGCTCGGTCACAGCCCAGCTAGACCTCCATCCACGCGCCGTTCGCGTCCACCGACTTAAATACCGCTTCCAGCGCGGCCGCGGTCTGCAAGATGCCCGCTGGCGGAATCGGGAACCTGCCCTGCCCCATCGCTGCCTTTGCGAAATAATCCAGATTGCGCCCGAGGTGGTTGTCGGCCGGCCGCTCGATTACCTCTGGCTGCTTGCCGGCATGCCGCACAATCGCGCGTGTATCGCTGATGCTCTCCGCCCAGCAGTTCTCGCCGAAGATCGCGATGCGCCAGCGGAACGGTGTCTTGATAGTGGTGCCGAGCGTGCCGGCGGCGCCGTTCTCGAATTCGATCAGCGCGGCGGTAGTGTCGCCGGTCGGCAGCTTCAGCGCGCGCGCCTTCGACAGCGCGCTAATGCGCTTCATCGGGCCGACCAGATCGCGGAAGCAGTCGAGCACATGAATGCCCATGCCGGTCATGCCGCCGGCGCGGCTTTCCGCCGCGGCGACGCGCCAACTGTCGGCCGGCATGGTCGCCAGCCAGTCGTGGCTGTAGTTGCCCTCGACCTGCATGATGGTGCCGAAGGCGCCGGCCTTCATCAGTTCGTCGAGCACGCGCATCGACGGCATCAGCCGGAAATGATGGCCGACGCCGATCACGATGCCGGCGCGCTTGCAGGCCTCCAGCATAGCCACGGCGTCCGCCTTGGCCAGCGCGAACGGCTTTTCGCAGTAGATATGCTTTTTGGCCGCCGCCGCCGCCTCGACTTGCGCGCGGTGCTTTGAGTGCGGCGTCGCCAGGATTACCGCCTGAATCTGCGGATCGGCAATGACCTCCTCGAACGACGTGCCGATGGCGATTTCATGCTCGGCGGTGAAATCGCGCACCGTGTCGGGCTCGAGCGTGACGCCACGCACGAAATGGATCGGCGCGCCGAAATCGCGCGCCGCCTTCACCAGGGTCTTGCCCCACCAGCCAAGGCCGACGATTGCGGTGTTGAGCATGCGTCAGGCCGCCGTCGGCGCGCCTGGCTGCTTCATCGGATGCGCGCGTGCGAAGGCGTCGTTCTGCATGCACAAATCGACGATGCGCTTCACTGTCCGAAACGGCGCGATGTCCACCTTGAAATACGTCGATCCGGCTGCCTGGCCAGCCAGGCAGATGTCGGCAATCGTGATCTGGTCGCCCTGGCAGTAGCGCCCGGTCTGCGGCGAGGTCGAGAGGTTGGTCTCCAGCGCCTTCAAGGCCTCCAGGTGCCAGTGATGACCCCATTTCAGCACGCCCGCCTCGTCGATCTTGTATTCGTGCGCGAGATATTCCCGCACCCGCGGCACGATCAGCGGATGCGTGTCGCAGGCGATGATCTGCGCCAGGCCGCGCACCCGCGCGCGCGCCTTCGGTTCCTTCGGCAGCAGCGGCGGGTTGGGATGCGTCTCGTCGAGATATTCGAGGATGGCGAGCGACTCGAACAGCACCGTGCCGTCGTCCTCGATCAGCGCTGGCAGCGCCTTCATCGGATTGATTTTGGCGAAGGCCTCGTCGCGCTGCTTGCCCTGCATCAGGTTGATGTCGATCACCTCGTCGGGCGTGATGCCCTTGAGGTTGAGCGCGATGCGCACGCGGAACGTCGCCAGCGAGCGCCAGAAAGAAAAGAGTTTCATGGATGGCCTCCCTGGCCGTACGCTGTCGATTACTTCTTGCGCTCGGTCCAATACACCGTCATGCGCGAGCCGTCGCCGCCGCCGAAGCCGTGCTTGGTGGCGTCCTCGAAGCCCGCGAGCGCGGCCTTGGTGGCGATCATGTCGGCGCCCTGCGCCTCGCCGGTCGCGACCATGGTGCGTAGGTCCTTCACGCCGTTGGCGATGCTGAAGGTGGTGGGCCCGGGATCCTTGCCCTCGAACATTTTGACGATCATGTCGGCGCGCATCGCCAGCGCCTTGTTGGCGCCGTTGCTCTCGACGAACAGATCGAGCAGCCGCTTGGGCTCCCAGCCGACGCTGCGCGCGATCGCAAAAGCCTCGCCATAGGCCTGCCACGCCACCATCAGCGGCAGATTGATCGCGAGCTTCATCGCCGCGCCGGCGCCGACCGGCCCGCAATGTTCGACCTTGCGGCAAAGCTGATCGAGAATCGGCTTGGCGCGCGCGGCATCGGCCGGCTCGGCGCCCATCAGCCCGAGCAACTGGCCCTTGCGCGCGGGCGCGGTCGAGCCGCCGACCGGACACTCGACAAGTGCGGCGCCCTTGGCCCGCACCTTGGGCGCGAGCTCGGTTTCGACCTTGGGCGCGACCGTGCTCATCTCGATGAACAGCTTGCCCTTGACGTCGCCGGACAGCAGGCCGTTCGGCCCGTTATATACCGCGTCGATCGCCGCGCCGTCGGTCAGCATGGTGATGACCGCCTCGCTGGCGGCAGCGACGGCGGCCGGCGTGGCGGCAACCTTGGCGCCGGCGTCGGCCAGCGGCTTGGTCTTTTCCGGCGAGCGATTCCAGACGGTAACCTGGTGGCCTACTTCCATCAGCCGTGCGGCGACGTTGCCGCCCATCGCGCCGAGACCGGCTACTCCGATATGCATGGGTCCTCCCTCTCTGCTTTTGCCGGCGACGATAGGCGATCACGGCGCGGCTTGAAAGCCGCCTTGCGACAGTTGCCCACTCGACAGCCCCGCCCCCGACCCACTATGAGGGTGCCGGCGAAATGCAGGCGCATTGCAAGGTTTCATTTTCGCGAGCGGGAGAATATTGAATGGTTGCGGCCAAGAAGACGAACAAGAAAAGCAAAGGCATCGTCGGCGTTATCGGCCTCGGTATCATGGGCGGGGCCTTCGCGAGGAACCTGGCCGCCGCCGGCTGGCGCGTGGTCGGTTACGACATCAGCGCAGCGCGCCGCCGCGAGGCCGCACGGGCGGGCGTCGAGATTGCCCGCGATGCCGCCGGCGTGGCAGCCGCGGTGTCGACCATCCTTACCAGCCTGCCCAAGCCGCGGGCATTGATGGACAGCGTGCGCGCCATCGCTGCCGCCAAGCTGCCGCGCAAGCTGCTGGTGGAAATGAGCACCTTTGCGATTTCCGATAAGGAAAAAGCCGCGCGCGCGCTCGCCAAGGCCGGCCATGTGATGCTCGACACGCCGGTCAGCGGCACCGGCTCGCAGGCCGCGAACCGCGACCTGGTGTTCTATGCCAGCGGCGATTCCCGCCTGATCAAGCGGCTGCGCCCGATGTTCCAGGCCTTCGGCCGTGAGGTCTACGACGTCGGCCAATTCGGCAACGGCAGCAAGATGAAATACGTCGCCAATCTGCTGGTTGCCATCAACAACGTCGCCAGCGCCGAGGCCATGGTGCTGGGCATGAAGGCCGGCCTGCCGCCGCAAACGATCTTCGACCTCATCACCCCCGGCGCCGGCAATTCGCGTGTGTTCGAATTGCGCGCGCCGATGATGGTGAAGGGCAACTACAAAGACGTCACCATGAAGATCGACGTGTGGGACAAGGACATGCGGGTGATCGGCGACTACGCCCGCAAGATAAAAGTGCCGACGCCGATGTTCGACGCCTCCAAGGGAATCTACATCAAGGCGATGAAGAGCGGCCTCGGCGCACAAGACACCGCCGCAGTCTGCGCTGTGCTGGAGAAGATGGGCAAGGTGAAGCGGCGCAAACGCTAGACCGAGCGCTGAGAGTGTCATCGCCGGCGAAAGCGGGCGATCTAGTAATCACCGAGCGACTTTTCTTAACCCCAGCGACCGTGGATACTGGATGCCCTGCTTGCGCGGGGCATGACCGAAGACATTTGCTGGGAGGCAAGCATGGCGTCGTTGCAGCAGTTGTCTGAAATCCGCGATGGCATGCGGATCGACTGGAACGTTCCGATCACCATGGACGACGGCCTAGTGCTGCGCGCCGACGTTTTTCGCCCGGTGAAAGACGGGCAATATCCGGTCCTGCTGACCTACGGCCCCTAGGCCAAGAACCTCGCCTTCCAGGACGGCTATCCGAGCGCCTGGCAGCGCATGGCGGAACAACATCCCGACGTCACCGCCGACTCGTCCAACAAATATCAGAGCTGGGAAGTGGTCGACCCGGAGAAATGGGTGCCGCACGACTATGCCTGCGTGCGCGTGGATTCTCGCGGCGCCGGCTGCTCACCCGGTTTCATCGACCACTTCTCGCCGCGCGAGACCAAGGATTATTACGACTGCATCGAGTGGGCCGGCGTGCAGCCCTGGTCGAGCGGCAAAGTGGGCCTCAGCGGCATTTCCTATTACGGCATGAACCAGGCGGCGGCAAAGCGGCTTATATGCTGCTGCCGATCATTCCGCCGAAAGAACAGGCAAGCAGCAAATGGCGCGGGCGGAAATAAATTTTGATGGGGCATTCCGGGACGCGAGCCAACGGGTCCGCGCGAAGCGCGGCCCGATGACAGGCTCCGCGATCGGCCGCGCGCTGATGACCAACCCCGACTGCCTGATCATGGACGAGCCGTCGGAAGGGCTGGCGCCGATTATCATCCAGGGCCCGTGGGAAGCGATCGGAAAGCTGAAGGAAGAAGGCCTGTCGATCCTGGTCGAGCAGAGCGCGCATCTCGCGCTCAAGCTGGTCGACTACGTGCACGTGATGAGCAAGGATCTGGTGGTCTATTCGGCCAAGCCGGATGAGCTCAAGGCGAACGATGAGATCAAATCGAGTTATCTCGGCATCTAGGCTATTCAACGGAGTATCGGCGAACGGTAATTCTAAAACGGCCGGCCGACCTACGCCCATTGATAGAGCCGAAACGGCGAGCCGCGGCGCATAGCAGCAACCGGGCTTTACAGAATGGAATACATTGGCGGATGATGGCTTTGGTTCGGTCCGCTGCACTTGCAGCGACGGCCGGGAAAGACGGTTTTTGATTTTCGTGTTGAATTCACTCGTACGGGCTGATCAAACGTGCCCGCACGAAGCCGCTCTAAATGTACAGCCCTGCTAGGGGCGATCGAGGGAGGAATGCAATGTCTCGTAAAGTCACTCGCCGTAAATTTATGGCCGGTACCGCCGCCGGCGCCGCGTTGGCGACGCTCAAATTCCCGGCGCCAGCCATCGCGCAAGCCGCGCCATTCAAGCTCGGCCTGCTCACCGTCAAGACCGGACCGCTCGCGCAGGGCGGCATCCAGATGGAACAGGGCATTGTCACGTACCTGAAGGAGAAGAACTACACCTTCGCCGGCCGCAAGGTCGAATTCATCTCCGCCGATACCGGCGGCAATCCGGCCGGCACCAAGACCAAGGCGCAGGAGCTGATCGAGCGCGACAAGGTCGACGCCATCGTCGGCCCGCTAGCCGCCTTCGAGCTGCTGGCCATCACCGACTACATCGCGCAGCAGAAGACGCCGCTGCTCAGCCTCGCCGCTGCCGAAGACATGACGCAGCGCCGTCCGAACCCGTATTTCCTGCGCGCGTCGGCGACCTCGTCGCAGGCCATGCATCCGATGGCGGACTATGCTGCGAAGGAAATGAAACTGAAGCGCGTCATCACCATCTCCGAGGACTTTGCCTTCGGCTATGAGCAGATGGGCGGCTTCCAGCAGACCTTCGAGGAGAACGGCGGCAAGATTGTCAACAAGATCTGGCCACCGCTTGTCACGCCTGACTACACGCCCTTCGTCGCGCAGATCGCGGATTGCGACGGTGTGTGCCAGGGCTTTGCCGGCTCGAACCCGCTACGCTTTATGAAAACCTACGCCGCTGCCGGGCTGAAGTATCCGGTGGTGACCGGCGAAACCGGTGGCGACGACGCGTTGATGCGCGCTTTCGGCGATGAGGCACTCGGCATGTATAGCTGCTGCCCCTATACGCTCGACCTCGCCAACGACAGCAACAAGCGCTTCGTTGCCGCCATGAATAAGGACTACGGCGTAGATCCGGGATTCTATTGCGCCGGCCTTTACATCAACGGCATGGTAGTCGAAGCGGGCCTGCAAAAGATCGGCGGCAAATCCGACAACAAGGAAGAGTTTATGAGAGCGCTCAGGTCGGTCTCGCTTACCGACACACCGCGCGGCCCGATCAAGTTCGACCATTTCGGCAATGTAATCGGCGACTTCTACGTTCGTCGCGTCGAAAAAGTGAACGGCAAGCTCGCCAACAAGACGGTCAAGACCTACCATAATGTGAGTCAGTTCTGGACCTATGACGAGAAGAAGTTCCTCGAGCAGCCGGTCTATTCGCGCAACTATCCGCCGCTCAAGTCATGATGTAATCCGTACCGCGGGCGCCACACGGGCGCCCGCGGATTTTTTGCGCATGATCCGGGATCGTGGGACCCGGTTTTCGGAAAAGATCGTGCGCGCACAAAAAGAAGCCAGCGCGGGAACATTGCGGCTATGAATTTTTGGCTGGTGCTAACGGTCAACAGCGTCACGTTTGGCGGTTTGCTGTTTCTGCTGTCGGCGGGCTTCTCCCTGATCTTCGGGCTTATGCGGATTCCGAATTTGACGCACGGCTCGCTGTTCATGCTGGGCGCCTATGTCGGCGCCACTTTTGTCGTGGGCCTGCTCGGGTTCCAGTTAAATTTCTGGCTGGCGGCGATCCTGGCAACGTTGGCGGTGGCCGCGGCCGGCGCATTGGCGGAACGACTGCTGCTGCGCCGTCTGCCCGGCGATCAACTGGCGCAGGTGCTGGTGACTCTCGGCCTGTCCTTCATGGCCGCCGATTTCTGCCTGCTGATGTGGGGCGGCGACCCGCTCAACGTTACTACACCCGCCGGGCTTGGCGGATTTGCCCGCTTCGGCTCGGTGGCATTTCCGATGTACCGGCTAGCGATCATCGTCATCGCCGCGCTGGTCGCCGCCGGGCTATGGCTACTGCTCGACCGCACGCGGCTCGGCGCCATGATCCGCGCCGGTGTCGACGATCCCGACATGGCGCGCGTGGTCGGCATCCGCGTGTCGCAGCTTTTCACCATCGTGTTCGCGCTCGGCGCCGGCCTTGCCGCTTTCGCCGGCATCATCGGCGGGCCGATCCTGTCGGTATATCCCGGGCTCGACCAGGACATGCTACCGCTGGCGCTGGTGGTGGTCATTCTCGGCGGAACGGGAAGCCTGCTCGGCTCGTTCGTCGGCAGCATCATTGTCGGCTTCATCTATAATTTCGGCCAGGCGCTACTACCGGAACTCGCTTATTTCGTCTTGTTCATGCCGATGCTGCTGGTGCTGTTATTGCGCCCACAGGGCTTGTTCGGCAGGCACGTACCATGAGCGCGCGCCTCCTCGCCCTCGCTATCGCCTTCGTGGCGCTGGTCACCGTGCCTTATTGGATGCCCGGCGATTATTACATCAATGTCGCCAGCCAGATCCTGTTTTACGCCGTCTTCGCGCTCGGCCTAAACGTGCTGGTCGGCTATGCCGGACTGGTGTCGCTCGGCCACGCCGGGCTGTTTGGCATCGCCGCCTACGCCACCGCCTACATGCTGCAGAGCGGTTACGGTCACACCACGGCGATCGTCGTCGCGCTCATTATCGGCATCGCGTCGATGGCGATTTACGCCGTGCTGTCGCTGCGCTCGACCGGCATCGGCTTCATCATGATCACGCTGGCACTGGGCGAAATCCTGTGGGGCCTGGCCTATCGCTGGATCAGCCTGACCGGTGGCGACAACGGCATCAGTGTGCGCGGCCGCCCCGAGCCGTTCGGATTTTCGCTCACCTCGCCGAACACGTTCTATTACACGACGCTGGTGATTTTCCTGCTGTCGGTGGCCGCGATGTCGGTGTTCGTGCGCTCGCCGTTCGGCGCCTCGCTGATGGGCACGCGCGACCAGCCGCGCCGCATGAATGCGCTCGGCTATCACGTCTGGATGATCCGCTTCTATGCCTGCCTGGTGTCGGGATTATTGACCGCCGTATCCGGCATCCTGTTCGTCTATTACACGCAGTTCATCAGCCCACAGACGCTTTCACTCACCTCCTCGGCCGAGGTACTACTGATGGTGATCTCCGGCGGACCGGGAACACTGCTCGGACCGATCGTCGGCGCCGGCCTGGTGGTCGTGGTGAAAAACGTGGTCAGCGGATACATCGAGCGCTGGAATTTTCTGCTCGGCGCCATTTTCGTCGCCATCGTCATCCTGATGCCGGAAGGATTAGTGCCGGGCAGCGCGCGACTGTGGCGACTGGCGTGGCGCAAGATGAGCGCGCCCGGCAAAGCCGCGGCGACGGAGGGCAAGCCATGAGCGCGCTCACCGTCACCGGCTTGTGCAAATCGTTCGGTGGTCTGCACGTCACCACCAATGTCGATCTCAATGTCGAGCCTGGCGAGCGCCGGCTGATCATCGGCCCCAACGGCGCCGGCAAAACCACGCTGTTCAACTTGATCACCGGCGAGATCAGCCCCGACAAAGGCTCGATCCAACTATTCGGGCAAGACATTACCAAGGTGCCGAGCCGGCGCCGGCCGCATCTCGGCATGGCGCGCACCTATCAGATCATTACCTTGTTCCCGCGCGACACCATCGTCCACAACGTCGCGTTGGCACTGCTTGGCTTGTCGCCGGCGCGCTGGAACCCGCTGATCGACATCAAGCATCAAGGCCATCTGATCGAGCACGGCCGCGCCGCCCTGCAACGCGTCGGCCTCGACCACATCGCCGAGCGGCCATTGTCGCAGACCTCCTATGGTGAGCGCCGCCGCGTCGAGATCGCCATGGCTTTGGCGCAGAAACCAAGACTGCTCCTGCTCGACGAGCCCTTCGCTGGCCTTTCCATCGACGAGCGCCGCGACGTACATCAGTGCCTGATGGCGATTCCGCGCGACGTGACGATCGTGATGATCGAGCACAACATGGACGTAGCGCTGGAATTCGCCGAGCGCATCACGCTTTTGCATTTCGGCGAGGTGATCGTCGAAGGCAACCGTGCCGAAGTGGTAGCCGACCCGCGCACCCGGGAGGTCTATCTTGGCCACTAGCGCGCTCAGCCTGAAGGCGATCGACGCCTACTACGGCGACAGCCACGTGCTGGCGAACGTGTCGTTCGAGCTCGGCGAGGCGCGCATGCTCGGCCTGCTCGGGCGCAACGGTGCCGGCAAATCGACCTGCATGAATGTCACCATGGGCCTGCTGCCGCCGCGGCGGGGCGAGGTCGCGGTATTCGGCGAGCCGGTGACCGGCATGTCGCCCGAGATGATCGCAGCGCATGGCGTGGCGCTGGTGCCGCAGGGCCGCCGGATCTTCAAGAGCCTGACCGTGCGCGAAAATCTCATGGTCGCCGCGCGCAAACCTGACGTCGGCAGCAAGCACGCGCCGTGGACCGCCGAGACCGTGTTCGCGATGTTTCCGCGCCTCTCCGAGCGGCACAAACAGATCGCCGCGCATCTGTCGGGCGGCGAGCAGCAGATGCTGGCGATCGGCCGCGCGCTGATGGGCAATCCGCGCGTGCTGCTGATGGACGAGCCGTCGGAAGGGCTGGCGCCGCAGATCGTCGCCGAGGTGATGGCCACCATCCGCAAATTGAAGGAAAGCGGGCTGTCGATCGTGCTGGTCGAGCAGAACCCCAGGCTCGTTTTCGACGTCGCCGACGACATCGTCATCCTCAACACCGGCCACGTCGCGGTGGTCTCCACGCCGGCGCAATTGGACAAGGACGGCGTCGACCTGCGCCAGCATCTCGGCGTGTTCTGACAAAAAAACAAGGAAGGACTTTCGCAATGGCGATCTGGAACAAATACGCGAATACCGCGGCACGCCAACATGGCAAGCCAGGGCGCGAAGCGCGGCCGAAAAGCGTCACCATCGACGCCCATACCCACATCGCCGTTCCGCGCGCCGCCGAGTTCATCAAGCCGCATCTCGACCTCAGCACTATCCCGCTCGGACACTTCGCGTCGACCGAGAGCAAGGAGGTCAACGCCAAGCAGGAAGCCGACATCCGCGGCTGCATGACCGGCTACGACGAGCGCTTCGCCGCCATGGACAGGATGGGCGTCGACATGCAGCTGGTGATGCCACCGCCGCCGCAGTGTTATCACACCGTCGCGCTCGAATACGCGGTGCCTGCTGCGCGCATGATCAACGACGGTGTCGCCGAATTCGTCTCCAAACATCCGGATCGGTTCATCCCGACCGGCACCGTGCCGATGCAGGACGGCAACTGAGGCCGCGAAGGAACTCGAGCGCTGCATGAAGCAGCTCAAGTTCAAGGGCGTCGAGATCCTGACCAATGTCGCCGGCCGGGAACTGTCCGATCCCGCCTTCGCTCCGTTCTGGAAGAAAGCCGAGGAGCTCGGCGCGCTGGTGATCATCCATCCGAACGGCTTCACCGAAGGTAAGCGGCTGTCTCGCTTCTACTTCAACAACATCATCGGCAATCCGTTCGAGACCACGCTCGCGCTGCACTATCTGATCTTCGACGGCGTGCTGGAGCGCCATCCCAACCTGAAAATTTTCGCCATGCATGGCGGCGGCTATCTCGGCGCCTATTCCGGCCGCATCGATCATGCATGGGGCGCGCGCTCGGACTGCCAGGCCGATCTGCCCAAGCCGCCGGGCCACTACCTGAGACAAGTCTATTTCGACACCGTGGTGTTCACGCCGCTGCAATTGGAAGCGCTGGTAAGAACTTTCGGCGTCGATCACATCATCATGGGCACCGACTACCCCTTCGACATGCTGGAATTCGATCCGATCGGCCACATCAATTCGGTCGACAGCTTCGACGCCAGCACCCGCGCGGCGCTAGCGGGCGGGAATTTGAAGAAACTGTTGGGGATTTGACCGATTGCTATGGCCGGCTCGTCCCGGCCATCCACTCCTTAATGCGTCAGCAAAGAAAGGCATAGACGCCAGCACAAGCTGGCATGACGGTATATTTTCGCGCGAATGCTACAAAAAATCCAGCGCCGGCTTCCGCGCTCGCGCCGGCGTACTTGCAGCCCGGCGCGCGCCCGCTCTTCCTGCGTTTGCGTCGCCTGCAAATAGGCGCCGAGATGGCGCGCGCGCTCGATGATGCGGTAGTTCTCGCGCAGGCGCGCCGCCTCGTAGCGCTTGAGTGCCGTCGGCACGTCAGGCTCCGCCTGCAGCGCCTGCGTCAGCGCAGCGGCGTCGTCCGCCGCCTTGGAGACGCCGGCCGCCACGTGCGGGCGCGCCACGAAGGCCGCATCGCCGAGGATCGCGACACGGCCGAACGCCATGTGCGGCGATTCCAGGTCGTAGATCGGCTGCAAGATCGGCTCCTCGATCAGCCGCACGATCTGGCGGAATTGCGGCCCCGCCAGGCGCTCGGCATCGGCCCGCATTTCCGCGATCGCTTCGCGGCGGATCAGCGGCGGCGGGATCGAGATCGCGTGGGTGGTGCCGCGCTCGTCGGTGAGCAGCCATTGCAGCTTGGTCTTCTCGTCGGCCGGCCGGTACCACACCACATTGTAGCGGCGATGGCCGGGGCGCAGATCGTTGTCCGACCCCGCCACCGGATAACCGAGCAACTGCTCGCCCGGCGGCAATGTAAACGTCATGTATTCGAACAGTTCGCGATGGGTGTCCGGCGGAATGGCGTCTTCCGCGATCAGCGCTCGCCAGGCGCAATAACCGGTATAGAGCGGCACCGCACTCGGCAGCGCCTGCTGGCGCACAGTCGAGCGCGTGCCGTCGGCACCCACCAGCAGATCGGCCTCGATCGTTTCACCATCGGAAAACCGTGCCAGCACCGAATCGGCGCCCGACTCGAAACCGGCGAGCCCGCGCCCGCGGTGATAGCGTTCCGGCGGAAAGGCGTCGCGCAGCAGCCGGTAGACGCGCTCCCAGGCGGTGAGCACCTGTGGGCAATGGAATTCGTCGGTCAGCCGCCCTTGCGCATCGAGGATCTTGCGGGTGGTGATGTGCACGCCGAGCGCGTCGGTGGCGAGCCCCAGCTTACGCAAGCGCTCGATCAGTTCCAGCCTGCGCGACGATCCCGGCGCCGCGGCCGGACAGTTCGCTCTCAACGCGCTCGTAGATGTCCACCGTCCAGCCGGCCCGGCGCAGCATCAGCGCGCTCAGCAAGCCGCTCATCGACCCGCCGATGATAACCGCCCTGGTCCCAGTCAATGAAGCGTCCTCAATCTTTCCGTTTACCGAAATATGCTATATATGACCGCAAATAGCACCGGAGGAATTCTTATGGCTCTGAGCATGCTCGACAAAGCTGCCGAGAAAAAGGACAAATCGCAGTGGCCGGCGGAGATCGCCGCCGAATTCGAGCGCGAGGCCAGCAATCCGAACCCTTGCGTCGGCTCCACCCTGCTGTCGGAGACCGAGCGCACGCGGGTATGGATCATCCGGCTCGCGCCCGGCGAGCGCATCGGGTTCCACCGCCATGTACTGGATTATTTCTGGACCGCGGTCAGCGGCGGCCGCGGCCGTCAGCACGTGCATGACGGTACCACGGTCGATTATTCCTATCAGCCGGGCGAGACGCGCCACGAGACCTACGGCAAAGGCGAGTTCAAGGTGCACGATCTGGAAAATCTCGGTGACCGCGAGCTGGTGTTCATGACCGTCGAGTTCAAAGACAGCGCCAACAAGCCGATGCCGTTGCCCGCGGGGGTCCGGCCGCAAGCCGCCGCCTGAACAAGCGATTTCCGTTAGCGCCCGCCGTCCCGGCCCATGTCCGGCGGCGGGCGTTTCGTTTTGCCGCGGAACGTATGATCCTGAAAAGTGGGACCCGGTTTTCGGATAAGATCATGCGTGATTGGTCAGAATCTCGGGTTCGGCTGATCGATCAATGGGCTAGCCAAGCCGCCGGGCTTCCTGCAAACTGCCGCGCAAAGCCCGGATGCCAATTCGGGCAAAGAAGAAACTTAAGTTCAGAGGGGAAACAAAACCGGCCAGTTCGACATGCAGATCGCGACCACCCGCGTCGCGCGGGACGCCGCAGTGCCGGTGACCATCCCTGCAACGCGATCTGTTTGAACGAATGCGCCGGTTGAAAGCGGCATGGATATTTCCTGGGATCTCCTGATCAACGCGATCGTCGCGGGGCTGCTGCTCGGCGGCTTTTACGCCGCCGTTACCGCCGGCGTGTCGATCTCGTTCGGCATGCTCGACATCGTCAACATCGCGCATCCGGCTTTCATCATCCTCGGCTCCTACATCGCCTATTTCATCAACATCAATTACGGCGTTGACCCGATCGTGGTGAGCATCCTCGCGCTGCCGGCGTTCTACGCGCTCGGCGCGGTGGTCTATCAGGTCTATTATCAGTCGTTCGAAAAACGTGGCCAGGAATCCCTGCGCGGCCTCGCGTTCTTCTTCGGCCTGCTGTTCGTCACCGAAGTATCGCTGATCCTAGTGTTCGGCGTCGACTACCGTTACGTCGAAGCCGCCTATATCGGCCCCAGCATCCATATCGGACTGATCGACCTGCCGCTGCGCATGCTGGTGCCCTGCCTGGTGGCGCTGGCGATGTTCGCCACGCTGCAACTGTTCGTCACCCGTACCTTTCTCGGCCGCGCCATCATGGCGGTGTCGCAAGACCAGCTGGCCTTGCAGTTGATGGCGGCCGATCCGATCCGCATCAAGCGCATCGCTTTCGCCATTTCAATCGCCGCCGCCTCGATCGCCGGCGCGCTGCTCATCATCATCCAGCCGATCGAGCCCTCGGTCGGGCGCGAATATATCGGCCGCGTATTCGCTATCTGCGTGCTGGGCGGGCTCGGCAGCATGCCCGGCACCCTGATCGCGGCCATGTTGCTCGGCGTGGTGGAGAGCCTGACCTCCACCTTCTATGGTCCGTCATGGGCGCCGGCGGTGGCGTTTGGTTTCCTTCTTATGACGCTCGCCTTCCGGCCGGCGGGACTCTTGGGACGGTAACCCGTGAACGCGCTGAAATTCTCAACTGTCTCGATTGGCGTCGGCCTCCTCATCCTGGCTTTCGCCCATTGGCTGCATCTCGATTACTTCTATTTCGCCGGCTATACGATCTTGCAATTCATCGTGCTGGCGACCGCCTGGAACATCCTCGGCGGCTATTGCGGCTATGTGAATTTTGGCTCGGCCGCGTTTTTTGCGCTCGGCGCGTATTCGTCGGTTTTCATGCACAAGCTCTATCCGCTGCCGGTGCCGGTCCTCATGCTGATCGGCGCGGCGGTATCAGGCGTCGTCGGCTTCGGCATGGGCTATCTGACGCTGCGGCTGCGCGGCGCCTTCTTCGCCATCGCCACGCTCGCGCTCGCGGTGGTGTTGCAAACGCTGGTGGTGAACTGGGACTTCGTCGGCGGTTCGCGGGGCGCCTACATCATCCGCCCGGAAACGCTCGATATCGCGGGTCTGCAGATCAATTACATCGAATATCTGTTCGTGCTGATGCTGGTTCTGGCGGTGATCGCCTTGACCACCGCGCGCACGATCGAGCGCTCGCAGCTCGGCTTCGGCTTCGCTACCATCCGTGACGACGAGATGGCGGCGGAAGCCTCCGGCGTGCCGACGCTGCGCCTGAAACTGATCGCCACCACGCTGTCGGGCGCCTTCATGGGCATGGCCGGCGCACCGTTCCCCTATTACATCGGCTATCTGCAGCCGTCGTCCACGTTCGGCCTGGAATACGCGGTCAATTCGATCGCCATGCCGATGATCGGCGGCACCACCAGCTGGATCGGCCCGCTGGTCGGCACCATTTTGCTCGGCTCGCTGCAGCAGATCGCCACCGTCACCATCTCCTCGGCGGTCAACCTGCTGATCGTCGGCCTGCTGCTGGTCGCCTTCGTGATCATCGCGCCCAATGGGCTGGTCGGACTGGTGCAGGAACGCTTGCGCGCGCGGAGGCGGCCATGAGCGCGCTGCTGCATGTCGACAATATCAGCAAGCGGTTCGGCGGCTTCGTCGCGCTCGACGGCATCACGCTCGAGGTGCAGCCGGGCGAGCGGCTCGGACTGATCGGGCCAAACGGTTCGGGCAAGAGCACGCTGGTTAATTGCATCTGCGGCACGCTGCAGAACGAAGCCGGCACCGTCAATTTCGACGGCCATGTGATCGACGGGCTCGCTGCGCATCAGCGCACCCATCGCGGATTGGCGCGCAGCTTCCAACTGCCGCGGCCGTTCCACAGCATGAACCTCGCCGACAACTTGCGCATTCCGCTGCTCTATACCGTACATGCGCGCTTGGGGCCGTTGCGCTCGGCGGGCGATCTCGATGCGCGTTGCCACGAGCTTCTCGACATGTTCGGGCTGGCGAAGAAGGCCAAGCAGATGCCGCGCGACCTAACGCAAGTCGAGATGCGCAAGCTCGAGCTCGCGCGCGCCATGGCGGCGGAGCCGAAACTGCTCATCGCCGACGAATCGATGGCCGGACTGTCGCATTCGGAGATCGAGGACATCCTGGCGCTGCTGGTACGGCTGAACGAGCGCGGCATCACCATCATCCTGATCGAGCACATCATGAGCGCGGTGATGAGCTTCTCGCAGCGGCTCGCCGTGCTGGTGTCCGGCCGGAAGGTCGCCGACGGCAAGCCGGAAGACGTGGTGCGCGACCCCGAAGTGGTGAGGGCTTATCTTGGGCAGTAGTCTCACCATCGAAAACGTGCACGCCGCCTACGGCGCGGTGCGGGTGATCGAGGACGTCTCGATGTCGGTGAACGCCGGCGAGACGGTGACGCTGCTCGGCACCAACGGCAACGGCAAAAGCACGCTGATGAAGTGCATCATGGGCATTCTGCGCCCGGTGGCTGGCCGTATCGTCGCGGAAATTGACGGCGTGAAGCACGACCTGGTCGGAATGAAAACCGAGCAGATCGTCGATCTCGGCATCGCGCTGGTGCCGGAAGGGCGCCGGCTGTTCCCGAAATTGACCGTGGAAGAAAACCTGATGCTGGGCGCCTTCCGGCCCAAGGCGCGCGCGCAGATCAAAACCAATCTCGATTTCTGCTTCGAGGCCTTTCCGCGCCTGGCCGAGCGGCGTAGCCAGCTCGCCGGCTCCATGAGCGGCGGCGAGCAGCAGATGCTGGCGCTCGCTCGCGCGCTCATGCTGGCACCGCGCATCCTGCTGGTGGACGAGCCCTCGGTCGGTCTCGCGCCACTCTTGGTCGCTCGCACCATCGACGCCATTAAAGAACTCAAGGACCACTACCAGCTCACGGTCCTGATGGCCGAGCAGAATTTCACCCAAGCCATCCGCATTGCCGACCGCGGCTATGTTATCGTGCACGGCAAAATCGCCTTCGAGGGCCGCTCGGCTGCCGAGCTCAACAACAACGACCTGATCCGCAAGTTTTATCTCGGCATGTGATGCACATGCGCAAATAAAAACGGCGCAGGATTTCTCCCGCGCCGTTTCGTTTCGCTCTGGATTAGATCACTTCGCCTTCTCGTAAGGATAGATCACCTCGCCGCTCTTGTATTGCGGCGGATAGATGATCACCTCGGTTTTCAGATCGCGGAAGTCGTCGATGCTGTTGCCCTTAATGTTCTGGAACTGGGCCGCCATCGTGCGCTCTTCTGCCCACTCGCCCTGTTTGTTGAACGTCACGTCGCCGACCACGGTCTTGAACGTGGTCTTGTGAATATAGTCGGCCAGCACGTCGTCATTGAGGCTCTTGGTGGCGGTGATGGCGTCGCCGAGCACCTGCACGTAGGCATAGGCCCACACCGGCATATAGTAGCCGAGCGGGTCGGTGCCGGCGGCCTTGGCGCGCTCCTGATATTTCTTGAGCAGTTCCAGCGAGCCGGGAAATTCCATCGACTTGACCGGCAGCCAGGTTTCGAAATTGACCACGCCGTTGAGCAGCGGGCCAAGCTGGGTCTTGAACACCGTCGCCTGCAGGCCGACCATCGCGCCGCCCCACATCTTCGGCTTAAAGCCGACTTCGTGCATCGCCTTAACCATGCCGACGGTGTCGAGCGGGTATGAGCAGACCACCAGTAAATCCGGATTTGCAGACTGGATCGCCCGCACGATCGACGTAAAGTCGACTGTCGTTGGCGGATAGCTCTTGTCGTATACGATCTTAAATCCAGACGTCTTCGCGTTCTCGCGTGCGCCTTCGCAAGCATTGTGTCCGAATTCGGCGTCTGCAGACGCTAAAGCGATCGTTTGCGGCTTGGGCTTCTGTACTTCAGCGACCTTGAAGAATCCGCGCGTAAAGGCCGGCTTCGGGGTTGGGCCGTTTGGAATCATCGAGAAGTATCTATTATAGTTGAACGTCTCGTTGACGCCGGTGCCGAACAAACTCATGAACAGCTTTTTCCTCGCGATTGCCGTCGGCATTGCTGCGGCGATCTGGGTCGAGGCATAGCCGCTGACGATCAGATCGACCTTGTCGATATCGAGCAGCTTTGCGTAAATACTAGGAACCTGTGCCGGACTGCTCTGATCGTCGTAGTAGATAAGCTTGACCGGCCGGCCAAGCAGGCCGCCTTTGGCATTCATGTCGTCTTCCCAGATCTGCATGGCCACCAGCGACATTTTGCCGTTGGCGGCGAGCGGACCGGTAAGCGACATGGCGAATCCGATCTTGATCGGATCCTTGGTCTGCGCGTGTCCGGAGACCACAGACATCGCGCTGATCACAAGAGCGACTGTCGCCCCCGTAAGCCAGGCACATGTCTGCGATTTAAAATAAGTCATCATGCGGTTCCTCCCGATATATCTTGTTTTATTCGGTAACCAATAATGACAGCGCTGGACGATATGGTCCACCCTTGCGCAGTCGCACCAGAGCCCAAAAACCGACGCGGCGCGGCCGAACCGACCGCGCCGCGCTGGAATCAGTGGCCCAATCGTGGGCAGGTTGGGACGGCTCTATTGTTTGGCCTTTTCGTAGGGGTAGATCACGTCGCCCGACTTGTACTCGGCCGGGGTGATGACGACCTCGGTATTCGGGTCCTTGAACTGGTCGATACCGTTGCCCTTGATGCCGCGGAACTGCTGCTGCAGCACGCGCGACTTCACCCATTCGCCGTTGGCGGCGAATTTGACGTCGCCGACCACGGTCTTGAACGTGTGGCTATGCAGGTAGGCGGCGAGCTTGGCGTCGTCGGTACCTTTGGTGGCGGTGATGGCGTCGCCGAGCACCTGCAGATAGGCATAGCTAAACGGCGCCATATAGTAGCCGAGCGGATCGACGCCGGCCGTGGCCGCGCGTTCCTGATACTTCTTCATGAACGCTTCGGTGCCGTCGAACAAAAGCGATTTCGCCGGCAGCCAGAAGTCGTAGTTGATGAAGCCATTGAGCGCGGGCCCGAGCTTGGTCTTGAACACGGTCGATTGCAGGCCGACCATGCCGCCGCCGATCATCTTCGGCATGAACTTGGCCTCGTTCACCGCCAGCACCATGCCGACCGAGTTGAGCGGATAGGAGCAGATGACCACCACATCTGGATTGGCCGCTTGGATCGCGCGCACGATCGGCGAGAAGTCGGTGGTGGATGGCGGATAGCTCTTGTCGTAGACGATCTTCAGGCCCGCCTTCTTGGCGTTCTCGCGCGCGCCGTCGGAAGCGTTCTTAGAGAACTCGGCGTCGGCGGCCACGATTGCGACTGTCTTCGGCTTCGGATTCTGCGCCATCGCCGTGTCGAAGAAGCCCTGAGTGAACGACGTGGTCGGCGTTGGACCGGTCGGGATCATGGCGAAGTAGCGGTCGTAGTTGAATTCGTGATTGACTCCGAGGCCGAACAAGCCAAGGAACACCTTCTTCCGTTGCATGACGATCGGCATGGCCGGCGCCAACTGGTTGGTCGCGTAGCCGCCGACGATGACGTCGACCTTATCAACGTCGAGCAGCTTGGTGTAGATGCCCGGTACCGTCGACGGATTGCTCTGGTCGTCATAGCGGACAAGTTCGACCGGACGGCCGAGCAGACCGCCTTTGGCATTGATCTCCTCGACCCAAATGTCCATCGCCAGCAGGGCCGACTTGCCGTTCGGCCCGAGCGGGCCGGTCTGCGCCATGCCTAAGCCGATTCTGATCGGCTTCTTGTCTTGCGCACTCGCCGACATCGCAAATATCGCGAACGCGGCGAGCGCCGCGACCGCCCCAACGAGGCCGGCAAAAGTCTTCGATTTCAGATACCGCAGCATGTTCTCCCTCCCAGATTATTGTCGTTTTGTAGCATTTTAAGCCAAGTTGGACGGCCTGCGCTAGTGGGCGGCGCCGGTCAGTGGGCGCCTTACACCCCCTCCACCATGATGGTTTCGACCTCGCCGGCGCCGCTACGCCGGAAGGCCGCGGCGCGGTCGTATTCCGGCGACGTGAAGCAGGCGACGCCCTGCTCCAGGGTCGGAAATTCGATCACGATGAAACGATGGAATTTGTCCGGACCTTCCATGATCTGAAACTTGCCGCCGCGCGCCAGCACCTTGCCGCCGAACTTGGCGATGATGGCCGGCACCAAGTCGGTGTATTTCTTGTACTCGACCGGATCGTTGATTTTCGAACGCGCAACCCAATAAGCGGGCATCGGTACCTCCTGGACAGTTTCGTTGCCGTGATTGAGACTGATGTGGTCTATCTTACCAACATCGGTCATAGCGACATGCCGCGCAAGATCATCGACATCTCGGTGCCGCTCGAAAACGACGTGGCCGCCGACCCACCCGGCTACGGACCCAAGATCGAGTATCTCGATCATCAGGCGACCGCCGCCGACGTGCTCAAATTCTTTCCCGGACTGAAAAAAGAAGACCTGCCCGACGGCGAGGGCTGGGGCTTCGAATGGGTGCGGCTGTCCACCCATTGCACCACCCATCTCGATGCACCCTATCACTTCGCCTCCACCATGGATCACGGCAAGCGCGCCATCACCATCGACGAAGTACCGCTGGACTGGTGCTTGCAACCCGGCGTGAAGCTCGACTTCCGCAAGTTCCCGGACGGCTATGTGGCGAGTGCGGCCGACGTGGAGGCCGAGCTCAAGCGCATCGGCCACACGCTTTCACCGCTTGAAATCGTGGTGGTAAACACCAGCGCGGGCGAAGCCTACCGCCGTCCCGATTATGTCGCCAAAGGTTGCGGCATGGGCCGCGAGGCGACGCTCTATCTGCTCGAGCGCGGCGTGCGGGTGACCGGCACCGACGGCTGGAGCTGGGACGCCCCCTTTATCTACACCATGAAGAAATACGCCGAGACCCACGATCCCAAGCTGATCTGGGAAGGCCATCGCGCCGGGCGCGAAATTGGCTATTGCCATATCGAGAAACTGCACAATCTCGAAGGACTACCGCCGAAAGGCTTCCTGGTGAGTTGCTTTCCGGTGAAGGTGCGCGGCGGTTCCGCCGGCTGGACGCGGGCGGTGGCGATCATTGATGCTTGATTGGCGACCGCCGCGGGCGATAGCATCCCCACGACAATAACAAAGCCGGCCCGCCACCGGCCAAACAGCTTTTGGGGGGATTCCATGAATAGACGCGATTTCGTCGCCGGCAGTGCGGCCGCAGCAGCAGCCCTGACCATTCGGCCCGCTTTCGCCGAGGACGCTTATCCGTCTCACGCGATCACCATCATCAACCCGTTCCCTCCCGGCGGCGCATCCGATGTGGTGACGCGTCCGCTTGCCGCCGTGCTCGAGCCAATCGTCAAGCAGCCGGTGGTGATCGAAACCAAGGCCGGCGCTGCCGGCGCGGTGGGCGCGCAGGTTGCGGCCACCTCCAAGCCCGATGGCTACACGCTGCTGTCGCACATCACGTCGATTTCCGGCTTCGCCGAAGTGGACAAGCTGTTCGGCCGGCCGGTGAAATTCACCCGCGCCGATTTCATTCCGCTGGCACGCTTTGTCGCCGATCCTTGCGTGCTCATCGTCAACGATCAGCAGCCCTACAAGACGCTGAAGGACTTGACCGAGGACGCCAAGAAGCGGCCGGACGCGATCATCTTCTCGTCCTCCGGACTGTATGGCGCACTGCACATCCCGATGGCGCTGTACATGAAAGCGGCCGGCGGGCTGAAGTTGCGCCACTTGCCCACCAACGGCGGCGGACCGGCCCTTACGTCGTTCCTTGGCAACAATGCGCAGGTGCTGGTCTCGTCCGTTTCGGCCTGTCTGGCGCAGATCAAGGCGGGCAAGGCCAGGCCGCTCGCTTTGTTCGGCGCCAATCGCACCAAGGCGCTACCTGATGTCCCGACCATGAAGGAGCTCGGCTATAACATCGAATACTATTTGTGGGTCGGCTTGTTCGCGCCGAAAGGCACGCCGCAGGCGGTCGTGACCTATCTGCGCACAGTGCTCAAGCAAGCGGCTGCCACGGACATCTTCAAAAATTCAATGGCCAATCTCGGCCAGGATGTCGACTATCTCGACGCGCCGGAATTCGCCACGTTCTGGGATGCCGACGCCGCCCGCATCGAAGATGCGGTCAGAAACATCGGCCGCGTGCAGGGATAACGGAGCGAAAGCTCCAAATGAGAAATGCCGCGCGTCGCCGGCTGGTGATCGCGCGGCATTCGTCTTTGATCGAAACAGCCGACTACGTAGCAAATCGGGAAGAAAAATATGGATCGGCGCACATTCGTCATCGGCACAACCGCGGCAGCGGCCTCGCTCGCCGCCAAGCCGGCATTTACGCAAGAGGCTTTTCCCTCGCACGCGATCACGATCATCAACGCGTTCCCGCCGGGCGGCATCAACGAAATCGTAACGCGGCCGCTAGCGGCCGCAATGGAGCCGATCCTCAAGCAGCCGGTGGTGGTCGAAACCAAGGCCGGCGCTGCCGGACAGGTCGGCGCGCAGGTCGTAGCCTCCGCCAAGCCGGATGGCTACACGCTGCTGTCGCACAACACCGGCATTTCCGGTTATGCCGAAGTAGACAAACTATTTGGCCGTCCGGTGAAAACGTCGCGAGCCGATTTCATTCCGCTCGCTCGCCTAGTCGCCGATCCGGTCCTGCTCCTGGTCAACGACCAGCAGCCCTACAAGACTGCGAAGGAATTCATCGACGCCGCTAAGACTAAGCAAGACATGGTCTTCAGTTCAGGCGGGCTTTATGGCGCCACGCATTTGCCGTTGGCCTATCTGGAAAAGGCGACGGGCCCTTTGAAACTGCGTCACTTGCCGACCAATGGCGGCGGCCCGGCCATCACCGCCATCCTCGGTAACAATGCGCAGGTAACGACGCAGTCGCTGTCAGCCACACTCGCGCATATCAAGGCCGGCAAGCTGCGTCCGCTGGCGACGTTCGGCGCCACACGCTCGAAGTTTCTGCCAGACGTGCCAACGTTGAAGGAACTCGGCTACGACGTCGAATATTATCTGTGGGTTGGGATTTTTGCGCCGAAAGCAACGCCGCAGCCGATTGTGACCACGCTGCGCGGCGCAATAAAAACCGCCGCACACAGCGAGGCCTTCACGACCGTGCTCGCCAATGCCGGCCAGGAACTGGCCTATCTCGATGGACCGGATTTCCAGAAATTCTGGGACATCGACGGCAGGCGTACTGACGAAGCGGTGATTTCCATCGGCCGCCAGGGATAAAAATTATGATCCTACGCGCAGATCACGTAGCAGGCGCCGCGTTCGTCGTCTTCGGTGTGGCGGTTATTGCCTTGAGCGGCGATTTGCCGGTCGGACAGTTAGTCCATGCCCGGCTCCGGCTTCCTGCCGATGATCGTCGCGGCACTGACCATCATATTCGGCTTGATACTGATCGTGCGCGCCAAAGAAAGCGGGCCGTTCTCCGAACTCGGTTGGGGGGACGGCAAACATGCCGCCATGGTGACAGTTATCACCGCCGTCGCGATCGCGCTCTATGAGCGCGTCGGTTTCACGATCACCATGTTGCTGATGATGACCACGCTGCTGCTTGTCATCGAGCGGCGCAATCCGATACGCGCCGGCATCTACTGCATCGCCATCGTCTTGTTCACTTACGTTTCTTTCGTATACGGCCTCAAGACACCCCTTCCTGAATATAGCTTCTAGGACGCATTCGTGGAAAACACTCTGATCAGCCTGGCGCATGGATTTGGCATCGCCTTCCAGCTCGACAATCTCTGGTATGCCTTCCTCGGCTGCGTGGTCGGCACGCTGGTCGGCGTATTGCCGGGCATCGGGCCCCTGTCCGGCATCTCGATCCTGCTGCCGGTGACCTTCGGGCTCAACGCCACGCAAGCCGTGATCATGCTCGCCGGCATCTATTACGGCTCGCAATATGGCGGCTCGACTACCTCGATCTTGATGCGCATTCCAGGTGAAGCTTCGTCGGTGATGACCTGTATCGACGGCAACGCCATGGCTAAGAAGGGCCGCGCCGGTTCCGCGCTCTGCATCGCCGCCGTGGGCTCCTGGGTCGCCGGCACTTTCGGCGTGGTCATGCTCACGCTGGTCGCGCCGCCGCTCGCGACCATCGCCTTGAAGTTCGGCCCGCCGGAATACACTGCGATGCTGACCCTGGGCCTGATCTTCCTCGCTTACATGTCATCATCGTCCCTAGTGCGCACTCTGCTGATGGCCTGCATCGGCCTGCTGCTCGGCATGGTCGGCATCGACAACATGACTGGCCATTTCCGCTACAGTTTCGACCTCGCCGAACTCGGCGACGGCATCGGCATCGTGCCGGTGGCGGTTGGCCTATTCGGCCTCGGCGAGATCCTGTCGACGCCGAGCCACACGGTGGTCGGCGAAGTCATCACGCCGAAATTGCGCGAGCTATTGCCGAACCGGAAGGAATGGCACGAATCCATTATGCCGATCGCGCGCGGCAGCGTGCTCGGCTTCATCATCGGCATTATTCCGGGCTCCGCGCACATAATTTCCAGCTTTCTATCGTATGCACTGGAGCGCCGCGTCTCCAAGCATCCAGAAGAATTCGGCCATGGCGCGGTTGCCGGCGTCGCCGGACCGGAGTCGGCCAATAACTCGGCCTCCACCGGCGCTTTTGTGCCGATGCTGGCGCTCGGCATTCCAACCGGCCCGATTACGGCCGTGCTGATGGGCGCGTTGATGGTGCACGGCGTCAATTCTGGGCCGCAGCTGGTCACCGAGCATCCGGATGTGTTCTGGGGCTTCGTCGCCTCAATGTATGTCGGCAACCTGATGCTTCTGGCGCTCAACCTGCCGCTAGTCGGCCTATTCGTTACCGTATTGCGCATCCCCTACGCCTATCTCTATCCGCTGATCATCATGTTCTGTATCGTCGGCGTCTATGAGGTGAGCCACTCGATCGTCGACGTCTACATCATGCTGATCATGGGCGTGCTCGGCTACGCGCTGCGCAAATTCGCCTTCGACCCGGCACCGCTGGTGCTGGGACTGGTGATCGCGCCGCTGTTCGAACAGAGCCTGCGCCAATCGCTGATCATGTCGAACGGCGACTACTTGATCTTTTTCAGCCGGCCGATCTCGCTCGGACTGCTGATCACGTGCGGCATCATGCTGGGGCTCTCGGCGCTCACCTTCGTGCTCAAGCGCAAGGACTGGCGCGACACGCTCGCCGAAGCGGAAGCCGGGGAAGTGCAGCAGTAGCGGTTACGGCGTCGCGTTCTTTGCGTGCAGCGCCATCGCGATCAGCGCAGCGCCGCCGAACACCATATTTATGCCGACCAAGAGCCCGATCGCCCAGGCCGCCGTGCTCGGCAGACCGCCAAACACCAATGTGGCTAGCACCAAGTCGACGATACCGCTCACCAGCATCCAGCCCCATTGGCCGGACAGCTCGCGTTTATGATCGAGCGCGAACATGATCGAGGCGACGCCCTCGATGACGAAGAAGACGACCAGCACGATGGTGAGCGATAACGCCCCGCTAATCGGCCGCGCCAGCAGCAGAGCGCCGACCGCGACGCCGAGCACGGCAGAGATCAACGACCACCAGAAGCCCGGCGCCTGGCGCATCCAGAATGTCGTAATCAGCCCCATGACGCCGCTGAGCAGAAATAGCCAGCCGAGGACGATCGTGAACGCCAGCGTGGCGATCGGTGGTAAGGCAATGGCGGCCGCGCCCAGCACTAGCAGCAGAATGCCTTCGACCAAATAGAGGCGCCAGTGTTCGTGCAGCGAATTGGCGATCGCACGTTGAAAGCCGGCAATATCAGGTTGATTGGTGGACATGACAGCCTCCGCGGGTTGCGCCCAGCGCTCATCATACACTAATCGCAGTCGACCCTGAAAAGTTCCGAGCCACAGGAGCGCCGGCACTCACGCCCACAGGCGCTCACCTTCCAGGCCCTTATAGATGCCGGCGACATAGTCGCCGTAGCCGTTGAAGATCAGCGTCGGCCGCCGCTCGCCTGTGCCGATCACTTCCTCGCTCGCCTGGCTCCAGCGCGGATGCGACACCGCCGGATTGACGTTGGCCCAGAAGCCGTATTCGGCCGACTGCAGCGCTTCCCAATAACCCTTCGGCCGCTGCTCGACGAAGCTAAAGCGCACGATCGATTTGATCGACTTGAAACCGTATTTCCAGGGCACCGCCAGCCGCAGCGGCGCGCCGTGCTGCTTGAGCATCGGGTGGCCGTAGGCGCCGGTGGCGAGGAAGGCGAGTTCGTTGGTCGCTTCCGCCATGGTGAGGCCTTCGACATAAGGCCACGGAAACCAGGGCATCCGCTCGCCGGGCGCTATCTTCGGGTTCATAAAAGTTTCCATCCGAACGAATTTGGCGGAGTCGAGCGGCTTGGCGAAATCGACCAGCTTGGCGAGCGGGAAACCGGTCCAAGCAATCGCCATGCTCCAGGCTTCCACGCAACGGTGGCGGTAGGTGCGCTCCTCGAGCGTCATTTTGCGGATCAGATCGTCGATGCCGATCTCGAACGGCTTCTCCACCAGCCCGTCGATCTTCACCGTCCACGGCCGGGTCTCGAGCTTTTGCGCTTGCTCGGAGACTTCCTTCGAGGAATTGAATTCGTAGAAATTATTGTAGTGCGCGTTGATCTTCTCGTCGGTGATCGGTCGGTCGAGCGCATATTTCTCGTTGCGTTTGGCCGGATAAAGGACGGCGGTCGGGTCCGGCAGATTGGCAACGTCGGAGACGCGCTGCGCACTTGCCGCGCGCGGCGCCAGCGCCATCGCGCTTGCGCCGCCGACCAAAAAACTGCGGCGATCAAAGAATAAGTGCTCGGGCGCGGCGAGGCGCTCGGGAATTTCCCAGCCGCGGCGGCGAATAATGACGTTCATGGCGCATAACCTCTAGGAATCGCGCGCCAACAAGTAAGGCGGCCGGCCTTCACAGGCAAGTCACGGATATGGGAGCGTTTTATTCGGCCGCGCGCCTCGCCGCGATGATCTGGTCGGCGGTGCGGCCGGTGAGTTCGGCCATATGGTCGAACTTGAACGCAAACGATCCGACGCCGGCGGTGGCCGAGCGCACCTCGATGATGAGATCGCCGATTTCCGCTTCCGCCATCTGCGCGCGCACCGTGTCCCAGCCCGGCCAGCCCTCGCGGGTGTCGAAACCGAGGATCTGTCCGCGCCGGCCGGCCAGGATAGCGTTCATCTTCGCCGTGGCCTCGCTCGGGCAGACGATCTCGACCAGATGGATCGGTTCCAGCAGCACCGGCTGGCACTGCGGCAAGCCTTCGGCGATCCCCACGCGGCCGGCGATGCGGAACGCCATGTCCGAGGAATCCACCGTGTGGTAGGAGCCGTCAATCAGCGCTACCGCGATATCGACCACCGGGAAGCCGAGCGGCCCGTGCTTGAGTTCGTCGATGACACCCTCCTCCACCGCCGGGATGTAATTGCGCGGCACCACGCCGCCGGTGATCCTGTCCTCGAACTTGAAGCCGGAACCGCGCGGCAGCGGCTTGATCTCCAGCACGGTGTCGCCAAACTGGCCATGGCCGCCGGATTGCTTTTTGTGCCGCCCGCGCACAGTGACTGGCTTGCGAATGGTCTCGCGATAGCCGACCGTCGGCGGCCGCGTCGAGACCGGAACCGCGTAACGATCGCCGAGTCGTTCGGCCGCCACGCGCAAATGCATCTCGCCCTGCCCCCAGATAACGACCTCGTGGTTCTCGGCGTTGTGCACGACGGTGATTGAGGGATCCTCTTCGGTCAGTTTGGTAAAGGCGGCGCCGAGTTTGACGTCGTCCTTGCGCTCCTTGGCCTGCACCGCCAGCGCGAGTACGGGCGCATAGGGTTTCACCTCGACGAGCGCTGGATGTACCTGCTTGCCGGCGGACAGCGTGTCGCCGGTCTTGGCATGATCGAGCTTGCCGAAAGCGACGGTCTCGCCGGCGAGCGCCTGGCCGCGCTTGTCGAAGTGCTGGCCCATGATCTTGAACACGCCGGACACGCGGCCGGCCTCGCCTTCTGGCGTATTGAACGTGGTTCCGTCACCGGCTTGTCCTGCGAGCAGCCGCGCCACCGACATCTTGCCGCCGTGGGTGGTGTGGAAAGTCTTGAGCACCAGCGCCAGCGTATCGTTGCCGACCTTGGCGCCGAGGCGTGCGGCCGTCTCGGCCACGCCAGGTGCTTCATGGCGCAGCGCCTTCAGCAGGCGCAAAACGCCGTTCGAGCGGGTGGCGACGCCGAGCAGCACAGGAACGACCAAATGATCGCGCAATTCCTTGGCGAGATCGTCGAACACCTTGTCGCGCGGCGGCTGGATGTCCTCGAGCAGCTGCTCCATCAGTTCGTCGTCGTGGTCGGCCAGCGTCTCCAGCATGGTGAAGCGCGCTTCCTTCTCGCGATCGAGATCCTCGCCCTTGAGCTCAATTACCTCGGACGCCGCGTTCTCCTTGTAGACATGAGCGCGCTCGAGCGCGAGATCGACAAAGCCAGCGATAAGATCGCCGTTCCAGATCGGAATCTGGCGCAGCAGCAGCGGCACTCGTGAGGCCGGCTGCAACAGCTTGAGCGTCTCGCGCACGCGCTTGTCCGCTTTGTCGATTTTGTTGAGGAACAGGAAGTGCGGAATGTTGTGGTCTTCCAATTCGCGCAGGATCAATTGCAGCTGCGGCACTTTCTTCTCGTCGGCCTCGCAGACCACGACCGCGGCATCGACCGCCGGCAGCGCCGCCCGCATGTCATGAATGAATTCGATCGAACCGGGACAATCGATAAACGTGTAACTGTCGCCCATGAAACTGGTGGTGGCGATCGAAGCCTCGACGCTCATCTTGTGCTGGCGGGCTTCCTTGCTTCCGTCGCTGACGGTGGTACCCGCATCCACCGTGCCTTGGCGCTGCACCGCGCCGGTGCGCGCGAGAATCGCCTCTAACAGGGTTGTCTTACCGCTCTGGAATGGGCCCACCAGCGCGATGCACCGGGGACCCCTGGGACCCGTGCCATTTTGTCCCATAAATACCTCCCTTGCCGGCCGGGAGGTCGGACCTGGTTTCCCGGCCCTGTCACAGTATCGTCTCAGGTGAGAGCGGCACTGGCAAGAGGCGATGGTGGACTCAATGAAAATGAAACGACCGCCCGCAGGCGGCCGTCTAAGTTGTCACGAGATGTGCCCTCAGCGCGCTGGACGCAACTCGAGTGAAGCGACGCCAGCTGCCAGATTAAGTCCGGTTTGTCCCGTCACCGACAATGGTTGCAGCGCGACCGTGCGATTGGAACCGCCGACCAGCGCGTTGGCGCCGAGACCCACCGCAATCGTCGCTTCAGCCGTCGCGCCACTATAGACGCCGGCAAGGGCGCCGAAGCCATACGACGACGGCGCGTAGACCGCCCACACCATCTGGCCACCCGATGTCGCACCGATGTCGAGGCCGAACTTGCTGATGGTGCCGACATAGGCCTCTTGCGGGCCGGCCTGATCCGGATTGAACATACACTGCACACCCTTCTGCGAGCCGATTATCATGCCGAGACCCGCGGAAATATCGCAGACCAGCGTACCTGCTTTGACGCGGTCCTGAGCGGCTGCGCCGCCGATCGCCGTGATGAAGCCGAACGCAAGGGCGCCTAGCCCCATGAAAACGCGACGCATGCATCCCCCTTTGTGGTTATGCCGTTCTATTGCAATTGTGAGCGGAACTCCGGGCGAAGTCAAAAGCAGCCGGCGGGCGAGGTAGGCTGGTAGTCGTGGCTTTGCCACGACAGTCCCTTTTTACTTCAAATTTCCGCAAAATCGCTGGATGCGCCGGCAGGCTTCTTCCAGATCTTCGGTCTTGGTGGCATAGGAAATGCGGAACGCGGGCCCGAGGCCAAAAGCCGTGCCCTGCACCACGGCCACGCCCTCGGCTTCGAGCAATTCGGTGACGAAGTCTTCGTCGCTCGAAAGCTTCTTGCCGGTCGATGCGGTCTTGCCCATGGTGCCGGCGCAGGACGGATAGACATAGAACGCGCCCTCCGGCGTCGGGCACTTGATGCCGTTGGCTTGATTGAGCATTGACACGCAGAGGTCGCGCCGCTCCTTGAAAATCTTGTTGTGCTTGGCGATGAAATCCTGCGGCCCGTTGAGCGCTTCCACCGACGCCCATTGCGACACCGCCGCTGGGTTCGAGGTCGATTGCGACTGCACCATCGCCATCGCCTTGATCAAAGGCTCCGGTCCGCCGGCATAGCCGATGCGCCAGCCGGTCATGCAATAGGCCTTCGACACGCCATTGATGGTGAGCGTGCGCGGATAAAGCGACGGCTCGATCTGCGCCGGCGTGGTGAACACGAAGTCGTCGTAAACCAGGTGTTCATACATGTCGTCGGTCATTACGTACACATGCGGATGCTTCACCAGCACATCGGTGAGCGCCTTCAGCTCGGCGCGCGTATAGGCGGCGCCCGACGGGTTCGACGGCGAGTTGAGCAGGACCCATTTGGTCTTTGGTGTGATCGCGCGCTCGAGTTGCGCCGCCGTCATCTTGAAGCCGGTCGCCATCGAGGTCTGGACCGCCACCGGCTCGCCGCCAGCAAGCAGCACCATGTCGGGATAGCTTACCCAATAGGGCGCCGGGATGATCACCTCGTCGCCCGGGTTTAGCGTCGAAATAAAAGCGTTGTACAGCACCTGCTTACCGCCGGTGCCGACCGTGATCTGTGACGGCTTGTAGTCGAGGCCGTTCTCGCGCTTGAACTTCTTGACCACCGCGTCCTTGAGCTCAGCGATGCCGTCCACGTTGGTGTACTTGGACGCCTTGCCCTCGCGGATCGCCTTGATCGCCGCCTCTTTGATGTTGTCGGGGGTGTCGAAATCCGGCTCGCCCGCGCCCAGCCCGATGACATTGCGGCCCGCCGCTTTGAGCGCGCGCGCCTTGTCGGTGACCGCGATGGTCGCCGACGGCTTGACGCGCTTGAGCTGGTCCGCAAGGAAGGCCATCGAAAATCTCCGAATCTTCGTCGTCTGCAGGAGGATGAGTATATGCAGGATATGAGTATATAATGTCGTAATCGGCCAAAACGGCGACAGCAAGACGCAAACAATGATGCATTCATCAAGCCTGTTGATGACCTAACCATCTCTTAAGCCAGATTTGTCGCAGCCGCGGCGACGGTGGCGCGGTTGGCGCTCGCCGTCACATTTGCGTTTGGCTTCGTCGTATCGAGCGCGTTCCTCGCCTCCACCAAGTTCACCCGCACCGTCGTGCTCGAGCAGGGCGACACCGAATGGTACAAGATCCGGAGCGTGTTTTCCTGGGTGCGCACGTGGGGCAGCGGCCTCGCGCGCGCTTATGCCCTGCAAGGCGCGATTACCCTCGCGACCGCCGCGGCGCTGGCTTTGCTTTGGCGCGGCCCGGCGGCCTATCCGCTCAAGGCCGCAGGCCTGCTGATCGGCAGCGTGCTGGGGACGCCTTACAGCCTCGACTATGACCTGATGCTGCTGGCGCCGGCCCTCGCCTATCTCGCGGCCGACGGTTTCACGCGCGGCTTCGGCCCTCACGAAAAAACAATTCTGGCCGCGCTGTGGATAGTTCCGCTGGTTGCCCGCTCGGTTCCGCAGGCCACGCTGATTCCCCTAGCAGTTCCAATCATGTTGCTGGCCTTCGCGCTGTTGCTGCGTCGCGCCATGAAAGAAAACGGCCAGTGGCAATTTGTCCTACGCGCTCTAAAATAGCTCCCCAAGAGCCGGATCAACGGCCGCCACCGTATCAGGGAGCGCTGTTCATGCAGCTCAACGCCGAGCAGCTTGGAGCCTTCGACGAGCAGGGCTACGTCTTCTTCCCCAATTGCTTCTCGGAAGATGAGATCGCACTGCTGCGCGTGGAAGCCGAGAACATCCTCAAGCTCGATCGCCAGGAGGTCTGGCGCGAGAAGTCCGGGGCTCCGCGCACCGCTTTCGCCGCGCACACCTTCAGCGACGTGTTCGGCCTGCTGGCGCGACACCCCCGATTAGTCGAACCGTTGCGGCAATTGTTCGGCGAGGATGTGTACGTCCACCAGTTCAAGCTCAACGCTAAGGCCGCCTTCGAGGGCGACGTCTGGCAGTGGCACCAGGACTACGGCACCTGGCAGCGCGACGACGGCATGCCGGACGCGCGCGCCATGAACATCGCGGTGTTCCTCGACGAGGTGATGCCGATCAATGGCCCGCTGCTGCTGATTCCGAAAAGTCACAAGCAGGGCGTGTTCGCGGCCGGCCACGACAAGCTCACCACGTCGTATCCCTTGTGGACGCTCGACAAGGAGACGGTGACGCGGCTCGCCGCCGAGGCGGAAGACGTCAACGGCGTCGGCATCGTGGCGCCCACCGGCAAGCCCGGCTCGGTGCTAATGTTCCACGGCAATCTGGTGCACGCCTCGCCGCCCAACATCACACCCTACCCGCGCAAGATCGTTTACCTGACGCTGTGCGCGGTCTCCAACCACATCACCAAATTTACGCGGCCGGAATGGATCGCGCACCGCGACTTCACGCCGATCAAGCCGGCCGACGACAACGCGCTCTTGGAATACGCCCGCGCGCACCGGGTGGCAGCAGAATAAATTTTTCATATTGAAGCATTTAACGCGGAGCATTTGCTGCACTGCGCCACGAATTTGGCAACGCATTATCGTCACGCGTGCCGGCCTTGTTATTGCCGGACTTTGCTCCCCATATCGGAGCAACTGATTAATTCGGGGCTAGCGCATGATCCCGAAAAACCTGTCCTTGACTTGATCGGGGATGGGTACAGGTTTTCGGATAAGATCATGCGCAAACGAAATAGAATCTCAATGTACACGCTCTATTCCGACCAGCGTTCCGGCAACAGCTACAAGGTCCGCCTGGCGCTGGCCCGGCTCGGCATTCCATTCAATCTGGTGGAAGTGGACATCCTGCAAGGCGCCAGCCGCACGCCCGAATTCCTAGCCAAGAATCCGAATGGGCAGATCCCGCTGCTCGAAGTCGCGCCCAATCGTTATCTCGCCGAATCAAACGCCATTCTCTGGTACGTCGCCGGCGGTACCACGCTGGCGCCGGAGGACCGCATTGAGCGGGCCGAGGCGATGCAATGGATGTTCTTCGAGCAGCACAGCCTGGAGCCCAATATCGGCGCCGCCTATTTCTGGCTGGCGCTGATCAAGGGCGGGCGCGAACTGCAGCAGCACGCGCTCGAGGACTGGATGGAAAACGGCTATCGCGCGCTCGGCGTCATGGAGATGCACCTCGCCGGCCACCGGTTTTTCGCCGCCAATCACTTCACCATCGCCGACATCGCGCTCTACGCCTACACCCACGTGGCGAATCGGTGCGACTTCGATCTCGCGCGCTTCCCGGCAATCCGCGACTGGCTCGACCGCGTGGCGGCGGAACCTGGCCACGTCGCGATGGACTGGCAGCCGCAGGTGCTTACTGCGGTGCAGTAAGGCATTATTGGTGCATGGTCTTATCCGAAAACCTGTACCCATCCCCGAACAAGTCAAGGACAGGCTTTTCGAGACCATGCGCGTTCACGTTTCGTTAACCATAGTCACGAAAACGCCGCGGTTCCCTACCGGCTTTGCCGCAATGGAGCCGAACGGCCGCCCGCATCCCGCCCCACAATGGAACACTCGGCCAAGGGATTCGTTTGTAGCATTGCCATGCGCAAGCCCATTGAAAACACCGGCTTTATGCCGCCATCCGGCCGCGCGCTCGGCCGCGAGCGCCATCGGGTCGCGCTCGCCGAACTGCTCGCCATTATCGGGCTCGCGCTCTCCACTATCGTGGCCGCTACCGTGGTGTCGGTTGGCATCGCGCGCGCCAACGTCGTCGGGAATGTCATCGACAACGAAGGCAGCGTGTTCACGATGGCGCTGTTGCTTGGCCTGATCTTTATCGCCATGGGCGGCCTGACCGCATTCACGCTGCCCGGCCAAAAGCCGAAAAAGCACTAGCGCGCGAACTCATAAACGCACGGCCAGAACTCTACGCGCTTTTACCGATAACCTAGGTTCGGCTGCGATTGACATTGATCCTGCGCAACACTGCTGAAGCTCGCGCTGCGACAAAGTGTCATCACCAATGCTAACTGCAGCCGCTCGCAATCGGCGCTGAGCGCATAGCGTGCGTTTATGAGTAGACCCGCTAGTCCGAGACGGACTGTCGGAACCCTCCGCGATCCCACATAGTTGACGCGGGGGTCGATGGAGACGGGAATGCAATTTATTTTGTTGCTGGTGGTTTTGTTGCTGCCGACGCGCGCCGCCCTGGCGGCGGCGCAAACATTTGCCTCCTCCGCCGGCGATCTCAAAGTCGAAACCGTCGCCGGCGGGCTGGTGCACCCCTGGTCGCTCGCCTTCCTACCCGACGGACGCATGCTGGTGACCGAGCGGCCCGGCCGCATGCGCATCGTCACGCGCGCCGGCCAATTATCGCCGCCGCTCGCCGGCGTGCCGGGCGTTTACGCACAAAGCCAGGCCGGCCTGATGGACTTGATGCTCGGCAACGGTTTCGAAAAAAATCGTATCGTCTATTTCTGCTACGCCGAGCCCGCCGAGGGTGGCGGCGGCCGCATCGTGGTCGCGCACGGACAATTGCAGGAGAACAGCCGCACGCCGCGCCTGGTGGCGGTGACGACGATCTTCCGCCAGCGCGGGCCCGCCTCGCACGGCTTGAATATCGGCTGCCGCATGGTCCAGGCCAATGATGGCAATCTGTTCGTCACACTCGGCGATCATTTCTCAGCCGCCGAATTGGCGCAGACGCTCGACAACGATATCGGCAAGATCGTGCGGATCCGCCCGGACGGGACGGCGCCGCCCGACAATCCGTTCGTCGGCAAACAAGGCGCGTTGCCGGAAATCTGGGCCTATGGCCTGCGCAATGCGGAAGGCCTCGCCTTCAATCCGGCCGACGGAAAACTTTGGGAGCAGGAACACGGCCCGCAAGGCGGCGACGAGATCAACATCATCGAGAAGGGCAAGAACTACGGCTGGCCGAAGGTTAGTTACGGCGTGAATTACGACGGCACGCCGGTTGGCACCGGCAAGCAACGCATGCCCGGCGTGCAGGATCCAGTCTGGCACTGGACGCCGTCGATCGCGCCCTCCGGCATGGCGTTCTACACTGGCGACCTGTTCCGCGGCTGGAAGGGCAGCCTGTTCAATGGCGCGCTCAAATTCGAGCTACTGTCCCGGCTCGAACTCAAGGGCGATGAGGCCGTGAAAGAAGAGCACCTGCTGCAAGGTCTGCGCGAGCGCATCCGCGACGTGCGGCAGGGGCCGGATGACGCGCTCTATCTGCTCACCGACAACGGCGCCGGCCGCATCCTGCGCATCGTACCAGAAAAATGACTCACCACTTGTGAAATGCGAAAAACGCGCGGCGGCGATCAGCGTGAAACCCAAGCCCAGGTTCCAGATGCACCGCCAGGCAATATTCGACGAAGGCCCGCCCCCCAGCTCAGCAAAATGACGCTGGGGCGGGAATGCGTCGACGCACGATAGTATGCAGCAGCCATTAGGGCGTCATGGCGGCGTGACACGCGTGCCCTATCCATAATGCTTCTGTCGCTTATTGAGTTCGAGTAATCCTCTTTTAGCGGTCCTGTGCGGCTGACCTTCCTCCGGGCCCGCATTTTTTGCCCGCGCCGCCGGCTTACCGGCCCCGGGTCACACCGGCGTGGCCTTGTGGTAACCGATGCCTGGCGCCCGGAGCGAGGATTGTCTGTGCGCAGCCTGCCTGCGCAAGGTGATGCGTACCCGCGATGCGGCCGTGAAGTGGGCCCCGTCCCGCCCTTGCGGCGCACGGCCGAACACTCATAATGCCGCTCCCGCTGAATCGGACGCCGCCAACATGATCACCGAAATCGTCCAGATCGACGTGAACCCCGGCATGGAAAAAGACTTCGAGGCCGGTGTGAAAAGCGCTGTGCCACTGTTCAAGCGCGCCAAGGGCTGCAAGGGCGCGACGCTGCACCGCTCGCACGAGATGCCGTCGCGCTACCGGCTATTCCTGCAATGGGACACACTGGAAAACCACACCGTCGACTTCCGCGGCTCGGCCGATTTCCAGGAATGGCGCAAGCTGGTCGGCCATTGCTTCACATCGCCGCCGAATGTCGAGCACGTCACCGAGGTCATGCGCGGCTTTTAGCGCGCGATAATCGTAATGCAGCGCAGCACCGACCGAATCCTCACCACCCACACTGGCAGCCTGCCGCGCACCGCGAAAGTGGTGGAGCTGTTGCTGGCCGAGCAGAAAAAGCCGGGTGTACGCCGCGCCGAACTGACGGCAGCGGTGCGCGAAGCCGTGGCGTATGTGGTGCAAAAGCAGATTGAATGCGGCCTCGACATCATCAATGACGGCGAGCAGGGCCGCACCGACTACACCGTGCATGTGCTGGACCGCCTGACCGGCTTTCAGGGCGAGAGCACGCCGCCGCTCGGCGCCGGCGACGAGGAATTCCCCGAGCTGGCGCAACTGCTCAAGCAGTTCGCCTCGCCGTTTCAGCATCGCCCGGCCTGCTCCGGGCCGGTGGACTGGAAGGACTGGCCAGCGGCGCAGGCCGACATCGACACCGCGAAAGCCGCGACGAGCGGCGCCAAAGCGGAAGAGTTTTTCATGACCTCGCCCTCGCCCGGGCAGATCGCGCGCTACCTCAAGAACAAATATTACCCGAGCGAAGAGGCTTACTTGTTCGCGCTCGCCGGCGTGATGCGGCGCGAATACAAGGCGATCGTGGACGCGGGCTTAATTCTTCAGCTCGACTGTCCCGATCTCGCGATGCTGCGCCACACCGTCTATCTCGACAAAAGCCTGCCCGACTTCCGCAAGATCATCGCCGTCAACGTGGCCGCGCTCAATCACGCGGTGCACGATCTGCCGCCGGAACGCATGCGCATGCACGTGTGCTGGGGCTCGACGCTGGCGCCGCACCACACTGACGTGGATCTCAAAGATATCATCGACATCGTGCTCACGGCGCACCCGCAAGCGGTGTCGTTCCCTGGCGCCAATCCGCGCCACGAGCATGAATGGAAAATCTGGCGCGACGTCAAGCTGCCGGCCGGTAAGATCATCATTCCGGGCGTGATCGATTCCACTTCGAATTTCGTCGAGCATCCCGAGCTGGTGGCCGACCGCATCGTGAATTACGCCGGCGTGGTCGGGCGAGAGAACATGATCGCCGGGGTCGACTGCGGCTTCGGCACGTTTGCCGGAAGGGTGCAGGTGGATACGAAAATCGTCTGGCTCAAGCTGCAATCGCTCGTCGAAGGCGCCCGGCGGGCGTCGAAGCAATTGTGGGCGAAGGCGGCCTAGCGCCCGAACAATCTCTCCGGCGTCTCCACTAAAATCTTGCGGCGCGTCGCCTCGTCTGGCGTCCATGCATAAAACAAATCCAGTAAATGCCCGTCGTCCGGCATCACCGCGGCGGCAATCGAGGGATGCGGCCAGTCGGTGCCCCACATCAGCCGCTCCGGATTGGCGCGCACGAGTGCTTCGTGCAGCGCCCGCGCATCGGCATAATCGGGAAACTGCGTCGAGACCCGGTAGGGCGCCGAGACCTTGACGTGCGCGGCGCCCTCGCCGACCAGCTTGAGCAGCGCCTGGAAGTTCGGCTCGTTCACGCCGCGCGCTGCCTCTACCATCCCATAGTGATCGACAATCACCGGCATCTCGCGTGCAATCTCGCGCAGACGCGGCGCCACCTCCTGCATCATCCGCCAGTCGCAGAAAATCTGCATGACCCAGCCGAGCTCCGCCATGGTCTTGCGGAACACCGCGAACACATCGAGTCCGACGCCGCGCACGTAACTGGGCTTTTGCGGAAGCAGATGAAAGCGCAAGCCGCGCATGCCAAGTCTGTGCCAGTCGCGCAGCGTTTCCGGCTGGATGCGCGTGTCGGTGATGGCGACGCCGCGCAAGCGGTACGGATAACGCGAAATCGCGTCAAGCACCACGCGATTGTCGTAGCCGTGCGCGTTGCCCTGCACCACCAGGCCGTGCGCGCAGCCGTTATGATCGAGCAGCGCGACGAAATTCTCGACCGGCGCGTCGGGCGGCGTATAGCCGCGTCCCGGCGTATAGGGGAATTTGCCGGCCGGCCCAAATACATGCGCATGGGAGTCCCACGCACCGGGCGGTGGCAGCGTGCGCGGTTTTTTCGGCTGCGCCACCGGACCGGCAATGCGCGGGGGTTCGGAGGACAAGACTTTATCCCAGCTTGATATTCGCTTCCTTCACTACGCCGTTCCACAGTTTCATCTGTTCCTCGACGAAGCCGTGGAATTCCTCCGGCGTGTTCTGCCGCGAGACGATGTTGAGCTGCTTGAAGCGCCCGGAAACTTCCGGCGAGCGCAGCGCCTCGTTGAGCCCGGCATTGAGTTTCTGCACGATCGGCTTCGGCGTGCCATGCGGAAAGAACACACCGTTCCATTCATAGGCTTCGAAGCCGGGCAGCGTGTCGGATGCCGGCGGGATGTCGGGCAGGCTGTCGAGCCGGCCCTTACCGGTGTGGGCTATCGCTTTCACCTTGCCGCCTTTAAGCAGACCGACCACCGACGAGCCGTTGGAGAAGAAGAATTTCACCTGCCCCGACATTACGTCGGTGAGCGCCAGCCCGCCGCCCCGATAAGGCACGTGGTTGATCTTGAGGCCGGTGACGTGCCGGAACATCTCGAGACAAAGATGTTGCAGCGTGCCGTTGCCGGACGACGCCATCTCGATGCCGCCGGGCGAGGCCTTGGCGTAAGCGATGACGTCGGCAAGCGTACTCACAGGCAAGGACGGCGTGACCACCAGGATATTGGGCACCAGCGAGACCAGGAACACCGGTTCGAAATCCTTGCGGTAGTCGAACGGCAGGTTCGGATAGAGCGAGCCGTTCACCGAGAACGCGGTGCCATCATGCAGCAGCGTGTAGCCGTCGGCGTCGGCTTTCGCGACTACGGTTTCGCCGATGGTGCCGCCGGCGCCGCCGCGGTTTTCGATGATGAATTGCTCGTGGAGAATGTCGCCCGCTTTGGCGTACAGGATGCGCGCCGTGGTGTCGGCGCCGCCGGCCGGCGGATAAGGCACGATCACCCGCATCGACCGGTTGGGCCATTCGGCTTGCGCGCGGGCGGGGCCCGCCAGCGGCGCGGCCGCTAATCCGGTCAATAGCGTCCGGCGTGTGAGCGTTCCGGTCATCGCGTCCTCCCCTTTAGCTTTAGCTTTAGCTTTAGCTTTAGCTTTAGCTTTAGCTTTAGCTTTAGCTTTTGCTTTTGCTTTTGAAGACACTTTAGCACCGGCGCGCGGACGCGAAAGGCTACCCTTTCCTCGCCCAGGGACTCGCCCCATAATTGACCGAATGGCGAAACCTCCCAAAAAGCCGAAGGATCCTGCGCGCCCGACGCGGGCGAAAGCCGCACGGCCGGCCAGTCCGGCCACGCCGGACGCGCTCGCCGATCTGCTCAATCCAGCGATCAACAAGGGCACCGCGGGGCTCGGCTCGGGAACCGGGCTGCAGCCGCCGCCGGATAATTCGCTCGACCGCCGCGCCGATTTTTCCGCCGCCCACAAGGCGCGCAAGTCGACACCCAAATTTCCAGAAGAATTGGGATTTGAGGAGGAGCCGCAGCGCGATTATTCGGCCTCGCCGATCACCGGACTCGATCCGCAGTTGGCGAAGGAACTCGGGCTCGGCGACGACGAGCCGCCCGCCCCGCCCACACCGTCGAAAGACGATCCGAAATATCGCCTGCCACGCGCCGATCTGCCGCAGCCCGGCAGCGGGCTGTCGTCCATGGGTGTCGCCGCTACCGCGCAGGCGCTCGAGACATTGCTGCGCGAGGGCCGCAAGGAATTCGCCGCCACGCCTTGGATGCCGCATCGCCCGCCGCGACCGGAAAAATCCGAAGGCGGCAGGCGGCTGGTGATCAAATCCGAGTTCGAGCCGAAGGGCGACCAGCCCGAAGCAATCCGCGAACTGGTGGAAGGCGTCAAACGCAACGACCGCACGCAGGTGCTGCTCGGCGTCACCGGCTCGGGCAAAACGTTTACGATGGCGAAGGTGATCGAGGCGACACAGCGCCCGGCCCTCATCCTGGCGCCGAACAAGACGCTGGCCGCGCAGCTCTACGGCGAGTTCAAGTCGTTCTTCCCCGATAACGCAGTGGAGTATTTCGTCTCCTATTACGACTACTACCAGCCGGAGGCCTACGTCCCGCGCACCGACACCTACATCGAAAAGGAATCCTCGATCAACGAGCAGATCGACCGCATGCGCCACTCGGCGACGCGCGCGCTGCTCGAGCGCGACGACGTCATCATCGTCGCCTCGGTGTCGTGCATCTACGGCATCGGCTCGGTGGAGACCTATTCGGCGATGACCTTCACGCTGAAGCGGGGCGACAAGATCGAGCAGCGCCAGTTGCTCGCCGACCTGGTGGCGCTGCAATACAAGCGCTCCGGCGGCGATTTCTTCCGCGGCTCGTTCCGCGTGCGCGGCGATGTCATCGAAATCTTCCCGGCGCACTACGAGGACCGTGCATGGCGCGTCTCGCTGTTCGGCGACGAGATCGAATCGATCCACGAATTCGATCCGCTAACCGGGCAAAAGACCGACGAGCTGGAATTCGTAAAAATCTACGCCAATTCGCACTACGTCACGCCGCGCCCGACGCTCATTCAAGCGATCCAGGGCATCAAGCACGAATTGCGCGGCCGCCTCGACCAGCTCAACGCCGCCGGCCGCCTGCTGGAGGCGCAACGCCTGGAACAACGCACGGTGTTCGACCTTGAGATGATGGAAGCCACCGGCTCCTGCGCCGGCATCGAGAACTATTCGCGCTATCTCACCGGCCGCCGGCCGGGCGAGCCGCCGCCGACTTTGTTCGAATACGTGCCCGACAACGCGCTGGTCTTCGCCGACGAAAGCCACGTCACCATCCCGCAGCTCGGCGGTATGTTCCGCGGCGACTTCCGCCGCAAGGCGACTTTGGCCGAATACGGCTTCCGCCTGCCCTCCTGCATGGACAACCGCCCGCTGCGCTTCGAGGAATGGGACGCGATGCGGCCGCAGACCGTCGCCGTCTCCGCCACGCCCAGCCACTGGGAGATAAACGAGGCGCGCGGCGTGTTCGTCGAGCAGGTGATCCGTCCGACCGGGCTGATCGATCCGCCTGTCGAGGTGCGGCCCGCGCGCACGCAGGTCGATGATCTCGTCGGCGAGGTGCGGCAAGTGGCGCAGAAAGGCTACCGGGCGCTCATCACCGTGCTGACCAAACGCATGGCCGAGGACCTCACCGAATATCTGCACGAGCAGGGCATCCGCGTGCGCTATATGCACTCGGACATCGACACGCTGGAGCGCATCGAGATCATCCGCGACTTAAGGCTGGGCGCCTTCGACGCGCTGGTCGGGATCAACCTGCTGCGAGAAGGCCTCGACATTCCGGAATGCGCGCTGGTTGCCATTCTCGACGCCGACAAGGAAGGCTTTCTGCGCAGCGAGACGAGCCTAATCCAGACCATCGGCCGCGCCGCGCGCAACGTCGACAGCAACGTCATCCTTTATGCCGACCAGATGACCGGCTCGATGCAGCGCGCGATCGAGGAGACCAACCGGCGGCGAGAGAAGCAGATTGAGTACAACACGACGAACGGCATCACGCCGGAGAGCATCAAGCGCTCGATCCACGACATCATGGACAGCGTCTATGAGCGCGACCACGTGCTGATCTCCACCGGCGGCGCCAGCGAAGGCGAGTTCGCCGACGCGGCCACCATCGGGCACAATTTCGAGGCGGTGATCGGCGACCTGGAGACGCACATGCGCGAGGCCGCCGCCGATCTCGACTTCGAAGAAGCCGCGCGCTTGCGCGACGAGATCAAGCGCCTGCGGCAAACCGAGATGGCGGTGGTGGACGATCCGACCGTGCGCAATGTCATGGTGGCGCAGGACCCGAAATTGCGCCGCGCGGTCAATCGCCCACACAAGCCGGGCCTCAACCAGATGGGCATCGCGCTCAGCCACGAGGTGCAGCCGGCGCGCGCCAACAGCCCGCGCTCGAAGCTCGGCCGCCCCGGCATGCGCGGCGGCTTCAAGAGCAACAAGCGCCGCTAGACCCTAACCCCCGCCGGCGCGACCGGCGCGGTCTGGCCGAGCGCTTGAGCGCGTCGGCGACGAAGCCGTTCGCCTTCATCTCCTCGATGAAGCCGCGCAGATAGGCCGCGCCCGCTACGCGGCACAATGGCCGCCGCGCGGGCGGATGGGGCCCCCACGGACGAATCACTGCGCCAGCGATTTCGACGAGAACGTGGTGATGACCAGCTACGCGCCGATCGAGGTGTTTTGTTTCCCGAGCCCGGCCGCCGGCAGGGCAAAGCCGCGGTCGTCGCCACCATGCACGCGACCCACGCCGACTTCGATCATCTCAGCTTTACGCCGGTGTTCATGGTGAGAGAAGCGGAGCCCGCCGCCGTCATCGTGCTGGCGCGGCTGCGGCAGCGCATCACCGGCCGCATCATTCAAGCTCTTCGTCGCCCATTTTCTGCGTTTGCAAAGCGGCCGCATTGTCGAATTGCGCGAATTCATGGATTCCTTCGACCCCGTGGAGCAGGTGCTCGGCCGCGAGATTTTCGCGTCGAAGCCGCCGGATTAGGCGCGGCGCGCGACAGTCTCACTTCCCCTCTCTCGGCCGAAGTCGGATGTTTCCGACTTCAGCCTCTGGCTGTTGGGCCGGCCCCCTTTCCGCAATAATCTCCGCATCGTACATCAACGCCAATCGGAGAAACTTATGCCCGTCATCCAATGCGACATCCGAGAAGGCTGGAGCGACGAGCAGAAACGCGCGCTCGCCAGCGGCCTCACAAAAGTAGTTGCCGAAGTTGGAAAAGTGCCGATAAAGAGCGTCCACATCGTGATTCGGGAAGGCCGCGGCCTGCATTACATGTTCGGCGGCGAGCACGTGCCCGAATACAAACCCGCCGGGGGCGGCTAAGCTTCGGACGAAATGAGATGACGCCTGCGATCGCGCGCACCCGCAACACAATCGCCCTCACCGTCCTGCTGGCCGCATTGACCGGTGCGCTGGCGGGGTGTGAAACCACCGCAACGGGCATTGCGACGGAAACCGCCAAGCCGGCGGAGCCGCCGATGACCCATACGCGCGCGGCCGAGCAATGCTGGATGTCGACCGAGAAGGGCTATGCCGCTTTGCCGCTCGATAAGCGCGCCGACATCGTCGACAAATGCATCGAGCAGAAGATGAGGGCGACCTCCGGCAACGCGGAACCCGCGCCGGCGGGCCCTTCCGAGGCCAAAAAGAAGAAGCCGGCCCGCGCCGCCCCCGAAGCCAAGAAAAAGAAACCCGCTTCTGCCTCCGGAGAGCAGGACAAGAAGCCGGCCGACGCGGACACGCCGGACAAGAAGCCCTGATGCCGGCGGGACAAGCCGGCCACCTCCCCTTGCGGGCCGCCTTCGGCCGTATCACCATCCCACTCCCAAGCCGCTCAGGAGGTCGTCATGGCTAAAGGTCAGATGCGCGTGCCGAAGGAAAAGAAGAAACCGAAGGCCGACAAGGACAAGCCCAAGCAACTGTCCGCCTACAAGCTCTCGCAGATGCAGGGCGCGTCCGGCAATCCCTACAGCACGCCGCCCGGCAAGAAGTCCTAAAGCCTCAATCCGACGCGCGTTGGCCGGTCATGTGGTCGCCCCGCGGCAGGGCTTTGGCGGCCTTGGCCAGCTCCAGGCAAGTGAGCATTTCGACATAGCTCGGATTGCTGCCCAGCCTAGATAATGACACGCAGCGCGCCTGTGTGCGCGGGCGTGAATTGCCCCCATTGGTCATTGACCTTGTCGCGCGCGGTCAGCTCGGGCCGAAGCGCGAGCGCGGCCTCGGCCGGCTCGATGCTGACGTCGAAAATATCAACAACGCGATCGCCAGCGCGTTGCAGCTAAATTAGGCAATTGCGCCACAAAATTCGAGCAGCGGGTTTCACACCTTCGCCAAAGTTCCATGCGATACGCGCAACCAATGTTTAACCGCTTCGCGCCGACCATCGTGCGCCAGAAATGCCGAGACAGCGGATTGGGGAGTTGTTCGGGATGCGATATGGCGCGATTTACTGCGCTGCGTGGGCCATCGCCGCATCGGCTTGTGCGTTTGCCGCTCCTCAGGAGGCGAGCGCGCCGGCCGATGCCATCACCACCCCGTCCGTCGACCCCGCCGACGCAACCAATCCGCCGGCCGACACCCTGCTCACGCCCGACGAAACCGCCGCGCTCGGCAATGCGCTGCTGTTCGATCCGGCGAATCTCGCGGACAACAAGCCGGCCAAGCCGCTGCGCCTGCCCGGTCTCAACGACCCCAGCAAATTCGACGTTAGCCACACCGGCAAGCCGGACGGCTCCAGCACGCTGGTGCTGACGCAGCCGCTGGCGAGCGAATGGCATGCCAAGGTCGGCGCCGATCTCAACCTCGCCGCGGCGCCGCCGGATGGCTACCGGCCGATCAAGCCGTTGCCGGCCGCGAGCGTCGACCAGGATTCCGGCGCCGCCTGGGCCTCGGTCGGCGCGCCCAATCTCGCCACTGTGGACGCGCGTGCCGACCCCAATAGCGATCAGGGCAAACTCGGCGCTACGTTCACGCAGTCGATCCCGGTCGGCGGCAATTTCTCAGTGACGCTGCAGAATTCCTATTCGGTCACGCAGACCTTCGGCCAGCCCACGACGGCACCGTCCGATGTGCCGCTGATGGCGGCGCCGCTCGCGACGACGACGGCGCCGCCGACACCGCAGATCTGGGGCAACCAGAAGGCCGTCAAATTCGACGTGCTGGCGACCGGCACGATGTTCGGGGCCGGCGTCACCACGGCCAGCAACGATCCGGTCACGCACAACACCTTCAGCGCCGACCAGAAACTGTACGGCCCGCTGCACGTGACCACGGCAGTGACCGACCTCGGCCAACCGACTACCAGCAAGAGCATCACCGCCGGCCTTAAGCTGAATTGGTAGCTCTTCAGCGGGCTGCCAAATGTGCCCCGCCCCCAAGCCGCCCTTCCCGCGCCCAACGGCCGCCCAAGTTCCATGCGGCAATCCCTTCGACGGGGGGAGCGTCAGCGCAACGAATTGCGCCTGTTAGGAGTGAAGCATGACGGCCATCAGACCCGAGCGGCTTGGTGCGGACCAGAATAGCTCCGAGAAGGCCGGCCCGGAGAAATACGCTCCGGATCATAGCGTCCCGGAAAAACTCGGCGAGGTCGACCAGGCGGCAGCGAACGCCGTCGAGGGTGAGATCCGTGAATTCGTTCGGCGCGACGTTGCATTCCTGCGCCGGCAACGCAGCGAGACCGATGCGGCTCCTGACCCGGCCGCCGAAAATCTGAATGCACTGATCCGGCGCGTCGCCGGTGCCTCGATGGAGGAGATCGATCGCGTCATTCTCGAACTGCAAGGCGTGCGCGACATGCTGCGCAGCGAGGGCGAACGCGTCAGCCGCGAGATCGGCGGCTACGCCAGCTTGAGCCACGGGTCGATGACCGCGATGAAGGTCATCGGCGACAGCCTCAAGCAATGGATAGATGCACCGGTCAATCACGGCCGGCGTTCGGCGAGCTGACGGCCCGGCCGGCGTTACCGCGAGCTAAGCCGAGCCAGTCGTGGCATTCGCGTTGGCGTCGTTGCCTTGCGATCCAACGGCGGACTGATCCGAATCCGTCATCGTGTTTGCTACGCGCGCTTCCGCCGGCATTGGGATCGGGCGGGGCTGCGAAAGGCTCGGGAGCTTCTCGTCGAAACCGCGATTGATCTGGCCGCTATTGGGCATTACGCCGGGGTCGGTTGTCTCGGCGACATCATCGCCGGCAAAAGCTGCCGCGCGCGTCGACTGCATAGCGAGTCATTACCAGCGTTGCTGCAAGCAATGCAAATTGTGCCTGCCCACGACAACGGCCGAGCGCTCTGGCGGGTTGCATCACGGTGAGAAAGTCCGGCCGGATGCTCGCGCAAGCTGTGGGTTTCCGGGAGAGCGGAGTCGGCCACCTCCGCGATCCGGTTCCCGCACCTACAGTGCGGGCGTTCGAACGCGGCCAAGGTACGTCTTCGGGCAATCCTCCCACAAACTCGACCCCGCCACGGCGGGGTTCTTTTGCAGGATGAACGGACGGTTTTAGGTCAGTTGGCGGGCGCTTTGCGCGGCAGCGGATAGTCTTCGCTCTCGTACAGCCGGCGGATGCCGTTGCCGTCGAAGCGCTTCTCCTCGACTTCGAGATAGGCGCCGAGCAACAATTCGGGCGGCAATTCCTCGATGGCGAAACGGATGGCCTCCGCCGCGGTCGGAAAACGCTTGTACCCGATCGGACGGCGCGATTTGCGGCTGCGGCTGGGAAATAATTCGGACGGGGCCCGATAGTTGATCATCGACATCAGTACTAACTCCTCGCCGAGTAATATGGGCCTCTAGCAGCGAAAAATCCAGCGTCTGCGTGCCGCGCAGGGCCGGGTGTCCCGCTAAGGTAAATTCGATGCTTTGAAAAAAACGGCCCGGCGCCGCAGCACCGGGCCGTTGCCACCTTGCGTTAATGCGTCTAGTCGACGAAGTCCGCTACCACTTCGCTGGTGGCCGGATCGACCAGCACAACGCGGTTGTTCACCCGCATGTATTTGTAAGTTCTGACCGCCGGCACCTCGACGACGACATCGCGCGGCATCTCGTAAAGCCGCGCGCCTTGCGGCACCCGAGCACCGACACGGTATTCGACCGTCGGCTGCACCGTTTCTACCGGCTGGCGGACGATGGTGCGATAGATCGTTTGCCGCTGCACCGGCGTGAGCTCGAGTGGTTGCATGGTCACGAGGGTCCGCGTCTCGACCGGCTCACGGGTAATCACCGTTGTCTGCGCGCTCGCGGTGCCAACGTCGGCGAGCAGTGCCGCTGCAATCGCGGCGTGGCGAAAATGTGTCATAAGGTCCTCCTGCCTATTATGGCTTTGAAGACAGGAAACGCCGCGCGGCAAAATGCGTTCCTCGCTGGAGTTTAAGTATCTCATTGTGTGCAGTCACACAGCATAGGCGGGGCTCGTTGAGCAACGGTCGTTTCGCGCTGAGCATGACGATGCGCTTCTGCGCCTCCGCTTGCGTGAGATTGAGCTTGAACGCATCCGGCTCGTAGGCATCGATGCGGCCTTTCGTTTTGCGGGCATGGCCCTGCCACAATGAAACCGGCCACGCCTGGTTCAACACGTTTGGCGTTACCGTCCGCTTGGCCGACCCAGGTTTTGTGTGCGGCGCAACGCGCGCCGCTATATCAGCGGCGTCAGGGTAAGGATGCCGGCACGTTAGATAGCGCCGGCCGCAGCGCCAGAGTGATCGGCAGCGTTAGCAGCACAACCGCAGCCACCACCATCAACGCCGACGGCACGCCGACCTCGTCGCCGAGCAGTCCATAGATCGCCGGCGACACCGCGCCCGCGCCGATGGTGCCGGTATAAAAAATGCCGAAGGCGCGCTGGCGCCGCGCCGGCTCGACCAGATCGGGCACCGAACCGTAGAGCACCGACGAAGTGCCGTTGAGCGCGACGCCGACCAGCGGCAACAGCAGCAGCGCAGCCTCCAGCGACAGCGGCAGCAGGGCGACAATGCCGAACGCGGTCACCGCCTCGGTCATCCACACCGTCGCGACGGCGCCGATGCGCGCGCCGATGAAGGCGCAGATCAGCTTGCCGACCGCCCCGCCGGCGAACACCAAAGTCAGCGCCAGGCCGATGGTCGGCAGGCTGGCGCCCTTCGCGGTGAGCACAAATGGCAGAAACGTCAAAAACGCCATGCGGGTGGCGCTGTCGATCACGCCGACCGACAGCAGCAGCGGAAAGCCGAACTGGCTGAGACGAGAGCTAGTTTTCGCCCCGCCTTTGCTTTTGCACGGCGCCGCCGGCTCGGCGGCAAAGCGCGGGATCAGCATAAAGATGGCTATCGAAGCCAGCGCACCGATGCCGCCCAGCAGCACCAGCGCCTCGCGCCAGGGAAGTACCACGAATAGCAGCGACGCTGCCGCCGGCAGCGTCATCTTGCCGATATCGCCGGCAAAATTGTAGGTGCCGATCGCCCTCAGCGAGCGCGCCCCGGCGAAGGCCTGCGCGATCAGCGAGGACGCCAGCGGATGCTGCGTGCTGGCGCCGAGCCCGCCCACGAACAGCGCGCCCACCAATGTGGCGACGCCGCTGCTGAAGCCGGCGAGGCAATAGCCGAGGCCGGCGAGCGCGGTGCCGAGCGCGAGCACAATCGGCGCGCCGAACCGCTCGGCCAGGAATCCTGAGGGAATCTGCAGGCCGGCGAGCGTACCGGAGAACACCGTCTTCATCAGCCCGAGTGCGGCAAAGCTGAGGCCGAATTCATGCTGCCAGATCGGCAGCATGATGTAGATCATGTCGGTATAGCCGTCGTGCAACGCATGCGCGCCGCAGGCCACGCCGAGCGCGCGCCGCTCCTCGGCTTTGGTGTGCGCGCTGGCGGCCACGGCCGTCATGGCGTTTTCCCGCGCCGCTCGACGAAGGTGGTGCTGATCAACGACATCACCGGCTCGCCGTTCTGGTTGACGCCGGTCGAGCAAAATGTCATCAGCCCGGCGTGCGGACGGCTGTTGGATAACCGCGTCTCGATCACTTCGCTCTTATATTCGATGGTGTCGCCAACATAGACCGGCTTGAGCCATTTGAGATCACGAAAGCCAAGCGCCGGGCCGATGCCAGCGACCGGCTCACCGCGCGTGCGCATCGCATCATCCATGCGGCGGCGATAATCGATCATCAACCGCATCCAGGCCGCCGCGGTATGCCAGCCGGAAGCGCACAACGCGCCGAAATGCGACTGCTCCGCCGCCGCCTCGTCGACATGGAACGGCTGCGGATCGAAGCGCGTGGCGAACGCCTTGATGCTGTCGGCGGTGAATGTGTAGCGGCCGTACTCGAAAACGTCGCCGACGCGGATGTCCTCGAAAAACTTCATGTCCACCCTCCCGGCTGGCGGCGGCCCAACATCGCGGTCGTCACCAAGGTGGTCAGGCAGCTTCCGGCCTCGTCGAGCACCTCATAGCGGAATTTTGTCAGACCCATTTCCGGTCGGCTATTGGAAGGACGGCTTTCCAGCACTGTCGAGCGCACGCGGATGCGCGTGCCCGGCCGCAGCGGCTTGTGCCAGCGCACCTCGTCGACACCAGGCGAGCCCATCGAGCTGGAATCGAGCACGAAGCCATCGGCGATTATCCGCATCAGCAAGCAGCAAATGTGCCAGCCCGAGGCGCCCAGCCCGCCCAGCAGGCTGGCGCTCGCCGCCGCCTCGTCGAGATGGATCGGCTGCGGATCGAACTCCGCGGCGAACGCGACGATCTCCTCGCGCGTGACCAGCCGCGGGCCGTAAACGGCAACCGCGCCGGGCATGAAGTCTTCCCAATGCAGCTTCGGCATGACGGTTTTCTAGCCCGTCAAGGGCGGACTTGTCACACCACATTCGTCATTTTAAGTCGCAAACCTGAAATGCATCACGTCGCCGTCGGCGACCACGTAATCCTTGCCTTCCAGCCGCATCTTGCCGGCCTCTTTCGCGCCGGTCTCGCCGCCATTGGCGATGAAATCGTCATAGCCGATGGTCTCAGACCGAATGAAGCCGCGCTCGAAATCCGAATGGATCACGCCGGCGGCCTGCGGCGCCTTGGTGCCTTGGGTGATGGTCCAGGCCCGCGTCTCCTTCGGGCCGACGGTGAAATAAGTCACCAGGTGCAGCAGCGCGTAGCCGGCGCGGATCAGGCGGTCGAGCCCGGTCTCTTTGAGACCGACCGCGGCGAGAAACTCCGCTCGTTCATCCGGTGGCAGGGTCGCGATCTCGGATTCGATCTTGGCTGAAATCACCACCGCGACCGCGCCCTCTTCCTCAGCGCGCTGCTCGACCAGCCTCGAGAAATCGTTGCCGGTCGCGGCGGACCGTTCGTCGACATTGCAGGCGTAGAGCACGGGCGCCGAAGTGAGCAGGCCGAGCGAGTGGAATAGCTTTTCCTCCTCCGGCTTGCGCTCGACCAGGCGCGCGGGCTTACCCTCGCGCAGCAGTACGAGCGAGCGATTGACCAGATCGAGCATCTCCTTGGCGAGCTTGGCGTCCTCGCCGGTGCCCTTGGCCTTTTTTTCCAAATTGTCGACGCGCTTTTCCAAAGAGTTGAGGTCGGCCAGCATCAGCTCGGTCTCGATCGTATCGATATCGGCGGTCGGATCGATCTTGCCTTCGACGTGGGTGACGTCTCTGTCTTCGAAGCAGCGCACCACATGCACGATGGCGTCCACCTCGCGGATGGTGGCGAGAAACTGGTTGCCGAGCCCCTCGCCCTTGGAGGCGCCGCGCACCAGGCCGGCGATATCGACGAAGGTTATGCGGGTCGGAATGATGTGCTCCGACTTCCCCAGCACCGCGAGTTTGTCCAGCCGCGGATCCGGCACCGCGATCTCGCCGACATTCGGCTCGATGGTGCAGAATGGATAATTGGCCGCCTGCGCCGCGGCGGTCTGCGTGAGCGCATTGAAGAGCGTCGACTTGCCAACATTCGGCAGGCCGACGATGCCGCATTTAAATCCCATGAATTGGTCCGCGTCGTTAGGTTGTCATTCGGTGTCAAATTCGTCCGCACCGCCGAAGCCTTTGGCGCTCATGGCGAGATGCACTTTATTCTGGAACGTCGAATCCTTGCCCTCGATCAGCAGGCCGACGTTGTCGGCGACGATGTCGCACAGCGCTTCTACCCAGGGCCGTTCGCTCTCGGCGAAATCCTGCAACACGTAAGCTTCCATCAAGTCCTTGTTACCGGGATGGCCGATGCCCAGGCGCACGCGGTGATAGTCGTTGCCGATATGCTCGGAGATCGAACGCAAGCCGTTGTGCCCGGCATTGCCGCCGCCGATTTTCAACCGCACTTTTCCGGGCGCCAGTTCGGCCTCGTCATGGAACACCACGATGCTGCCGGCATCGAGCTTGTAGAAATGCGCCGCTTCCGCCACCGCGCGGCCGGACTCGTTCATATAAGTGCCGGGTAGCAGCAGCAGAACCTTCTCAGCCCCGATCGTGCCTTCCACCGCGACGCCCTGAAAGCGGCGGCGCCACGGCGCGATGCCGTGGCGCTTCGCGATCGCCTGCACCGCGATGAAACCGATATTGTGCCGGTTGCCGACGTAGCGTTCGCCCGGATTGCCGAGGCCCACGAAAAGCAGCATGGCTTCAACGGCGCCGTCGCCGCCCTGTCGCGAACTCGCAAAGAATGGTGAGACGGCTTAAACGCCGCCTCACTTTTTATCGGACTTCGCTGGCGCGGCGGCGGCAGCGGGCGCACCGCCCGCGGCCGGAGCGGGTCCGGCCGTCGCGCCGGGTGCACCTGGCGCTGCACCGGGGGCCGCACCTTCGGCGCCAGGCACCACGCCCGCGGCGGCGGCAGCCGCAGCAGCGGCGGCAGCGGCAGCGGCCGCTTCGGCGGCAGCCTTCATTTCTTCCGCGTAGCCGGACGGCGGCACCACGGTGACCAGCGTAATGTCGCCTTGCGCGATTACCCGGACGTTGGGCGGCAGCGTCACGTCGCTGAGATGCTTGGAATGGTTGATCTCGAGGCTGGAAATATCGACGTCAATCGATTCCGGAATCGTCTCGACCGGGCACATCACTTCGATGGTGTGGGTGACGATGTTGACCGCGCCGCCGCGCTTTACGCCGGGCGACTGGTCGGCATTGAGCACCTTCACCGCGACGTTGACGCGGATAACGGCGCCTTCCGATACGCGCAGGAAATCCACGTGCATCGGCAGGTCTTTCACCGGATCGAGCTGGAAGTCGCGTGGGATCACGCGGTGCTTGGTGCCGTCCAAATCGATGTGGAAGAGCGTGGTGAGAAAGCGGCCGGCATAGATGCGCCGGCTCAGCTCGGTATGGTCAAGCGTGACCATCTGCGGGGGTTTGTTCTCACCGTAGATCACACCCGGCACTCGGCCGGAGCGACGTGCTGCCCGGGCGGCCCCCTTGCCGCCTTTCGGACGCGCCGTCGCCTTCAATTCCAGGACGGTCGCCATTTTGAAACCCTCATCTAACCCAATGGAAAAGGCGGCATTTTCGGCCGCCCGTGACCGCGGCAAGCCTCCAGGGGTGCCGGGGGCCGCGTGTCGCGCGGGGTTATAGCGGCGGGGCCCGCAAAGGGCAAGAAACCTGAGAGATCACTCGGCCGGCGGTGGAATGACCACTTTCTTCGCCGACTTATCGGCCAATTTGGCCTCCAGCGCCGCGATGCGCGCCTTCAGCGCCTCGTTTTCCTCGCGCGCCAGGCGGGCCATTTCCTTGACCGCCTCGAATTCCTCGCGCTGGACTACGTCGAGGTCGCGCAGCAGACGTTCGGCCTGGCTGTGGAACAGGGCGTCGAATTCCTTGCGCACCCCTTGCGCGACCCCGGCGGCATCGTTCATCAGGCGGGCGAGCTCGTCGAAAACGCGATTGCTGGTCTGGGTCATGCCTCGTCTCCGAAATCATCTTTGCGCATGATCTTATGCGAAAACCGAGTCCCACTTTTCGGGATCATGCGTGTAACAATGGCGGACCGGTCATCCCGCTGCAAGAGGCGGCATGCTACCACTCCCGGCGGGCGCGCCTGAACGCGGAACTGCAATGCCTTTATTCGTCATTCCCTTTCCCGCCTTCGATCCAGTGCTGGTGCAACTCGGCCCGTTCGCCATCCGCTGGTATGCGCTGGCCTATATCGTCGGCATCCTGCTCGGCTGGGTCTATGCCCGCGCTTTGATCCGCTCCAAAAAGCTGTGGGACGGCCCGGCGCCGATGACGCTCCTCGATTTCGACGATTTCGTGCTGTGGGTGACGCTCGGCATCATCCTCGGCGGCCGCACCGGCTACGTGCTGTTCTATAACCTCCCGCACTTTGCCGCCAATCCGATCGAGATCGTGCAACTGTGGAACGGCGGCATGTCGTTTCACGGCGGCTTCACCGGCTGCGTGGTCGCCGTGTTTCTGTTCGCGCGCAAGCGCGGCATTCCGGTGCTCTCGCTCGGCGACATCACCTGCGCGGTCGGCCCCATCGGGCTGTTCCTCGGGCGCCTCGCCAATTTCATCAATGGCGAATTATGGGGCCGGCCGACCGACCTGCCGTGGGCGATGGTGTTCCCGGGCGGAGGGCCGCTTCCGCGGCATCCGAGCCAGCTCTATGAGGCGGCACTCGAGGGCCTGGTGCTGCTCGCGGTGCTGGCGCTGCTGATGCGCGCCGGCGCGCTGAAGCGGCCGGGCCTAGTCGTCGGTAGCTTCGCCTGCGTCTACGCCATCGCGCGCAGTACCTGCGAATTCTTCCGTGAGCCCGATGCCCAGCTTGGCTTTTTGTGGGGCGGAGCGACCATGGGTCAACTGCTGTCGATCCCGCTGTTCCTCGCCGGCCTTGGCTTCATCGCCTATGCGCTGAAGCATCCACCGCTGCAGGTCGAACGATGAGCGATATCTCCCCATTGGAAGCCGAGATTCGTCGGCTCATTGCGGCGGCCGGGCCGATGCCGGTGGCCGAGTACATGGCGCTGTGCCTTTCCGATAGCGAACACGGCTATTACACGACGCACGATCCGTTCGGCGCTCGCGGCGACTTCATCACTGCGCCGGAAGTGAGCCAGATGTTCGGCGAGATGATCGGGCTTTGGATGGCGGCGGTCTGGAAACAGATGGGCTCGCCAGAAAACCTGCGCGTCATCGAGCTCGGGCCTGGCCGCGGCACCATGATGAAGGACGGGCTGCGCGCGGCCAAAGTAATGCCGAATTTCCGCGAAGCCGTGGTGCTCCATCTGGTCGAAATCAGCCCGGCCCTGCAGGCACAGCAGCAGCGCACGTTGGAACCATTGGCAACGCCGATGCTCTGGCATCCCTCACTCAGTGATGTTCCGCCGGGCCCCGCCATCATTCTCGCCAATGAGTTCTTTGACGCGCTGCCGATCCATCAGGCGGTGAAAACCGAGCACGGCTGGCACGAGCGCCGAATCGAAATCGATTCCACCGGCAGTCTCGCTTTCACCACCGCGTCCGAGCAGATCCCGCACTTCGACAACCTGCTGCCGCCGCCGCTGCGCAGTGCGCCGGATGGGTCGATCTTTGAATGGCGCGCCGACAATGTCGCTCTGGAACTGGGCAAGCGTCTAATGTGCGATGGCGGCGCCGCGCTGGTGATCGACTATGGCCATACCCAAAGCGCGGTGGGCGACACCTTGCAGGCGATCGGCCGGCACGCCTATGCCGAGGCACTCAGCGCGCCCGGCTCCGTCGATCTCACTGCGCATGTGGACTTTCAGGCGCTAGCGAGCGCGGTGGAGGCGATGGGCGCGAATGGTTACGGACCGATCACGCAATCGCAATTTCTCCGCCGTCTCGGCATCGTCACGCGCGCGGCCTCGATCAAGACCAAAGTGCCCGACGCCGCCGCCGACATCGACGCCGCGCTGAAGCGCCTGATCAGCGAAGGCGAACCAGGCATGGGCGTGCTGTTCAAGGCCGCAGCCTTCGCGCATCCCTCACTCGGCGTCCCTCCCGGATTCGAGACTTAAGATATTACGGGCACTGATTGACGCCGTCGCGGCCGAGATAGGTCCCGCTGGCGGGATAGCTGCGAAGCGCTGCGCGCGATATTCGACCGACTGCTCGCGCTGCGCGTCAGTGGCCATCATGATGCCCAGAAACATGCCAGCCGCGGCACCGGCGGCGGCTGCACCGGCGGCATTTCCGCCACCAACCGCCATGATGGCGGCGGTGGTGTTGCACTTGGGTCACCACCGAATTGCCATCGGTTTGCGTCACCAGACCCTTCGACATGGCGCCTGCCAGCGCTGCGGCGTTTGTTGGCATCGGGCTAGCTAGCATGCAGACGCTAATCAGTGCTCCGGCAGCGTATAATTCGAATCGCGCGTGACGTATCTCCCTTTGACCGCGCAATCGCGTTTACAACCAGAACGCTTTGCGTGCATTGATGTAGGTCAGACCAAACCAAACGGTACCGATGCTTCAGGCCCTATCGATCAGCGGACTAACCGGCATCCGCCACGGATTTTTCACGCGCAGCGGCGGTGTGTCGGATGGCGTCTATGCCACGCTCAACGGCGGCGTCGGCTCCAACGACGCACCCGACAAAGTCGCCGAAAACCGCGCGCGTATGGCGACGGCGTTGGGCGTTGAGCCGGACCGTCTGCTCACCGCCTATCAAATTCATTCGCCCAGCGTGGTTATCGCCGACGAACCGTGGACGCAAGAGAACCGCCCGCGCGCCGACGCCATCGTCACGCGCGCACCACGGCTCGCCATCGGCGTGTCCACAGCTGACTGCGGACCGCTGCTGTTGGTGGACGCCGAGGCGCGCGTGATCGGCGCGGCACATGCCGGCTGGCGTGGCGCGCTCACCGGCGTGGTCGAAGCGGCGATCGCCGCCATGGAGAGGCTCGGCGCCGAGCGCTCGCGTATCGTGGCAGTGCTCGGCCCTACCATAAGGCAGCCGAACTACGAGGTCGGGCCGGAATTCGTCACCCGCTTCCTGGCGGCCGACGCGGACAATACGCGCTTCTTCGCACCGTCGGAGCGGGCCGGCCACGCCATGTTTGACCTCGCCGGTTATATCGCCGACCGCGTGCAACGCGCCGGGGTTGCGAATTTCGAGGACCTCGCGCTGTGCACCTTTGCCGAGCCCGAGCGTTTCTTCAGCTACCGCCGCACCACCAAGCAGGGTGAGCCGGATTACGGGCGGCATATCAACGCCATCGCGCTCGCCGATTGACGCCTTATGCGGCGAGAAGCCACTCATCTGGACTCAAGGGCATCTCAGCCGCTACGCTCCACGCAGACCGAGGGACTTAAAGAAAAGAAACGCGGCCACTGACAGGGGTGTCAATGCTGTGGAGTGTGGGCGGGCCCGCGTTGCGCGCCGCGCGGTGTGTGTCTCGGCTGGTGGCCGCCTTTTGCGCTATGGCGCTGGCCGCCTGTAACCCCGACGACCGTCCGGGCGCGTTGGCCGACCAGCCGCGCGGCGCCACGGTCGCCTTCGAGTCCATCGACGGCCTGCCACCCGGCCAATTCCGTGAACTGGTGCAGGCGCTCAACAACGAGGCACAGACGCGCCGGCTGGCAGTGATGTCGCGCGAAAGCCCGTCGGCCTATCGCGTGCGCGGTTATCTCGCCGCCAAGGTCGCGAAGCGTGAGACCACGATCTCATGGGTCTGGGACGTGTTCGACGGCGACGACCACCGCGCGCTGCGCATCGCCGGCGAAGAGACCGCTAAAGGCCGGCATCGCGACGCCTGGTCCGCCGCCGACGACGCGATGCTGCGCCGGATAGCTGGCAGCAGCATGGACCAGCTCGCCGCCTTCCTGACCTCGCCCGAGGTCGCGCCGAGCACACCCGATACCGAGCCGCGTATGGCGTTCGCCGGCACGCAAGATTCTTCGCCGGAAAGGGCCGGTATCTTCCGCATTTTCCAGCCGAATGCAGACCCGGGCCCGATCGACGCCGCAGCGGTCCCGGCGGCCACCGCTGCCGGCCCGGTCCCGTTGCCGCCGCGCCGGCCACCTTCGGACGCGACTTTATCGGCCCGGGAAATGCTGACGCTGGCCGCGGCGAGCCATTGATCCAGGGCTCGTTCACCCTGTCCAAAAGCTTCGGGGCAAGAGTTTCGACTCGTATTGCGAGCCCCTCCCCGCCTTGTTATGACCACGCCGCCGGTAACACCTGGTCACGCGAGGAATCGTAGATGTCGGGCAAAAACGGGGCGATTAAGCTCGTCGCCGGCAACTCGAATCCAACCCTGGCGCAGGCGATCGCCGAATACCTCAAGACCCCGCTGACCAAAGCGGTGGTGCGGCGCTTCGCCGACATGGAAGTGTTTGTCGAAATCCAGGAAAACGTTCGCGGCGCGGACTGTTTCGTGATCCAGTCCACCTCGTATCCGGCCAACGACCACCTGATGGAATTGCTCATCATTATGGATGCGCTGCGCCGCTCGTCTGCGCGCCGCATTACCGCGGTAATCCCCTATTACGGCTATGCCAGGCAGGACCGTAAACCGGGGCCGCGCACGCCGATCTCGGCCAAGTTGGTGGCAAACCTGATCACCCGCGCCGGCGCCGACCGGGTGATGACGCTCGACCTGCATGCCGGGCAGATCCAGGGTTTCTTCGACATCCCGACCGACAATCTCTACGCCTCGCCGGTGATGGTGCGCGACATCCGCGAGAACTTCCAGCTTGACACTATTATGGTGGTGTCGCCCGACGTCGGCGGCGTGGTGCGCGCGCGCGGGCTGGCCAAGCGCATCAACGCGCCGCTTGCTATCATAGACAAGCGGCGCGAGCGCGCTGGCGAATCGGAAGTGATGAACGTGATCGGCGACGTCGCCGGCTACACCTGCGTGCTGGTGGACGATATCGTCGACTCCGGCGGCACCCTGGTGAACGCGGCCGACGCCCTGCTCGAGCAGAAGGCCAAGGCGGTCTACGCCTATATCAGCCACGGCGTGCTGTCGGGCGGCGCGGTGGCGCGCATCGCCAAGTCGCGGCTTAAAGAGCTCGTGATCACCGACTCGATTCAGCCGACCAAGGAAGTGCTCACCTCAGGCAATATCCGCGTGCTGCCGATCGCGACCCTGATCGGCGAGGCGATCGGGCGCACCGCCACCGAGGAGTTGGTGTCGAGTTTGTTCGATTGACCGCCGATTTACGCCGCCGAGTTATCCACTAAAAGATTCACGATGCCGCAGGATTGGCTGTGGAGATTCCATTCTGCCGGGTTGCCTATGACGGGCAAATCACGGCCCATTGAGCCTCGATGATGCCTTTGGCGGGCTGAATTGCGCGGGTTATAGTCAGTTGTCCAAGTGATTCGCTTCCGCCGTCAAGGGCGTCCCGTATCCCTGCGTCACAATCCGGTCGGCTGGTGCCGTGCGCGTGGTTGCGTGCGTTCCCTATCGATTCGGCAAAGTGGAGACGTCATGCCCCTGATCGCTTACGCGGACGAACCCCGGATCAACCCGCTCGACGTGGTGGAACGTTTGGCGGCTGTGAACGACTGGTCGTTCGAGCGCGTCACCGACGACGAGATCACCATCCTGGTCACCGGCAAGTGGACTGACTACCAAGCTTCCTACACCTGGATGGGCAATATCGAGGCACTGCATCTGGCCTGCGCCTTCGACCTCCGGGTTCCCGAGCGCCGCCGCGCCGAAGTGCAGACGCTGATCTCGCTGATCAACGAGCGGCTGTGGGTCGGCCATTTCGATCTCTGGCTCACCGAAGGCATCCTGATGTTCCGCCACGCACTGGTGCTAGCGGGCGGCACCGAGCCTTCCGGCAAGCAGTGCGAGGCGCTGCTTGGCAGCGCGCTCGACGCCTGCGAGCGCTATTTCACCGCCTTCCAATTCGTGGTCTGGGCCGGCAAAGGCGCGCGCGAGGCGCTCGAGGCCGCCGTGTTCGACACCTCGGGCGAGGCGTAACACGCGCAATTTCGCGCGATTGACGCTATCATCGACGGCATGACGCGACGCGCAGCAAACCAACGGACGCTGAGCAAGCTGTCTGGCTCCCTCGTGCTGGTCGGCGCCGGCAAGATGGGCGGCGCCATGCTCGATGGCTGGCTGGCGCGTGGGCTCAATCTGAAAAAGCTAGTGGTAATCGAGCCGCAACCAGGCAAGGGCCTGAAGGCACTGACGCGGCGCGGGCTTAAGCTCAACCCGAAAGGCAAGGCTGGCGAGACGTCTGCCATTGTGATCGCGGTGAAGCCGCAGACCGCGCCCGACGCGGTGCCGCAGCTCAGCCCTTACGTCGGCAGGACGACGCTGCTGCTCTCGATCATGGCCGGACGGACCATTGGCTTTTTGGAAAAATCGCTGCCGGCCGGCAGCGCGATCGTACGCGCGATGCCGAACACACCGGCCGCGATCGGCCGCGGCATCAGCGTCGCGGTCGCCAACGCCAAGGTCTCCGTGCGCCAGCGAAAGCTCGCGACCGACCTGCTCTCCGCCATCGGCAAGGTCGAATGGGCCTCCGACGAGATGCAGATGGACGCGGTCACCGCGCTCTCCGGCTCCGGCCCGGCCTATGTCTTCCTGTTGGCGGAAGCGATGACCAAAGCCGGCATCGCCGCTGGACTGCCCGCGGACCTCGCGGCACGGCTCGCGCGCGAGACCATCGCCGGATCCGGCGAACTGCTGCATCGCTCGGAACTCGACGCCGCCACTTTGCGGCAGAACGTTACGTCACCTGGAGGCACCACCGCCGCAGCGCTGGAGGTGTTGATGGGTCCCGGCGGCTTCGACGAGTTGCTCATCCGAGCGATCGCCGCTGCCAAAAAGCGCGGCCGCGAGTTGGCAGTAGGCACGCGTTCCCTGCCCTAGAACCGGCGCCTTTGCGGACCTAGATTAGGCGCAAGAGCGACAAAAACGATGGGAGGCCACCATGGCCCGCAAGCTGAAAAAGCAACGCCGCGTGCAAACCCAAACCGCCGCGCCGCGCGGCACGTACGACCGCGACAAGGCGATCGAAGCACTGATGGCGCTGCTCGCCGAGCATTCCTTCGAGCAGATCGGGCTGGCCGAGGTCGCCGGTCGCGCCGGCTTGAAACTCTCGCAACTACGCGCCGAATTCGGCTCGACGCTCGCGATTGTCGCCGCTCACATCAAGGACATCGACCGCGCGGTGCTTGCCGGTGGCGGCGCCGACATGGCGGAGGAGCCGGCGCGCGAGCGCCTGTTCGACGTGCTGATGCGCCGGCTGGAAGCGCTCGCACCTCACAAAGAGGCGGTGCACTCGCTGCTGCGCTCCGCGCGGTGCAATCCCGGCCTCGCGCTAGCGCTCAATGCCATGGCGGTGCGCTCGCAACAATGGATGCTCGAGGCCGCCGGCATCGGCGCGTCCGGCCCGAAAGGCGCGCTGCGCGCGCAAGGCGCCGCGCTGATGTTCGCGCGCGTCCTGTCGGTCTGGTTCAACGATGACGAGCCGGGCCTCGACCGCACCATGGCCGCGCTCGGCCGCGGGCTCGCCAGCGCCGAACGCTGGGCCGGCTTCCTCGACGATTTGTGCTCAATTCCGAAATGCCTCGTGCGCGGGTCGCGCTGGCGCCGCCGCGCGCGCGACGGGGAAGAAGAAGCCGAAGCGGCCTGATTGGCCTTGTGTCCGGGATGCGGTGCGGCGCCATCAGTGCGGTTACACGCGTCTTCGGCGCGCTATGGCGGTACACCGCTGGACCTTCACAATTCCGAGATTGGAACGATTCTGGGTCTGCAGCCACCACCCCGCAAGTCGCAATTACGCGACTTGCGGCCACCTAATGATATGCCGCAAGTCGGAACTATCCGACTTACGGTGTGCTGCGATGCGCCCGGGAAACTAGACTGGCACCCTCACCGTCGCCCTTAATCCGCCGAGAGGGCTGTCGCCGAGCGTGATGTCGCCGCCGTGCGAGCGCGCGATGTCGCGCGCGATCGCTAGGCCGAGCCCAGTGCCGCCCTCGTCCTGATTGCGCGCATCGTCGAGGCGTAGGAACGGCTTGAAGACTTCTTCGCGCAAATCCGCCGGAATGCCCGGCCCGTCGTCGTCCACGGTAACGCTGAGGTAGCGGTGATCGCGATGACCGGTAATGGAAATCGACGACGCGAAGCGGGCGGCGTTCGACACCAGATTGCCGAGGCAGCGCTTGAACGCGGCCGGCCGCACAGTGACGATCGGCGGACCGTGGAACACCACACTGGCGTTGTGGCCGTTGCGCTCGGCGTCGTCCTTGAGCTCCTCGAGGAAGGCCGCCATGTCGGTCGGCGCCGCGCTCTCGCCGAGATCGCCGCGCGCGAAGGCGAGATAGGCCTCCAGCATGCGCGCCATCTCGTCGACGTCTTTCTTCATCGCCTCGACTTCTGGCGTTTTTTTCTTGATCAGCGCCAGTTCGAGCTTAAAGCGTGTGAGCACGGTGCGCAGGTCGTGCGAGACACCCGCCAGCATCGCCGTGCGCTGCTCGATCGCGCGTTCGACGCGCGTCTTCATCTCGATGAAGGCCTGCGCCGCGCGCCGCACCTCGCGCGCGCCGCGCGGACGGTAGTTCGGCACTTCGCGGCCTTTGCCGAAACTTTCGGCGGCGTCGGCCAGCTTTAGGATCGGCTTGATCTGGTTGCGCAGGAAGATGATGGCGACGCCGATCAGCACTAGCGAGGTGCCGACCATCCAGAGCAGGAAAATCTCCGAATTCGACGCGTAGGCCGCGCTGCGCCGCGCAAATATCCGCATCACCGAGTTGTCGAGCTGGACGCGAATTTCGACGAGTGCCGACCTGCCGACCGTATCGATCCAGTACGGCCGGCCGATCTGCTTGCGCAGTTCCTCCGACAGCGTCTGATCGAGCAACGAAAAGAACGGTTTCGGCCCTGGCGGCGGCATATCGCTGAGCGGGAGGAAATCGACCACCAAGCCGAGCCGGTCCTGCGCGATGCGGCGGACCTTCTGTTGGTCGGCATCCTGCGGATAGCCGCGGGTGACGTCGATTAGCGCGGCGATGTCCTGCACCACGCCGGCGGACAGCCGCTGGGTGACGACATTCCAGTGCCGCTCCATGAACACGAAGGCGATCACCGATTGCAAGATCACCATCGGCAAAATGATGATGAGCAGCGCGCGCGCGTAGAGACCCTTCGGCATCACACTATTGAGCCAGCGGCTGAGCCGCCGCCAGCCGTCCGGGATGCGGCCGAGCAAGGCATGGATGCGGCGTATCGGCGGGATCGCGTCGTACCAGAGCCAGGCATCCACGAGATGGCCGAACGCCGTGCGGATGGTGCGGATGCCGGTATCGATGCTTGTCATGTGTTGGTCACCAGCCGGTAGCCGATGCCGCGCACGGTCTGCACGAATAGCGGATTAGCGGGATTGTGCTCGATCTTGCGGCGCAGCCGGTTGACCTGCACGTCAACGGCGCGTTCGCTGACTGAGCTGCCATTGCCGGCGAGCGCCAGCCGTGACACGGTTTCTCCCGGCGTCGCCGTCAAGATGCGCAGCATCTCGCGTTCGCGGTCGGTCAGCCGGATGACCTCCTCGCCTTTACGCAATTCGCCGCGCGCGAGATGATAAACGAACGGGCCGAAGCGCACCGATTCCACCGGCGGACTTGCGGCCGGCTGGGCGCGTCTGAGGATATTGGCGATGCGCAGCGACAATTCGCGCGGCTCGAATGGCTTTGAAAGGTAATCGTCGGCCCCCATCTCGAGACCCTTGATGCGGCTTTCGGCGGCATCGCGCGCGGTCAACATCAGGATCGGCACGCTCGATGAGCCGCGCAGCGACTTGGCGAAGTCGAAACCGGATTCGCCCGGCATCATCACATCAAGAATGAGCAAATCGAAGCTTAGGCCGTTGAGCTTGGCACGCGCGTCGGCCGCAGTTTCGGCCGTGGTCACGCGGTAGCCCTCGCCGGTAAGGAAGCGCGACAGCAGGTCGCGGATGCGGCGGTCGTCGTCGACCACCAGCAAATGTGGCGCATCGTCGGACAGCGTGGCGGGCAGCATCATTGGCTTGCTCCTCCCGCTAGCTCCGGCCCTTGGCGCGCTCGGCGCGCGCGATCAGACGCAGCACGCCCTCGCGATTGTCGGTGTCGATCATGGCGGTAAGAAAGCGCCGCGCCGCCTCGTGCGCGTTCGGGCCGAGCTCAGCGAAGGCGCGGTTGATGCGTTGCGTTTGCAGGCCGGCGAGCTTGAGCGCCAGAGCTTCTCCCTTCGGCGTCACATAAAGCAGCCGTTGCCGGCGGTCTTGCGCGCCTTCCTTCTGCACCACAAAGCCCTGATCGACCAGTTGCTTGAGCACGCGGCCGAGCGACTGCTTGGTTATGTTGAGGATCTCCAGCAGGTCGGCGACCTTAATCCCGGGATTGCGGTTGACGAAATGCAGCACCCGGTGATGGGCGCGACCGAAGGTGAGCTTCGAGAGCACCTCGTCCGGATCGCCAACGAAATCGCGATAAGCGAAAAACAACAGCTCGATGATGTCCCAGACTGGCTCGGCAGGCGCGAGCGTGACTTCCTGGCGCTCGGCTAGACCGCTGGCCGTTGCGGCGATCTTGGCGGTCATATTTATGTCAGCCATATTGACATATTTCGATTTTATGTTACAAAAACACCGTCAGAGACGAAACGATCATACCAAAGCGGCCCTTTTTTCTCGAAGTGGGGCGGCGATAGGACCGGTCCGGCCCCATTCATACCGGGTGTTGCCCCCCGACGCAAAGTATTGGAATAGGCGCGAAAAATGCGCCATGACCAGCACAAAAGGCCGGGCAAGAGACGGCGATGAGTTGAAGGAGGAAGCGATGGCGGCGCAGTCCTATGACCGGCTCGAAGGGGTCATTTGGTACGACGGCAAGCTTGTGCCCTGGCAAGACGCCAATCTGCACGTGCTCAGCCACGGCCTGCACTATGCGAGCGCAGTATTCGAAGGCGAGCGCGCCTATGGCGGCCAGATTTTCAAATCGACCGAACATTCCGAACGCTTGAAGCGCTCCGCCGGCATTCTCGATTTCGAAATTCCGTACTCGATCGCCGAGATCGACGCGGCCAAGAAGCTGGTGCTGGAGAAAAACGGCAAGCAGGAAGCCTATGTGCGCCCGGTCGCCTGGCGCGGGTCGGAAATGATGGGCGTCTCGGCGCAGAACAACACCATCCACCTCGCAATCGCCAGTTGGGAATGGCCGAGCTATTTCGATCCCGAGCAGCGGCTCAAGGGCATCCGGCTCGATCTCGCCGACTATCGCCGGCCCGATCCGAAGACCGCGCCTTGCCGTGCCAAGGCCGCCGGCCTCTACATGATCTGCACCATTTCCAAGCACCGGGCCGAGCGCAGGGGCTATGCCGACGCGATGATGCTGGATTGGGAAGGCCGCGTCGCCGAATGCACCGGCGCCAATATCTTCTTCGTCAAGGACGGCAAGATCCACACGCCGATCGCCGACTGCTTCCTCGACGGCCTCACCCGCCAGACCGTGATCGGGCTGGCGCGCAAGCGCGGCTTCGAAGTGATCGAGCGCCGCATCCTGCCCTACGAGCTCATCGAATTTTCCGAGTGCTTCATCACTGGCTCGGCGGCGGAAGTCACTGCGGTGTCGGAGATCGCCAATTGGAATTTCAATCCGGGCGGCATCACCAAGCAGTTGATGGACGACTATACCGCAGAAGTGAAGCCGAAGGGCAAAGCCGCCGCAGCCTGACGAAGATCAAATTGCATTTTTGACCGCGACGGCGGCAGCCGGCTGCTTCGGCCGCAGCAGTGTGACATAGCGTACCCGATTTTGCGCGGCGAAGCCGTCCATGCGCTCGTCCAGCACGCGATGCCAGCTCTTGGAGGCGTGCCGCAGCAACAGCGTGCGGTCGCGCGCGAAGGCGACGAAACCGGCGTGGAAATAGTCCAGATTCGGCCGCCGGCTCACGAAGCCGACGATGTCCCCGCCTTCCAGCAGCGCCTTATGCGCGAGAAATACGGCGCTCGGGATGACGCGCATCGAAAATTTCCGCTTGGAGAGCCCCTTCTGCGAATCGACGGTCTTTTCGATGTTGACCGCGCCGTCCATGCTGATCCAGCGGCAGGTCTTGTTCTCGACATTGTGCTGGCACCATTCGAAGAAATAATGATTGCGCTCGAACCAGTTCACGAAGCTGCTGCGATAGCGGATCGCTTGCAGTGTTATCTCAAACTCGTCGATATCGCGCGCGCGCGCGGCCGCCAGCACCGTTTCGCAGAACGTGACGCAGTCGAAGGCGTCGTCGCGCAGCACGAATTTTTCCGGCCGCCGCGGCCCGCCAATCAGCGTGTAGCTTTGGTAGCGCGTGCCGCGCAGCGCGGCCGAAATGAAATCGATGCGCTGTGAAATGCGCGGCATATCGCGTGCTTCTTGGATCAGCCGCTCGATGTGTTTTTCGCTCGCCAGCGCCGGCGCGGCTCCAAACGCCAATGCCACGCCGCCTGCGAGGAATTGCAGGATATCGCGGCGGCTGGCGGCCCCATCGAGCATGAGATTATCTCAATCCCGCACCACGACCAGCCGGTCGGCGCCGGATTCAGCGCCCCAGACTTCGCCCGGCCGGCCGAGCAGCTGCCGCACCGAGGCGCCGCGTCGGTTGCTCGGGAAACTCTCGAACTTCTCGGTCACCGGATCGAAGCGCAGGATAGCGTTGGCGAGAAAATCGCTGAGCCAGATTTTGTCCTTGTCATCCACATAGACCGCATAGCAGCCGCCTTTGCTCTTGGGCACGCTCCACACTTTCCACGTCTTGGCGATCGGATCGAAGCGTCCGACTTCGCCGGTATTCCAGAAGCTCACCCACAAGAGGCCTTTGGAGTCCGACCAGATGCGGCGTGGACCGACGCCGGGCTTGGGCGGCGGCACCATGAGCGCGTCGCCGCTCACGGTGTCGATCTTCACGATGTGATCGCCGGCGAGCGAGGCGTACCAAACCTCGCCGTTCGGCGTGGTGGTGATGCCGTAGGGGCCGGGGCCTTTGGGCGCCTTCCAGGCCTCGACCTTGCCAGTCGCCGGATCGACGCGGCCATAGACGCCATTCTGGCCGGTGAACCAGAGGATGCCCTTGCGGTCGAAGGTTGCGGTGTTGAGATTGGCGTCGCGAAAATTCTGCGGCAGCGGGAACAGCTTCACCGCCTTAGTGGCCGGGTCGACGCGCGCGATGGCGTTCTGCCCGCCCTCGGTAACCCAGGCCGCGCGGTCCGGCCCGACGATCACGCCGTGCGGCGCGGCACCGGGCCCGAGCGGAATTTGCGTCACTTTGCCGGTCTTCGGATCGAGGATACCGAGCGCGCCCTGGCTTTGCGCGGTGTACCAGACCCTCCCGTCCGGCGCCGGCGCCACGTCATGCGGATGCGCGCCGTGCGGCGCGTCGTAATAGAAAACCTGTGCGGCCGACGCCGGATTGAGGCCGAGCGCAAGCACCGCCACCGCCACCGCCGCGACAACGATCGGAACCATGTCAGCCCCGCATCGCGCGTTTCCGCGCAGCCTCATTCCGCCGCCTGGCGGCCGCGATTCCAGCGCCCGGCTGCGGTATCGTCGGTTGCCTTGGCTTCCACCCAGGTTTTCTCGCCCGCTTTCTCGACCTGCTTCCAGAACGGCGCGCGGGTCTTCAGATAATCCATCAGGTATTCGGCGGCCGCGAACGCCGCCGCGCGATGCGAGGACGTCGTCACCACCAGTACGATGTTCTCGCCCGGCACGATGCGCCCGTAACGATGAATGACGGTGACGCCCAACAGTGGCCAGCGCGAGAGCGCCTCGGCGACGTGGCGCTCGATCTCGGCCTCCGCCATGGCGGGATAATGCTCGAGCGTGAGCGCTGCGATCGGCTCGCCCGCTTCGTCGCCGCGGCATATCCCGGTGAAACTGACCAGCGCGCCCACGTCGGTCCGACCGCGCGTGAGCGAGGCGGCTTCGGCGGCTGCGTCGAACGGCTCGCGCTGCAAGCGCACGGTCGATGGGACGGTCATACAACTAATGTAGCGCGCCCGCGCCCGCGAGGCTAACCCCCCGTCATCGGCGGGAAAAAGGCGATTTCTGCGGCCCCTACGATCGGGGTCTGCGGCTGCACATGGGCGCGGTCGATTGCGACGCGGATCACCTTCGGGTTCACGAAGGCATGGGCATATTCCTCGCCGCGCGAGGCCAGCCACGCCATCAGCTCGGCCACCGTAGCGACGCCGGCGGGAACCTCGATGTCTTCCTCAGGTTTGCCGACGCGCTCGCGCACCCAGGCGAAATAACGAAGTTTCAAAGTTGTTTTTCCTTGTGCATGATTTTATCCGAAAAACCGGTACCCACTTTTCGGGATCATGCGTTAATCCATCATATAGCGTAGACCGGCGCGCATATAGTCCCACCCGGTATAAAGCGTGAGGGTCGCCGACAGCCACAGCAACGTGATGCCGATTTGGGTGGTCGCCGGGAGGATCTTGTCCCCCGCGTCGCCCGCGATCAGGAAGCCGATCGCCACCATCTGCCCGATCGTCTTCCACTTGGCGAGCCGCGTCACCGGCACGCTGACCCGCAGCTCGGCAAGATATTCGCGCAAGCCCGAGACCAGGATTTCGCGGCACAGGATGATCACCGCGGCGAACAGCGCCCAGCCGCGGATGGTTCCCTCGGCCGCCAGCATCAGCAGGCATGACGACACCAAGAGCTTGTCCGCGATCGGGTCGAGCATGCGGCCGAGCGAGGACTGCTGACCCCACATGCGGGCAATATAGCCGTCGAGAATGTCGCTGACGCCGGCGGCGATGAAAAATGCCAGCGCAAGCCAGCGCGACCACAGTCCGCCCTCTAGGATGCTCTGCCAAAACATCAGCCCCACCACCACCGGCACAGCAGCGATGCGCCCATAGGTCAAGAGATTCGGCAGCGCGAGCGGACGCGCCGGCAATGGCCTGGAACTGAAGGCATTCATCGGGCACAAGGAACACCCGCGCCGCGGCGAGGTCAACGCCCGCGTGTTGCGTTTTCCGCTGATTACTGGATTGGCGGCTTGGGCAGCCGGCTTTTGCCCGGCTCCATCACGAAAGTCTGATCGAGCGAATACCAATCGCCCTTTACGTCCGGCGCCGGCGGCGGCCCGTCGTGGCGGACAAAGTTGCCGACCAGCGCGCGGGTGACGCCGAACTGCACGTCGGTTTCCAGCCGCACGTCGTCATTGACGTAGACCTGCGAGATCAGCGTCTTGAAGCCAGGCTTGAAGATCAGGAAGTGCAGATGGGCGGGCCGGTAATGGTGCCGCCCGGTGGCGCGTACCAGCGCGCCGACAGGCCCGTCGATCGGGATCGGATACCCGGCCGGCTTCACGCTCCGGAAACCGAAATGCCCTTGCGCGTCGGTCGTGAACTTGCCGCGCAGGTTCATGTCGGCCTGCTTGGGGTCCTGCTGCTCGTAGAATCCTTCGGGCGAGGAATGCCAGACGTCGACCTTGGCGCCCTCGATCGGCTTGCCGTTCTGGTCACGCACGAACGCTTTGACGAACAGCGCCGAGCCCGACGTGGGCGAGCGCACAATCGAGCCGCCGTTTTCGGTGCGCGGCGAGTTCATGCGCCAGAACGGCCCTAGCAGATTGGCCGTCGTTTCGGTCTGTCCGTTGTTGCCGTTGTTGAGCAGGCAGATCAGCGTGGAGAAGCCGAGCGAACCGGACATCAGCACCGTTTCGTTGTGGATGCCGGTAGTCTTCTGGCCGAGCGCGGTGATGAAGCCGACCGCCTTCTCGAACTCCTCCTCGGTCAGATGCACGTCGCGGGCGAACGCATGCAGATGCTTCACCAGCGCAGTGAGAATTTCGCGCACGCGCGGGTCCGCCGCGTTCTTGAACGCGTCCACCACTACATCGGTGACGTCCTCCTGCCGCCGGATGATCATTTCCCTATTCCCGCCTATTGCGATGCTTGTTCGTGGAAGAACTCATATATCTTTCGCGCCGTTTCCGCATTAATTCCCGGCACCAAAGCGAGGTCGGGCAGGCTCGCCCGCTCGATCGCTTTCAGGGTGCCGAAATGGTGCAGGAGCGCGCGCTTGCGGGTGGGCCCGATCCCTGGAATCTCCTGCAAACCGGCCTCGCGGATGTCCTTCTTGCGGCGCGTGCGATGTGAGCCGATGGCGAAGCGGTGCGCCTCATCGCGCAACCGCTCGATGAAATAAAGCAACGGGTCGCGCGGCGGCAGCTTGAATGGGTCGCGGCCTGGCATGAAAAAGGTCTCGCGGCCGGCATCGCGGTCCGGTCCTTTGGCGATGGCGACCAGCGGCAGGTCGGTCACGCCCAATTCGGCGAGCGTTTCGGCCGCCGCGCTCAGTTGCCCCTGCCCGCCATCGATCAGCACCAGGTCGGGCCATGCTTGTTCGTCATCGATCCCGGTATCCGCGCTTTGCTCCGCTGTGAGGGCAGCCTTAGGGCTAATTCCTGGCGCCTCCGTTAACAGCCGCTTGAATCGCCGCTGCAACACCTCACGCATCATGCCGTAATCGTCGCCCGGCTTTAGATCCTGCGAACGGATATTGAACTTGCGGTACTGGTTCTTACGGAAACCTTCCGGCCCCGCCACCACCATGGCGCCAACCGCATTGGTGCCGCCAATATGGCTGTTGTCGTAGACCTCGATGCGGCGCGGCGCGCGCGGCAGCGCGAAAGTCTCGGTCAGCGCCTTCAGCAGTTTCTGCTGCGAGGAGGTGTCGGCAAGCTTGCGCGCCAGCGCCTCGCGCGCATTGGCCAGCGCGTGCTGCACCAGCTCCTTGCGCTCGCCCCGTTGCGGCACACTCACTTCGACCTTGTGGCCGCTCTTGGCGCGGAACGCCTGGGCCAGCAGCGCGCGCTCGTCGAAATCGTGCGACACCAGAATGCAGCGCGGCGGCGGCTTGTCGTCATAGAACTGCGCCAGAAAGGCATCCAGCACCTCGCCGGCGCCGAGCGCGCGGTCGGCTTTTGGAAAGTAAGTGCGGTTGCCCCAATTCTGTCCCGTGCGGAAGAAGAATACCTCGACGCAGGTGTAGCCGCCGGCCTGATGTACGGCGAATACATCGGCCTCCTCGAGGGTGCGCGGATTGATGCCCTGATGCGATGTGATCGTTGACAACGCCGCCAAGCGGTCGCGATAGATCGCTGCGCGTTCGAAATCGAGCGCCGCCGACGCCGTGTCCATTTCGTCGCCAAGATCCTTCTGCACCAACCGGCTGCGGCCGGAAAGAAACTCGTTAGCCTCGCGCACCAATTCGGAATAGCCGGCGAAGTCGATTTCCTGCGTGCAGGGCGCCGCGCAGCGCTTGATCTGATAGAGCAGGCACGGCCGCGTGCGCGCCTCGAAGAATGAATTTGAGCAGGAGCGCAGCAGGAACGCGCGCTGCAACGCGTTGATGGTGCGGTTGACCGCGCCGGCATTGGCAAACGGTCCGTAATAATGGCCGAGGCGCGTGCGTGCGCCGCGATGCTTGAGGATCTGCGGCGCCCAGTGATCAGAGGTGATAAGAATAAACGGAAACGATTTGTCGTCGCGCAGCAGCACATTGAAGCGCGGGCGCAGCCGCTTGATCAGATTGGCTTCCAGCAGCAGCGCTTCGGTCTCGGTCTTGGTGGTGACGAATTCCATCGTCACCGTGCCCGAGATCATGCGCACGATGCGGCTGTCGTGCCCGGTCGGCCGCGTATAGGCGATGACGCGCTTCTTGATGTTTTTCGCCTTGCCGACGTAAAGCACTTCGCCCTTGGCGTCGATCATGCGGTAGACGCCGGGCGCCGAGGGCGCGTGCTTGATGGCGCGCACGATGGCTGCGCGGCCGGCCGCCAACGTGCAGGCAGGCACCTCGGCCGACTCCAGCTCGGGCAGCGTCGGCTCCTCATCCTCATCGCGGAGGTCGCTCGCCGGGTCGATGTCTTTGGACGTGCCGTTCATGAGCCAAACATAGTGACCGCGTAAGGCTACGCTACTCTTCGATGTCGTTGTCGATGGTGCGCCAGGCGAGATGCTGGCCGCCGTCGACCGCGATCAGTATGCCGGTGACGCTCTTGGCCTGCGCGAGATAGAGCACCGCCGCCGCGATATCCTCCGGGCTTGGCCCGCGCTTGAGCGGCACCGCCGCGGCCTGGACGGCAAATTGCTCGTCCGACTGGCGCGGGCTCGGCAGCGTCGGGCCGGGCGCTACCGCATTGACGCGCAGTTTCGGCGCCAGCGCCTGCGCCAGCGTGACTGTCGCGCTGTTGAGCGCGCTTTTGCTCAAGGTGTAGGAAAAAAAGCGCGGCGTCGGCTTGAGCACGCGCTGGTCGACAATATTGACGATCGAGGCATCGGCGCCATCGGGCGCCTGCGCGGCGAAGGCTTGCGCCAGGAACACCGGCGCCGTCAGATTGACAGCAATCGTGCGCTCGAAGCGCGTGCGCTCGAGACTGCCGATCTCGTCTTCGTCGAATTGACTGGCATTGTTGACCAGCAGCGTGAGCGGTCCGAACGCCGCCGCAGCCGGAATCAGCCCGCGCACGGCCGTGCCGTCGGCGAGATCGGCCACCACCACGCTGGCGCGGCCACCCGTCCCCACGATCTCGCTTGCGAGCTTTTGGGCCTCGGCGCGCGAATGGTTGGCGTGCAGCACCACGGCGTAGCCATCTTGCGCAAGCGTGAGCGCGATGGCGCGGCCGATGCGGCGTCCCGCCCCGGTGATCAGCGCCGCGCGCGGCTGTGTCTTGTCGTTCGCCATCCCGCCTCACCCATGCGGCCTGTCATACGCCAGAGCAATTGGCGCTGCCATCCGGTGTTCTGCCGGCAGAGCATCCGGTGCCCTGGCCGCTACACGAAATGTTAGCCGGGCGAACGCGGCAAATCTGGGCAAAGAACAGCGCGACTCTAACAGTTCTATTAAGGTTAACGACTGCTGTTTACTGAACGATTTATGACCGTTTAACTTAAAATGCTCGATAAATCCTCACGAAGTCCCGAACTCCGCCAATGAAAAAAACGATTTTCGCGGCAACTGTCGCGGCCATTGCGCTTGCATCAGGCGCGGCCCTCGCCGCCGATCTCCCCCGCAGCCCGGTCCCCTATTACAATCCGGCGCCGTCCGGCGTCTACAACTGGAGCGGCGTCTACGCCGGCCTCAACCTCGGCTATGGCTGGGGAAGGTGACAAATACCAGTGTCGAACCGAGCGGGATTTTGGGCGGCGGTCAGGTTGGTTTCAATTGGCAGAGCGGCCAGTTCGTGTACGGTGTCAAGACCGATATCCAGGGCAGCGGCGCCAATGACACTTTTGCGCCCTGGAAGTTCTCCAATCCCTGGTTCGGAACCCTGCGCGGACGCGCCGGCTACGCGTTCAACAACATCCTGGTCTACGGCACGCTCGGCGTTGCTTATGGCGACCTGAAGGGCGAGTTCGGCGGCGCCGTCGAGACCCACACGCTTGCGGGATGGGCCGACGGCGTCGGTACGGAGTTCGGATTGACACCGAACTGGTCGGTGAAAGTCGAGTACCTGTACATGGACCTGGCGGATCGCGGGTTCGCGTTCACCGGCATGGACAACGGCTACCGCTCCAACATGGTGCGGTTTGGATTTAACTATCACTTCTGAGCGGCGCGTCGCCGCTCGCGTGGCGGGAAACTCCGGGCCGCAAGGCCCGGGGTTTTATGCAATCGCGCAGGCAGAAGTTCCAGTCGACTTAACGTGTGCGACGGTCTGAACTATAAGTTCTGATCGAAACAGCACGCGACTAAATGTAAAGCTCCGGAGTTCGTTCCGGAGCTTTCGCTTGCGCGCAGCGCTAGGCCGTGACCTTGGTCGCCGCGAAGGCCGGCACTTGGCTGGCAAATTTGTCATGCCAGACAAGCAAGCGCGGATGATCTTTACGCCAGGTACCGTCGAAGCGTAGATCGCGATAACCGAGCACGCAGGCGAGCGCGATCTGTCCGACATCGGGCAGTGGATCGAGCGTCGGCGGCGCGGCTTCCAGCGCCGCCAAGCCACGCGCGACCTTGTCGGCCTGGCGATCGATCCAGCTCTGCACCCTCATCTCGGCCGGCCGGTAGCGGCTCTCGTAGACCAGCAACAGGCTGGCATCGAGAATGCCGTCGCACAGCGCTTGCAGCCGCAGCGCCGCGAAGCGCGCCTTCGGCTCGCGCGGAATGATGCGGCCGCCGCCGGCGAGATGATCGAGATATTCTAGGATCACGCGCGAGTCGTAATAGACGGTGCCGTCATCGAGGATCAGTGTCGGAATTTTCCCGATCGGATTCTGCACGCGGATCGAATTCGGCGGGATCGTTGAGATCGGTCTCGCGCACGTCGATCTTGTCGGCGAGCCCGAGCAGGCTGGCCGCGATGCGCACCTTGCGACCGAACGGTGAGGCGGGAGAGGATTTGAGGATCATTTCGAAAAATATCCCACCGCGACAGGCGCGGGGGACCCGCAACTGGTGAAGGTCGAAAGCAACTCGGCGGGCGGCCATTGCCGGCGCGCCCGTTACGCGATCAGCCGGTGACGACCAGGTTCACGGCCTTCGGGCCTTTGCCCTTTTTATCCGGTTCAACGTCGAAGCTGATCTTCTGTCCTTCGTTCAGGCCCTTGAGTCCGGCCTGCTCCACGGCGGTGATGTGCACGAACACATCGCGACCGCCGTCATCCGGCTTCACGAAGCCGTAGCCTCGCTCGCTATTGAAGAATTTCACAACACCGGTCTGCGCCATCGGGAAAACTCCTCTCCCCGCACTGCTCCGCCACGCGAGCCCCACGCTCGGCGGCTCGGCCGGACATCCACATTCGGGGAAAGCGTCGGCCGCGAACGGCCTCTGTCACTCCGCCGGCCCCCCAACTAGGGAGGCGGAACGTACCTGCCAATGACGGAACTACACACCAACTGCGGTCCTGTGGAAAGGGGCCACAACGTCACCGGGCATCCGGCGCCCCCTCGCGGGTGAGCCAATCCAGCTTGAAAGTGCCCTTGCGGTCCCGGCCCAGGATGCTCGCCAGCGCCGGCAGCAGGACGGAAAGCTCGCTTTCCAAGGTCCAGGGCGGGTTGACCAGGATCAGGCCGCTACCGTTGAGGCGGGTCGGATCGCTGAGCGGGGCGACCATCAGTTCCGCGCGCAACATTTTTCCGATACCCAGCCGGCGCAGGCTCTTGGCCAGCGCGTCCGATTCGCTGCGCCCTTTGATCGGGTACCAGAGCGCATAAATTCCCGTGGGCCATTTGCGGTGAGCGACGGCGAGCCCACGCGCCAGGCGGAAGAAATCGCCGTCCTGCTCGAACGGCGGATCGACTAGCACTAGACCGCGGCGCTCTTTCGGCGGCACGTAAGCGCCGAGCGCGGTCCAGCCGTCGATTTCAAGCGTTTTGATGCGAACGTCACCGCGCAGATTTTGCCTGAGCGCGACGGCTGCCTGCGGCTCGATTTCGCAGGTGATCAAGCGGTCCTGCGGGCGCAGCCAGGTGCGCGCCAGCGCCGGCGAGCCGGGATAGATCTTGAGCCGGTCGCGTTCGTTAAGCGCGCCGACCACCTCGAGATAGGGCGCGAGCAGCGCCGCCACCGGCGCCGCGAGCTGTGCGGCCATCAGCCGCTCGATGCCGTCGTGCCATTCGCCGCCGCGGCTGGATTCCGGGCCGGCGAGATCGTAGAGGCCGGCGCCAGCATGGGTGTCGATCACGCGGAACGCCGCCGGCTTGGCGCGCAGATAGTGCAAAATGCGACAAAGCACCGCATGCTTGAACACGTCCGCGAAATTTCCCGCATGGAAAGCGTGGCGATAGTTCACGTACTTGCCCGAAAGCTCTGCCGATCACTGGCCGTTATAAGCCGTGCCGGGAAGCTTGTGCCATAGACGCGATTTGCTCGCGCATGATCTTGTCCGAAAACCGGTTCCCACTTTTCGGGATCATCCGCCCTTATTCCGGCACGCCGCGCCGGCCGAAATGGCGGCGCGCCTTGACCTGGCGAATCGGGAACGCCGGCTTTCGCCGCCGCGGCTGGAGAACGGCGGCAGGCTTGCGCGCGGGCCGAGGACATCGCCGCGGCCGTGGCGCCCCGCCGGCTGACGGCACGCAAGAGCAAGCGCACCGAAACGAGCATCGCCGAGGCCACACCGATCGCGTGCAAGACCGGCGGCAGCGTCAAATGATCGGGCGAGCCCAGCAGCCACAAGACGATATAGCCGAACCCAGCGCCAGCGCGACGACGGCGAAAATGAACAAGAAACTTAGGGCAACGGCGGCACGCCCCCCATCACACGGAGCAGAACAAACCGGAAATTGATAATTCGCAACGGTTCCAGGAGACTGCAGTTTATCTATCGGAACAATTGAAGAACAAAATAGAACAGATAGGGATTATTTGACCGGTCCCGCCTTAAGGCCGCGCCATCTTGCAAGCCGGGTTATACGCCCAGTTGCGGTCGAGGCCGACCACGCACCACTCGACGCCCCAGGTCATGCCGATCATGCCGGTGTCCTCGCCGATCCAGTAATTCACCCGGTGCTTGTGCCCGTCGTTGACCATGGCGACCGCACTGCAGAAGCGGCGCGGAATGGTCCCCTCCGCCCAGGGCCGGAACGCGATTTCGCGGATCAGCTCGAAGTCGAGGATTTGCAGGTTGGAGTTCCAGAATTGACTTTCTTTCTCCGCGAAACGCGCAGCAATTTTGCTGAGCGCAGCCTCGCAGGGCGGCAGCACGCCTTCGTAGTTCGGGCCGCTCAGGTAGAAGTTTTTCTCCAGCCAGCCGGCCGCCTGGGCCGGCGCCAACGTGCCGAAGCCACCGAGGGCGATCAAAACCGCCACCGCAAGCAACCGAATGTAACGAAGCGCCTCAGCCATGACCCAACTCTCCCTGAACCGCAGGAACTATATTCCACTCTTGCTGTCGCGCCAATCGCCCAGCACCACCTGCACTAGTGCGAGCGCCGCCACCGCCGCCGTATCGGCGCGCAGGATGCGCGGCCCAAGCGCGATCCGCACCACATTCGGGCGCTGGAGCAGCGCGTCCCGCTCCTCCTCGGCGAAGCCACCCTCCGGGCCGATCAGCACGGCGAGCGGCCGGCGAGCGCGCGCGGCCGTGGCCAGCGCCGCCACCGGGTCTTTCACCTCGGCGTCCTCGTCGCAGAACACCAGCAAGCGGTCGGCCTGTCCGACCGCCGCCTTGAACGCGACCGGATCGGCTACCTCGGGCAACGACAAAATACCGCACTGCTGCGCCGCCTCGATCACATTAGCGCGCATGCGGTCGAGATTGACGCGCGCCACCTGGGTATGCCGGGTGATTACCGGCTGCAGGCGCGAGGCGCCCATCTCCACCGCCTTCTGCACCAGGTAATCGAGCCGGGCATGCTTGAGCGGGGCGAACAGAAAATGCAGGTCGGACGGGCGCGGCTGCTCCCGCAGGCGTTCGCCAATGACGCCCGTCAGCGCCCGCTTACCGGTCTCGGCGAGCCGGGCCTGCCATTCACCGTCACGGCCATTGAACAGCAGCACCGCGTCCCCGTCCTTGAGCCGCAGCACATTAAGCAGATAATTCGCCTGGGTGCGGTCGAATGAAACCACTTGCCCGGCCGCCAGCGGGGTATCGAGATAGATGCGTGCAGTGCGGAAATCGTAGTGCGGCATGTGTTAATCATTGCGGCTGCAGCGAGGCGGAAGCAGGTTTACGTTAGCGCATGATCCCGAAAAGTGAGTACCGGTTTTCGGAAAAAATCATGCGCTAGTAAAATGTTAGGGAGGCACAGCGGTTCTAAGCGGATCGCCCTCGATTTGGCGGGGCCTTGGCGAGGGGGCGCCGATTGTGCGTGGATTGCCGTGATCCCGACGCATTCGGCCGCTTTGTATAGCCGGCCCGTTCACGCGGTAACCTGCTATTATGCGTACGGGTTCGGAGAGGATCATTTCATGAGCTCGCGCCGCGCCTTGTTGATCGCCGCGTGCCTGATGCCGGGCGCGATCGCGACGGCCGCGGCGCAGTTCCAGCCGGTGGCGCCGCAACAGGAACCACCCTGCGTCAAGGACTTCATGAAGCTGCGCGACGATGCCGGCAAGAAGGCCGCCGCAATCCGCACGGCGAGCGCGCGCAAGGCGCCGGCGCAAGAGGCTTGCGGGTTGTTCAACGCGTTCTCGGCCGCCGAGGCCAAGATGATGAAATATGCCGAGGACAATGCGGTTTGGTGCGGCATTCCCCCGCAGGTCATCACCGGCATAAAGCAGCAGCACGCCAAGACGGTCGAAATCCGCACCAAGGTCTGCCAAGCCGCCGCCGCGCCACCGCGACCGGCAGGGCCGAATCTGAGCGACGCACTCAGCGCCCCCATTACCGACTCTAAGAACATCAAGACCGGCCGCGGCACCTTCGACACCCTGACCGGTACCCCGCTCGGCAACCGATGAGCGAGAACGCCGGACGCGTCGCCGATGCGACCGGAAACTGGGTTGACGGTCTCGCACCGCCATTCGCCCGCCCCTACCTGCGGCTGGCCCGCCTCGACCGGCCGATCGGATCCTGGCTACTGTTGATGCCATGCTGGTGGTCGGTGGGCCTCGCCAGCATGCGCGTCGAGCAATTCCCCAGCCTGTGGCACATCGTGCTGTTCTTCATCGGTGCCTTCGCCATGCGCGGCGCCGGCTGCACCTGGAACGATCTTGTCGATCGAAATCTTGATCGCCTGGTCGAACGCACGCGTTCGCGCCCAATTCCTTCGGGCCAAGTGACCGTCTCCGAGGCCACCGCGTTCATGGTGGTGCAGGCGCTGATCGGTTTGCTGGTGCTGATTTAGTTCAACCGCTTTACGGGGTTCACCGGCCTTGCCTCGCTGCTGGTGGTCGCAATCTATCCGTTCATGAAACGGATCACCTATTGGCCGCAGATCGTACTGGGGCTCGCCTTCTCCTATGGCGCGCTGATGGGCTGGCCGGCTGCGTTCGGGCGGCTCGATTGGCCGGCGATCGTACTCTATGCCGGATCGATCTCTTGGGTGATCGGGTACGACACCATCTACGCGCACCAGGACCGCGAGGACGATTTGCTGATCGGCATCAAGTCGACCGCGCTGCTGTTCGGCGAAAACACGCGGCCGATGCTGGCGGGCTTCTATGCCGGCGCGGTGGTACTGATCGGCATCGCCGGGCTCATGGCCGGTGGCGGACTTATCTTCATGCTCGGCCTGATTGGCTTCGCCGGGCACCTCGCCTGGCAGGTGATGCGCCTCGACATCAACGACTCGGCGCATTGCCTGAAGCTGTTCAAATCGAACCGCGACGCCGGCCTGATCCTGTTCGCCGCTATGCTACTGGAGGCGGTGTTCTAACCGCTACATGGCACCGGTACGAGGAATTCAGGCCACATCGATTGATCGGGTCGTGTTTTGGGTAAAGAACCCGATCACGTCCTTGGCTGGCCGGGCCTGACTGAACAGATAGCCCTGCATCTCGGTGCAGCCGATCGCCTGCAAAGCTTCCAATCGCTGTTGCGTCTCGACACCTTCCGCGATCGAAATCATATTCAGGCAATTTACCAGGCCGGCGACAGCGTGCACGATGGCGAGCGGCTCTGCGCCATTCGCGATATCTTGAATAAACGACTTGTCGATCTTGATCTTATCGAACAGGAAGCTCCGCAGATAACTGAGCGAGGACCCATTCGCCGAGCGGGATTCTTCGGCGATCGGAATGAACTCGACAGGCGAGATTCCGGCGCAAGAGCGCTTCAAATGCGCTGATTTCATTAGTTTGCAGCGGCTGGTAGTACAATTCGAACTCTTTATTATGGAGCGCCTTGCGAAGGTCCATTTCCAGATCACGCCGCCCCTCATGCGCATATTTATTTCGGGCTCGAAAAACTATAGGTCCCGCGTCCATCGGCCTTGGCCCCATAGAGCGCCATATCGGCGTTCTTCAACAGAATGCCCGATTCCGTTCCATCGATGGGCGCAATGGAAATACCGATACGGACGTCGGTTACGATTTGATGGCCGTCGACTTGGTACGGCCTGATGATCGGGTGGCGGACGCGACGCACATTGACCCCTTTGAATTGGTCCAGGTCTAGGTCCGGGCACAACACGGCAAGGCACTCGCCGCGTTTAACGCGTTTGAGCTCGTGTTGCAGCTGCTCGCGCAACATTGGGCGCGGCTTCGAATTCGCCATCCGTGGCAGCAATTGCGGGCTTCACTTGTTGCGGGACTGCGGCGAATCCGGTCCCCATCGCATCGCTGTCGTCACCCGCGACATAACCGTCCTGGCCGGGCACCGCGATCGGCAGATTGTTCGCCTGCGTCGCCACCGAGCCGGTATAGGGCGGCGCACCATGCTTGCTGGCATAAAGCGAGAGCGCCTTGGCTGCAGCCACTTCGCCTGGAATCGCATCCGGCCGGCACGGACGATAGCCGGCGCGGCGGCGCATCAAATCCACGTGGATGTGGTCGTAGTGATAGACGTTGTAGCCGGGCGCCAACACCGTGGTGAAGGTCTCGCAGGCGTAAAGCTGCACGTCGTGCAGGAAGCCCTGTTCTTCCGGCGTGCCGTGCCAACCGTTCTTGACCGTGATCTTGCGCCCATCGGCGAGCGTGAAGCCGGCGATGTCGAGCGCATCGCCGAAGGCGTGCTCGGACATGTTCGACGTTCCCGAGCCGACCATATCGCGGCAGGAATAGGATCCGATCTGCTTGATCTCGGTGACCTGGCTGCCGAACCAGCGCAAGGCCGCCGGCTGCACGCCTTCGCTGACCCAGCGGTCGAGTGCGGAGACCATGGGGCACGCAAGCGTCGCGGGCGGCGTCACCGCCGCCGGCATGTTCGCGGCAGTCGCGTTCGGGGCGCGCATCGGACCGAGCGCGGGCGGAGCGCGCGGCGGCGGCGGCTGATAGACCGGCGCGTTATAGGCCGGTTGTGAACGCGGGTAGGAAGGCGCGGGGCGGCCGCGCGGCAGCACGGCGTCGTCGGGGATATCATCGGGCTGCGCGACGCCCGGCGCATAAATCGACATCGGCTGCCCGGTCGCTTCGACTGGAGCCGGCGGCTCACTCGGCGGCGCATAGCGAGCGGCCGCAGTGGTCTCAGGCCGATCGATCCCTGGCGGTCCCGGCACCCAACGCATCTGTTGGCCTTGCACCGGCGCTGGGGCTGAGTAACGCGGCCCGCTCGCAGGCCAGCGCGGCTGCGCCGGGGAGGCATTGGGGATTCCTTCCGGCGGACGGAGGTCGTCGGTATAACTCATGGCTGTGGCCTCGCCCAGCAGCGCCACCTTGAGCGGGAAATCGGCGCCGCACACGCCCGGCCCTTCGATCGGCTGCATCTGCTCGACGCCGACGCCGAGCTTGACCGCGCCCGATTTGAGGCATCTTACCTCGGCTTCGTGCCGCCAGGCCGCGCGCTCCCCCTGCAGGAAACTACGCCCGCAACCGGCGAGCGCCAGCAGCAGCACCGTGCCGGCAAGATAGGAACGGACGCCACACTTCATACTCGCGAAAATGCGAGCAGTTTCTTTAACGAGGCTTCAATACTGACGGCGGGAGATTTCGTTAAGGATAAGGAATCATTGCCAACGCATGAGCCCGAAAAGCATGTTCCTCGACTTGATCGGGGGAATCGGTTTCGGACAAGATCATGCGCCCAAGAAGCGCATATTATTGCGCCGCCTTGATCCCCAGAATTTTGCCGATCGCCGCCACGGTGGCGCGCTGATCGTCGAGGGCTGTGGCGAATTCGGCCGGCGTTCCCGGATTGATCACCTGTCCCGTCGAGCCGAGCCGCGCCACGACCTCCGGTTCGGCGGCGATCGCGCGAATATCCGCAGCGATACGATCGCGCACCGCCTGCGGCATGCCGCGCGGGCCCAGCAGACCGACCAGGCCATCGAACTCCAGCGATTTGTAGCCCGCCTCCTTACCCGTCGGAATGTCCGGCAGCACCGCCGCGTGCTGAAGGTTGGTCAAGGCGATAACTTTCACCTTTCCCGCCAGCACCCGCGGCCGCATGATCGCATAGGCGCCGACAAAGGCCTGGATGCGCCCCTCAGACAGATCGTTGATGGCCGTGACCGGGTCCTTGTACGGCACCTTCGCCATTTCCAGTTTCTCGGTTTTCAGGAATGCCGCCCACATCAGATCGTTGGCGCCCGTCACCGACGCATAATTCAGCTTGCCCGGCGCCGCTTTGATCTTCGCAGCCAATTCCTTCGCGCTGCCGACACCAAGCGCCGTCGGCACGCCGAGCGCGATCAATGTATTGGTCACGCGCGCGATCGGCACCAAATCCTTGATGTCGTAGGGCAGCTTCTCGTGCAGCAGCGGATGAGCGGTGAATGTCGAGGCCGGCGCGAATAGTAAAACATGGTCGTCATGCGCCGCGATGACCGCCGTGATCGCGACGAAGGCATCGCCGCCTGGCCGGTTTTCGACTACCACCGGCTGACCCCACTTCGCCGACAGCTTGTCGGCAAACACACGCGCCGTGATGTCGACGCCGGAGCCGGGGCCGAGCGGAATGATGAATCTCACCGGCCGCTGCGGCCAGGTTTGCGCTGAAGATGGCGCGGTGGTTGATACCAGCGCGGCGAAGCCGCAAAGAACCAAGGCAATGATTGAATGCCGCGGGCTGAGCATGGATTATTCCCGTGATGACATCGATGACAAATTTATTAACGGCTGCGCACGATCCTTATCCAGCGGAACCGCAATGTGCAACGCATGCATATTTGCGCGAATGGTATTTCAGTGGACGGGATCGTGGGCGTCTTCCCACCACTTGTCATGGAATTTTCGCAAATTCATAGCCGCCGGAAATTATTGCACTGCCGCATTGCCCTGAACGGCGATCTTTTATCGCACACGATCAAGCGCTTGCTGCCGCCATTCCCGCCGCGCATGACCGGCCATGCAAATTCTGCTTGCCCGGTGCGTAAGGAGTTTCGGAGCGCAGACGTTTTCTGCTAGTCTCGCGTCACCTTAACAAGGGAGGCACTGCCGTGGACCTTACCTTGAGACTGAATCTGCTCGCCGTATGCGCCGTGTTCGCGTTCGTTGGCGCGATCTTGCTGGGGGCATTCTGAGTTCAAGAGGCCGACGACGACGCCGAGCTGTAATCAGGGCGCCAAGCCCAGGCGAAAGTTACAACACCGGAGAGCGCCGCTCTCCGGTGTTTTGTTTTTTGAACCTTGAGCGCCGCCAGGTAGACTTATCGGAAACTCATCAGATGTTTTCGCAACATGCCTCGCATCATCATAGTCCGATCCGTTTGCCTCTCCGCGCTGCTGCTGTTTGTCTTGGCGCCGTGCCATGCCGATACCAACGATTACACGCTGCCCGAAAGTCATAAGGACATCGCCGTCGATCCGTGCAGCGGCGACAGCGCCAAGCTTCAGCCTTGCAAGGATGGGTCGCTGACCAGGCTGGCACACGCGGCCGACGCTGCCGCCCATGCCGCGCTGGCCAAGGCGAACCCAGTTACGGCGGTGCTGCTGAAACGCGATCAAGCCTGGTTCGGCGAGATCGTGCAGCTCGACGCGCAGAACCTCGATCAGACCTCGGGCCAGGAGCACTGGGACAAAATCGCTACCGCCCTGAAACGTCGCACGGCGCAACTCGGAGATGTTGCGCAGGGCCTTGGCCGCACTGGCGCCGCCGGCCGTTGGGTCAACGCCTTCGGGACAGTCGAGCTCACGCCGGCGCCGGATGGCGCCTTCCGCGTCGCCTTAGCGAGCGAGGCGGTCTACGGCCCGGACGATGAACAGCAGCTAACGTGCAAGGCCAGCGCGCTGGTGCGGCCGGGCATGGATGGCTGGCTGGCTGGTGATGCCGATGTGTCGGACGACGCAAGAGCGGACGGCAAGCCGTCGCGCGTGAAAATCCGCCTGCAAGGCCAAACGCTGCGCGTCATCGCCGGCGACGAGATGCACCCCCGCGAGCGCGCCGACATCGTCTGCAGGGGCGCCAACCAACTGACGGGCAGCTATTTCCCGACCGGCAAATCCGACGCGAGCGGCGGTGCCGCGCCCTTCGTCGCGCCCACATTCGACTGCGCGCGCCCCGCCACCGCGGCGGAAGAGGAGATCTGCGCCGACTCCGAACTCGCCGCCAACGATGTCCACCTCAACCACGCCTGGAAAGAGCTGCTGCCGCGTCTCGACGCCACCACCCGCCGGTGGCTCATCGAGGACCAGCGCGGCTGGGTCAAGACGCAGGCGCAGCGCTATCCCGGCCAGTTGCATCCGGCTTCCGCCAAGCTGAGCTATTTCGCGCATTGGACCGCGGCCGCGCGCGACAGCCTCGCCCAATTGCAGCGGGAGCGCATCGCGATGCTGGAAGGCTTCGACGAGACGCGGCGCGGCTTCGAGGGCGACTGGCAAAGTTACAACGCGCGTCTCTCGGTGACGAGCATTGATGGCGCGCTGAAAGCATACGGCGACAAATGGTTCGAGGACGATTACAAAGGCGGCTGCGAATACGACTTCAACGGCAAGGCTGTCGACGGCGTCTTCAAGCCCGATGACACGAGCAAGAATCCGGATTCGATGGAGCGCGATCACGCCACGTTGATCGTCAATCGTACCGACGACGCCGCAGCGAAAGGGCGCTTCAAGCCGGACGGCTCGCTGAACCCGGACGCCGACGAGGCCAAATGCAGGCGCAGCCTTTCGATCTCCTCGACTGCACGGCTGTTCCCCGTGCGGCGGTCGCGCGACCTAGGCAACAGCGGACGCTAGGCGGCGACTGTTTCCTTCGCCGTGCGCGAAACGTAGTTGAGGATCGGCGCCAGCCAGCGCTCGGCTTCTTCGATGCTCCAGCCCTTGCGCCTGGCGTAGTCTTCGACCTGATCGCGCTCGATCTTGCCGACGCCGAAATAATGGCTTTGCGGATGACTGAAATAGAGCCCGCACACCGCGGCGCCCGGCCACATGGCGAAGCTCTCGGTCAGCTTGACGCCGATGAGCTCGGCTTGCAGCAGCTTGAACAAAGTACCCTTCTCGGTGTGATCCGGCTGCGCCGGATAGCCGGGTGCCGGGCGAATGCCGCGATATTTCTCGCCAATTAGTTCGTCGCCGCCGAGCGCCTCATCGCCCGCGTAGCCCCAGAATTCCTTGCGCACGCGCTGATGCAGCAGCTCGGCGAAAGCTTCGGCGAGGCGGTCGGCCAGCGCCTTCACCAGGATGGCGGAATAATCGTCGTTCGCCCGCTTGAAGCGGTCGGCGACTTCGTCCTCGCCGATGCCGGCGGTAACAGTGAAAGCGCCGACGTAATCGCCGAGCCCGCTGTCGCGCGGTGCGATGAAATCGCTGAGCGCCTCGTTGAAGCGGCCCTCGCGCTTGGACAATTGTTGTCGCAGGCTGTGCAGCACCGCGATCGGCTTGTCGCGCGCTTCGTCGGCGTAGACGAGAATGTCATCGCCCTGCGAATTGGCCGGCCAGAAGCCGAACGCGGCGTTGGCCGTGAACCAGTGCTCGGCCACGATCTTGTCGAGGATGGCGCGGGCGTCGCTATAGAGCGAGCGCGCCACCTGGCCCAATTTCGCGTCGTCAAGAATGGCGGGAAACTTGCCGGTGAGCTCCCAGGTCGAGAAGAACGGCGTCCAGTCGATGAAATCAACCAGTTCCGCGATTGGATAATCGGTGAGCGTGCGGGTGCCGAGGAAGGTCGGCTTCGGCGGCATATAGGCGCCGGACCAATCGAGCTTGGGCGCATTGTCGCGCGCGGCGGCGAGCGGCAGCCGCACTTTGTCCGCCTGCGCGCGTGCGTGCGCCACGGCCAGCTTGCTGTATTCGCCGCGCAGCTCGGCGACATAGTTGCCCTTTGCCTGCGCCGACATCAGCGCCTGCGCCACGCCGACCGCTCGGCTGGCGTCGTTCACATAGACCACCTGGCCGCGCTTGTAATTCGGATGGATCTTCACTGCCGTGTGCACGCGGCTGGTGGTGGCGCCGCCAATCAACAGCGGCAATTCGAAGCCCTGCCGCTCCATCTCAGCCGCCACATGGCACATCTCGTCGAGCGAGGGCGTGATCAGCCCGGATAGCCCGATAATGTCGGCCTTCTCGTTGCGTGCGGTCTCCAGGATTTTCGCCGCCGGCACCATAACGCCGAGATCAACGACCTCGTAATTGTTGCACTGGAGCACGACGCCGACGATGTTCTTGCCGATATCGTGCACGTCGCCCTTCACGGTTGCCATCACGATCTTACCGTTGGAGCTGCGCTCGGCCGCTCCGCCCGCCCGCCGACGCTCTTCTTTTTCCTTCTCCATGAATGGCATCAAGTAGGCCACCGCCTGCTTCATCACTCGCGCCGATTTCACCACCTGTGGCAAAAACATTTTGCCGGAACCGAACAGATCGCCGACGATGTTCATGCCGTCCATCAACGGGCCTTCGATCACGTCGAGCGGGCGCTTGGCTTCCCGGCGCGCCTCTTCGACGTCGGCCTCGACAAAGTTCGTAATGCCGTGAACCAGCGCATGCGCCAACCGCTTCTCGACGGAGCGCTCGCGCCAGGCCAGATCGACTTCCTTCGCCTCTTGGCCCTTGCCGCGGAATTTTTCCGCCAGCGCCAGCAACCTCTCGGGGGCGTCGGGCCGGCGGTTGAGCACTACATCCTCGCAGGCTTCGCGCAATTCCGGATCGAGGTCATCATAGACCGCGATCTGCCCGGCATTGACGATGCCTAAATCCATGCCCGCCTTGATGGCGTGAAACAGGAACACCGAATGCATGGCTTCGCGCACGCGCTCATTGCCGCGGAACGAGAATGAGAGATTGGAAACCCCGCCGGAGACGTGCACGTGCGGCAGGTGCGACTTGATCCAGCGCGCTGCCTCGATGAAGGCGATGCCGTAGCCGTTGTGTTCGTCCATGCCGGTGGCGATAGCGAAAATATTCGGGTCGAAAATGATGTCCTCGGGCGGAAAACCGACCTTGTTCACCAAGATGTCGTAGGCGCGCTGGCAGATCGTGGTCTTGCGCTCGAGGGTGTCGGCCTGGCCCCTTTCGTCGAACGCCATCACAACCACCGCGGCGCCGTAGCGGCGCACGGTCTTGGCGTGCTCGATGAACGCCGCCTCGCCCTCCTTCATGGAAATCGAATTCACCACCGGCTTGCCTTGCAGGCATTTCAGGCCCGCCTCGATCACCGGGAATTTCGAGGAGTCGACCATCACCGGAACGCGCGCGATGTCCGGCTCGGCAGCGATAAGATTGAGAAACGTCACCATCGCCGCTTCCGAGTCGAGAAGCCCCTCGTCCATGTTGACGTCGATCACCTGCGCGCCGTTCTCCACTTGCTCGCGCGCGATCGAGAGCGCGCTGGCATAGTCGCCGGCGGTGATGAGCTTGCGGAACTTGGCCGAGCCGGTGACGTTAGTGCGCTCGCCGATATTCACGAAGGGGATTTCCGGCGTGAGCGTGAAGGCTTCCAGACCTGACAGCCGCAAGTGCCGCGGTGCCTCGAGAATTTTACGCGGCGTCTTGCCAACAACAGCTTTCGCAATGGCCGCAATATGCTCGGGCGTGGTGCCGCAGCAGCCGCCGACCACGTTGACCAGACCAGCCTCGGCGAATTCGCCCAATAGTTCGGCCATGTATTCCGGGCTTTCGTCATAATAGCCGAACTCGTTCGGCAGCCCGGCATTCGGATAGGCGCACACGAAAGTATCGGCGAGCCGGCCGAGCTCGGCGATATGGGCGCGCATTTCGCGCGCACCGAGCGCGCAATTAAGCCCGATGGTGACCGGATTGGCATGCCGCACCGAGTTCCAGAACGCTGCTGGCGTCTGCCCCGATAGCAGACGGCCGGAGCGGTCGGTGATGGTGCCGGAGATCATCACCGGCACGTCGATGCCGCGCTCGGCACAGGCTTCGGAAATCGCGTAGATCGCGGCCTTGGCGTTGAGCGTGTCAAAGATGGTCTCGATCAGCAGCAGATCGGCGCCGCCGTCGATCAGGCCTTTAATCTGCTGGCCATAAGCCTCGCGCAGCTGATCGAAGGTGATGGCGCGGAAGCCGGGATTGCTCACGTCCGGCGAGATCGAGGCGGTGCGATTGGTCGGCCCGAGCGCGCCGGCCACGAACCGCCGCCGGCCGTCTTTCTTTTCTGCCAGCGCGGCCGCTTCGCGCGCCAGCGTGGCACCGGCCTGGTTGAGCTCGTAGGCGACGTCCTCCATGCCGTAATCGGCCTGCGCAATCTTGGTGGAGGAAAACGTGTTGGTGGAGACGATGTCGGCGCCGGCGCGGAAATAGGCGAGATGAATATCTCGTACCGCGTCCGGCCGACTCAAATTGAGCAAGTCGTTGTTGCCGCGCACCTCGCGGTTCCAGGCGTCGAAGCGCGCGCCGCGATAGCCCTCCTCGTCCAACTTGAGCGCCTGGATCATGGTGCCCATGGCGCCGTCGAGCACCAGGATGCGCTGCTTCATCGCATCGACAAATGCGGCGCGGATATGGGTCTGGGACGCAGTCACTTAACGCAACTCCAATCTCAAGCTGCCTGCTCGACCGCCGGCCGTATGCCCAGCAGGTGGCAGATGGCGTAGACGAGGTCGGCGCGGTTCATGGTGTAGAAGTGAAAATTCGTGACGCCGCGGTCGACCAGGTCGAGCACTTGCTCGGCGGCGACCGCGGCGGCGATCAGCTTGCGCGTCGCCGCGTCGTGATCGAGCCCGTGGAAACGCTCGGCCAGCCAGGCCGGTACCGAGGCGCCGGCGCGCGCGGCGAAATTGGTCGCCGACTTGAAATTCTGCACCGGCAGGATCCCCGGCACGATCGGGATATCGATACCGCGCGTGCGCACGCGATCGAGATAGCGGAAGTAAAGATCGTTCTCGAAGAAGAACTGCGTGATGGCGCGCGAGGCCCCCGCATCTACCTTGGCCTTGAGCATGTCTATGTCGGCCTCAACCGTCGGGCTGTCGGGATGCTTTTCGGGATAGGCCGACACCGAGATTTCGAAATCGCCAGCGCGCTTGATGCCGCCCACCAGGTCGGCGGCATTCTGATAGCCGCCCGGATGCGGCGTGTATTTGGTGCCCGCCCCGCCAAGAGAATCGCCGCGCAGCGCCACGATATGGCGCACTCCGGCGTCGTGATAGTTGCGCACGATGGCGTCGATTTCCGGGCGCGTGGCGGCAACGCAAGTGAGGTGCGCGGCGGGCGTCAACGGGGTTTCCGCCAGGATACGCTTGACGGTCGCATGGGTGCGCTCGCGCGTGCTGCCGGCGGCGCCATAGGTGACCGAGACGAAATTCGGCGCCAGCGGCTTCAGCCGCTCGATCGACTCCCACAAAATCTTGTCCATCTCCTCGCTGTTGGGCGGGAAGAATTCGAATGAGACGCCGATGCGGCGGCCCTCGCCACGTGCAAAGCGGCTGGCGCGAGCATTCATCACGCCACCTCCCGGTGCGAACGCTGCACCATCAGCGCACGAACGTCGCGTGCGAGCCATAGCGACACCGCGATCTTGCCTTCGGAACCGGGCTCCGGCGAAAGGCTCTTGTGCATCACCGGCTCGAGCCCGGACGCCGTCATCCATTGCGTCACCGTCTCCGGCGCAAAGCCGAGGCGGCGATGCGCGAACTGCTCGCGCAGGAATTCCTGCTCGTGCGGCGCGAAGTCGACGATCAGCAATCGCCCGCCCGGCCGCAGCATGCGCGCTGCCTCTTTGATCGCGCGCGCGCCGTCGTCGAGGAAGTGCAGCACCTGGTGCACAATGACGACGTCGAAGGAATCGTTGGCGAGCGGCAGGTCGTATATGTCGCCCTGCCGCACGCTACAGTTTTTCAGGCCCGCGCGCTCCAGCCGGTCGCGCGCCAAGAGCAGCATGTCGAGCGACAGATCGAGGCCGAGCCCGCGCTCGATCTCATGGCCGAACAGTTCAAGCATGCGTCCGGTGCCGGTGCCGAGATCCAAGAGCGAGCGGAACGGCTTGTCGGCGAGAGCGGCACGGATCGCTTCCTCCACCGCTTCGTCGGTCACGTGCAGCTTGCGGATGCGGTCCCATTCGGCAGCGTGCGCGCGGAAATAAGCCTGTGCCGCGGCGGCGCGCGCCTGCCGCACCGAAGTAAGCCGCGCGCGGTCGCGGCCAATGGTCTGATCGGCCGGATCGAGCCGGTCGAGCAACGCGCGCGCCACCTCAGCGCCGCCGCCGCGCTCGGCGAGGCGAAAGAACGCCCAGGTGCCTTCGCGGAAGCGCTCGATCAAACCGGCCTCGGCCAACAGCTTGAGATGGCGCGAGATGCGCGGTTGCGACTGACGCAGAATGTCGGTCAGGTCGGATACGGTCAGTTCGGCTTCCGCCAGCAGCGCCAACACGCGCAGGCGCGTCTCCTCTCCCGCGGCCTTCAGGGCGGCGTTAAGGGCATCGAAACGGAGCCGGGCGCTGGTGGTCATTCGGGCCTAACGATCAACGGTATGGGCCTGTTCCCACTATATAAAGATATCTTTATACGTTGAAACGGCCATCGACAACCCCCTAAGCTACGGCATATCCCGGGCTGGTTAGGTCATCCCGCTGGTGGCATCGTCATTTAGCGGCGAAGATCGTCATTTAGCGGCGAAGAATGAGGGTCTGTCATGGCCAGCAGGGATTTCGGCGTGCGCGACGGCGAGGTGGCGGTCGAGCTGCCGGAGAATTTCGACGCCAGCCTCTTTTACATCGGTCGCATCCGCACGCCCTGGAAGCATCGCAAGTATTGCCCGAAAAACGCCCGCGAATCCGACGCGGTCTGCACCGTCGAGATCGATCCGCGCTGGCAGCCCGGCCTCAAGGACGCCGAAACTTGCAGCCATCTGGTGCTGCTCTACTGGATGCATAATTCGCCGCGCGACCTAGTGCTGCAGGTGCCCGGCCACCACGGCATGCCGCACGGCACCTTCGCGCTGCGCTCGCCGGCGCGCCCCAACCCGATCGCCATGAGCGTAGTGAAACTGCTCCGTATCGAGGGCAATATGCTGTCGGTGATCGGGCTCGACTGCCTGGACGGCACGCCGCTGCTAGATATCAAACCCTATTTCGCCTCCACCGACAGCGTGCCTGAGGCAGTGGTGGGCTGGCGTAAAGCCAAGGATTAGCTGCCAAAAAGTGCCGCCTAACGCGCAGGGGACCGATTGGTTCCCCCTGCCGTCATGCATTTGAGCCCGGTGTGAACAGGAACCATTGAACCTCCCCGGAGCTTGCCCCGACGAATGGTTGGCTGCGGAATTCGTTGGAGGGTGCTATGTGCCGCAAGATTGCTTCATACAGTTCGCTGACCGCGCTGATCGCTGCCGCTGCTTTGTCGTGCGGCGCCGCGCAGGCCGAGCCGCTTTTCGCCTTTCGGTCGCTGGCCATGCAGAACCAACTGGCCACGCAGAACCAAGTGGCGCCACAATATGCTCCCGCTGAGCAAGCCGCGCTGGCCGATCAGAACGCCAATGATGAAGACGCGCAGCTCGATCCGCGCCTGCGACGGCAGATCGTCAACTACGCCAGCAACGAGGCGCCCGGCACCGTCATCATCGATACGACGCACACGGTCCTCTATTACGTGCTCAGCAACGGCAAGGCGATCCGCTACGGCATCGGCGTTGGCCGTCAGGGCTTCACCTGGTCGGGCGTCAAACAAGTCGCGCGCAAGGCCGAGTGGCCGGACTGGTATCCGCCGCAGGAGATGATCGCGCGCCAGCCTTATCTGCCGCGCATGGTAGCTGGCGGCCCCGGCAATCCGCTCGGCGCGCGCGCAATGTATCTCGGCAGCACGCAATATCGCATTCACGGCACCAACGATCCGACCACCATTGGCAAGCACGTGTCGAGCGGCTGCATTCGTCTCACCAATGAGGACGTGGAAGATCTCTACAGCCGCGTGCAGATCGGCACCAAGATCATCGTGCTGCCGCAGAGCGCGCCGGCGCGGACCGCGCAGCATGCGCCCGCCTCGGCAAGCGCGCGCACATCCTGGAACGTCAGCCGCTCCTCCGAACTTTACTAGGGTCAGAACTCATTAATTTGTCTGCTCTGACAATAGGATCCTGATTTGCTTTTAGAAGGGGATTGGGATCATGCGCCGGAATTTATTTTGGCTGAACGATGAGCAATGGAGTCGGATAGAACGGCAACTGCCAACGGATGTGCGAGGCGTCGAGCGGGCCGACGAGCGCCGCGTGATCAGCGGTATCGTGCATGTGCTGAAAAGCGGTTGCCGCTGGTGTGATTGCCCGCCGGAGTATGGTCCTGCGACTACGGTCTATAACCGCTTTGTGCGCTGGGCGCGGCGTGGCGTCTGGGAAAACTTGTTCCGAGAGCTTGCTGGGAATGGACGATCCACAGATACGCAAATGATCGACTCCACACACGTGAAAGCGCACCGCTCGGCGGCGGGTGGAAAGGGGGGAGCAGAAGCAGGCTGTTGGCCGCTCGCGCGGAGGGCGCAACACGAAGATTTACGCACTCGCAGATGCTAACGGGCGCCTCCTCGCCATCCTATTGACCGGAGGTGAAGCACACATGATTGCCCGGTCGCGGCGCGCCTGATCCGCCGAGTGAAGCCCTCAAATCGACCGCCGCATGCATGTATTTGGAGGTTCTCTCGACCGAACCACCAAAAATATCCTCAGATAGTTTCTTCAGGTGCCGCGGCGCTTGATCCGCGCCTCTGTCATCGCAAAACTGCTACAGCTTACGTGAGGATCCAACACTTCGAATTGTCCATAGAGATCGAGCCAAGAGGTTGCAGATGGTGGCGTCGCGACTTAACGTCGTGATCGTTGGCGGTGGGATCGGCGGCTTGTTCGCTGCGAACGCGTTGCTCGCACACGGGCTCAGCGTGTCGGTCTATGAGCAGGCCCCGGCCCTCGGCGAGGTCGGCGCCGGCGTGTTCCTGACACCGAACAGCGTGCGCCAACTGCGGAGGGTGGGTTTGGGGCCGGCGGTGGAGAAGTGGGGCGCCAGGGTCGGCACCGGTTCTCACTACTTCCGCCACGACGGCGCCCCCATCGCGCCGGTGCAGGTGACGGATTCCTCGGGCTGGAACGCCACATTTGGAATGCATCGCGCCGATCTCGTCGATTTCCTGGCCAGTGCCCTGCCCACCGGAGTGGTGCACACCGGCCATCGCGGCATCGCCTTTGAACAGGCTGGCGACGTGGCCAAAGTGACGTTCGCGAAGGGCGCCGCCGCCGAAGGCGACGTCGTCGTCGCTGCCGACGGCATCCATTCCGAGCTGCGGCCTTACGTGTTTCCGCCCTCGCGTCCGGTCTTCCATGGCTCTGCCGCTTACCGCGGCGTGTTAGCGCGTGAACGCATTCCGGACTGGCCGGCCGACCGCTGGCTGATGTGGTTGGGCAAAGGCAAACACTTCCTCACCTTTCCCGTGCGGGCCGGGCAGCTCGTCAACTACGTGGGCTTCGTGCCGGCGGACCAGGAAATGAAGGAGTTGTGGTCGGCGCCGGGCGATCCCGACGTGCTTCGCCGGGAGTTCGCCGGCTGGGACCCGCGCATCGAGTCACTGCTGAGTCAAGTTCAAGCGACGTTCCGCTGGGCTCTCTATGACCGTGAGCCGCTGCCGACCTGGACCAAGGGAAGACTGACGCTACTCGGTGATGCCGCACATCCGATGCTGCCGCATCTCGGACAAGGCGCCAACCAATCGATCGAGGATGGCATGGCGCTGGCAACGATCCTTGCGTGCGCGGACCAAAGGAATGCTCCGACAGCGCTCCTCGCCTATGAGCGCCTGCGCCGTGAGCGGGTCGCCGCGGTTCAGCGTGGCGCACGCGAGAACGGCCTGCGCTACGACTCCTCATACGCGGATTTGGGCGTCCGGGACGCCGAGATCACGGCCCACGCCACATTCCGCAAGCGGCTCTATGACCACGACGTCGTCCCGGAAGCGCAAGCCGCGGCGTCAGCCCTGGCGCAATCGCTTTAGGCATCGGGGAGCTCGGCCCGAAAGCGAGTGCGCGCTAGTGCGGCGATTATTCGCTCCAGGCTTGACGCGATTTGAGTCAACCGAACGCAGCGAGATCGTCGAATTTGTTTTGCAACTCAAATGAAGACTATAGGTTGCTGCCAACCTGAAGGAGCAAAATGATGCGAATAGCGGCAATGGCGGCGGGCGCGGTCGGTGGCTATTTCGGCGGACGCATGGCGGCCGCCGGTCACGACGTGTTCTTCATCGCGCGTGGTGCCAATCTCGCAGCCATCAAGAGCAACGGCCTCAAGATCGAGAGCGTGCATGGCGACGTCCACCTCCCGAAGGTGAACGTCACCGACGATCCCAGGAGCGTCGGCCCAGTCGACATCGTGCTGTTCGCGGTCAAGCTGTGGGACACCGAGACCGCGGCCGAGGCGGCGCGCCCGCTGGTCGGCCCGAATACGCGCGTCATCACCTTGCAGAACGGCATCGACAGCGTCGAACGCGTCGCACCGATCCTTGGCGCCGAGCAGACTGTCGGAGGCGCCGCCTATATCGCGACCGTGATCTACGCGCCGGGCGTCATCAAGCACACCAGCAATTTCGCGCGCATGCGCTTCGGCCGCACCGATAAGCGCCCCGACGCCACGCTGCAGGCCTTCGCCGATGCCGGCAAGGCGGCCAAGCTCGACACCGACATCTCGCCCGATATCGCCGTCGAACTGTGGGAAAAATTCATCTTCCTCACCGCCATGTCAGGCTCGACCACCGCGCTGCGCTCGCCGATCGGCCCGATCCGCGAGGACCCCGAGCTGCGCGGCTTCTTCCGCCAGCTGATGGCGGAGGCCTTCGCGATCGGTAAGGCGAAAGGCGTCGCGCTCGATCCCGGCTATCTCGACAGCCGCATGGACTTTCTGATGAACAAAGTCGAGTCCGGGATGGTCGCCTCGATGGCGCATGATCTCGAGCGCGGCAACCGAATCGAGGTCGACTGGCTCAGCGGCAAGGTGCGCGAGCTTGGCCGCCAATACAAAATCCAAACGCCGGCAAGCGACACCGTTTACACCGTCCTCAAGCTGCACCGCATGGGATCGCGGCCCTAGTGCTGCCCAGTGCCGGCGGCGATAGCAACCCTCCCCACCCCTTCGATCAGCGGACCGATTGCAACCGGAAGGAATTGATGCGGCCATCCAGCAACCCGCCCCCGCGGCCATAGCAGAGCCAATACTAGCCGTTTGGCGTCGAAACGCTGCCCCAACATGCCGCCCGGCAAGGTCACGAAAATGCTCGCCAGCAGGCAAAGCCGGGCCAGGGTGGATCAGGTGTTGGATCAGGGTAGTGACCTGCAATCGATCGCCACGGAACCGATCAAGAACGGCGCGGTTGACGCACAGCCTGGAATTGGCAGGCCACGATGTTCGTGCGACAAACAGCGCACAATGGATCAGCCAACCGCCGCGAAATGTCTCAATCCCCCACCCGCGCCCGAGAGGGATAGAAAAGAGAGTCGCAATAGATTAAAGGTATTTGACGGAAGCTCCGCCGTTTGGTGGAGTTAATCAATCAAGAAAAGACCGTGGAGGATAGGCCTTGTTCGGCACGCTCGTAAAAAAGCGAGACTTCTACGCGGGCGGATTGATGACCCTGCTCGGCGCGGCGGTGACGCTCGATTCCATGACCTATGCCCTGGGCACGCTCACCCATATGGGGCCGGGCATGTTCCCCTTGATGCTCGGGGTCACGCTCACCTTTGTCGGCGTGCTGATCTTAGGCACGGCGCTGGTCACCCCGCTCAGCGACGACGAAAGCATCCTGCCGAAAGACAGGGAATGGTACGCCTGGGGCTGCATCCTCGCCGGACCCGTCCTTTTCATAATCCTGGGCGAATTTTTCGGCCTAGTGCCCGCGACCTTCGCCTGCGTGTTAGTCCCCGCGCTCGGTGACCGCACCGCGACGCTGAAGGGCTCTTTGATCCTCGCGGCCGGCGTCACCTTCTTCGGCGTGCTGCTGTTCTCCTATGTGCTGAAGATCCCGTTCCCAATGTTCCGGTGGGGCCTCTAATGTTCGAAACCGCGCTCACCGATCTCTGGTACGGCTTTGGCGTCGCGCTCGAGCCGCACAACGTAATGTGGTGCTTCATCGGTGTGTTCGTCGGCAATATGGTCGGCGTGCTGCCCGGCATGGGCCCGCTCGCAACCATCTCGATCCTGTTGCCGCTGACCTTCGGCATCAAGCCGGTTGGCGCGATCCTAATGCTGGCGGGCGTTTTTTACGGCTCGCAGTATGGCGGCGCGATCTGCTCGATCCTGCTCAATCTGCCCTGCCATCCACCGCACGCGGTCACCTGTCTTGACGGCTTCCCGCTCACCAAGAAGGGCCGCGGCGGCGCCGCGCTCGGCATCACGGTCATCTCGTCGTTTGTCGGTGCCTCGTGGGGCATCACCGAGATGATCTTCCTGTCGCCGATCCTGGTGATCGTCGCGCTTAAATTCGGCCCGGCCGAAATCTGCTCGCTGATGCTGCTCGGCCTGCTGGCCGGTTCGACGCTGGCGCGCGGCTCGCCGCTCAAGGGCGTTGCCATGACCGTGTGCGGACTGCTGATCGGGATAGTCGGCAGCGACATCGAAACCGGAACGCCGCGTTTCACGTTCGGCATTCCCAATCTGTTCGACGGCGTGGAGATCGTAGCTCTAGCGCTCGGCCTGTTCGGTATCGCCGAATTCATGAAGAGCGTCAATCAGCTTTCCGAGGTCGATACGAAATATACGAACGTCAAGTTCAAGGATCTGCGGCCCACCCGCGACGAATTCCGGCGCGCGGTCCCGGCCATGTTCCGCGGCACCATCATCGGCAGCCTGTGCGCGCTCATCCCCGGCACCGGCCCGACCATTGCCTCGTTCATTTCTTACGCCACCGAGAAGAAGATTTCGAAGACGCCGGAGAAATTTGGCACCGGCATGATCGAAGGTGTCGCCTGCCCGGAAGCCTCGACCCACTCCTCGGTGCAGGGCGACTTCATCCCGACCATGAGCCTCGGCATTCCCGGCGACGCGGTGATGGCGCTGATCCTCGGCGCGCTGATGATCCAGGGGATCGTGCCCGGCCCGCAGCTCATCAGCGAACATCCGGATATCTTCTGGGGCCTGATCGCGAGCTTCTGGATCGGCAACATCATCCTGGTGGTCCTCAACGTTCCGATGATCGGCCTGTGGGTGAAGCTGCTGACGATCCCTTACAAGTATCTCTATCCGAGCGCGATGTTCTTCGTAGCGATCGGCGTCTACAGCACCAACAACGATATGTTCCAGGTCGGCGAGGTCGTCATCATCGGCGTCGTCGGCTATCTGCTGCTGCTGCTCGACTTCCATCCGGCCCCGATCTTGCTCGGCTTCGTGCTCGGGCCGCGCTTCGAGGAGAACTTCCGACGCGCCATGTTGATTTCGCGCGGCGACATCTTGGTGTTCATCAAGCACCCGATCAGCGGATTCTTCATCTTCTTGTGCGTGCTGCTGATCGTCATGCAAATCTACGTGCGGTTGCGCGCCCCGAAATCACTGCCGACCGAAATGGCGTTGCCTACTGACCACAAGGTCCCCGCCGAGTGACGCGTTAGCGAAAGATCAGCGGCCCCAGATATCCGTAGACGAATAGCGCGCGCTGAGCTGGATCGCCGTACAGGAGGCGACCACCTATGCCGAGCACGTCATCGATGTCGGCCGACGCACGCCGGTCGAGCGGCTGTCACAACTTTTGCTCGAACTGCATGCCCGCCTCAAGGCAGTCGGGCGCCCCCCGAGAAGGCGCGCTTCACGCTGCAGTTTTCGCAGGAGGTGATTGCCGACGTGCTCGGCCTCAGCGTGCTCCATCGCAACCGCATGATGCAGCAGTTGCGTTCGGAAAAGCTGATCGCCGACCCGGAGCGCGTGGTCGAATTCGTCGATGCCGGCGCCATGCAAACGCTCGCCCATTACCAGCCGCAGGCGCTGGCGCCGATCCCATTGCCGGAGCGGACGACATGAGCCGCGGAATAGCTGGCGCAGTGAGCCCAGCTGTTTGCTGCCATGCACTCAGTCACATTGACACCCCCGGCCCCGTGCCTACATTAGCTCTTGTTCCGAGGGGTGCCCGAATGGGCTGAGAAAAACCCTTTGAACCTGATCCGGGTCATGCCGGCGAAGGGACAGGGACTTTGCCCCCAAGCCGAATTACATCCGGGTCCTCGAATTTTGCAGGAGAGGCCTATGAACAAGCCCGTCACCTCTGCCGATCTGGCCACCCCCAAAGTCACGACGGGTTCCCTTCCCGCGTCGCGCAAGGTCTATTGCGCGCCGGATGCTGCGCCCGAACTGCGCGTGCCGATCCGCGAGATCATGTTAGACGCGAGCTCCGGCGAGCCGCCACTGCCGGTCTACGACACCACCGGCGTCTATTCCGATTCGGACGTCGCGATCGACGTGGAAAAGGGCCTCGCGCGCACCCGCATCGAATGGGTGAAGGCGCGCGGCGGCGTCGAGCAATATGACGGCCGCCCGATCCAGCCGGTCGATAATGGCAATGTCAGTGGCAAGCACCTGGCGCGCAATTTCCCCAATACGCCGAAGCCGTGGCGCGCTTTGGATGGCAAGCCCGTGACCCAACTAGAGTGGGCGCGCGCCGGCGTTGTCACCAAGGAAATGATCTACGTCGCCGAGCGCGAGAATCTCGGTCGCAAGCAGCAACTGGAGCGCGCCGAAGCCGCGCTGGCCGACGGTGAGCAGTTCGGCGGTGCGCTACCCACTTTCGTGACGCCGGAATTCTTGCGCTCGGAAGTCGCGCGCGGCCGCGCCATCATCCCGGCCAACATCAATCACGCCGAGCTGGAGCCGATGATCATCGGCCGCAATTTCCTCACCAAAATCAACGCTAATATCGGCAACTCCGCCGTCACCTCCTCGGTGGAAGAGGAAGTTGAGAAGATGGTGTGGGCAATCCGCTGGGGTGCGGATACGGTGATGGACCTCTCCACCGGGCGCAACATCCACAACACGCGCGAATGGATCCTGCGTAATTCGCCGGTGCCGATCGGCACCGTGCCGATCTACCAGGCGCTGGAGAAGGTCGATGGCGATCCGGTCAAGCTCGACTGGGAATGCTACAAGGACACGCTGATCGAGCAATGCGAGCAGGGAGTCGATTATTTCACCATCCACGCCGGCGTGCGGCTGGCTTACGTGCCGCTCACCGCCAACCGCGTGACCGGCATCGTCTCGCGCGGCGGCTCGATCATGGCGAAGTGGTGCCTGTCGCGGCACAAGGAATCGTTCCTCTACGAGCGCTTCGACGAGATCTGCGACATCATGCGAAAATACGACGTCTCCTTTTCATTGGGCGACGGCTTGCGTCCCGGCTCAATCGCCGACGCCAACGACCGCGCCCAATTCGCCGAACTGGAGACGCTGGGCGAGCTCACGCAGATTGCCTGGAAGAAAGGCTGCCAGGTGATGATCGAAGGCCCCGGCCACGTGCCGATGCACAAGATCAAGATCAACATGGACAAGCAGCTTAAAGAATGCGGCGAGGCGCCGTTCTACACGCTGGGGCCGCTCACCACCGACATCGCGCCCGGCTACGACCACATCACCAGCGGCATCGGTGCCGCCATGATCGGCTGGTTCGGCTGCGCCATGCTCTGCTACGTGACGCCAAAGGAGCATCTCGGCCTGCCCGATCGCGACGACGTCAAGGACGGCGTCATCACCTACAAGATCGCGGCGCACGCGGCCGACCTCGCCAAGGGCCACCCAGCTGCGCAGCTGCGCGACGACGCATTGAGCCGCGCGCGCTTCGACTTCCGCTGGCAGGACCAGTTCAACCTCGGGCTCGATCCGGAGACCGCGCGCGAATTCCACGACGAGACGCTGCCTAAGGAGGCGCACAAGGTAGCGCATTTCTGCTCGATGTGCGGGCCGAAGTTCTGCTCGATGAAGATCACGCAGGACGTGCGCGACTATGCGGCGGGGCTCAACGATCCCAATTCTTCGGGAGCGCTGTCGTCCGACACGCTGACGCAAAAGGGCGTGATCGAGGACGGTATGGCGCAGATGTCGGAGAAATTTAAAGCGCTGGGCGAGCAGGTTTATGTCGATGCGGAGAAGGTGAAGGAGAGCAATAAAGTGTTGTGAACGCGTTCAAAAAGGGCCCAGACAACTTGAACGCGAGCGGTTTGCGGGTTACGATTCAGCTTCAACTTTGCCGAAGTGACGTGGAAGGCTCCCAAATTTAGATCCGACGTTTAGTGTCGGTCGGGATATTCAATCCTAATCCCGGATAGAACGTCATAGAGTTTTGTCCCGCGAGTTATTTGACAATTCTGGACTCAACTATCGCGAGTGGGAAGCCGTTCAGGTGTTGCCCCTTCACCTCTTAAACAACCCCATAATCTCCGTCTTCGCCAGCGTAGCGAAATGCAGGTTGAAGCCGACCACCGCGGCGGAGGTGTCGGCCGCCACCGGCAGCTTGTCGGCGTTCACCGCGAATACCGTGAACAGATAGCGGTGCGGGTGGTCGTCCTCGGGCGGGCACGGGCCGCCATAGCCGGGCGCGCCGAAATCGGTGCGCGTCTGCAGGCTGCCTACGGGCAGGTTGCCGCCCGCGCTGCCGGCGCCGGTGGCGAGCTCGCTGACGTCGGACGGGATGTTCACCACTAGCCAGTGCCAGAAGCCCGAGCCGGTCGGCGCGTCGGGATCGAAGCAGGTGACGGCGAAGCTCTTGGTGCCGGCGGGCGCGCCGGCCCATTTAAGATGCGGCGATTTGTTGCCGCCGGCGCAGCCGAAGCCGAAATCGGCCGACAGGATGAAATCCTTGGCTAAATAGTCGCCATCCTTGAAGCTGTTGCTGCTGACCGTGAACGCCATGTACCGTCTCCTTCGGTTTCTTGAAGCGTAAAGCGTAATCCCGTTCGGATAAATCGCAATAGTCTCCTTGCCGATCAACACCTTTGACGCCGCGTTTACATCTGTCTGTTCGTCGCCGTCGTCATGGGCTTCATGTCCGGTCTGCTGCGCAGCCTGGCGACGATCTTCGGCTATCTTGCGGGGCCGGTGCTGTCGACCGCTGGCCAGCAGGGCTTGCGCTCGCTGCCGCCCGAAGTCGCGGACTATATCGACCGGCTCAAGCGCGAGCGCGGGTTCTGAGGCCTTATGGTTGGGACTGTTTCTGCCTGTGCAACCGGAATGCACCGGGATACGTTATTGGCGCGAACTGTCCACCAACGCAGAAACGGTGTGCCCCATGTCCGAAGTCATCTACGAGATCGTCGAGCACGATGGCGGCTGGGCCTACAAGGTTGACGGCGCCTTTTCCGAGCCGTTCCCGACCCACGCCGCCGCACTCGCCGCCGCGCAGGCCGCCGCCGCTGAGCAGAAGGTCCCCGGCCAGACCGAGGAGATCGAATTCGAGGACGAGAAAGGCCGCTGGCATACCGAAACTGCGCGCGGCAGCGACCGGCCGGACACGCACATCAAGGATAAGGACTAAAACGTTCTAGCCTCCACGCACCATGAATACATAAAGCGGACCCGCCGCGATCGCAGCCCTGCTTTCGTTCAATGGCGGTTTGATACCGCCGCCTTCTGCAAGGCCTTTTCGTCGCCCATGTGACCGGTAATTTCGTCACGCTCGGCGCCGCGTTGGTGCTCGGCAGCCATGGCGTCATCGGAAAAATTCTGGCGCTGCGGGAATTCATTTTGGTCATTGCATTAGCGCGCTTCGCCGGCGCCGGCTAGCGGGCGCGCAAACTGCCCGTGCTGCGTATCCTGCTCGCCGCCGAGGCCGCGCTGCTGTTTGCGTTCTTCGCGCTGGCGGTGACCTTCGGTCCGTTCGCCGACCCAGACAGTCCGCTCGCTCTACTGACCGGCTTTGCCAGCATCGCCGCGATGGCGCTGCAGAATGCGCTCCAGCGCGTGCACCTCGCTAACGCGCCGCCAACCACAATCATGACCGGCAACACCACGCAGGCGCCTGTCGACGCCGTCGACCTGCTGATCGCCCCCGAAGCGGGGAAAACCGCCGAGACCCGAGCGCGCTGCGTTCGCGTGGCGCTGAGCATCGTCTATTTCGCCGCCGGCTGCGCGGCTTCGGCGACGCCCTATTGGCTAGTCGGCTTCTGGTGCCTGGCGGTAGCGGTACGTGGTCGGCACGGTTGCGGCAGTCATGCGGACCGAAGCACTCCGCCCGCCAGCGCCAAACCGTCCGCGCATCCATCATTGCATGCCCGGATCGGAAGATGCGGTGTAGACGGCTGCAGCCGAGTTTGCGCGCGGGTAGTTGTTATATTTTTTCTTTCTTCGCCGCCTTCTTCTTCACCGGCGCGGCGGCCGCGGCGGCCGCGGCTTCCTCGGCGTCGCGCGCCAGGCGCAACGCGCGCAGCCGCGTGGTCTTGACGCGCATAGCGGCGGCGTTGTTCTCGTAATCGAGCATCGCCCGCTTGCCTTCCTCGGCCTGGCGCAGCTTCCTGAACTGGCTGTTGGCAGCGTTCTTGTTGGAATTATCTACCACTTGAAATCTCCACGGCTGGAATGTCTCGGACACAAATACAAGCCACGCGCGCCGTACTGGCGCGGGCCTATTTGCCGGCGGCTTTTCGCAAGACGGCGTTGATGCGCTCTTGCCAGCCCGGGCCGGCCTCTTGAAAGTAATCTAAGACGTCGCGGTCGATACGCAAGGACACGACTTCCTTCGCGCCCGGCAGCGACGGGCTTTTCGGCAATGGCTCCGCGGGCTTAGTGGTCGCCGCCTTGAAGGCCATTTCGGCCGCCTGCCGCGAATCGGTGGTGCGCCGGGTCATTGTTAATATTCTAGCACGCCCGCCAGCGCCGCGCGCCTGAGCGCCGCGGTATCGGTCCTCGGCCCCCTAATAGCTATCAGTCTCCGGTTACACGTTAAGCGTGCAAGAGGCCCAACTTCGGTTGTGGGGGTGCGGCATGATTGTACCTGCGTGCTGGTATGCTGGGGTCCGGCGCGGCCTTGCTGCTCACCGCTTGCGCTCATGATTCTTTCGTCAACGCCACCAGTCCGACCCGCCGGCGAATGGCGGATTGAGCCGCAGATCGACCGCGTTACCGGCGCGCCGATGTTGAGCCCGATAGTGATGACGAATCGCGTTTCCAATAGCGGGATCCCGTTCGCGCTGCCGGCGAGGCTGCAACTCGCATGCTTCAAGGAATGCGCCGCGGTCATCACCGCCTTTCTCTTCAAGATCAGTTCCACCAGAAACGCCGAGGTCGGCCGCGTCCGACGTCCTCTATGTGCGCATATGCGCGCTCACCGCCACCGGGCGCACCAGCGCGGAATTCAAGGTTGCCGGCGCGCCGCCGGCCATCACGGCCGCCCATGCCGGTTGTCCGGTCGCGGCCGCCGCGCGCACCAGCGCTTTGCCGCCCGCCGCTCGCGATGATAAGAAAGACAACAAAGACTGACCGTCATTGCCACAGGCGGTCGGAAGCCCATTTGGCTTCCGGAATCTCCGGCCCGATCGTGTAGCGAAACGAGACCACGGCCATGTGATCGGGCGTCGCCTTGCAGGTGAACGAGAGCGCGTACCATTTGCCGCGGCTATGGAAGGCGCCGCCGTCGGCTTCGATAGTGTGGTCGCGGATGCGCGGTTCTGCCGCGGCATTGGCCACCGCGCGGTCGGGACGGAAATTTCCCGTTTCCTTGCGGATGCGCGTCATCGCGGTGTAATCGCAAAGCTGTTCGAGCCGCTCATCCGGCGCCAGCATCTGCAGAGCGCGCTCGAATCGGTTCTCAGCGGCCGCGGCCGGCGCCGCAACGAGCATGGCCGCGCCGATCGCTAACCCGAACGCTCGCATACAATGCCTTCCCACGTCCCGTGTGAGGCCCGGCCATTTAAGGCCACCGGCGCCGCGCCAGGCAATGCCCGCGGCCGGCTTGTCCCAAGCAATATGCGAGCCCGTGTCGCCTATTTCGCGCGCTTATAGTAATTTGACGCGCTGCCACGTCCGCCGGCGACATTGTGGTTGGTGTTGATGAATTCATCGACGGTGAGCTTGTCGATGCTGCGTTCCTGCGCCTCGCCTTGCCAGTTCGGGTAGGTGGCCGATACGATTTTGAAGGTGACCGTCTTCTTTTCTTCGTTGACGCTGTAGTCGCCGAATACCGAGATGCTACGCCGCATAATGATGGCGTATTCTTCCGGCGTGCCAGTCAGACGGTTGCCACTGGCAATTTTCGGCACGTCGCTGGCGATATGAACCTGGGCGAAGTGGCCGTCGGCAGTAAACATCAAGACGCCCTTCGGCGTCTCGCCGAATGGAAACGATTTCTTGCCGTCGGGCGCGACCACCTCGGCCACGACGAAATTCCAGGTCCCGACAATCTGATCGCGCAGATTTTTCTGCTGCGCCCCGGCCTGGCTGCCCGTGAGCGCGACTGCGAGCACGGCCAATATGCGAATGCTATTCACGTCGTCCCCCTTAGCTGTATTTCGGATCGCGATCCAGCAGCTCGATTGAAATGCCCTGCGGCCCGCGTAGGAAGCAGATCTTGATACCGGGCCGCGGCGAATGCGGTTCCTTGGTGAACTCGACGCCCTTCTTCTTAAGATCGGCCGCGATGGCGTCGATTCCGCTGACCGCCAGCCCGAAATGGTCGAGCCCTTGATAAGGCGTCGTCGGTGCGGCATTGACGCCGTCGCCCGGCTTGACCTCGGCGAGGAAAATGTTGGCGCCGCCAAGCTTCATGTCGATGCGCGGCTTGCCCAATTGCGTGCTACGGATCACCTGCGCGCCAAATATGCGCTCGAACCATTGCGCGGTCGCTTCCTGATCCGGCGTGCGCAGATGAATGTGGTCCCAGGTAAAGGTCGCCATGGCGTTTCTCCCGTTGTGACGCTTTGCCGTAATTTAGCGCATAGCCAGCGCCCGGGCGCAACGGGGCCGTCCCACAGCGTCAAGATTGCAAGTCCTGGCTGATCCACATCAACGGCCGAACCGCCGCTGGGCTCATGCTGCCCACGTCATCCAAGGAAGATGTCATGATGTGGTGGAACGACTATGGGCCGGAACCGTGGATGTATTTCGGACCGGCCTTCTTCATCGTCATGATCTTCGCCTGTGGCGTCATGATGATGTACATGACACGCGGTTATCGCGGAGGAAATCGCATTGACTCGGCGGCGCAAACTCTGAAGGAGCGTCCAGCAGACGCCGGCGTTCTTTGTATTCGTTCTTGTCGATTTCGCCATGCGCGAAGTGCTGCCGCGCGGCAAACTCGAGCGCGACGGAAATCCGGCCGCCGGCGCCCGCCGCGAAGCGGTCTAGCAAACCGGCCATCGCGTGAAGGTGTACGAGTTTCTCGGCGCCATCACCTATCGCGCGCGCGGCCGGCCGAAGGTGGTGCAGTTCTGGCGCATGAAGGCGGCCGAGCGGCCGAGCCGCGATATCATGAAGGACATCGTGGCGATCGAATGGCTGCCGCTTGCCACCGCGGTGCGGCGGCTAAGCTATCCGCTGGAGAAGCTCTTCCTGCATCACGTCGGGCGCAGCATCCTTAGAAGGCGGCGCCGCAAGACAGCACGGCGCAAAGCGGCACAGCGGCGACCAGCCAAGCCGCGTCATCGAAAAACCGCGATGCGCCGGCGCTAGCTCAGATTGCGTAAACCTATCTGCGGTCCGCGCGACAAACGAAAAATCCGCGCCGCAATCCCGCCGCAAGCCTTGCCGAAATTTAACCCGCGCGGCGGGGCCCAAGACCGTTTCCAAACGCCGCATTCACTCGGCATTCACGCGAAAAATGGAACCCTACGTCGAAGGCAAACGTTATCGCTGCGAGCAAGTTTCGCAGGAAATGCCTGGATCGGTCGTTGAATTACGACCAAGTGAATCAAGCGAAGGAGTTCGTCATGACCGAGATGACCAAGACCCTGACCGCTATCGCGGTTGCCGCGACCCTAGCCGTCGCGGCCGTGGCTGTCCCGCAGCCGGCGCAAGCCCGTGGCGGAGCCCTCGCTGCCGGTATCATCGGCGGCCTCGCCGCCGGCGCCATTATCGGCTCGGCCGTCAATGGCCCCTATTACGGTTACGGCCCCGGCTATTACTACGGCGCCGGACCGGTCTATTACCGCGGCGGGCCCTGCTACTGGACCCATCAGCGATTCTGGGACGGCTGGGGTTGGCACTGGCGGCGCGTGCGGGTTTGCGACTAGGCGGCTCGCTGAAACAGCGCGCAAAATGAATTGAAAAGCCCGGAATTGGTGAAAATTCCGGGCTTATTCGACTTGGGGGTTGAACCTAGACCATCAAATTTCCGACAAATTAGGCCTGCCTCTTTTACAGGAGCCGGGACGGGCATTAAAATTATTGCTTGGGGGTCGGCCCCGGCCGGCCCCGACCCTGGAGGGAAAATCCTATGAAGAAGATCATCTTCGCTTTTGCAGCCGTCGCGACCATCGCCCTCGGCAGCTTGAGCGCATCGACGCCGGCCGAAGCCCGTTGCTACAACTGCGGTATCGGACTTGGCATCCTCGGCGGCGTTGCCGCTGGCGCCATCATCGGCTCGGCCATCGCCAGCCATCCGGGCTACTATGGCTACGAGTACGACGCCCCAGCTCCAGTCGCGTGCGACGGCTACTGGGCGCGCCGGCGGATGTACGACGGTTACGGCAATTTCGTCGGCTGGAGCCGCCCACGCTGGTTCTGCCGTTAATGGCTGCGTAACGGGCGCGGATGCATGATCGGCACCGATCGTCATCACCCCGAGGGACATCTATGCAACGTAACACGTTTATCGCGCTGACCGTGGCCGCCTTGGTGGCCGCGGCGTTGCCATCTTCGGCGCAAGCCCATTGCAACGGCTGCGGCGTCGCCGCCGGCGTGGTCGGCGGACTGGCCGCCGGCGCCATCGTCGGCTCCGCCATCGCCAACAGCGGCCCGCGTTATGTGGAGCCCGCCCCGGTCTACGCTGCCCCGCCCCCCGGTTATGCCGAGCCGCCGGAATACGCCGATCGCCCGGTCTGCCATATGGAACGTCGGCAGGTGTGGGACGGCTACGGCTATCGCATGCAGCGCATGGAAGTTTGCGACTAGCTAACGCCGCATATGGTCGAGCACCGCCGCAGTCGGCCAGCAATCAACCCTCAGGCCGTTCTTCTTCTGATAGGCGCCGAGCGCCGCACGCGTTAACATGCCGGCTTTGCCGTCGAGCTTGTCCTTGTAGAGACCGAGTGACGTCAGTTGCTGCTGCATCGCCTCGACCTCTTTGGTTTTGAGCTGCGCGTTCTTGCTCCACGACGTCTGGAACGGTCGTCCGCCGCCGATCAAATCGCTTAGGTGGCCGACGAACAGCACATAGAGATCTGAGTAATTGTAGTCCTTCAGCACGTAATAGTTCTTCGGCGTCAGGAATGCCGGCCCATAGGTTCCTTCCGGCAAAAGCAACGAGGCCTCGGCCGCGAGTTCCACGCTGGTTAGCTTGCGGCCATAAGCAGGCTGGTAGCCGCGCTTGACCCACTCGGCGACCGGGAGCATATGGCTCGGTTCCGCGATGGTGCAATCGACGTTTGACGGCACACGCACCTCGATCGCCCACGGCTTGCCCGCCTGCCAGCCCTTGCCAGTAAGCTGTTTGGCCGCCGAGGCCAGTGCGTCCGGCACCGAATGCCAAATGTCGGCGCGGCCGTCGCCGTCGAAATCAACCGCGTATTTGTAGAACTCCGACGGAAGGAATTGCGTGAGGCCCATGGCGCCGCCCCAGGACGAGCGCAGATCGGCGCGCGGCACGCCGTCCTGCACCATTTTCAGCACGTGCAGGAATTCGTTGCGGAAGAAGTCCTTGCGCTTGCCGACATAGCCCTGCGTGGCCAGCACGCGGATGGCATCGTTGCCCTGTATCTCACGGCCGTAGTCGGTCTCACGCGCCCAGATCGCCAGCACAATATTGCCCGGCACCCCGAACACTCTCTCAATGCGCGCCAACGTGTCGTGGTATTGCGCGGCGAGTTTTTTGCCCTGGGCGGCGAGACGGGCGAAAGTCGGCTCGCGCAGATATTGCGCCGGCGTCTGCACGAATTCCGGCTGCTGCGGCGCAGTTTCCGGCCGGCCGGGAAGCGCGAGATCGGGCAGGCTGAGGTCAGGCTCCAGCCCGCGCGTGGCGGCATCGAAGGTGGTGCGAGAGACGCCGAGTTCACGCGCCTGCGGCCATGTCGATTGCAGCCATTGCTGGAAGGCGGCGTCAGCGCGCCCTGCGACGATCAGCAGTGCAAGCCACGCGAGGGCGATGGTGGCGCGTCGAATCATGCCCGGAAAGCTAGTCCGGATGCACGCGCTGTTCCACCGGCAGCGGGCCGAACGCGGGCGGCGGGATGCGGCGCTTCGACGCCGCCTCGTAAGCCGACGCGACGCGCAGCACTACATCTTCCTTGCCCGGTTCGGCGCGGAACACCAGCGAAAACGGCAGGCCCGGCGCCGGAAGCGTCGTCGGCGTATCGGACGGAGCGTGCAGATAGCGCATGCCGTCGGCGCTGAGCCGATAGACCGGGTCGTAAGCCGTCGTCACATAGCCGGCCGGGATCAGCACTTCGGTCAGGCCGGCATTCGGGCCGCTGAGCGATTCCCAGGTCAAATTGTTGCGGAAGCCCTGCCCGGCGCCGCCGATCTTGCCGGGAGGGAACGGCGTATGCAGCCGCACCAGCACGTCAAGACGATTTTCCAGGATCACCATCATGTCGGCCCGCCGCAGCAGCTCGCGCAGCATGATGCGTTCGTTGACGCTCTGCCGCTCGCCTAGCGGATTGCGCATGTCGGTGACTTCGTCCCAGTTCCTGAAGCTCGCGCGCTGATCGTCACCCCAGAATTTCGAGCGCGCGTTGAGCGCTGTGAAATCGGTGAGCGTCTCGGTGAATCCCTTCGCCTTCCAGTTGGCGGCGCGGCGCGACAGGTACTGGTTGATGTGGAAACGGAACGCCATTTGCGGCGCCTGCTGCTGCACGGTGCCGAGATCGAGATTCGACGGCGGCGCGATGCGGCCTTCCGCCAGCTCCAGCATGTAGTCGATCGGCTTCATCTTGCCGCTGCCGAAGACTTTTCCCGGCGCGAACTCGGTCGGCTGGATCGCGGCGGCGAATTCCTTGAACACGGGCCCGCCGTCCGGCGTCAACCGGTAAAGGATATCCGGCATGAAGACCGGCACCAGCCGCGCCAGCGCGACCCGGTAATCCGTCTTCATCTGCTCGATATCAACATCCCTTTGCCAAAGCGGATCGGACGATTCGACCAGCGTCGCGCCCAGGTTGCCGCCGAGCACCGTTTTGATTTCTGCGGTCGCAGCGGTGACGATTGGCACTTCCGAGATTGAGCCGGGTCGCGCGATCATCGATTCGCGGATGACGCCGATGCGCATGCCTTTCAGCGCGCCCGCAGCGCCCGATGCCCTGGCGTGGCTGGCGTAGGGCGTATTCAAGACCGACGAGCGCGGAACGGTGGTGAACGGATCGCGCGGATCGTAATAGCCTTCCACCGGGTCCCTCAAAGCATCAAGCACTTTGGCGGCGTCGCCAATAGTGCGCGCGAGGATACCGGAGCGGTCGACATAAATATCCGCACCAATCGCGCCGCCGTCGAAACCGAGCATCGCCTTGTGCGGCAGGATGAGCGCCACCGCGTTATGATTGGCCGGACCGCGGCAGGAGGCGCGCGTTTCCTCGCCCAGACTGCACATCACCATGTTGGTGCTTACCGACGCGCCCGATCCCGAGCTCGAGCCAAGCGATGCCGCGCGCGTCGTATCGTAGGGATTTGACGGATTGCCGCCCCAGGTGCTGCGCTGATAGCCGAGAGTCGTTGGCAGCACCTTGTCCGGCCGGTGGGGGCCGCCGGGATCGTCCGGCCGGCCGTTATATTCGGTGTTTACCGCCTTGGCGAAGATGATCGCGCCCTTGTTGCGGAGCTGCTCGACCAGCGCATGATCGCGGGCGGGGAAATCGATGTCGTAGCGTGCGTCACCGCCGCCAGTGGAGCGCATGTCCTTGGTATCGAACGGATCCTTGAACGAGAACACGACGCCGTACATCGGCATTTTTTCGAGATCGGGATTGCGCCCATAGGCGGCGTCAAGCTCAGCCGCGCGTTCGAGCGCGTCGGGCAAATGGCGGAAATATTCGCACACTGGCGGCGCGTCGGGCGGCAATGGCCCTTGCGACGGATGCCGGTCGAAATCGCCGCGGCAGATGACCGAGCGTTCGCCGCGGATGTTGAGCGTCGCAAGTGCGTTCACCTGACCCGCATTCGGCTTGCCGACCGTCATCCCGAACTGCTGCTGCACCGAAGGATCGGAGGCGGTCGCCTCCATGCGGCCGAATTCGAGCGGCGGCCCCTGGTATTTGTCGAGATCTGGCAGCACCGCCGAGGCTTTCACCGTTTCCCCAGGGAACCGCAACGGCGCACCGCCGCGGACCGCGCCCTTGGCGCCGGGGATCATCGCGCCGTCTTGCGTCACCAGTAGATTGGACGTTCCGTTGAAGGCGCGCACGCGCGCGATGTAGTGGCGCACGACGGCGACGCAGGTGGTCTCGCCCGCTTTGATTGCCGCGTGCAGCTCGTCGATGGTCGCCTCTTCCAGGCGGAACGGCTTTCCTGGCGTGCGGAGCGGTTTATTCATCACAGCGCTTTCTTGCTATCGGCTCGTTACGCGGACCGGACCGGCGCAGATTAAAGGCTCCTCCGCCCGACAGCCAGACCATCGGCGATAGCCCGCCGCGTGCGTTCCGCCAGGGTGCCGGCGCGCGCCACCAGGACAAAGCGCGGCTCGGTGACCGCAAGGCGAATTCGCAGCAGCGGCGCATAGGCCGCCGAAAAATAGAACGCGGCCACGGCGTCCGCGCTCGGAAACTCCATGAGCACCGCGCGGTCGGGAACGAACGAACCGCAAAGCGGTGTGACCGCACCGCCGCGCGCGATATAGCGGCAGCCGTAGTCCTTGATGACGTCGGGCACGCGCGCGGCATAGGGCTTGAAAGCTTCCGCGTCGCGCATGCGGTGCGCGCCGATCGCGAAGGCTTGGCCCGCGCCCGGCGGTTCGATCCCGTCGACCAGGAATGCGCTGACTGCGAGCTTCGATTTGAGCGAGCCCAGATCTGCGACGTCATCGACTTGCGCGATGACCGGCGCGCCAAAGCTCCACGGCTGCTCGAAGGAAATCGTCTCGCCGTCTGCGATCGTGCGGCAGCCCGGTGGCAGCTCCGCGGATCGCACGCCGCTGGCGACGAGATAGCGCATCTACCGGCTGAACTTCTTATACTTCAGTCGGTGCGGGATGATGCTATCCTGGCCCAGCCTTCGCATCTTGTCGGCTTCGTAGTCCTGGAAGTTGCCCTCGAACCATTCCACGTGGCTGTCGCCCTCGAAGGCAAGCATGTGGGTGGCGATGCGGTCGAGGAACCAGCGGTCGTGGCTGATGATCACGGCGCAGCCGGCGAAATCCTCCAGCGCTTCTTCCAGCGCGCGCAGGGTCTCGACGTCGAGGTCGTTGGTCGGCTCGTCAAGCAGCAGCAGGTTGGCCCCCGAGCGCAGCATCTTGGCGAGGTGCACGCGGTTGCGCTCGCCACCGGACAGCGTGCCGACTTTCTTCTGCTGGTCGGCGCCCTTGAAATTGAACGAGGCGCAATAGGCGCGTGAGTTCACTTCCTTCTTGCCAAGCAGGATCATATCATTGCCGTTGGAGATTTCCTCCCACACGGTCTTCTTTCCATCGAGACTGTCGCGCGACTGGTCGACATAGCCGAGATGCACCGACTCGCCGATCTTGATCGATCCGGCGTCGGGCTTCTCCTGGCCGGTGATCATGCGGAACAACGTGGTCTTGCCGGCGCCGTTCGGGCCGATCACTCCGATGATGCCGCCGGGCGGCAATTTGAACGTGAGGTCGTCGATCAGCAGGTTATCGCCATAGCCCTTCTTGAGATGGTCGAAGTCGACCACGTGTTGCCCGAGCCGCTCGGCCACCGGAATCGTGATCTGCGCCACAGTATTCTGCTTGGCATTGGCGATCTTGAGCAGCTCCTCATAGCGCTCGTACCGCGCTTTGGATTTGGTTTGGCGCGCCTTGGGCGACGATGCAATCCATTCGCTTTCCCGTTCTAGCGTGCGCCGGCGCGCCTCGTCCTCGCGGCCTTCCTGTTCCATGCGTTTCTGTTTTTGCGATAGCCAAGAGGTGTAATTGCCTTCGTAGGGAATGCCGCGGCCGTGATCGAGCTCGAGAATCCAGCCGGTGACGTTGTCCAGGAAGTAACGGTCGTGGGTGACGATCAAGATGGCGCCGGGATAGTTGCGCAGATGGCCTTCCAGCCAGTTCACACTTTCGGCGTCGAGATGGTTAGTCGGCTCGTCGAGCAGCAGCAGGTCAGGCTGGTCGAGCAGCAGCTTGCATAGCGCCACGCGGCGCTTCTCGCCGCCCGAAAGCTTACTGATGTCGGCGTCGTCAGCCGGACAACGCAGCGCGTCCATCGCCAGATCAACCTGGCTATCGAGGTCCCACAGGTTCTTGGAGTCGATCTGGTCCTGCAGCTTGGCCATCTCGTCCGCGGTCTCGTCGGAATAGTTAGCGGCGATCTCGTTGTAGCGGTCGAGCAGCGCCTTCTTGGCGGCGACGCCTTCCATCACGTTCTCGCGCACGGTCTTTTTCGGATCGAGCTGCGGCTCCTGTTCCAGGTAGCCGACCCGGGCGCCTTCGGCGACCCAGCCTTCGCCGCTGAACTCGGTATCGATGCCGGCCATGATGCGCAGTAGCGTAGACTTGCCGGAGCCGTTGACACCAAGCACGCCGATCTTGGCGTCCGGGTAGAACGACAGATGGATGTTATCCAGCACCTTCTTGGCAGGTGGATAGGTCTTGGTCAGACCCTGCATGTGATAGATGAATTGGCGGCCGTTCATTGACTCTTGAAACCTCTGTTCGCCGGTTTGAATCCGCCCGCGCGCGAAAACGCCACGCCACCGGACCCTTATGTCGGGAAATTCGACGCTGATGTAGCGAGCGGAACCCCAAAGGGCAAGCGCCTCAAGACCCCGGAACCCCTTGTGAGACGCAAGTAAATCTTTGGAAACTCTGATTTTGAAATTAATTGTCGGGATGCCGGTCCCATACCGGGTTTTTACGGATGTTCCCGCATGATCCACGTCAATGAACCTGGCCGCCGGAGCAGGCGACTAAGGGACAGCGGGCAACGGACGCCCACATTTGTTTGGGGATCATGTCATGGGTCGACCGATATCAGCCATTTCGGGTTCCGCGGCAGCCCTGCTCCCTCGCCCGTTCGCCCTGCTCAAGCCGACGCTCTTGGCCATCTGGCATGAAATGACCCGCGACATCGGCCGTCCCTACCGCCCCGAACTGCATTATATGCGCGGCCCCGGCCCGAAATGGCGGGCCAAGCATGGCCTGCCCCCGGCTTGAGACCCTTATCTTTTCAAGTGACCGGCTCTAAATTGGCGCCGCTTGGAACTTTCCGAGCGCGCATGATCCCGAAAAGTGGGTACCGGTTTTCGGAAAAGGTCATGTGCACGCAATAAGGAGCTTGTGCGTATGGTCAGGGCAGCCATCCTCGACGACTATCAGAACGTCGCCTTGAAAGTCGCCGACTGGTCCGCGGTCGGCAAAGACGTCGAGGTCAAGGTGTTCAACGCACCGCTGGGCGATGACGATGCCGTCATCAAGGCTCTGCAGGGATTCGCGATCGTCAATATGATGCGCGAACGGACCCCGTTCTCCCGCAAGGTGATCGAGGGCCTGCCGGATTTGAAACTGCTCATCACGACGGGCGCCCGGAACAATTCAATCGACATGAAGGTGGCCACCGAGCGCGGCGTCACCGTCTGCGGCACCGGCGGATTCGGCAACCCGACCACCGGCATCGCCATCGGTCTGATGCTGGAGCTTACCCGCCACATCGGCTACGAAAACGCGCGCCTGAAGGCCGGCGCTCCCTGGCAGGTCACTATCGGCCAGGATCTGGAAGGTCTGACCCTCGGCGTGCTGGGGCTGGGCAAGCTCGGCCAGCGCGTCGCCGGCGTCGCCAAGGCGCTTGGCATGAAGGTGATCGCCTGGAGCCCGAACCTGAAGCCCGAAAAGGCGAAGGAAGCGGGCGCGGAGTACGTGTCCAAGGAAGGCCTGTTCAGCAAGGCCGATATCGTCACCATCCATCTTGTGCTGAGCGACCGTTCGCGCGGTCTGGTCGGGGCGAAAGAACTCGGCCTGATGAAAAAAACCGGCTATCTCATCAATACGTCGCGCGGGCCTATCGTCGACGAGAAGGCGCTGATCGCGGCGCTGACCGCAAAGTCGATCGCGGGCGCCGGCCTCGACGTGTTCGACATCGAGCCGCTGCCGATCAATCACCCGTTCCGCAAGATGGACAACGTCGTGATCACGCCGCATCTCGGCTATGTCAGCGAACAGAATTACCGGGGCTATTTTCAAGGCGTCGTCGAAGACATCCGCGCCTGGCTTGACGGCAAGCCGGTGCGGGTGATTGCTCCGAAATAGGCCTTAGAGGCCGAGCAACTTCGCCGCGTTGTTGTAGGCAATATCCGCACGCAGGGATTCCTCGAGCGGCACCGTGTCCATGAACTGGCCAGCCCCTTCCGAGTCAAAAGGATAGTCGGACGAGAACATGACGCGGTCGCGTCCGAGTGCATCGAACGAGCAGCGCAAGGGTGGGCCGTCGTACATACCCGACGTCGTCACCCAGACGTTCTCCTTAAGGTATTGCGACGGCGGCTTCGGCAAATTCCAGCCATAGGGTTTCGAGCGGCTGTCGAAGCGCCAGAGCTGGAACGGCAACGTCTCGCCGAGATGGCCGAGCAGCAGCTTGGCTTTCGGGTAGCGATGAAAAACACCGCTGCAGATGATGCGCAGCGCGTGCGAGCCGGTCTCCACGCCCCAGCCCCACATCGGACGCACCAGCACGTTGTAACCGGCGAGCACCGGCAGCGGCGCCGCCGGATCGGCCGGGTGCAGATAGACTGGCGCGCCCAACGCCGCCGCCCGCTCCCAGAATGGATCATACGAACGGTCATCGAGATACTTCCCGTTCGAATGACCATTGATCATGGCGCCACAGAATTTGAGTTGCCGGACGCAGCGTTCCAGCTCGTCGGCGGCGGCTTTCGGGTCTTGCATGGCGAGGTGGGCAAAGCCCGAATAGCGGTCGGGGCGCTTTTGCACTTCGCGTGCCAGGAAATTGTTTGAATCACGCGCCCGACGCACCGCCGTGGCGGTATCACGCTCCACCTGCACGCCAGGACCGGCGATCGCCAATACCGCACGAGTGATGCCGGCCTTGTCCATCATCTGTAGCCGTTGCTCGCCGAAATCGGTGAGGCTGGCGTAGAGCTGCGCGGTCTTTTGCGGAGCTACGTCCACCATCGTCGGCCGCCAATAGGGCTCGGTGGCGGGATCGAGAAAATGTTCTTCAAGCGCAATCTTCTTGACCATGGCGTTTCCTCAGCGTTCGGCGGCGGTAGCGTCACCGGCCGATTTTTCATTTTTCGCTGTACCGCATATTGGGCTAACGTGTACCATCATGCAAGGCGGCGGCGCTGCCGTACTAGTTTCGAGTTGCTGTCCATGAACCGCCACGTCACCAACGACAAGAGCCAAGTGCAGGTGATCGCGCGTGCCGCCGCTATCCTGCGCGCGCTGGAAGCCGAAAACGCAGGTCTTAGCCTCGGCCAGATCGCGCAGCGCGTGAACCTCGCGCGTTCGACCGTGCAGCGCATCGTTGCGGCGCTCGAAACCGAAAAGCTGGTGATCGCGGCAACGCCCAATGGCCGGGTGCGGCTCGGGCCGACCATCCTGCGACTGGCGGCGTCCGTGCGTAGCGACTTCATCGCGCTGGCGCGGCCGTTCCTGGAGCGACTGAGCGAGGAACTGCACGAGACCGTCGACCTCTCGACGGTGGGCAAGGACCATCTGGTGTTCATCGACCAGGTTATCGGCCCGCAGCGCCTGCGCACGGTGTCGGCGGTAGGCGAGACCTTTCCGCTCTACTGCACCGCCAACGGCAAGGCCTATCTGGCCCAGCTTCCCGAACCGGCGATCGAGGCGCTGATTGGACGTGCCTACGAGCCGCGCACGCCGAAGACGCTCACGCGTCTCGATGCCCTGCTTGCGGATATCAAATCAGCGCGTCGCAGCGGCGTGGCGTTCGATCGTGAAGAACACACGCTCGGCATCTGCGCCGCCGGCGTCGCCATGCAAGACCCGCTCGGCAATGCGGTCGCCATCTCGGTGCCGGTGCCGACCCAGCGCTTCCTGAACCGACAAGCACTGATCGCCGAACGGCTGCTGGCCACCAAGCGCGCCATGGAGACGCATATGAATTCCGCCGCTGCCTGAGCTAGGCTGCTGCGAAAATTGACGTGACATAAGTTCCAACAAGCGCAAGCGCGCGAGACAAAAGGAGGATGCCGTGGCCAAAAGAATTCGCGGCGTGATGTTCGAAGAAAATCTCAAGAACAGCATGGGGCTGGAGTTCTACAACCTGTCCCATCGTTTCGGCTATCAGTCGCCGAACTGGCCGTATTTCGAGGACGTCAAGATCGAGCGTATCCACTACATGGCGAAGTCGGGTGTGCTGTCGCAGCGCATCACCACCTCGATGCACAACACCACGCATATCGACGCGCCCGCGCATGTCATCCAGGGCACGCCCTTCATCGACGAAGTACCGCTGCCACATTTCTTCGGCTCCGGCATCGTGGTGTCGATCCCAAAGAACAAGTGGGAGCCGATCACCGGCGACGACCTGGAAAAGGCCTGCGGCAAGATTGTGCGCCCGCGCGATGTAGTGATCGTCAATACCGGCTGGCACAGGTTCTACGAGGACAGCGAGGATTATTTCTGCCGCGCCCCCGGATTCGTGCCGTCGGCCGGCGAATGGTTCGTCAAAAAGAAGGTTAAGGTGGTTGGCCACGACACGCAAGCCAACGATCACCCGCTCGCCACGGCCATCGGCCCGCAGCGCAACGGTCCGCTGCACCCGCATCTCGCCGAGGAATACAAGGAATGGTCGGGCGGGCGCGACTGGAAGGACGACTTCCCGGAATGGGAGCCGGTGCACCGCATCTTGTTTAAGAACGGCATCATGGGCATCGAGAATGTCGGCGGCGACATCGACAAGGTCACCGGCAAGCGCGTCACCTTCGCCTATTTCCCATGGAACTGGGACCGCGGCGACGGCTGCATCGTGCGCCTGGTCGCCATCGTCGATCCGGATGGCAAATATAAAATTGAGCGCGGGAGGAAAATCTAATGCACGTGAAACGTTTTTCCGACGCCAAGGCTTACGACGCTCCCAACCATCGCGCCAGCACGTCGCTGCGCTTGTTCGGCGCCGAGGCCGGCGGCACCAAAGGCCTGGTATTCGGCTATTCGCATTTCCTGCCCGGCGGCGGCGCCGGACCGGACGCTTCGCCGCCGGAGAAAGTCTATTTCGTGTTGCGCGGAGAGTTGACGGTGATCGTCAACGGCAAGGAGACCGTACTGAAGGCGAATGATTCCTGCGTGATCGAGCCGAACGAGACACGCGAAATCATCAATCGCGGCAACGAGGTCTGCTCGATCGTCGTCGCGGTGGCGATGCCGCCGAAGTAGCGCCGAAGAGTGGATGGCCGGGCCAAGCCCGGCCATGACAAGAAAAAAAATATTGGGGAGGACATCATGTCCGAAGCTTTCTTGAATAACCCGCTCGCTTTATTCGACGTCAAGGGCAAGACCGCCATTATCACCGGCGCGTCGGGCGCGTTCGGCGCGCTGGCGGCCCAGACGCTGGCCGGCGCTGGCGGCAACGTCGTGCTGGCGGCGAGCAAGCAGGACGAGTTGAAAAAGGTCGCGGCCGCATGCGAAAAGCTCGGCGCCAAGGCCGAGATCGTGCCGCTGCGGCCGAACTCGGAAGAAAACTGCGACAAAATCGTCAAGGCCGCAGTCGACAAGTTCGGCCGCGTCGACATCCTGGTGGTCGCCTCGGGCCTGAACAAGGTAGCTAAGATAGGCGATCTGAAGCCGCAGGATTTTCTCGACGTGATGGACGCCAATGTCACGCAGTCGTGGCTGATGGCGCGCGCGACCGGCAAGCAAATGCTCAAGCAGGGCGGCGGCGGCAAGGTGATCCTCACCTCATCGGCGCGCGGGTTGCTCGGCCATCCGGCCGGCTATTCCGCCTATTGCGCCTCCAAGTCGGCGGTCGACGGCATCACCAAGGCGCTCGGTTGCGAATGGGGCGAAAGCGGTATCACAGTCAACGCACTGGGGCCCACGGTGTTTCGCTCGCCGCTCACCGCCTGGATGTACGAGGACACCGAGCGGGCGCAGACGGTGCGCAAGGGCTTTCTCGCGCGCGTGCCGAAGGGCCGCCTGGGCGAGCCAGAGGATCTCGCGGGTCCCCTGCTGTTCCTCGCATCGAAAGCGTCGGATTTCTACACCGGCCATATCCTTTACGCCGACGGCGGCTATACGGCGGGATGACCGATGGCGAAAGCGCGCATTGCGGTGATCGGCGCCGGCCTGATGGGTCACGGCATCGCCCAGGTATTCGCGCTAGCCGGCCATGACGTGACGATCTACGACTCGGTCGCCGCCAGTCTCGACAGCGCCAAGACGCGTATCCTCACGAACCTCAAAGACCTCGGCGACGACCCGAAGGCGGTCGAGCGGATCACGCCGGAAAGCAACCTCGCGAAGGCCGTACGCGAGGCCGACTACGTCGTGGAAGCGGTGCTGGAGGATCTGCCGCTCAAGCAGAAGATGTTCGCCGCGATCGAACAGCACGTGCGGCCCGACACGATTCTGGCCAGCAATACTTCAGTCATTCCGATCACCAAGATCATGCAAGGCCTCAAGCGGCCCGAACGCGCGCTCGGCACCCATTGGTGGAACCCGCCGTTCCTGGTGCCGCTGGTCGAGGTGATCGAGACGCAATGGACGTCGCCGCAGGCCGTCGATTTCACCATGAAGCTGCACGCCGCCGCCGGCAAAAAGCCGGCGCATGTGAAAAAGGACGTGCCCGGCTTCATCGGCAACCGGCTGCAACATGCCTTATGGCGCGAGGCGATCGCGCTGGTCGAACAAGGCATCTGCGATGCCGAGACTGTCGACAATGTGATCAAGGCGGCGTTCGGCCGCAGGCTGGCGGTACTGGGGCCGTTGGAAAATGCCGACATGGTCGGCACCGACCTGACGCTGGCGATCCACAAGATCGTGCTGCCCGACATCGACAGCCGCCGCAGCCCATCACCCTATCTAGAAAAACTGGTGCAGGACGGCAAGCTCGGCTTCAAGAGCGGTGAAGGCTTCCGCAAGTGGAGCCCGCAGCAGCAGGCGGAATTACGTTTGAAAGTGTTGCAGCATCTTAAAAAAGCGCGCGCCCAAGAGGTCTGAAGGGCGCGCATAGGAGGAGACGATGAACGAAATCAAGACGATCTCGCGCCGCACTCTGGTCAAGACCGGTATCGGCGCGCTAACTGCTCCGGCCGTGCTGCGCGTGCTGCCGGTGCAGGCGCAATCGCAGGTAATCAAGATCGGTCATGTCAGCCCGAAGACCGGACCGCTCGCTGGCTTCGGCGAGGCCGACGGCTACATTCTCGCGCAGGTGCGCAACATCCTGAGCAAGGGTCTCATCAGCGGCAGCAAGACGTACAAGATCGAGATCATTTCCAAGGATAGCCAGTCGAACGCCAGCCGCGCCTCCGAGGTGGCGTCCGAATTGATCCTCGGCGAAAAGGTCAACCTGATCGTCGCCTCGGCCACACCCGACACCACCAACCCGGTTTCCGACCAGGCCGAGGTCAACGAGGTGCCCTGCATCACCACCAACTGTCCGTGGCAGCCGTATTTCTTCGGCCGCAAGGGCGACCCGAAGAAGGGCTTCACCTGGACCTATCATTTCTTCTGGGGCCTGGAAGACGTGATCGGCGCGTTCCTGGCGCTGTGGGATGAACTGCCAACCAACAAGGTGGTGGGCGGTCTGTTCCCCAACGACGCCGACGGCAATGCTTGGGGCGATGCCAACATTGGGTTCCCGCCGACGCTTGCCAAGGCTGGGTTCAAACTCGTTGATCCCGGCCGCTATCAGCTCATGAACAACGACTTCACCTCGCAGATTTCGGCGTTCAAGGCGGCGGGCGCCGAGATAGTCACCGGCAACATGATCCCGCCCGACTTTGCCACGTTCTGGTCGCAGGCGGCGCAGCAGGGCTTCAAGCCGAAGATCGTCACCATTGGCAAGGCGCTGCTGTTCCCCTCCGTCATCGACTCGCTCGGCGAACGCGGCAACGGGCTCACCAGCGAAATCTGGTGGACGCCGCATCATCCGTTCAAGTCCGGACTTACCGGCCAGAGCGCCCAGCAGCTCACCGACGGCTACACCAAGGCGACCAACCGGCCGTGGACCCAGCCAATCGGCTTCCAGCACGCGCTGTTCGAAGTGGCGATCGACGTGCTCAAGCGCGCCAAGAATTTGAACGATCCGAAGTCGATCCTGGAGTTGATCGTGGCGACCAACTACCAGTCGATGGTCGGGCCGATCCACTGGACCGGCGCGCCGGTAAAGAACGTCACCAAGACGCCGCTGGTCGCCGGGCAATGGCAGCGTAAGAACGGCAAGTTCGACCTGGTGATCGCCGAAAACAAGACCGCGCCGAATATCCCGGTCGGAGGTAAGCTGCAGCCGATCGCCTGACGCAATCGACGCCATGGCCCCGATCCTCGCGCTAGAAAACATTTCGAAGCGGTTTGGGGCCGTGGTGGTGGCCGATAACGTCAGCCTCGTGCTCGCCGAAGGCGAAGCGCTCGGCATCATCGGACCGAACGGCGCCGGCAAGACCACACTGTTCGGCATCGCAACCGGCACGGTCGCGCCCGACGCCGGCCGGGTCACCTTCGCGGGCGAAGATATCACCCACCTGCCGCCCGAGCGGCGTTGCCGCAAGGGCATCGCGCGCTCGTTCCAGGTGCCGCAGCCGTTTTCTGGCATGACCGTGTTCGAGAACGTGGTGGTGGCGGCGGCTTTCGCGGGCGGCGCCAGCGAAGCGTCGGTCTACGACGCTTGCGCCGAACTGCTCGAACGCTGTGGACTTACCGATAAGGCGAATACGCGCGCCGGCGGCCTCACGCTGCTCGAAAGAAAACGGCTTGAGCTCGCGCGCGCGCTGGCGACCAAGCCGCGCGTGCTGCTGCTCGACGAGGTTGCCGGCGGATTGACCGAGCATGAATGCGGCGTGCTGGTGTCGCTGATCAAGGAGGTGCGCGCGGGCGGCGTGTCGATCGTGTGGATCGAGCATGTGGTGCATGCGCTGCTCGCCGCGGTGGACCGGCTGCTGGTGCTGCACGGCGGCAAGTTCATCGCCGAGGGCGACCCGCGTACTGTGATCCGCAGCCCGCAGGTGACGGAGATTTACATGGGGATCGCCGCTAATGCCTGATCCCTTGCTCGACGTCCACGCGATTGATGCCTTTTACGGCGATTTCCAGGCGCTGTTCGGCGTCTCGCTGCGGGTCAACGCCGGCGAGGTAGTGGCAGTGATCGGCGCCAACGGCGCCGGCAAAAGCACGCTGCTGAAAAGCATTGCCGGACTAATGCATCCGCAAGCCGGCGATATTGTTTTTGATAGCGAGCCGATCGGCGCAGCCCCCGCCTTCGCGGTAGTTAGGCTCGGCATCGCGCTGGTGCCTGAAGGCCGCAGGCTGTTTCCCTCGCTGACGGTCGAGGAAAACCTGCTGATCGGCGGCCAATCGCGCCGCCCCGGCCCATGGACGCTTGAGCGCGTCTACGCGTTGTTCCCGGTGCTGGCCGAACGCCGCCATTTGCCCGCGCCCGCGTTGTCCGGCGGCCAACAGCAGATGGCTGCGATCGCGCGCGCGCTGATGTCGAACCCGCGCCTACTGCTGTGCGACGAGATCAGTCTTGGATTAGCTCCGATCGTAGTGCGCGATATCTACGCGCGGCTGCCGGCAATCGTGGCGGAAGGGCTATCGCTGATCGTGGTCGAGCAGGACATCGCGCAGGCGCTCAAGGCCGCGGCGCAAGTCTACTGCCTGCAGGAAGGCCGCATCGCGCTGAAAGGCCCGGCGCGCGAGCTGACGCGCGAGAGCATTTCAGCAGCATATTTCGGGGTGTGACGGCGATGCAATGGCTCAACGTCATTCTGCAAGGCGTGCTGATCGGCGGTCTCTACGCCATGTTTGCCGCCGGCCTGTCGCTGATATTCGGCGTGATGCGGCTGGTCAACATCGCGCATGGCGATCTGATCGTGCTGGCGGCCTATGTCGCGCTGATGGTGACGCAGGCGCTCGGCATTGATCCACTGACCTCGCTGCTGCTGGTGACGCCCATCATGGCGCTTATCGGCTATGCCCTGCAACGCGGGTTGCTCAATTACACGCTGGGCGATGACCTGCTGCCGCCGCTGCTGGTGACCTTCGGCCTCTCCATCATCATCCAGAACGGGCTTCTGGAACTGTTCACCGCCGACAGCCGCAAGCTGCAGGCCGGCGCAATCGAGATTCAAACGTTCCAGGTGATGCAGGGCGTTTGGATCGGCATTCTGCCGCTCATCCAATTCGTCGTCGCGGTGGCAGTGATCGCGGGGCTGCAGACGCTGTTCTACCGCACCGCGCTCGGCCGCGCCTTCCGCGCCACCTCCGACGATCAGGCGATGGCGCAATTGATGGGCCTCGACACCCGCCACGTGTTCGCCATGGCGATGGCGCTGTCGCTCGCGGTCGTCGCCATCGCCGGCGTGTTCCTGGCGGTGCGCACCAATTTCGACCCGGCGATCGGCCCAGCCCGGCTGATCTTCGGCTTCGAGGCCGTCATCATCGGCGGGCTCGGCAATATGTGGGGCACGCTGGTAGGCGGCATTATCCTCGGCGTATCGCAGGCGATAGGCGCACAGATTGACCCGGGCTGGCAATTGCTCGCTGGCCATATCGTATTCCTCGCCATCCTGGCAGTGCGCCCGCAAGGCCTGTTTCCAAAGGTGTCGGGATGAACCGGGTTGAGCACGCCACCCGCTCGAGCCGCATCGGCGTTGCATTGATCGCCGCGGCGCTGGTCGTGCTGGCGCTGGCGCCGTTCTGGGGCGACCGCCAGACGCTGCGGCTATTGGCCGAGGTATTCACCTTCGTCGCGCTAGCCAGCCTGTGGAACCTGCTCGCCGGCTATGCCGGCTTGGTGTCGGTCGGCCAGCAGGCCTTTGTCGGCCTCGGCGGCTACCTGCTGTTCGCGCTCGTCATCCTGCTCGACATGCATCCGGTCGCGGCCATTTTGATCGCAGGACCGATCGGCGCGCTGGTCGCCGTCCCGGTGGCGGCGCTGATCTTCCGCTTGCGCGGGGCCTACTTTGCCATTGGCACCTGGGTGGTGGCGGAGGTGTTCCGCCTGCTCGCCTCACAAATATCTGTGCTCGGCGGCGGCTCCGGCATCAGCCTGCCGGCCGCGGCGGTGATCGCCATGGCGCCCAGTCGGCAATTGCGCGAATTTGAAACCTATTGGCTGGCCCTGGCACTCACCGGCGCCGTGCTGGGCGCAATCGTGGTGCTGCTGCGCTCGCGCCATGGCCTTGCTCTCACCGCCATTCGCGACAACGAACTGGCGGCGCAGAGCAACGGCATCGACGTCACCCGTATCAAGTTCATCGTCTATGTGCTGACCGGTTTTGGTACGGCGATGATCGGCGCGCTGATCTTCCTGATGAAGCTGCGCATCTCGCCGGATACCGCCTTCAGCGTCAATGACTGGACCGCGTTCGTGATCTTCATCACGGTGATCGGCGGCATCGGCCGCATCGAAGGACCGATCATCGGCACCATCGTGTTCTTCGTGCTACGCCAGGCGCTCGCCGATCTCGGCAGCCTGTATTTGCTGATGATGGGCGCGGTCGCCATCGTAGTCATACTGTGGACGCCGAAGGGGCTTTGGGGCCTGGTCGCGGAACGCTTCGGCTGGCAGGCCTTGCCGCTGCAAAGGCGCCTGGTGCCGGAACCAAAAACGGAAGAACCGGGAGGAAAACCATGAGCACGATCATCGACATCTATTGCCATATCTTTCCCGACCGCTACTTCCAGGAAATGACACGGGCAGCGCCGAAGCTGGAGAACATCGGCAAGCGGTTACGCGGCGTCACCAAACTGTTCGACCTCGACGCCCGCTTCAAGGAAATGGACGAGTTCGGAGATTACCGGCAAATCATCTCACTACCCAATCCCGCGATCGAGGACATCGCCAAGCCCGACGTCGGGCTGCAACTCGCCCGCATCGCCAACGATTCGATGGCCGAGCTGTGCCGCAAGCACCCGAACCGCTTTCCTGCATTCGCCGCCGCACTGTGCATGACCGACGTCGCAGGCTCGGTTGCCGAGGCGCGCCGCGCCATCAAGGACCTCGGCGCGCGCGGCGTGCTGCTCTACACCAATGTCGCCGGCCGCCCGCTCGACGATTCCGAGTTCGAGCCGATCTTCGCCACCATGGCCGAGCTCGATCTACCGATCTGGCTGCACCCGGTCGGCACCGCGGCGATGCCGGACTATCCTTCCGAACAGAAATCGCGCTTCGAAATGTGGTGGTGCTTCCACTGGCCGTACGAAACGTCGGTGGCCATGGTGCGCATGGTGTTCAACGGACTGCTCGATCGCTACCCGAAGCTGAAGATCATCACGCACCATCTCGGCGGCATGATCCCCTATTACGACGGCCGCGTCGGACCGGGCCTGAAAGTGCTCGGCCAGCGCACCTCGGACGAGGATTATTCGAAAATCCTGTCGTCGCTAAAGCGGCCACATATGGACTATTTGCACGACTTCTACGGCGATACTGCCATGTTCGGCGGCGGCGTGGCGGCGACGCGGTGCGGCCTGGAATTTTTCGGCGCGGATAAGGTGGTGTTCGCGACCGACACGCCATTAGGGCCCATTGCACCGACTATAAAGACGGTGCAGGCGTTGGGGCTGGAGCCGGTGGACCAGCGCAAACTTTTCTGCGGCAACGCTGAGAAGCTGCTGAATATGACGTTCTAACGCACTTGTCCGGACGACTTATTGGTCGCTTCCGGCTTCTTCTTGTTCTTCTTCGACTCGGCAGTGCCGGTCACGCCTGGATTAAATGAGGGCGGATCGCTGGCCGGGAAGCTCTCGTCTGAATTTATCGTGACTTCATCTTCCTCGGATTCGATTCGCCGGCGCTCGTCTTCGATGTGATGCTTCGGTCTTTCCGTCATAGGCCACTCCGCATTACTGAACGGCCGCGTTCCGGCGGCCGGTTTTGTTCGCAATGACAACGGCCAGCGCCGCAAAAAGTTCCGGAGGGGGAGGGTAGCGGAGGTGAAGATTACTCGGCCGCCACTTTGTGGGAGGCGTCCAGTTTCACCTTCACCACCACCTTGATGGCGTCGTCGACGCGATCCTTGGCATAGCGAATTGCGGTCAGCAGATCAGCGAGCGGGAAAGTGTGGGTGTGAATCTTGGTGGCGTCGAAACGCTTCTGCCGCATGAATGCCTCGGCGCGATGGACCGCGCTCTTGCCCTCGCCGCGGATGCCGTAGATGTAAATATTGTTGCTAACGATATGCGCGACATCCACCGGCACCTGCTCGTGCGCAAAGGCGGCGAGACAGACCCTGCCGCCGCGATTGACCATGTGCACGGCGTCATTGACGGCTTTGCCCGCAGCCGAGCATTCCACCACGTAATCGACGCCCTTGCCGCCGTTGAGCTTCTTCACCGCGGTGACAACGTCCGGCACTTTGCTGACGTTGACCACGGCGTCGGCGCCGAGCTCGAGCGCGATCTTGAGCCGGTTGTCGCGCATCTCGGTGAGGATCACCGGCTGCGCGCCGAGTGCCTTCGCGACCGCGACCGCCATCAGCCCGATCGGACCCGCACCGCTGACCACAACGCTTTCGCCGGCGACCAAGCCGCCGAGTTCGGTGAGCGCATACATAGCCGTGCCGGCGGTAACGACGAGCGCGCCCTCCTCGTCCGACATGTCGTCAGGGATCGCAACCAGCGTGTTGATGTTGTTGACCTGGTATTCGCAAAAGGCGCCGTCGGTGGTGAAACCGTTGGCGCGGTGGCCTTTGTCGACGTCGCCGTAATTGAGGCCGTAGTTGTGGCAAGAGGTGTACATGCCTTCGCGGCAGCGTTTGCACTGGCCGCAGCCGGCGTGGATCTCGACGGCAACGCGCTGGCCGATCATGTATTCATCCACACCGGGTCCCAACGCCACCACCGTGCCCATATATTCGTGGCCCGGCGTGAAGTTCTTGTTGAACGGCAGACCGCCTTGGATCATGCCCGGCGGACCCTGATAGATGACTTCCAGATCGGTGGCGCAGATTGCCGCCGCGTCAATACGCACCAGGACCTCCGCGCGCTTTGGCACCGGGACCGGCTTGTCCGTGAGCGTGAGCTCGCCAGGATCGCCCAGTACCCAGGCTTTCATACTATCGGGAATTGGAAATTCCTTGCTGGTCGTCACCCCGGCCGGCGCGTACATCAAACCCTCCAACGCGATTCCGGTGAAGGTTGCGCATTGTCGCTCCGGAACTATTGAGAAAAATCAATTCCGGCTTTGTTCTGCGGTGTGTTGGTGTCCGCATTTGGCGCGGCGATGGGCTTTATTGAGTTATCACCGCAAGCGGCAGATGGCCTCTTTAAGCGGTACCCGAAGCTAATGTTCAAACTTAGCCCGCGGCCGCCTGGGCAGCGCCCGCCCGCGATGTCGGCTCGCCGAACTCGAAGCGGATTTTCAGAATGACGAAGGCAGTTATGGCCCGCGCAGCGGGTCAGCGGTCATTACTGCCGCTAGCGTCAGGGCTTGGCCAATCCCAGCTCGATCTCCAGGGCGCCACAGAGCATCTGACCTACGGTGATGTGCATTTCCTGGATGCGCGCCGTGGTGTCGGACGGCACCACCAGCAGGTGATCGGCGAGCCCGGCCAGATCGCCGCCGCCTTTGCCGCCCAACGCCGCGGTTACCAGCTTCATGGCCTTGGCCTGCCGCAGCGCCGCGATGATGTTCGGACTCTTGCCCGACGTTGAGATCGCGATCGCCACGTCACCGGGCCGCCCCAGCGCCTCGATCTGGCGCGCGAAGATTTTGTGGAAGCCGAGATCGTTGCCGGCGGCGGTCAGCGCGGACGTATCGGTGGTCAAAGCGATCGCAGCAATGGCCGCACGATCGGTCTTGTAGCGGATGGTCAGCTCGGTCGCGAGATGCTGGGCATCGCCAGCGCTGCCGCCATTGCCGAAAAGCATTAGCTTGCCGCCGCCGCGGATCGATTTGACGCAAGCGCCAACCAGGCCGACGAAGGCTTCCGCCAATGCGGATTCGGTGCGCCGCGCAGTATCGTGATGTTCGGCGAATTCCGCTTTGAAGAAGTCTGCCAGGTCCACGTTCGATCCTTTATTGCGTGCGCATGATCTTTTCCGAAAACCAGTTCCCACTTTTCGGGATCATGCTGCTCAAGCCGCCTCGCCGCGAAATTCCGGCACTGCATCGCGCAGCACATTGTAGATGACCGCGCGTTCGTTGCGCGCTAGCCCCTGCTCCAGCGTCGCGACCCAGGCGCGGATCGCCTCTAGCGACGGCTGCACCGGCTTGGTGGCAACGATGCCGGGGATACCGATGTCGTTGGTCTCTTCCTCGCGCGCGAACAAGATCTCGTGGAGCCGCTCGCCTGGGCGAATGCCAGTGAAGGTGATCTGGATGTCGCGTCCCGGCTCGAGCCCGCTGAGCCGAATGATCCGCTCGGCAAGATCGACGATTTTAACGGGCTGGCCCATGTTGAGCAGATAGACGGACACGTCACCACGGTCCGGCCCGAGCGCGTGAGTCGCGGCGGTGATCACTAGATCGCAGGCTTCGCGGATGGTCATGAAATAGCGCACCATGTCGGGATGCGTGACGGTGACCGGGCCGCCGGCCTCGATCTGCGCCTTGAATTTCGGTACCACCGAGCCGTTGGACGCCAGCACATTGCCGAAACGCACCGAAATCATACGCGTGGCGCTTTTGCCATGGCGGCCCAATTCATTATCCAACGCCTCGCAATACATTTCCGCGAGCCGCTTGGTGGCGCCCAGCACGGAAACCGGCTCGATCGCCTTGTCGGTGGAAATCATGACCATAGCGGCGGCGCCGGCCGCCGCGGCGGCGTCCGCGACATTAATCGAGCCGAACACGTTGGTCTTGATGCCCTCGTCCCAGTCCAGTTCGAGCAGCGGCACGTGTTTGAGCGCGGCAGCGTGAAAGACCATGTCGGGCTTGAATTGCGCGATAAGGTTCATGATCCGCGTCCGGTCGCGAATGTCGGCGATGCGGCCCGATATGTCCGCCCTCGTTTGCATGGCTTCGAGTAACTCCAGCACGGCATGCAGCGCGGGCTCGGAATTCTCGATCACCAGCAGACGGGCGGCGCCGAAAGTGACTAGCCGTTCGCAGATTTCCGAACCGATCGAGCCGCCGCCACCGGTGACGACGATCGCCTTACCGCTCACGAATGTCTCGAGCCTGCCGTAATCGATCTTGATGCTGGGCCGCAGCAACAAATCCTCGACCGCCACCGGGGCGAGCTGCACCGCATGCCCGCCGGCATCGAGCGACGGCAACTGGCTCATGGTTAGGCCGAGCTTGCGCGCCCGTATCAGCAGCGCTTCCGGCCGCGCTTCGGGCGAGAGCGCCGAAGGCGTCAGCACAACGCGCATCACCCGCGTGCCACGATCGGAAAAATCGGCGACCACGCGCTCGAGATCGTCAATGTCGCCCACCACCGGAATGCCGCGGATCGACTGGCCGCGGTCGGTTGCGGACGGTGACAAGACGCCGACCGGCCATATTTTTTTTACCGCGCCGCTTTCGATCGAACGTAACAAAACTTCGGCGTCGGCCGCGCGCCCGAGCACCAGGGTCGGCGTCGCATCGGCGATTTTGACGCGCTGGAGCATGCGCGCGTAATGGAAATAGCGATAGGCGACGCGGGAACCGCCCAGGAGGAACATCTGCAGGAACCAGTACAGCAGGATGGTGATCTTGCCGAAGAAGAACTGGCCGTAAACATTGGGCGCCACCAACACATAGTCGAGCGCGAGCAGCGACACCGCCAGCACGGCAGAGGCGCGGAAGATGTTATAGAGGTCAGGAACCGAGGTGAATCTCCACTTATTGCGGTGCAAGTTGAAGATGAAATAGACCGCGGCCGCGTAAAGCAGAAAGACCGGCAGAAAAGTGAGGCCAGGCAGCCGCGCATACAGCAGTTGATCCTCGAACCGGACAAAAAACGTCAGCACGATCGCTGCCGCGGTGGCCGCGAGATCGTGCAGCACGATCAGGATCTGGCGGGGTGTCAGTTTCGGCAGCCGTATCATTGCGCGCTCCAGGTCACGCGACGGCGCGCGGTGACGGTTTTGATGGCGTCATTCAATGGCGACCTTTCCCTGTTGTCAGGGAATTATACAGGGAATTTGCCGTTTACAGTGTTTTCTGACGGCGTAAAAGGCGCAAATTTAGTCGGATTCTGAGGCGGTTAACGAGCACATCCCAGCCGAGGAGGAATGGCGGATTGTGTCTGGGCGATCGGCGAAATTAGCACTTGAACGCCCCGCAGCGCCGAAACTGAAGCCGCCTAGCGGCGCCGGCGGTAGTCACCGCGCGATAGCTGTTTCTCGATCAAACAGCAGAGAACGACCGGATGACCTCGAAGTGTTTGGTGTCGAGCAGATGCTCGACGTTCCTTTGTGTACCGGTAAAAAAGTTGTCAAGGCAAATGACATTGGCATCTTCGGCCAGCAGGCTTTCACACAAGTGCGACCCGAGAAATCCGGAACCGCCAGTAACAAAAGGATACGTCGTTGGAGATGCATATTTTCTGCGTGAACTCTCTAAATAATACCGGGTTCAGCGATCGAATGATTCGATGCATGGCGCCGAAGTCTATGTTATCCCGCCGCGACAAGATCAACACTTTAGCACCTTGCCTGCAATGCCGATTACCCCTATGCAACGCCCCGGCGAGCTACGATCGCAGGCTCGCTTTTTCACCACGCTGCTGCTGTTATGGCTCGCGGGCACTGGCCTGCGGCTCACCATCCTTGCGGTGCCGCCGGTCATCCCGCTTATCCACGACGCCCTCAAGCTCAACGCCACCCAGATCGGCATTCTCACCGGCCTGCCTTCGATGCTGTTCGCGTTCGCCGCCGTGCCCGGCTCATTGCTGATTGCGCGGCTCGGCGTACGCACCGCGCTGGTGGTGGGCCTCGGCGTCACCGCAATCGGCGGCGCGTTGCGCGGCGCGATCCCCGATGTGGCATGGCTTTACGGCATGACCGTCGCCATGGGCGCCGGCGTTGCTGTTATGCAAGTGACCATGCCGCCGGCGGTGCGCGCCTGGTTTCCGGAGCGCATCGGCTTTGCTACTGCCGTTTACACCAATGGCCTGCTGATTGGCGAAATCCTCCCCGTCGCGTTGATGCTTCCGCTCGTGCTGCCGGTTGTCGGCGGAAGCTGGCAATGGGGCTTCGTGGTCTGGAGCGTACCGGTTGCTGTCATCGCCGCCCTAGTATTGGCGCTGGCGCCAGCATCAGCCAATGGGCAAGCATCGGCTACGAGCCGCCGCTGGTGGCCGGACTGGAACAAGCTGCTGATCTGGCGGCTAGGCATCATGCTCGGCACCATCAACGCCACTTACTTCACGACCAACGCCTTTCTGCCCGATTACCTCAGGAGCAACGGGCAGAGCGAGTGGATCAGCGCAGCGCTGTCCGGATTAAATGCCGGCCAGGTTCCGGCGTCGTTTCTGTTGCTCGTTGTCGCTGGACGCCTTGAGCGCAAGGCGTGGCCTTACGTCGCTTGCGGGCTGCTCTGCGTAATCGCGACCGGCGGCATCGTGTTCGGTTCCGGCGCCTGGATCGTGGCGGCGGCCACGGTGCAGGGCTTTGCCGCCGCGGCGATTCTCATTCTGATCCTGGCGCTGCCGCCATTGCTGAGCGCGCCAGATGACGTGCATCGCGTCACCGCCGCCATGTTCACCATCAGCTATAGCTGCGCGGTGATCGTGCCGGTCATTAGCGGCCTTGCTTGGGATCTGAGCGGCATCGCCAGCCTTGCATTTGCGCCGATCGCAATCTGCGGCATTATCCTGGTCATCCTGGCGCCGGCGATCAATCACGTTAGACCTGCAGGGAGTTGAACCGATGCGTCCGATTCCAGTGGGAGCGAAAGGGACCTACACGCTGCGGGTAACGCCGGCGCATCTCGCCAATCAGTTCAAGGACGTAAGCCTGCCGCAGGTGTTCGCCACGCCGATGATGGTGACCGCCATGGAGAACGCCGCGCTCAATGCGGTGCGCGACTATCTCGGTGCCGGCGAGAGCGCGGTCGGCACTGGCGTCAATATCCGCCATCTGGCGGCGACGCCGGTCGGCCATCAGGTGACCGCCGTGGCCGAGGTGACCAAGGTCGACGGCCGGCGCATTGAATTCAATGTGAGCGCACGCGACGAAACCGAAGAAATCGGCAACGGCACCCATGAGCGCATGGTGGTCGACCTTGGCCGTCTGGATCAGCGGCTAAAGGCCAAGAAGCGGCCGTAAATCACAGGCCTGCAAAAGGCCCTTGAATCCTGATTTTGGCCGCAGTATGCATCAATTACTACACCCTATATATCTATATTGATGTTTAGAACATGATAACCGGCACGCAAATGCGGGCAGCCAGGGCGCTGCTTGGCCTCGACCAGCGCCAATTGGCGAAAGCCTCTGGCCTATCGCTGCCGACCATCCAGCGCATGGAAGCCTGCGACGGTGTAGTGCGCGGCAATGTCGACTCGCTGATGAAGTTGGTCGACGCGCTCGCGGCCGGCGGCATCGAATTGATCGGTGAAGGCGCGGTGAGCAGCGGCGGCGGCCGCGGGGTGCGGCTCAAATGATGGTCGTCTATGCGCTATACGGCGTGGCGACGCTGCTGGTGTTGGCCCCGGTCGCGATCGCGCTTGGCGCCTCGCCGCGCGGCACCGGTGTGGTTTATGGCGCAAGCTTGGTGATCACGTTGACGCTGGGCATGATCGCGCTGCTCTGTCTGTTCGGATATTCCGTTCCGTCATCCACCGTCACGCTGCCGCTCGGGCTGCCCTGGCTGGGCGCGCATTTCCGCATCGACGCACTAGCAGCATTTTTCCTGGTAGTGGTCAATCTCGGCGGCGCTTCGGCAAGCCTGTTTGCGCTTGGCTATGGCCGCCACGAGCACTCCCCGCAACGCGTGCTGCCGTTCTATCCCGCCTATCTTGCCGCCATGAACCTCGTGGTCATGGCGGATGACGCATTCAGTTTTCTGGTGTCGTGGGAATTCATGTCGCTCACCTCCTGGGCGCTAGTGATCGCGCATCACCGGATCAGCGAGAATGTTCGTGCCGGCTACATCTATTTGTTGATGGCAAGCTTCGGCACGCTGGCGCTGCTGCTCGCCTTCGGCCTGCTCGCTGGCGCTGACGGCAATTATGCCTTCGATGCCATCCGCGCTTCGCATCCTTCCGCGGCGCTTGCCGCTTTGGTGCTCGTGCTCACGATTGTCGGCGCGGGCTCCAAAGCCGGCGTGGTGCCGCTGCACGCATGGCTGCCGCTCGCGCATCCCGCCGCGCCCAGCCACGTCTCCGCGCTGATGAGTGGCGTGATGACCAAGGTCGCAGTCTACGGCCTGGTGCGCATCGTGTTCGACCTGCTGGGGCCGCCGGATTGGTGGTGGAGCATGGCGGTGCTCGCTGTCGGCGGCGTTACCGCTGTGATGGGGGTGCTCTACGCGCTGATGCAGCACGATCTCAAACGCCTGCTCGCCTATCACACGGTGGAGAATATCGGCATCATTTATATCGGACTCGGCCTGGCGCTGGCGTTCAAGGCCTATGGCATGCCGTTGCCTGCCGCGCTCGCGCTGACCGCCGGGTTGTTCCATGTGTTCAACCATTCCGTCTTCAAGAGTTTGTTGTTCTTCGGCGCCGGCGCCGTGCTCAACGCCACCGGCGAACGCGATATGGAGCATCTTGGCGGGCTGATCCATCGCATGCCGCAGACCGCCTTCGTATTCCTGGTCGGCTGCACGGCGATCTCGGCGTTGCCGCCGCTCAATGGCTTCGTGTCCGAATGGCTGACGTTCCAAGCCATTCTGCTCAGCCCCCAATTGCCGGCCTGGGGCCTGAAATTTTTGGTGCCCGCGGTCGGCGCGCTGCTGGCGCTGTCGGCGGCGCTGGCCGCCGCCTGCTTCGTCAAAGCTTTTGGTGTGAGTTTCCTCGGCCGCGCCCGCACGCCCGCCGCGGCGAATGCGCAGGAGACCGACAGCAATTCGCTCGCCGCCATGTATTTTCTGGCCGCACTCTGCCTCATTGCCGGAATTCTCCCCGGCTTCTTCATCGATGCGCTGGCCCCGGTAACTAAAAGCCTGGTCAGCGTCAGCATGCCGCATCAGGCCGGCGTGGAATGGCTGTCGATCGTGCCGATCGCCGAAAGCCGCAGCTCTTATAACGGCCTGCTCGTCTTCGTCTTCGTGGTGCTGTCCGGCTCGATCGCGGCCTTTGCCATTCACCGGCTGGCCTCCGACAAGCTGAGGCGTGCACCGGCCTGGGATTGCGGCTATCCAGACCCGAGCACGGCGACGCAATACACCGCATCGAGCTTTGCCCAGCCGATCCGCCGCGTTTATGGCACGACCGTGTTCCGCGCTCGCGAGATCGGCGAGATGCCGCCGCCCGGCGCAATGGCTCCCGCACGGTTGACGGTCGAGCTGCACGATCTGATCTGGGACGCAGCCTATGCGCCGATCGCCGGCTTCATTGGATACGCGGCCGACCGGCTCAACGTCCTGCAATTCCTCACCATCCGCCGCTATCTCATGCTGGTGTTCACGGCCTTGGTGCTTCTTCTCTTGGTGCTCGCGATATGGCCTTGATCCGCGATTTCGCCTTGCAGGGCGCGCAGATGCTGCTGGTGCTGCTGCTCAGCCCGCTGCTCACCGGCTTTGTGCGCAAGGTGAAGGCGCGGCTGCTGCGCCGGCAAGGCCCGCCGCTGTTGCAGCCCTATCGCGATCTGGTTCGGCTGATGCGCAAGGACGTGGTGCTGGCGGAGAGCGCGTCCTGGCTGTTCCGGGTCATTCCCTACATCATCGTCGCTGGCACCTGGGTGGCAGCCTCGCTGGTGCCGACCTTCCGCAGCGGCTTGCTGTTTTCCTGGTCGGCCGATCTCATCGCCATCATCGCGTTGCTCGGCAGCGCGCGCTTCTTCCTGGCGCTCGCCGGCCTCGATGTCGGCACCAGCTTCGGCGGCATCGGTTCCAGCCGCGAGGTGATGATCGCCTCGCTGGCGGAACCGGCGATCTTGATGATGGTGTTCACGGTGGCGTTGATCGCGGGCTCCACACAACTCTCGACCATGGCCGCCTACATGGTGTCGGGCGAAGAGGGCTTAAGGGTTTCGCTTGGGCTTGCGCTGCTCGCGCTGATCATGGTGGCGATTGCCGAAAACGCGCGCATCCCGATCGACAATCCCGCCACTCACCTCGAACTCACCATGGTGCATGAGGCGATGGTGCTGGAGTATTCCGGCCGGCATCTTGCATTGATCGATTTGTCGTCCGAACTCAAGCTCTTACTCTATGTCTCTGTGATCGGCTGCCTGTTCACGCCATGGGGCATCGCCGGACCTGACGCGAGCCTGCGCGCCATCGCGATCGGGCTTGCTGCTTATGTGGTGAAGCTCGCAGTCGGCGGCTTCCTGCTGGCCGTATTCGAGACCGCCATCGCAAAAATGCGCGTGTTCCGGGTGCCGGCATTCCTTGGCGCGGCGCTGATGCTCGGTCTGCTCGCCACCCTGCTGTTGTTCGTCTCGCGGAGCCTCTAGACTATGCGCGGCATCACCTTCGACATCGCCCATATGCTGGCTGGCTCGCTGGTCCTGGTGAGCTTCATGCAGCTCTATCAGGACCGGCTCTACGCGCTGCTTAATACCTTCGCGCTGCATGCCTTTATCCTGGCGGCGTCGGTCGTTTGGCAGGCCTTCATCCAGGATGCGCCGCATCTCTATCTGACGGCGATGATCGCGCTGGTGTTCAAGGCCATTATCATCCCGGTGGCGTTGCACCGGATCATCGTGAAGCTCGGCATCCACCGTGAGATCGAAACCGTGGTCGGCGTCGGCCCCGCCATGCTGCTCGGCATGGGGTTGGTTGCGCTCTCCATGGTGGTGATGCTGCGGGTGACCGCGGAGGCCGATCCGCTGGCGCGCGAGGATCTTGCCTTCGCGCTGTCGGTGGTGCTGCTCGGCCTGCTGATGATGGTGACGCGGCGCAATGCGGTGAGCCAGGTGATCGGCTTCATGTCACTGGAAAACGGGCTAGTGCTGGCGGCGACGGGCGCCAAGGGCATGCCACTAGTGGTCGAGATCAGCGTCGCGTTTTCAGTGCTGATCGCCTTCATCGTGATCGGCATCTTCCTATTCCGGATCAGAGAGCGCTTCGATACCGTTGACGTGCAGGCGCTCGACCGATTCCGCGGAGAGCGGCGATGATCGACGCGCTCACCAGTGTTCTACTAATTCCGGCTCTGGCGGCGGCCCTCCTCGCCGTACTGCCCGGTTACCGCTTGAGTGCGCGGCTTAACGTGGTGGCGGCATTCCTCAGCTTCACTACCGCGGTGTCGTTGTTCGTGGTGCAGCCGACGTCGGGGCCCTATCTGCTGGTGGACGATCTCAACAAGGTCTTCATCGTGCTCACGACGTTTGTCGGTTTCACCACCAGCGTATTCAGCGCGAGCTACATCGAACACGAGATTGAGATCGGCCGGCTGACACCGACTTTCGTGCGCTTCTATCACGCCATGTACCAGGTGCTGATGTTTGCCATGAACCTCGCACTGGTGGCCAACAATATCGGGCTCATGTGGGTGGCGATCGAGTTGGCCACTCTCACCACCGTGCTGATGGTCGGCATCTACCGCACCCACGAGGCGCTGGAAGCGGCCTGGAAATATTTTATCCTCGGCAGCGTCGGCATCGCGCTGGCGCTTTTCGGCACCATCCTTGTCTACATGGCGGCGCGGCCGGTGATCGGCGAAGGCCTCTACGCCATGGTATGGACCGTGCTGGTGACCAAAGCCTCACTATTCGATCCGGCACTGCTCAATGTCGCCTTCGTTTTCCTGCTGCTCGGCTACGGCACCAAAGTGGGCCTCGCGCCGCTGCATGCCTGGCTGCCCGACGCGCACGCGGAAGGGCCGACCCCGATCTCGGCGGTTCTGTCCGGCCTGCTGCTCAACGTCGCGCTCTATGCGCTGCTGCGTTTCAAGATGCTACTCGCGCTCAACCCGGCGGCACTCGCACCCGGCCCGCTGATGGTGACCATGGGCCTGATCTCCTGTGTGTTCGCTGCCTTCATGCTGTACCGGCGGCGCGACATCAAACGCATGTTCGCCTATTCGTCGATCGAGCACATGGGCATCATCGTCTTTGCCTTCGGCATGGGTGGTCCGCTCGCGAATTTCGCGGCGCTCCTACATATGACCATGCATTCGCTGACCAAGTCGGCAATCTTTTACGCGGTCGGCCACATTGCGCAGGTCAAAGGCACGCAGAAGATCGCCGACATGGGCGGGCTGACGGTGAGCAATCCTGTTCTGGGTTGGGGCCTGGTGCTCGGCGTCGTCGCCATCGCGGGACTGCCACCGCTCGGCATTTTCATGAGCGAGTTCCTGGTGGTAAGCTCGACATTCGCGCGCGAGCCATGGTTGGCGACCATTCTCGTGTTCGGCATCCTGGTCGGACTGGGCGGCCTGTTCCTGCGGCTCAATACTATTGTTTTTGGCGAGCCGGTGGGACCAACCGCACCCGCGGAGGCGTCGTATGTGCCGATGTTCGCGCACCTTGCCATCGTGGCGATGGCGGGTATCTATTTGCCGCCGGCGCTAGTGACCGGCTTCCAGAACGTCGCCAGGCTGTTGGGATAACGCCATGATCCTGCCGCGCACGGATGTGACCGAGGATGGCTGGGGCCAGGCAATCGATCGATTGGCAGGCGGAAGCCAGACGTTGCTTGGACTTTGGGGTGATGCGGGTGCCGTGCACATGGCGCTCTTCGATGAAAAGACCTCCGACATCGCCGTACTAAGCTACGCCTGCAAGAACGGACAATATCCAAGCGTTGGCGCGCGCCACCCACCGGCCATTCGCCTGGAGCGCGCCATTCGCGATCTATTCGGGTTGCAAGCGACCGGCGCAGCGGACGCGCGCAGGTGGCTCGATCTCGGGTTCTGGGATGTCCGCCATCCGCTCGGCAAAAAAGAACCCCCGCAAAAGCCCGATCCTTACGTCTTTCTGCCCGCAGAGGGCGAAGGCCTGCACCAGATTCCGGTCGGGCCCGTGCATGCCGGCATTATCGAGCCGGGCCATTTCCGCTTCACTGCCAATGGCGAGCATGTGGTGCGCCTCGAGCAGCGGCTCGGTTATGTGCACAAGGGCATCGAGTCATTGATGGCCGGCGCCACGCTTGACGGCGCGGCCAAACTGGCCGCCCGCACCTCGGGCGACAGCACCGTCGCTTATGCCTTTGCGTTCGCGCAGGCCACCGAAGCCGCATTGCAAATACAAGCGCCGCCGCGCGCAATTTACCTGCGTGCACTGATGGCGGAACTCGAGCGGCTGGCCAATCATTTCGGCGACATCGGCGCCATCTGCAACGATGCTTCGTTCGCGATCATGCACGCGCAAACCGGCATCTTGCGTGAGCGTACGTTGCGCGCGGCGGAAGCCTGCTTCGGCCACCGGCTGATGATGGATTTAATCGTGCCGGGCGGCATCGCGCGCGACCTTGCGGCCGACGGCGCCACGCAAGTGCAGGCCTTGCTCACGGAAGTCCGCCGCGTGTTCCCGCGCCTGGTCGAGCTCTACGACAACACCGCCTCGCTGCAGGACCGCACCGTCACCACCGGTGTTTTGCGCGCCGAGTTCGCACGCCAGTTCGGCGCCGGGGGCTATATCGGGCGCGCCTCGGGACGCGGCTTCGACGCCCGGCGCACACCGGGCTATGCACCCTATGACGAGCTCGCATTCGAGGTGCCGGTGCTCACCGCCGGCGATGTCAATGCGCGGGTGTGGATCCGCATTCGTGAAGTCGAGCAGAGCCTGGCGCTAATCGATCAGATTCTCGACGCGCTGTCGGACGGGAAAATTCAAGCCGTGGTCAAGTCCAATGGAAAAATTTGCGAGGGTCTAGGCCTCGCTGAGGCCTTCCGCGGCGACGTGCTGGTCTGGCTGCGGCTCGACGGCAACGGATGCGTCGAGCGGTGCCACCTGCGCGACGCATCCTGGTTCCAGTGGCCGCTGTTGGAAACCGCGATCGAGGGCAACATCGTCGCTGACTTCCCGATCTGCAACAAGTCGTTCAACTGCTCTTATTCGGGGCACGATCTTTGATGCGCAGGACGCTGTTCGAAAGCTTCACGCAACCGCCGCTCACCGAGCCGGCGCCTAAGCCCGACGAGGCCGGCCTCGCCGAGCTTGCGCGAAGCGTTAACCGCGCTGCGCGCGCCAAGCTCGGGCGTTCGCTGTCGATCCGGCAGGTCGATGCCGGCTCCTGCAATGGCTGCGAGTTGGAAATCCATGCGCTGAATAACGCGTTCTACGATCTCGAACGCTTCGGCTTTCATTTCGTCGCCTCGCCGCGCCACGCCGACGTGCTGATGGTGACCGGCCCGATTACCAAGAATATGCGCGAAGCCTTGCTGCGCACCTACAATGCCACACCCGATCCTAAATGGGTGATCGCGGTCGGCGCCTGCGCCGCCGACGGCGGCCTGTTCGCCGCCAGCTATGCGGTCGCCGGCGGAGTCAAAGACGTGGTGCCGGTCGATCTCACGATCCCCGGCTGCCCGCCGAATCCGAAAGCCTTGCTGGCTGGGCTGCTAGCGCTGTTGCAGAAGGCGTCCTAGCCGCAGCTAGACCGCCACATTGGTGAGGAAGCCTTCGACTTCGCTGCGCAGATCGGCAGCCGCCTTTTCCACCGATTCCGATGCGGCGAGCACGGTCTGCGCCGACTCTTGGGTTTCGATGGTGGCGCCGGCCACTTCGCTCAATACCGCGACGATCAGCTTGGCGCCGCCGGCGGCGCTCGCGACATTTTGCGAAATCTCGCTGGTCGCGGCACTTTGCTGCTGCACCGATGCGTCGACCGCAGACGTATAGCTATCGATCTCCTGCATGCGGTGGGCGATCCGTCCGATCGCTTCCACGGCCTTGTCGGTCGAGTTCTGCACTTCCAGGATCTGGGCTGGAAATATCTTCGGTCGCCTTCGCGGAACATATTTCCATTGTCCGGGGCCAACGCGGAGTATTAACTGCCCGGCTTTTTTGCGGTTAATTGGTGGTAAAGAGATTGTACCTTTGGGTTGCTTTCGCAGAGGGAGGATTCGTGAAGCTTGTGCTGTTTCAGACCGCGCCGGACGCGGAGATATCGCCAGGCGTGCTCACCGGGCGCGGCATTATCGACATCTCGGCGGTGGCGAAAAAAGGCTACACGCCGCAGCTGACCATGCAGGGCATCATCGATGAGTTCGAGCGCCTGCACCCGGCGCTGGAAAAGGTCGCCCGCGACGGCGCAACTTTACCGCTCGATTCCGTGCGCCTGCGTCCGCCGCTGCCGCGGCCGGGAAAAATTCTCGCCTGCATCGCCAATTATTGGGAACATGCCCAGCGCGAGCCGCGCCCGCTCAACATGTTCATGAAAAATCCGGATGCGGTCGTTGGGCCGGGCGATACCATCATGCTGCCCGAGTTCACCGTGCCTTGGATGTTTATGCACGAAGCCGAGCTCGCGCTGGTCATCAAAGGGCCGGCCAAAATGGTGAAGGCTAAGGACTGGAAACGCGCGGTGTTCGGCTATACTACGATGATCGACGTGTCGGCGCGCGAGCAGGGTCGCCGCACTTGGCCGGCGAGCCCGCTCACCAGCTGGCTCGGCAAGTCGTTCGACACCTTCGCGCCAATCGGCCCCTGCATCGCCACCGCGGATGAGATCGCGGATCCCAACGATCTGATCGTACGGTTCTGGAATGACGGCCAGCTTCGCCACAACTACAATACCGACGACATGGAGCATCGCGTTCCCGAACTGATTGAGTTCGCTACCGCGGTGATGACCATGAACTCGGGCGATCTCATCGCCTGCGGCACCAATCACGAAGGTCTTGGTGCGCTACAGGACGGCGAGACGGTGGAGATCGAAATCCAGAATATCGGCAAAATGAGCTTGACGGTTTCCGATCCGCTCAAGCGCAAGTGGGAACGCGGTGTCTATATGGGCGCGGATTCCACCAATCCAGATGCAGTGAAGCGTCACCGCCCGCGGGGCGGTCTGCTCTCGCCATAATTTCCGCAACGCCCGCCAAGAAAAATATCATTTCGGAGTTAGTGCCCTATGGACGCAGCAAAGAGTGAGATCCGCGACAATATGCAAATCGATTGGGACACGCCCATTCGCATGGACGATGGCGTTATTCTGCGCGCGGACGTATATCGGCCTGTTGGCAAAGGGAAATTTCCGGTCATTCTGAGCTACGGCCCCTACGCCAAAGGACTGTCGTTCCAGGAGGGTTACAAGAGCCAATGGTCGAGAGTGACCAAGTCGGCGCCCGAAGTGCTGCAAGGATCGAGCAACAAGTACCAGAACTGGGAGTTGGTCGATCCAGAGAAATGGGTTCCGGACGGGTATGCACTGGTCCGCGTCGACTCGCGCGGCGCTGGGCGTTCGCTGGGCACCCTTGACGTTTGGTCGGAACGCGAGGCGCAGGATCTCTATGAATGCGTCGAATGGGCCGGTACGCAGACCTGGAGCAACGGCAAGGTCGGCATCAACGGCATCTCGTACTACGCGATGAACCAGTGGAATGTGGGCGCGCTGAAGCCGCCGCACCTCGCCGCGCTGTGCATTTGGGAAGGCTCGTCCGACTATTACCGCGAGCTCGCCCGTCACGGCGGAATCTTGTGCGATTTTTTGAATAGCTGGCATCCGCGCCAGGTGGCGAGCGTGCAGCATGGCGTGGGTACGCGGGGCGCCAAGAGCGCAGTGACCGGCGAGCCGGTCGCCGGACCCGAGACCCTGCCGAAAGAAGAACTTGCCAAGAAATGCGCCGACACGCCGGGCGAAGCGAAGCGCCACCGGCTGCGCGACGATTATTACGCCGCGCGCACCGCCGATGTCGCCGAGATCGAGGCACCCTTGCTTTCGGCGGCCAATTGGGGCGGCGCGGGCCTGCACACGCGCGGAAATTTCGAAGGCTGGCTGCGCGCCGGCTCCAAACAGAAATGGCTGGAGGTGCACGGCGATACGCACTTCACGCATTTCTACAGCAATTACGGCGAAGCCTTGCAGAAACGCTTCTTCGGTCATTTCCTCAAGGGCGAGGACACCGGCTGGAGCAAGCAGCCGCGCGTCGCGCTCAACATCCGCCATCCGGGCGAAAAATTCGTGGTGCGGGCCGAGAACGAGTGGCCGCTCGCCCGCACGAAATGGACGAAATACTTCCTGCAACCCGTTGGGCAAAGCCTCGGCACCGACACACCCACGGCTGCGACTACGCTGAGCTATGGGACAATGGGTGACGGCCTCACCTTCCGCACGCCGCCATTATCGAAGAGCCTCGAGATCACCGGTCCGGTCGCGGCCAAGCTTTGGGTGGCGTCGGAAACCACCGATGCCGACCTCTTCCTGGTGCTGCGCCTGTTCGACCCGTCCGGAACGGAGGTCACCTTCATCGGCTCCAACGACCCGCGCACGCCGGTCGGACTGGGCTGGTTGCGCGCCTCGCATCGCAAGCTCGACCCGGCCCGGTCGCGGCCGTACCGGCCCTGGCACACACACGATGAAGAATGGCCCCTCAAGCCCGGCGAGCCGGTCGAGCTCGATATCGAGATCTGGCCAACCTGCATCGTGGTGCCGTCCGGCTATCGGCTAGCGCTGACCGTGAGGGGCAAGGATTACGAAGTGGACGGCCGCGACGCGGCGCTCCCCAATGCCCCCTACCCGATGAAGGGCGTCGGCCCCTTTCTGCATATCGACCCGGACGATCGGAACCCGAAGATTTTCGCATGCCGCAATACGTTGCACTTTGCCGCCGACAAGGCGCCATACCTCTTGTTGCCGGTTATTCCAGAGGCGTAAGCTTCCTCCCAAAAACAAACCAATCCAGGGAGGACCCAATCATGAGGCGCATTGTTGCCATTGCACTGGCCGTTCTCGGCCTCTTTGTCTTAGCAGCGCCACTCTCGGCGCAAGAATATCCGGACCGCACCGTCACCATTATCGTGCCCTACCCGGCCGGCGGGCCGACCGACCAGCTCGCGCGCGTGGTTGCGAATGCATTGTCGAAGAAATTCGGACAGAACGTCATCGTCGAGAACGTCACCGGCGGTGGAACGATCATCGCCACGAATCGCGTCGCTAAGGCGACCCCCGATGGCTACACATTGCTGCTGCACAATCTGCAGATTTCCGCAAACCCCACGCTTTATAAAAACCTGCCCTTTGACACTGAAAAAGACCTGACACCGGTCATGTTCATCAATCGCAATCCGCTGGTGTTGATCGGGCGTAAGTCGCTCGAAGCGAATACGCTCGCCGAAATCATCGCGCTGATGAAAAAGCAGCGCCTGAAGGTAGCGATTCCGGGATACGGCGCCACCGGGCATCTCGCCACCGTGCTTTTAGAGGAGCAAGCAGGGGTCAAAGTCGACCTGATTCCCTATCGCGGCGGAGCGCCGGTCATGACCGATCTCCTTGGCGATCATGTCGACCTGTTTATCGGCACCCCTCAGCAGTTTTTGCAGCACGTTGCCACCGGTCAATTGAAGGCTTTCGGGATCACCGCGAAGGAAAAATCCCCGCAATATCCAACCGCAGACAGTTTTGTAAAGTTGCTCGGACCTAAGCTTGATGTGCAATATTGGCAGGCCTTGTTCGCACCGGCCGGGACGCCGGACGCGATCGTTAAGACGCTGAATTCTGCGATGGAAGAAGTCGTCGTTAACAATCCGGCGATAGTTAAGACCTGGACCGATACTGGCGTCGAGGCCTTTCCGGAAAACGAACGTTCGCCTGCCGCCGGGCGCGAGATTATGAAGAGTGAGATTGCGCGTTGGGGCCAAGTGATCCGCGACAACAATATTCACGTCAATCAGTGACCAAACTCTTGCGACAGCCGGCGTGTTAACGCGCCGGCTGAAGGACCTGTTCGAGCCAGTCCCACATATAGGCCGAGCAGATGCTTTGGTTGTCGATCTGGCAATGGTGATAGCCGCCCTCGTCGCGGGTGAATAGCTTGAAGGTCTTTTGCTTTGAACCGACGGCGTCGAAGCATTTGCGCGCTTCGGGCAAGGGAATCTGCTCGTCGCCCTCACCATGCAGCATCAAGAACGGGCAGGTGATTTTCTGCACTACGCCATCGAGCTTGAACGGCGCCAGGCGTTTGAGCGCGTTGTCTTGCGACGTCGCGTTCAAAACCCACGAAATGTGTTGCGAGGCGACCGAGAGCGACGGCGTATCAGCCTTCGCCAGGCGTTCAAAACGGTCGCGCCAGATTTTCTGGTAGTCCCATTGCGCGCCCCAAGCGATGCAGCAGGCGTAGCGTTGCTCGAACGCCGTGGCGCGCGGTGCGTAGTAACCCCCTAAGCTGATCGCCATGACGCCGATGCGCTTGGGATCGACCTCCGGCCGCGAGGCAAGGTAGTCAAAGGTGGGCGTCGCGTAGTGTTCGGTATCGTGGCGCAGGTAGAGGTTGCGAAAGCGGATGGTTTCGCCGTTGCCCGGACCGTCCACGATCAGGCACGCGATGCCGCGCGCGGCGAGATCGGAGACACCCTTGAAATACTGAATCTCCTTTGTGATATCGAGGCCGTCGAAGAACACCATGGCCGGCGCCTTGCCGGAGCGGTTGGCCGGCTCGGCGTGCACATAGATCGCCGGCAGGCTGGCGCCGTCATACGGAATCTCGACGTGCTCCAAGCGCGGCCGCTTGACGTATTTGGCGGCATCGCGAAAGCAATCGACGCCGCGCCTGTAGGCGTCGTTGCCCTCCTTGCTCTTCGGCTGCAGGAAACGCTCACCGACATGATAATAGGCGCTGGCGCGCTGGAGATATTGCGCGCCGCTCGTCGCGTGGCCCTCAGCGATGCGCTCGCGGCCCCGGTCCTCGACCGCGCGCGCTTCGCGCGACCATTCGCGGAACCAGGCGTCATCGTCACCGACGACCTTCTTAAGCCGCAGACCGACGCGATTGACCTCGCCAATTTCTGCGCCGCCCCACGGTGCCATGTTCAGCCCAATCAGAAGACCGTGCGACCAGCGATAATTTTCTGGGAAATAGGTGAAAGACAATTCTTCCGGCGCCGTGGTCATATGCGTGCTCCCTGGAAAACGATTGCGAACTTAAGCGCCGCCGTTGCCGTCCTTTGGAGCGTCTCTATCGGGCCGGAACTTAGTCTCCGGCTTGAGGCCCTTGCGCTTCTGTTTTGCGCTGATCAGGCCGTTCTCGAGATAGCGGCCGAGCGCCGCCCGCTTGGCGGCTTCATCCCATTGCGGCAGCCAGTCGCCGAGCGAATAGCCGAACCAAGGCGGCTGCGGGCGCAGCGGCTCAAAGCCGAGCTCGGTCCAGATCGCCTTGGCACGCTCCATGTATTCCTGCTTCGGTAATGCCAGCGGCGGCATGTCGCCCTTCATGGTGGCGTCCATCAAGAGCGTCGAAATCCTCTTCCTGGTCGTGCTCGCGTTTGGGCCCATGGCCCTGGCCGCGGTGCGGTACCACTGCCAAGTCCTCGACCGGGTTCATGCGATAGGCCATGGCCCAGAGCAGAGCATCGGCATTATCCGCGGAGATGTCCTCATTGACCGCGATACAGATCTTGCCGCAATCGGCCTTGAAGAAGGCAGCGCCGCGCAGCGCGCGCCAGACTTCCGTGCGCGACATGCCCTTCTCGACCGTGACGATGGTGACGCGCAGCAGGCCCGTCAGCGGCTCATGCAAGGCGACGCGCTTGACCCCGCGAATGCCCAGGGTGTTGCGAAGATGCGACAAAAACAGCGGCTCATAGGCCACGCGCTTGATCACGCTCGATTCGCTCGGTGCCACCTGGCTGATGTACGACGGAATGATCGGCTTCTCGCGATGAGTGATCGCGGTCACCTGCATCGGCATGTTGAATTCTTCGAGCGCCACATGGCCATGTGATTCGCCGAACGGTGCTTCCGGCTCCAGATAGATGGTGTCGATAAGCCCCTCGATCACGAGCTCGGATTCGGCCGGCACCAGCAAGTCGACGCTGCGCGCGCGCACGACATTGATGGGCTCGCCGGCAAGGCCCCCGGCGACGGTGAATTCGTCGACGCCGATCGGCAGCTTCTGCGGACCCATGAATGCCACATAAGGCGGGCAGCCGAGCACGACGGCGCAGGGCATCGGCTCGCCGCGCTTTTGGTACTTCAGGTAATGCTGGTAACCGCCGGCGCCGCCGACGCGCGTGGCCATCCGCACCACCAGCCGGTCCGGCGCTTTTAACGCCGCGCGGTAGGTACCCATGTTCTGAATGCCGGTCTCGGGGTCGCGCGTGATGACGTTGGTCGCGGTCAGCGTCGGTGCGCTGTCGAAGCCAGGCGTCGACACTGGGATCGGCAGCCTGTCGAGGCCGTGCCCTTTGCTCTGTAGCGCTTTCCCCTCGATCACGACCTCGTGGCAAACCGCCTCGTTGACCAGTCGCGGCTCGATCGGATTGGCGATGGCCTTATCCCACTTGGCCTGGATATCCTCGACCTTCGCATCCATGCCGATGCTGTAAATCTCTGGATTGGCGGCGATGGCGCCGACCACGACGGGAATGTCGTATTTGCGCCCAAGCCCATCGGTGATGTTGGTGAACAGGAAGGCCTTGCGATTTTCCTCGTCGAGACCGCCCACGAACTGCCAACGCACCAGCGGATGCAATTCCGAATCCTTATCGATCGGCCGATCGATGGTGCGCAGGAGGCCGCGCTTCTCCAAAACCTGCAGATGCTCGTGAAGGTCCCGATAGCTTCGCGTGGCTTGCGTCATGTTGTCGTTCCCGCGGATTCCGTCGGGGCAGCATATCGGCTTAGGCGGCCGGGCCACAATGCCGCAGCCAATACGTTGCGATTTTGGGGGCGGCGAAACAAGCGATCTGACCGGCGCGACCGATCGCGACAAACCGCAGGATTAATGGCACGGAGGAGGACACGCCGGCTTAAAAGCGAGCCAGCAAGGCGCCCGCGTCGTCAACACACTTACGAATACTTCGGCAATGCCTTCAATTGGTCGCCATATCTTCCCATTTCGGGCAGACCCGCGCCTCGACTGGCATGTCGAATTCCCTGTAATTGCTGGCGTCGATCACCGACGGCTTCAAATGCATCTCCGTCGGCACGGCTTGCTTGCGCAAGGCACGGATTGCAATGATTGTGCCGAGGCAGCCCTGCATGAACGGATCGGCTTGCCCGCTGGCCAGCAGCTTGCCCGCCTTCACCGCATCGACCGCTTCCTTGGTGCCGTTGATTCCCACCACGATCGCCTTTCGGTTGGCGGCTTCGAGCGCCTCGATCGCGCCGATCGCCATCGCATCGTTGGCGGCCATCACGCCGTCGATCTGCGGAAACGACTGCATCATGTTTTCCATCACCTGCAGCGCATTCAGCCGCTGGAAATTGCCGGCTTGGGTAGCAAGCAGCCTCACGTTCGGATAGGCTTTGACCGCGTCGGTGAGGCCGCGGGTGCGATCCTGATTGGAAAGCGATCCTTTCACGCCTTCGATGATGACGACATTGCCTTTGCCGCCGAGGGCCTTCATCAGCGCCTGCCCGGTCGCCACACCGACCTTGTAATCATCGATGCCGACAAACGAGACGACCTTGCCCCCCGCCATGGTGATGTTGACCACGGGAATTCCGGCGGCATTCATCTTCTCGACGCTCGGTATCAACGCCTTATAGTCGACCGGCGTGAACACGATCGCATTCGGTTTCTTAACGATGACGTCCTCGACCTGACTCATCTGCTCGGGGATGCTGTCGGGCTTGGTCGGCACGTATTGGATGACTTTGGCGCCGAGCTGCATGGCCGCATTTGCGGCGCCGACGCGGACGTTTTGGAAAAACGGATTGGTCTGATTCTTGGTAAAGACGGCGATCATCTCGCCGTCGGCGCGGGCAAGTCCTACCCCAGAGCCGATCGCAACTGCGGTCGCCAGAATTAGGTGCATCGATTTCACGGAATTCCTCCCTCTCGTTTGGATTGAATGGTTGTTCGATTGCAGGCCGACGGACTGCCTCGTTTTGCATGACGACCGCAGTGAACGTTGATCGCCCTCCGCGCTGGCGGCCCCTCGACGGGCGACGCGGGAATTCTACAAGCTTGAATTGCATCGTTTCATACGCGGGAAGCGCTGCGAGCCGGCAGTTCGGCCAATGTTCAAATGTCACGTGCGATGTCGCCGCGCAATCATTGACTTAAATCAAGCAGAGCGTCGTTAGTGCCTCGTATTCTTAAAACCGCCGGAGGCATGGAAAGTCGACAAACGAATGTCGCGTCGGATTTGATCCTGAGCTAATAGGTGGCGCGTGACAGTCGTTCCTTTGTTCGAATTGCGCGGGATTTCCAAAGAGTTTCCCGGCGTGAAAGCGCTCGACGATGTATCGTTTGAAATTCGCGCCGGCGAAGTGCACATGCTCGTCGGCGAGAACGGCGCCGGCAAATCAACCTTGATGAAAATCTTATGCGGCGCCTATCGCGCCGACCACGGTTCGTTTTTCAACAACGGCGAGCCGGTCGCCATCCATGATGCATCCGCCGCCCGCAAATTCGGCATTGCAGTCATTTTCCAGGACTTCACGCTCGTCCCCTATCTCGATATCGCCCAGAACATTTTCCTCGGCCGCGAATTCGCGAGCCGGCTGCCCGGCTTTATCGACCAGCGCCGCATCTACGCCGAAGCAAAACGCGTGCTCGACATGATCGGCTTCGATATCGATCCGCGTATACGGGTGCATGGGCTCGGCGTCGCCCAGCAGCAGATGGTCGAAATCGCCAAAGCGCTATCGCAGGATGCGCGCATTCTGGTCATGGACGAGCCGACGGCGGCGCTGTCCGACCGCGAGACCGACCTACTGTTTGCGATGATCGCCCGGCTGAAGGAAAAGGGCGTCGCGATCATTTACATATCGCATCGCCTGTCCGAGGTATTCGACCTCGGGGATCGCATCACAGTGCTTCGTGACGGGCGTAAAATCGCCTCGCTCCTGCCAGCGGAGACCACGCCGGATCAGCTCGTAACCCTGATGGTCGGCCGACCGGTGGACACGACTTATACCCGGCCCTCGCGTCCGACCCCCGGCGAGGTGGCGCTCGAAGTCAAAAATCTCTCCGGTCCGAACGGGTTTTCCGACATCAACCTGACCGTCCGCACCGGCGAAATCGTCGGCTTGAGCGGCTTGGTCGGTTCCGGCCGCACCGAGGTCGCGCGGGCGATCTTCGGCGCCGACCGCGTGTCCTCGGGCGAGATTAGGCTGTTCGGTAAACCCATCGGCGGATCGGTGGAAGATTCCACGCGCCGCGGCATGGCCCTGGTTCCGGAGAACCGCAAGACCCAGGGTCTCGCGCTGGCGCGCTCGGTGGGCGACAACATCGTGCTCGCCGGGCTGGGAAAGATGTTCCCGTCGGGATTTTTCATACCAAGGCGAGCGATGAAGGCGGCGCGCACGATCATTCAAAAGCTGCGAATCGCCACTCCGACGCCGCGCCGGCCAGTCGCCACGCTGTCCGGCGGCAACCAGCAGAAGGTCGTAATCGGCAAATGGCTGAACGCTGATGCACGATTCTTTATTTTCGATGAGCCGACGCGCGGCATCGACGTCGGCGCAAAATCTGAAATATTTCGGCTACTCGACGGCCTGGTTCACAACGGCGCCGCCGTTCTGATGATCAGCTCCGAACAGATCGAGATCGTCCATATCTGTGATCGCGCCTATGTGATGCGCAGCGGGCGTATCGCCGGAGAACTCTCGCATCACGAACTCACCGAAACCAATATCGTCCGCCTCGGGATCCACCAATGAGCGCACGTGCATTTAGTCTAGCATCTCTGCCGATCGCCCGCGTGCCGGGCGTGGCGATCATGCTGGTAGTGCTGTGCGCGGTTTTCGGGCTGACTAGCCCGGGATTCGCAACGCCGGCCAATATCGCGAACATCCTCACGCAATCGACGATCCTGTTGCTGCTCGCGCTGCCGATGACGGTCATCATCATGACCGAAGGCCTCGACTTGTCGATCGGCGCGGTGCTCACTTTTGCTTCCATCGTGCTGGCGGTCACAGTGATAGCGACTGGCTCGCCTACGCTTGCTTTCCTGGCGGCGGTCGCCGTCGGATTGTGCTTCGGTTTCGGCAATGGCGTTCTGATCGCGGCGTTCGACATCCCGCCGTTCATAACCACGCTTGGCACGCTTGGTATAGCGCAAGGCCTATCGCTGCTGGTGACCGACGGGCAAAGCGTCGTTGGCATTCCGCGCTCGATCGAGGCGATCTATTCCGGGACCGTGGCCGGCATTCCGTTGCCGGTCATCATTGCCGCCCTCGCCTATTTCGTTACTCATGCGCTGCTCTACCACACACGCTTTGGCACTTACGTCTTCGCGCTGGGCGGCAATCGGGAGGCCTTGCGAGTCGCCGGCATTTCCGTGCGCGGCATGCTGATCCGAGTCTATATATTCGGCGGCTTGATGGCTGGCTTTGCGGCGCTGTTGATGACGGCGCGGCTCAATTCGGCGCATCCGACCGCAGGGATCGGCATGGAGTTCGACGCCATTGCCGCCGTCGCGGTGGGCGGCACCTCGTTTGAGCGCGGCAATGGCTGGCTGCTCGGGACGTTGCTCGGCGTCATCGCCGTGGGCGTGCTGCGCAACGGCCTCAATCTGCTCGCGGTACCGTCTTCTGCGCAGGTCGCCTGTATCGGCGCCCTCGTCATCGTCGCGCTGTTTATCGACGGATTGAGGAGCGAGCGATGATCGCCGCGGGGCACAAGGCCGTCCGTCCGCACCTCGCGTTATCGCGCGATGTCATGCAGGCATTCTATCGCCTGCTCGCCGTGGTGCTTCTGTGCGCCATGCTGGCGGCGCTCAGCGACGTATTTCTGACTACGAACAACATCCTCAACGTGCTGCGGCAAACGGCACTTCTGTTCCTGATGGCCTCTGGCCTCACCTTGGTCATCCTCACCGCTGGCCTCGACCTCTCTATTGGCGCGAACGTCGCGCTGTCTGGGTGCCTGGCCGCGAGCGTGATCAAGATCACTGGTTCGCCATTGCTCGGCGTGGCAACCGGCATCGGCTGCGGCGCCATGATCGGGCTGGCCAACGGCATTCTGGTGACGGCGCTGAGGATCCCGTCGTTCATCGCCACCTACGGTATGATGTGGATTCTCACCGGCGTCACTTATTACTACATGGCGGGAGAAACCATTCACGGCTTCCCGCTGGCGTTCCGTCACCTTGGTAGCGGCTATCTGTTCGGCGTGCCGATGCCGGTCTACGTCATGGTGCTGTTCCTGTTGATCGGCGGGCTGTTCGCGCAACGCACCATCTGGGGCCAGCAAATCTATGCGATTGGCGCCAATCCGGTTACCGCGCGCCTTTCCGGCGTGCCAGTCGAGCGGCGACTGGTGCTGGTCTACGCTGTGAGCGGGGCGATGGCGGGGCTGGCCTCGCTGATCATTCTCGCGCGCATCAATTCCGCGCAAGGCGACATTGGCGAGGACCTGACGTTGCCCGCCGTCGCCGCGGTTCTGGTCGGCGGAACGTCGCTGTTCGGCGGTTCCGGCACCGTGGCGGGCACGCTGATCGGCGCGCTCATCCTCACGCTCGTCCTCAACGGCATGAACCTTCTGCAAATTAATTCATCATGGCAGCCGCTCGTCACCGGCGTCATCGTTCTGCTCGCGGTTTGGATCGACACCCGAACGCGGCGCATCGGCGAATAGAAACTGAAGACCCAACGCTCACCACATCGAAGATGAAACAGGAGTTGAAAAGATGAAGTATCTGGCAATCAGCGTAACCGCCGTGCTGACGGCGCTCATTTCCGGCCCCGCGCTGGCCGGCGGCGAGACTATCGCGGTGTTCACCAAGAATCAGACCAACCCGTATTTCCAAGCGGTTCGTGTCGGAACCGAAACGGCAGCCAAGACGCTCGACGTCAAGGTCATTCAATATATTCCGACCAAGCCGGACAGCATTCCCGAACAGCTGTCGCAGGTGGAAGACGTCATCGTCAAGAAGCCGAGTGCGATCATCTTCATTCCGGTCGACTACAAGGCACTGGTTCCGGCGGTCGAGAAAATCAATGCCGCCGGCATTCCGGTCACCAATATTACCGACCGTTCGGCAGGCGGCCAATTCGTCGCCTTTGTCGGAGCGGATGACTACAGCATCGGACTTGCCATAGGACACCGTTTGCTTAAGGCCATCGGCGGCAAGGGCAACGTCGTCATCCTTGAGGGCGTCAAGGGCTCACTTACCAGCACCAATCGCGTGCGCGGATTCAACGATGCGTTGAAGGAATACCCCAACGTCAAGCTGCTCGCCTCGCAGCCGGCGAACTTTCAGCGGTTGAATGCGCTTCAGGTCATGGAAAACCTGATGCAATCGTTCCCGTCGATCGACGGCGTGCTGGCGGCGAACGACCCGATGGCGGTCGGCGCGATCGAGGCGCTCGAAGGCGCTAACCGCAAGGCGCTTGTGGTGGGGATCAACGGCAGCAAGGAAGCGGTCGAATTGATCAAGTCCGGCAAGCTGCTGGCGAGCGGCGACTTCAATGGCTTCATCCAGGGCTGCATTGGCACGCAGATTGCCGTCCGCAATCTGCGCAAAGAGCCGACGCCGAAGGAAGTCATGTTGAAGCCGATCGTCATCGATAACACTAATTCGGCGCCCTATGAGGTGCCCGTCGAGCAGCGTGCCTGTCCGACGCTCGAGCAGATCATCTCGAACTAAACGCACTCGGGCTACCCGGGCCGGCCGTTTTAGCCGGCCCGCAAGCCGATCAGTTCGAATGATATCCGCGTAGCGACGCTCAAAAACATCACCGACGCAACGTCAGATGGATTCCGGAACCATATTGATGGCGCCGCAGGGGCATTCGGTGGCGCAAAGCCCGCAGCCCTTGCAGTAGTCGTAGTTGAATTTGAAGCGGTTGCCGGGACCCAGCTTGATCACCGCATTGTCCGGGCAGACGCCATAGCAGTTGTCGCACTCAAAGCAATTGCCGCAGGAAAGACACCGGCGCGCTTCATAGAGCGCATTGGTCTCGTCGAGGCCGCCCTGTACCTCCTCGAAAGTGTTTTGCCGGCGAGCCCCTTCGAGCATCGGTCGCACCGTCTTCGGCGCATCGGCATAATACCAAGCATTGAGCTTATCGATACTCGCCAGTTCGTGCTTTTCTGCCGACGCATAGACGGCGCCACGGAGCCACGCGTCAATGTGACGGGCCGCTTTTTTGCCATGACCGACCGCCACCGTGACGGTTCGCTCCGAAGGAACCATGTCGCCGCCGGCGAAGATGCCGGCATGTCCGGTCATCATGTTCGAGGCGACCTGCACCACGCCGTCCGTGATCTCCAATCCGGGCACGCCGTCAAGCAGCGACAAGTCGACGTCCTGACCGAGCGCGAGCACCAGCGAATCGGTCTCCAGCGTCTCAAATTCGCCGGTCGGCTGCGGAAAGCCCTTCTCGTCGAGCTGCATTTTTTCGACCGTGAGCACGCCCTCGTCCACGCGTTTGATGGTCGAGAGCCATTTCATCATGATGCCTTCCTGCAATGCCTCCTCGACCTCGAGGTCGTGCGCCGGCATGCGATCGCGGGTGCGGCGATAGACGATGATCGCCTCGGTGGCGCCAAGGCGCTTGGCGGTACGAGCAGCATCGATAGCGGTGTTGCCGCCCCCGTAAACGACGACGCGCCGGCCGAGCAGCGGCTTATCCTCGCCTTCCATCGAGCGCAGCAGCGTGACGGCGTCGAGGACCTTTGAAGCGGAACCGGCCGGGATATAGGCGCGCTTGCCGATATGCGCGCCGACCGCAAGGAATGCCGCGTCGAACCGGCCAGCCTTCATCGTTTCAAGAATATTGTCGACCTTGGCATTGAGCTTGAGCTCGACGCCCAGATCGAGGATCCGCTTTATTTCCGCATCGAGCACGTCGCGCGGCAACCGGTACTTGGGGATACCAAAACGCATCATTCCGCCGGCCGCAGGCCCAGCATCGTAGATTGCGACGGCATGGCCCATGCAGCGCAAATGATAAGCTGCAGAAAGGCCGGACGGTCCCGCGCCGACCACCAGCACGCGTTTTCCAGTTTTCACTTGCGGCGGCGTGAATCGCCAACCGAGCTTAATCGCCTCGTCGCCGAGGAAACGCTCGACCGAATTGATGCCAACCGCTTCGTCGACCTGCGCCCGGTTGCAGGCGCTCTCGCAAGGGTGATAGCAAACCCGCCCCATCACGGCGGGCATCGGGTTGTCTTGCGCGAGCACGCGCCAGGCAGTTTCGTAGTCGCCTGATTCCGCGTGATAGAGCCAAGCCTGGATATTTTCGCCGGCCGGACAGGCATGATTGCACGGCGGCAACCGGTCCACATAGACCGGACGCATGGTGCGCCAGGAGCCGGTGAGATTCACCAGGCTGCTGCCGCTATCGAGCGTGACGGCGAAAGGGTGCTTCATCCCGCTTCCTCCTCAGGCTCGAGCAGCTTGAATTCGGCAATATTGCTGTCGGCGATGGCCTGGAGTTGGGCGAGGCGCTGCGCACCAGCGGCGTCCTTGAACAGATGCGCGAAGCGCCGCTGCAGTTTGAGATACTCGTCCACCGGAACCGGGCGGCGAATTTTCCGGCTGCTGGTGACAATGCCGCGCTCGGCTTCAAAAACGGGAAACAGCCCGGATTCGACCGCCAGCCGCGCCAGGCGAATGGTGTCGTGCGAGGCCGAACCCCAGCCGAGCGGACACGGCACATGAATGTGAACATAGCGCGCGCCGTGAATCCCCATCGCCTTCATCACCTTGCGCTCGAGGTCATGTAGGTCCGCGACCGACGCGGTCGCGACATAGGGAATGCCATGGGCGACGGCGATCTTGGGTAGATTCTTGCCGGTGCCGAAGACGTTGCCGGGCTCCGGGCCGACCGCCGGAGTTGTCGCCGTGCGCGCGGTCGGCGGCGTCGCCGAGGAGCGCTGCACGCCGGTGTTCATATAGCCTTCGTTATCGTAGCAAATGTAGAGCACATCGTCGTTGCGCTCGAACATCCCGGACAGGCAGCCAAAGCCGATATCGGTGGTGCCCCCATCGCCGCCCTGGGCGATCGCGCGCACGTCTTTGCGTCCCTTCACCCGCATGGCCGCGGCGACCCCGGTGGCGACCGCGGCGGCGTTACCGAACAGCGAATGCAGCCAGGGGATCTGCCATGAAGTTTCCGGATAAGGCGTGGTAAAGACTTCCAGGCAGCCGGTTGCGTTGACCGCGATCAGGTTGCCGCCGGTCGCGCGCATCGCGGCGTCCATGGCGTAACGCGCGCCCAGCGCCTCACCGCATCCCTGGCAAGCGCGATGCCCGCAGGTCAGCGCGTTCGACCGGTCGATCGACGCCTGCACCGAGCGCTCGCCTTCCGACACCAGCCGGTTGCCGACGGTAAAGGTCCCCTTCTGGTAGAAGTGGAGTTTCTGGGTAGCGATTGCGGTTGGAACGGTCATCGGGCGTGCCTTCACTCTGCGGCCGGCGCCTGCGCGGCCTGTTCGAGCCGGCGCAGCAGGTTCTCGGCGGTCGGCCCAGAACGTCGCACCTTGCGCACATGGTGCAGTTCCTTGCCGATAATCTCCTCATTGAGGTCGAGGAAATGCGCGCCCTCCCAGGGCTGCGCGATGGCGCGGCGGAACACGCGATGCAAGGAGGCTCGGGTGATGGACCGCCCGCCCAGTCCGGCAACCACCGAATGGACCTGCGGTGCCGCCGGCGTATTGCGCAAGGCAAGATCGACATTGTTGGCGAGTTGGCCGCCCATTCCGACCGCGAAGCTCTTTTCGATCACCACGACATGTTTTCTACCGGCCAGCAGCTGGCGCAACGCCGCGGTCGGGAACGGCCGGAAGGACACGATGGTCACCAGCCCGATGCTGAAACCATCGGCACGCATCTCATCGATGGTGTCCTTGATGGTGCCGTTGATCGAACCTAAGGCCACCACCAGCATTTCCGCATCGTCGGCGCAATAGGTACGCAGCAGGCCCCCGGTATCGCGGCCGAACCGCGTTTTGAATTCGTCCGCGAATTCGGGGATCAGCCGCAGCGCCAATGTCTCCTTATAGTGCTGCAGGAAGCGTACTTCGGTGAAGGCATCCGGCCCCACCATGGCGCCGATTGAGATCGGAGCCGCGGGATCGAGCACCTGCACCGGCTCATAAGGCGGCAGGAAGGCGTCGACGTCGGCTTGATCGGGCATGTCCACGCGCTCGACGGCATGCGTGAGGATAAAGCCGTCGACGCAGACCATCACCGGCATCGATAATTCTTCGGCCAGCCGGAACGCCTGAATGTGCAGGTCGATCGAATCTCTGATTGGATTCCGCAAACAGCTGCAGCCACCCGGAGTCACGCATCGACATCGCGTCGGAATGATCGTTCCAGATGTTGATCGGCGCTCCGATCGCCCGATTGCCGAGCGTCATCACGATCGGCAAGCCGAGACCCGCGGCGTTGTAGACCGCCTCGGCCATGAACAGCAGGCCCTGGCTCGCGGTCGCGGTATAGGCGCGCGCGCCGGCCGCCGATGCGCCGATCGCGACCGAGAGAGCCGCGAATTCCGATTCCACGTTGATGAATTCGCAATTCTTCAAATCACCCGATCGCACCATCTCGCCGAGCCCTTCGACGATATGGGTCTGCGGCGTGATCGGATAAGCGCAGACGACCTCGGGGCGGCACAAGGCGATGGCCTCGGCAGTGGCGTAAGAGCCTTCGGTTTGCTTCAGCATCGGATCTTCCTTACGCCGCCGTCCTGACGTGGGCGGCGACGGCGTTGTGCGCTTCGGTGGCGGCGGCAATGTTGGCGTCGCCGATCTTTCCGGGGAACTCCTCGCGGATGGCCTTGGCGACCGAATCGAGACGAACCACGCCGGTCAATGCCGCAAATGCGCCGAGCAATGCCGCGTTCGGCACCGGCCGGCCGATGTATTTAAGCGCCAGTTCGGTCGCCGGTACCGTGACGGCATGGCCAGCCGGAAGTTTGGCCACGACCGGCGCAAGGTGGAGATTGGCAAAGCTCTGGTTGGTGTTGACGAGGAGATAGCCCGTGTCCTTGAGGCCTTGGAAAACTTCGATCGCCTTGAACAGCGTCACGTCCTGGACGATCAGCGCATCCGGCGCGATGATGGGCTCACGCAGCCGGATCTCCTTGGTATCGATTCGGCAGAAGGAGACGACGGGCGCACCCATGCGCTCGGAGCCGAAACTCGGAAAGGCCTGCGCGTGCTTATCCTCGAGAAACGCCGCGACGGAGAGAACGGCTGCCGCGGTGACGACGCCCTGGCCCCCACGTCCATGAATGCGAATTTGGAACATTGACGAGATTCCCAATCGAGCTGGAGCAAGATAGGGCCGCGCGCCCGGCACCGTATTGATTTGCCGCAATTCGAATCTTGGCCGCGTCAGGCCATTTGGCTCCGCCGCCCAATCAACTCATTTACCCATTGATATTGCATGGTTTTAAGCCTTATCGGCTCAGGCTATTGCCCATCATCGACGCCGCGCTCGATCAAGTCACGCACGGACGCGAAAAGCTCAGCATTGGGGCAAAATGCCGGCGGCTTATCGATAGATTCCGGCGCGCGCACCAGCCACTCCTGACAGGCTTGATCCGCATTACAGGACTGACAATTGCTCACGGCGGAACGAAGGTCGCTAGCCAAGCGTCCATGGGCGAGCATCGATGCGTCCAAGCCCAGCCGATCGAGCATCGCGCACATATTGCGCCAGCGGTGGTCCGCATCATACGTGTTGGACATGACATCCCCCTACGTGAAATTGCTTTCATAGGGCGCGCAGATCGCAGAATAGCAAAATGGCGCAGACCGGTTTTGATTTAGCGCAAACCACCGGTGATGTTACTTCGCCGCAATACCCGCGCGTTCGGCCACCTTCCGCGGGCCACGCGGCTCGCGCCGCCGTGACGGCGAACACGCTCATCAGACCGATAGCGATTGCTGCAAATACCCTGCCGGCAATGCGCGAAATGAAGCCGCCCGTTACAAGTTTCAATGACATGGCAGCTCTCCAGATTTATTTTGTATTTTCGCGTAGCTTCGGCCCGCTGCTCAATTGATCTTGACACCGGCGCGCTCGACCAATTCTTTCCACATCGGCACTTCGCGCGCGATGCGCGCGCGCAACTGGTCGGGACCTTCGAATTGCACCGCGAAGCTCGCCTTCAGCATGCGTTCGCGCACGTCGGGTTTGCTCATAATCGCACTGACTTCCTTGGCAAGCCGGTCGATAATTGGCTGTGGCGTGCCGGCCGGCGCAAGCAGCATCTGCGACGTTTCCACCACGGCATTGGGGATGCCGGCCTCCTGCATGGTCGGAACGTCAGGCAGATCAGGCCAGCGCTCCTGGCCCGTCTGTACCAGCGCCTTGAGCTTACCCGATTGGATGAATCCGATCAGGCCGGCGATATTGACGGAACCGATATCGGTCGTGCCTGCCATCGCCGCCTGCGCGGCCGGCGCCGCGCCCGAATATGGCACGTGGACGACCTTGGTATTGGTGCGAAGCTCCAACAATTCCACGGCAAGCTGCGAAACGCTGCCCACGCCGGGGCTGGAATAGGTGATTTTGCCCGGCTCGGCTTTCGCCTTGGCGATCAGATCTTGAATCGACGTGATGCCCGATGCAGGGCGCGTCAGGATGACGTTCGGCGAAGCGCCCAGATAGGCGACTGGGGCAAAATCCTTCATCTCGTAGCCCGACTTGCGGATGCTCGGATTGATCTCCACGACCCCCGAGGCGACGACCAACGTGTAGCCGTCCGGTGTGGCGTGCGCGGCGTAGGTCAGACCGATATTGCCATTGGCGCCGGGGCGATTCTCGACGATCACATTCTGCTTGAGCGCCGGCCCGAGTTCGCTCGCGATTAGACGGGCGAGTAAATCATTCGATCCGCCGGGCGCGAAGTGCGCAATGATCGCGATCGTGCGATCCGGCCATGCCGCGCGCACCGGACCATTGCCGATCGACAAAACTATCAGCGCGGCGACAGCGGCGACCGACAAGCACTCACACGCGCGTCTCAACATGGCTCGTCTCCCCCATCCGTTCTCAATTCTCCGGTTCGCCGGAGTTCGACAGCACATTGAGTGAAACACTTCGGCACGCGTGGAGCAAGGCGCGTGCGTCGCCGTGTTCACATTGCGGACACGTTGCGCGCGTCTGCCGCTTGTCGATATAGTGACAACAACATTCTCAATTTCGTACAGGCAAGGAAACGTCAATGGCAAAGCCGCTCGCAAGCATCAAGGTCATCGAGCTGGCCAATTTCATCGCCGGTCCGCTGTGCGGAACGCTGCTTGCCGACATGGGCGCCGATGTCATCAAAGTCGAGCCGCCGAAAGGCGACATGAGCCGGGCGACGCCGCCGATCCGCAATGGCGAAAGCGTCAGCTTCGTCGCGCTCAACCGCAACAAGCGCAGCCTCGTGCTCGATCTTAAGCGACCGGAAGCGACAGAAATTCTACTCAAGCTTGCGGCGCAGTCTGACGTTTTTGTCGAAGCCTACCGTCCGGGCGCTCTGGAAAAGCTTGGGCTTGGTGGCGCGCAGGTGAAGGCTATCAATCCCCGCATCGTCTACACCTCCGTTTCTGGCTTCGGTCAAAGCGGACCCTATCGCCGTCGCGCCGGCGTCAACCTGATCATCGAAGCGTTCTCCGGCATGTTGTCGGTAACCGGCGAGCCTGGAAAGATGCCGATGCGGCCGGGCGTGCAGACGGCGGACGTGTTCGGCGCACTGTTCGCAACCTATGCCACGTTGGCCGCCCTGGTGGGCACCGGCCACACCGGCGAGGGCTTCATCGCCGACGTGTCGCTGGTTGAGACCTCGATCGCGGCGGCGGCATGGGAGGCGGCCGACTATCTGGAGTCTGGCAATGTCCCGCAGCCGCTCGGCAACCGGCATCGGCTTAATGCACCGTATCAGTTGTTCGAATGCAAGGACGGCCGGTATCTCGCGATCGGCACGCCGAACGATCAGCTGTTCAAAAATCTCATGACGGTGCTCGGATTGGAAGCGCATATCGGCGATCCGCGTTTCGTTTCCTACGCGAGTCGGAAAGCCAACGAAGACGCTCTTCTTGCCGTCGTCGAGCCGGCCGTGTGTGCGTGGAATTCAAAAGAGATCGAAGCTGCCTTGATGACGGCGGGCGTGCCTTGCGCCTGCGTTAACAATTTCAAGCAAGTGTTCGACGATCCGCACATGATCGCCCGCGGTATCGTGACCGATGTCGAGCATCTTCGCCTCGGCCGGATGCGCGCGGTGCGCAATCCGATCTTGCTCGATCACGATGGCCCCGCCATGGATCGCAGCGCACCGATGTTGGGCGAACATTCCGAAGAAATCCTGCGCCAGCTCGGCTATTCGGCCGAAACGATCGGGGAATTCATTACCGCCGGCGTGACCCGCAATGCGCAGCCGAGATCGGCTGCGCAAGCCGCCGAATAGCGAGCTTCACGGCGCGGATTTGGCGGCGCCGAACGGTGCGCTCCCCTCCTCGAACAGTTCGATCACCGTCCCCGGCCCCGACTCGTCGCGCAGGCCGACGGTAATGCGAGGACCATTGACGGTCCGCACATTGGCGAGACGTCGCGGCGCCCAGTCGGTTTGACCGAGCACGTGGCGGATGACGGTGATCTCCTCGACCACGCCCTCGCTGACGCGGTCCGGCACGAAATCGTGACCATGACAGCGCGAACACAACAGCCGCTCGGGAAAATAGCCAGTGCCGCAGGCCCTGCAGCGCCATATGCCGACCCCTGCGCTCATTCCATGCGCTCCAAGATGGCCGCCGCCGCGGTGCCGCCATAGCGATAAAGCGTCATGCCGTAGCCGGTCGTGACCGCGCACCGCGCGTTCTTCACCTGCCGCTCGCCGGCGCGATGCTGAAGCTGCAGCACCGCTTCGGAGATGCCATTGAGCCCGCCGGCCGGCCCGCCGGGTTGACCAGCCGACATCATCCCACCCCAGGTATTGATGGGGACGCGGCGCTCGCCGATCTCGCGGCGGGCATAGGTCACGAGATCATGATCCGGAATCATCCCGAGATCGTCGAGTTGCGCCAACACCATGGCGGGATAATCGTCGTAGATGCTGGCGACATCGATGTCGTCCGGGCGTGCGCCGGCCGCTTGCCACAGGTCCTCGGCAAAAGTGCTGATGCCGGTCTGTAGTCCGTCGCCCTCCTGGTTGTCGTAGTTGAAACTATTGCGGATGGCGCGCACCCGCACCGGTGCACGCCCGCGCGGGCAGCGGTCGGGATGCGCGATGATAATCGCCTGGGCGCCGGCAACCACGGGGACGCAGTCGTAGCGGGTCAGCGGGTCGGCCACCATCGGCGCGGCGAGATATTCCTCCATGGTCAGCGGCGTGCGGTAGACGGCGAACGGGTTCTTCGCTGCCCAAGCGCGTTGCGCGATCGCCATGTGGCCGTAATCGGACTTCTTAAGCGCGTATTTGTTCATCTGTCTTATGGTCACCAGCGAATAGACGCCGTTCGGGCCCCCGTGGCCGAGTGGCGCAAGATGTTCGCGCGTGGCGATGTTGTAATTCGCGGCGATCTTGGCGTAACCGCCGAGACCGGTTGCATCACCGGCCACCACGAGAATCGGCGAGGCCGTACCGGTTTCGACCCCGCGCAAAGCATGTCCGAGCATGTTCATTGCCGACGAGCCGCCGTTGGTATCCTGCAGCAGCCAGCGTAGCGACAAACCCAGTCGCCAGGCGAGATCGACGGCGGTATCGGGTGCGAGGGAAAACGACGTCACCGACATGCCCTGGATCTCGCCAGCGTCGATTTCCGAGTCCTGCAATGCCGCAACAACCGCGTCGCGGATAAAAGTGTGCGTCGACTGTCCGGATTGCGGACGCCGCACATAGGCCGACTGGCCAACGCCGATGATGGCCGCGTTCATGAACATCGTCGTTCCGGATGGCTGAGCTGTAAAAACGTTGTAGTAGGCGCGACATCACGTTAGCATTTCCACGCCGTGAAGCCAGCCCTGCACAACATAAGAACATGATTCGCGCAGCCATTATCGGATTGGGGCGCTGGGGACGCTCGCTCGTGAACTCGGTTCAGGACAACAGCGATGACATTCGCTTTGTCCTCGGCCATACGCGGACGCGCGCCAAAGCGGAAGATTTCTGCCGAGCCAAAGGCGTGCGTCTGGTCGACGATTTTGACGCGGTCCTGTCCGATCCCGACATCGACGCCGTCGTGCTTGCAACGCCGCACAGTCAGCACGCGGAGCAGATCGCGCGCGCGGCCTCGGCAGGCAAACATATCCTCGTGGAAAAGCCCATCACCCTCGATCGCGCGAGCGCGCAGACCGCGGTCGACACCGCCCGCCAAGCGGGAGTCATGCTTGCGATCGGCTACTGCCGCCGCTTCCACCCCTCATTCGGCGAGTTGCGGCAGCGGCTGCGCGACGGCCGAATGGGAAAGATCGTCGGCATGGTGGCGCAGCACACCACCAGCACCGCGACCTTCATTCCGCCGGAAAACTGGCGGGCCGATCCCGACGAGGCGCCGGCCGGAGCGATGACCGCGGTCGGCCTGCATTCGCTCGACCTGATGATCGAATTCGCGGGGCGCGTGCGTAACGTTCAGTGCGTGACCGGACGGCATGGCGACGGTCCATCCGACGATACCACGACCCTTTTGATGCGGTTTGACGGGGGCGTCACCGGCGCCCTCTTCTGCTCGGTCGCGACCGCCACAAATTTCAGCTTCAGCACCTATGGCTCGTTGGGGATGGCCGAGGTTTGTGGCTCGGCATTGCAGCGTTTCCGCTTTGTGCCGGTTTCGCAGCAAGCGCCCGACGGCCCGGTGGTCGCGCCGCCGGACCAGACCGTCGAGCATAGCGGATTCAACATGCTCAAAGCCGAGCTGGTCGAATTCGCCCGCTGCATCCGTGACAAACGAGCCTACCCCGTCGGCATCGACGACGTCCTGCACGGCATGGCGGTGTTCGACGCCGCGGTGCAGTCGGCCAAGACCGGCGACATTGTCGAAGTGCCGGCGTAATAGGCGAGCTGAGCGGCGGCGACCGTCAAACCTATTTTATTTTCAATCCGGCCTTGTCGATGACCTCCTTGTACATCGGAACTTCGCGAGCGATGCGAACGCGGAAAGCCTCGGGACCTTCGGCGACCACCGGCAAGCCAAGCTTTGTGTATTTTTCCTGCATTTCAGGCTGCGCAAGAATCGTACCGATTTCCTTCGCGAGCCGGTCGACGATCGGCTTCGGCGTTCCCGCCGGAGCAAAAAGACCCTGGAAGGTGTCGGATTCCGCGTCTTTGATGCCGATCTCATCGAGCGTGGGAACATTCGGCAAATCGGGCCAACGCATCTTCGACGTCACAGCGATCGGTCGCACTTTGCCGCTGCTCAAAAGTCCGGTGAGCGATCCGTAATTGGCAACGTAAAAGTCGACCAAGCCGCCGAGCACGGCGGTGTTGGCAGGGCCGGCGCCGGCATAGGGAATATGCAACATGTCGATCCCAGCCTTGATCTTCAGCAATTCGCCGGCGAGTTGCGGGGTCGTGCCGACTCCGGGACTCGTCCAATTCATCTTGCCCGGATTGGCCTTCGCCTGTGCAATCAGCTCACGCATGGTTTGGATCTTGGATTGCGCCGGGACAACAAAAACATTCGGGGATGCTCCGATCACCATGATCGGAGTGAAATCCTTGAACGGATCGTAGGGGACCTTCGCGTAGAGGCTCGGATTGACCACGAATGCGCTTGAGCAAGCCAGCAGTGTATATCCATCGGCCGTCGCACGAGCGACCACGCCGGTGCCGATCGAGCCGCCGGCGCCGCCGCGGTTTTCGATGATCACCGGCTGGCCAAGTGCTTTGCCGAGTTCCACATGGATCATTCGCGCCGCGAGATCGGTGCCGCCGCCGGCCGGGAAACAAGCAACAATCGTGATCGCGTGATCGGGATATTCGGCGCGCGCACCATCAAGTGAGATCGCGGCGATTGCCGCTATGGCAAAAAATGCAGTTATGAGCGGGGACTTTCTGGCGGCGCTCAGCGCCGCGGAGATAATGGACATAGATCTTCCTCCTGCCAGTGTTGCGTGGTTTGATTTTATTGGGACGTCTTGAACGACGATCTTGATCGATTTTAAGCGAATGCGGCCTAACTATTACCGCTACGGTCCCTTCTGTTTGGTCGTGAGCCGATCGACCTCCGCCATCTCCGCGGCATCCAGCCGCCAGTCGATCGCCGCTGCATTTTGATAGATTTGTTGCGGCGTACTCGCCCCCGCAATCACGCAGCCGACGACCGGCTTTGACAGTAGCCAGCCGAAGGCCAACTCGAGCAACGAACGGCCTCGCTTGCCGCAGAACTCGCGCAATCTCTCAACGATGCGGAAATTTTCGTCGTTGAGAAAACGATCGGAATAACGCTTGTAAGACATACGAGTGCCCGCCGGGATCGGCGCGCCGGGTTCGTATTTTCCCGTCAACATGCCGCTCGCGAGCGGGAAATAAGGCACCAGCGCAAGATGATGCGCTTCCATTGCCGTAATAATTTCCGCCTCGATCTGACGCGACAGCAGATTGTATTGATCCTGACACGCGATAAAGCTGCTCAAACCGTTTGCCTGTGAGATCCGTTGCGCTTCCACGATCTGCGAAGCAGACATATTCGAACAACCGATGTAGCGCACCTTGCCCTGCGCAATCAGTGCGTCAAGCGCGCGCAGCGTCTCCTCGATCGGCGTCGTCGGGTCGGGCCGGTGCAGATAGTAAAGGTCGATCCAATCGGTCTTGAGACGCTTGAGGCTCGCCTCGATTGCGGTCACGATGTAGCGGGCTGAACCGCCCTTGAGTTGACCTTCATCATCCATCGCTAAACCGAATTTGGTGACAAGCACCACGTGCTTGCGCCGAGAGCCGAGCGCGTCACCCAAAATTGTTTCCGATCCGCCGCGATTTCCATAAATATCCGCGGTGTCAAAGACCGTAATGCCGGCATCGAGCGCCGCATGGACGATGCTCCGTGCCGCCGCCTGATCGAGACGAACGCCAAAATTATTGCAACCCAGCCCGATTGGCGAGACGCGCAGATCCGTCGTGCCGAACTGACGTTCAGGCATGCAAGCTCCTCGTGGGCTCCCCAAGCACAGTCCGGGCGTATCCGCCGAGTATCAGATCGCGCGCCGTCGGTTCGATCGACAGTGCTCGCACGCGAGCTACGCAATCCAGATTTCCCATGTCGAATGGATAGTCGCTGCCCAACAGCACGCGATCAGGCCCCGTGGTGCTAATGAGAAATTCGAGCGCAGGTTTAGAATGCAGGATCGTATCGTAGTAGAGGCGGCCGATCGAGGCGGCCGGACCGTTGGGGAGATGCACCTTGGTTTCCGGACGGACGTCAAAGGCATGCTGAAAACGGCCGGCCTGATACGGCACGAAGCCGCCCCCGTGAGCGAGGCAGATTTTTAGCCGCGGGTAGCGTTCCAGCACGCCGCCGAACACCAGACAAGCGGCGGCAATTGTCGTGTCGAACGGAAGCCCCACGGAGTTCTTCATGTAGTAGGAGCCGAGCCGTTCGTTGAAGATGCCGCCATGCGGGTGGATGAAAAGGAAGGCGCCAAGCTCCTCCGCCGCGACCCAGAATGGTTCGAGCGCCGGATCGTCCAGGTTGCGGCTGTTCACGTTTGTGCCGATCATGGCGCCGCGCAGGCCAAGCTGCGTCATCGACCGGCGTAGCTCACTGGCCGCCTGCTCCGGCGCCTGTAGGGGCACACTACCGAGACCGATGAAGCGATCGGGCTTGCGCTTGACGACGGCGGCGATTTCTTCGTTTTGGATCACGGCGCAGGTGAGCGCCAGCGCCGGGTCTTGACCGTAAAAGAAGGTGAAGACGGTCGGCGACAGCACTTGCACGTCCACATCATTGGCGTCCATGTCACGCAAACGGAGATCAACGTTCCAAATCTCACTCGGTATCGGATCCTGCACCACCTTGCCGTCGATCTCGAGGGTGGCCTGTAGTGTGCCGCGGCGTTTGAGCACCGGCGCCACTTTTGGCGACTGCCTGGCGAGCAGCCGCATCGCCTCTTCGGTGAGAATGTGCGTATGGGAGTCAATCGTACGAGTTTTTGACATCGGCGCTCCGAACTACAAAACGATGGTCTCAGCGCCCCTTATACGTTCGGCGCACATGTCAGCCGCAATTTTCTCGGCGAGCATGATGGTGGGAATATTGGTGTTGCCGCGCGGCACCGCCGGCATAATCGACGCATCGACCACGCGTAAACCGCTGATGCCGCGAACGCGACCGCCGTTGTCGACGACCACATCTGGATCGTCCGCCCGCCCCATGCGGCAGGTGCCGCAGACGTGGAACGTCCCCGCCACATTATCCCGGACGTAATCCGCGAGCGCGGCCTTGTCGTTGACCATCTCCACCAAATCGATCCGGCGGCCGGTCAGTCGGCCAAAGACAAAATCGGCAAGCGCGGGAACAGCGTCGAGCGTGCCGGCGATCATCGCCGCCTTTATCGCATTCGCGCGAGTGAGCTGATTGAGCTGCCGGATCCGGTCGGTGAATCTGACCGGGAACACGGTGGTGTAAAGCGCACGCACCGGATCGCTGGATACCAGCGCGACGATGCGGCGGAAACCATCCATTAGGCGAAGTAGATCGATTTCCTCGCCCACGAAATTGAACTCAATACGCGGCCGCCGCGCCGTGTCCGGCGACACAAGCGTGACGCGCCCGCGTGACGCCGGCTTGAAGATGGTGGCGTTGAACGTGGCAATTTGGCGGCCGAGCGCGCTCCAAGACGTCTTGCTATGCGCGGCGATGTACATGTCGCTCTGTGGCGTCGCCGGCATCCCAGACGAATATCGCAAGCATGTCATCGGATGCGGGCGCAGCGTCTTTTGCTGCCGCGCGCCGCGCCGCAAATGTGCGGCGAGGAAGAGCAGCGGATGATTTTGCAGATTGCGTCCGACACCGCGTAGATCGGCAACGACGTCGATCCCAAGCGCGCGCAGCTCCGCTGCTGGACCGATTCCGGCGCGCAACAGAAACGCCGGCGAATGGATGGCACCGGCGCAGAGCACGATTTCACCGCCGTGGAAATTCCGGCTGGCACCATCGACAACAGCCGAGACGCCGCTGAAGCGCCGCCCGTCGAACAGAAACCCGGTGACAGTCGCGTCGGTCATGATCGTCAGGTTCTTGCGGGCGCGAACTGTCGCGTTGAGATAGACTATCGCGGTCGAGCCGCGGCGTGTCGGCGTGTTGCTCATCGGCAGCGAGCCAATGCCGTCCCGGAAATCGCCGTTCATGTCGGCGATGTAAGGGGTCTGGCTCTCGCTCGCGTATTGGTCGACGGCCCGCGACAAGGGCGGCCATTGCTCGCGCGGGGTGCGCCGGATCGGAATCGGGCCGCTATCGCCGTGCAGGTCGCCGTGAAAATCGGCGTCCGTTTCCAGCTTGCGGAAGTACGGTAAAACCTCGCTCCAACCCCAGCCAGCCGCGCCAAGCTGCGCCCATTCGTCGTAGTCAGCCGGCGTACCGCGCAGCGCGATCATTCCCATCACGGATGAACCACCGCCCATAATGCGCCCTTGGTCGAACGTCGTTTCCGGCGACGTCTCGCGCGTGCGCCAATGCGCTTTCAGGCCCGGCCACATGTAGGCCTTGTTGTAATAGGACGACGCAAAGGTATCGAGCACGTCGGCGGGCTCTTGACCGGGTGCGGTATCGCGCCCCGCCTCGATCAGCAGCACCGAACGTGTCGATTGCGCCGACAAACGGTTGGCCAGAACGCAACCGGCCGAACCGGCACCGATGATGATCGTGTCAAACACAGTCACGCAAGACGCCTTCCGGTGCGGTGTCGGGACGGCCGCCGGCCTTGGCTGATTTTCGGCGCGGCTCGATTTATTAGTTGTTTAGGACCGAGCGAGACCGAGTATCTGACGCGCCTCCTTCGGTGTTGCGACATCGCGGCCCAGCCCTTGAGCGATCTTCACCATCCGCTCTACCAGCACCGCGTTGTTCTTGGCGAGTTCGCCCGGTGCGATATACGGATTGTCCTCGTAGCCGACGCGGACATGGCCCCCAAGCGAGACGGCGAGCGAGAGCAGATCCCATTGTTTTTGCGGGCTCATGACGCTCACATTCCAAATGCAGTTCTTTGGCAGGTGATCGACCATATAGATGAGGGCTTTCTCGGTCGGCGGGGTCCAGGTGCCGCCGGGCCAGCCGAGGAACAGTGTCGTGTAGGCTTTGTCCTTCAAGTACCCCTGCTTGCGGATGAATTCGAGATTCCAAAATGCGCCGGTGTGGAAGCATTCGACTTCGAGCTTCACCTTGTGCTCTTCGGCAGCTTTCGCATAGGCGAGCAGTTCCTCGACTGGATGGATGGCCATCATGCGCTTGGGCGGGAACTGCGGATCGGGATTGAAGTATTCGTCGTGCGCGTTGAAGGCGACCGCCATCATGTCGGGACCCAGCCCCATCAACTTGACCTTCTCCTCGATCCGCGCGCTGGCAACGCCGAACTGCATGACCGGGCTGCTCTTGGACAGGATCGCGTCGTTCAACCGTTTCCACCCTTCCTGATTCATGCGCGACACCTGTCGGCCGTCGGCCTGCATCGTTTCTTCAAGCGTGCGAATCCCGTGGATGTGCGCAATGGCGGCGCCGGCGCTGATACCGTCTATATATTGGCGGGCCACCCCTTCGATGTCCTCCTGCGGAGGACACAGATGATTGATCGGATAGGAGGTTCTCGAGTTGCAAGCGACGGTAATGATCAGCTTTTCCATAGCGTTTCCGGCTTCACTTTCTCTGACGGTGTTTCGGCTACAACAGGTGGTGGGAGATGACTTCGGCGGTGTGACGCACCAGATCGTGGTGCTTCAGTAGTGGTTCAAGGTCACGGCCGCTTACGCCGATGGCGCCGATCGGCCGATTGTTCGCATCGAAGATCGGTGCGGCGACACAGCATGAACTAGGCGCATGCTCGGCCCGATCGATCGCGTAACCGCGCGCACGTGTATCCGCGAGTTCCTTCGTGAAGGCGGCGTGGCCGGTTATGGTGGTCGGCGTGAATGCGACCAGTGGTTTGCGGCTCAAAAGCGCGCGAACCTCCGCCTCCGGCTGGAACGCAAGAATGGCTTTGCCGAGCGATGAGCAATGCGCCGGAGCACTCTTGCCGAAGCGGGAATAGATGGTGGGAAGGGCGGGCTTTTCGACGCCTGCGACATACATGACACGATCACGATAGAGGATTCCGAGATTGGCGCGTTCGCCGGTTTGCTGGGCGAGGGACTGAAGGTGCGGGAGCGCTTCGATCCGCATCCTGTTGCGATCGAGCAGGCTCGAGGCGAGCGGAAGCACGGCAAATCCCACCGATAATCGTCCGTCAGCTTGGTCTTGCGTGAGATATCCGGCCGCAACAAGCGTCTGCACGAATCGATAAGCGGTCGGCCGCGCAATGCCCGCGTTGATCGCGACATTCGCCACCGTCAGCGGGTGTTCGGCGCTGGCGATGACATTGAGAACCGCGAGCGCCTTACGCAAGCTTTTGACGGCTGAATGATCCGGATCGTCGGCCGCATCGGAGACGTCGCGATTAACGGGCTTCGAACGCGCCACTGTGGTTGTGTCCGCATTGTGGACAATCTGTTCACTTAGCATTGGGTATTTCTTTATTGCGGTCAAGTTGATCACTTCGGTATCGCGATCGGCCGCGCACTAATTTTGAGGAGTTACTGTGGATGGCGCGACGCGATGATGCGAGGCCGTGACCTCGTATTGCTAACCGGATTCGCGCAGTTAATCAGCGCTAGCCGTCGATAAGCGCATTGGGCTTGGCGAAGCGTTGCAAGGCCGATGAATCGTCGATGACGATCGCGCGCCCGGAACTGCTCACGCCGTATTTCGCCAGCAGCGCCAGGTTTCGCGACAGGTTCTCCGGTGTCATCCCCAGGCGCGAGGCCAGCGTGCGCTTGTCGAACATCAGCTCAACGCGCTGATGATCGCCTTGCTGGTGATTGGTCTTCAGAATCCAGTTGGCCAGCCGTTCGGCGCTGGTGCGCAATTTCTCGTTCTTCAACGAACGCACGATGGCGCGGTAGCGATCGGCGAGTTCACTCACGATGGCGCGAGCAAAGGCGGCATCGCGGTCGAACACGTCGCGCACGGTCTGCGCCGGGATCATGAGGATCTGCGCCGGCGAGAGGGTGCGCGCCGACTTGAGGTAGACCTCGTCGCGGATCACCGCGGCCAAAATGAACGTCGTCACCGGCCGCATGATCTCGATCGTGGTCTCGTGCCCATTATGGGCGCTGAACATTTCGACGGAACCCTCGACTACGATGTGCAGAAAGTCCGGCAAATCGCCTTCATTGATCAGCGTGGTGTGCAGGGGAAAGCGCTGCAGAAACGCGGCGCCGATCAGCGTCTCGAAATTCGCCTCGCTCATATCGCGAAACAGCGGCAGCGCGCGGATGAGCTTCCAGTCGGATTGACGCACGGTGTTCTCCACAACGCGGGCTTTGGCGACGCAGGCGAGCAATCTAGGCCGACGGCGTCATGTATGGCTTGATAAAGATCAAATTGAAACCGCCCTTAAGTCAAACTGTGAGACGATATTAGTAAAGCAAAATTGTCGCATGCAAAACCGCAGTATTATTGATCAACGTCAAAGCATTCGTTCCAGTCGACTTGTAAATTACCAAAATGTTTTCGCTCGATCCTGCCACCCCGGCACGATTTCTCTTGCTCGCTACCCGCACGCTGCCGTGGCTAGCGAGTATAACGGTGCTCGCATTTGCGGTCGCGTTGGTTCAGACGTTCACTGCGCCCGACGATTTCCAGCAGGGCGCCACGGTACAACTCATGTTTCTGCATGTCCCGTCCGCGTGGTTGATCACGCTGATTTGGGGTCGTGATGAGCATTGCCGCGATCATAACGCTGATTCGACGGCATCCACTGGCCGATGTTGCTGCAAAAACCGCCGCTCCGATCGGAGCCGCGTTCACGCTTCTGTGCCTCGTCACCGGCTCACTCTGGGAACGGCCAATGTTGGGAACCTATTGGGTGTGGGACGCACGACAAACATCCGTACTCGTGCTGTTTCTGATGTATCTGGGCTTGATCGCGCTCTATTGGACCGAGGAGCATCTCGCGCGCGTCGCGCGGCTCGCGGCCATCCTGATTCTGGCAGGAGCCACCGTTCTGCCGGTGATCAGGTTTTCGGTCGTATGGTGGAACACCCTGCATCAGTCGGCCGCGCTGGGCGGCATGGGTGGGCCGGCCATTCATCCATCGATCTTGATGCCCCTGCTGCTGATGGCGCTAGCTTTTATCCTCCTCTATATCACGCTGCATGTAGGGGCGATACGCAATGAGATATTGCGGCAGCGCGTGCGGGCGCTGCTGTTGATACAGGCCGCGCGCGCCGAAACCGTGGCCCTAGGGGCGCAGTGATGTATTCAAATAGAGTCTGTCAGAAGCTGCATGACGAGCACCGGCCTGGACCGACGCGTGTCCGCAGGGAAACTCGCCGAGCAACTAACGCCGCACGTTTAAATAGAAGAGGGCGTTCTCGTTCCGCTCATGCAGGACAGCATGGATAGCGATACCGAAGAGCGGCTTCATACGGCCTGCGTGATCGACGAAGAGAATATTTAGGCGGTGCGGACCACTGCGCATCGATTGAGTGCCGGGAACGGTTGGTTTGGTTTGCCCCTTTCCAGCCGTTGCCACACGGGGAGCCCCAGCCTAGCGCTGGGGTCTCTTCTTTCAGGGCTAACTCTCCCGCGTCTTAGGAACACCCATTGTCGGCTCGGTGGCGGCTGCCGTTTGCCATCACCGAACGTCCGACAATCGAACACTCTTCCGCTCGGCTGTCGGACACATCAGTCCCGTCGCGACGGAGCGGAAGGCAAGTTGGCCTCTTACACTAAATCGGGGTAAGGTCACTGGATTCCTTTCCACTGCATCTATAAACTTTGCATCGCCGCGATATTTAGCTACCTAACAAGGTGTTTACCAATATTCTGCCCCTTCCCGGCTTGTTTCTCGCCTGTCATCCGCGTTTGGCGTAGAGCTGCCTTTGTGTTTGGCGGAGCTCGTGGAACCTTGGGGCGGGTTGAATGCCGTGGGGCAGCGACGCGAAGGGCGAGCCGACCCGGAATTGTTTGTGTCGGTGAATGAAGCAGAGGATGCGTAAGGCGATGAGGAAGAAAACGGCATTCATTACTGGGGTAACAGGCCAAGATGGTGCGTATCTTTCCAAGCTGCTGCTAGAGAATGGCTACGACGTTCATGGTCTGCTTCGGCGCAGCGCCTCGTCAGACGTTGTGGATGCGCGTTTGAAATGGCTGGGCATCGCCGGCAAGATCACATTGCACGATGGCAATCTTACCGATCTATCGAGCCTTATCCGTATTCTCAGAGAGGTTAAACCGGCGGAAGTTTACAATCTCGCCGCACAATCTTTCGTGAAATCTTCCTGGCAACAGCCCCTGATCACCGGGACGGTGACAGGGCTCGGTGCCGTGAACATGCTTGAGGCGGTTCGGCTTATATGTCCGGAAGTGCGCTTCTATCAGGCATCATCGTCGGAAATGTTTGGGCTGCGACAAGAGCCAATTCAATCGGAAAAGACGCCATTTTACCCGCGATCGCCCTATGCGGCGGCCAAGCTCTATGCCCATTGGATGACGGTGAACTATCGCGAGAGCTTTGGGATTCATGCATCAAGCGGAATACTTTTCAATCATGAATCGCCTCTACGCGGAGTCGAGTTTGTAACGCGCAAAATCACCGATGGTGTTGCCCGCATCAAGCTGGGGCGCCAAAAGACGCTTGCCTTGGGCAATCTCGACGCCATGCGCGATTGGGGCCATGCGCGCGACTTTGTGAAGGCCATGTGGCTCATGCTTCAGCAGGAGTCGCCGGACGATTACGTCATTGCGACCGGACGCACAGAATCGGTTCGCAATTTTTGCGCCCTTGCGTTCGGTCACGTCGGTCTAAAGATGGAAGATCACGTGGTGGTGGACGAGCGCTTTTTGCGGCCGGCCGAGGTGGACGTACTGCTCGGCGATCCAGCCAAGGCAAAAGACCGATTGGGCTGGGTGGCCGAAACGACGCTCGAACAGCTTGTCGTTGAGATGGTCGAGGTCGATCTTGCGCGCATAAGAAAGCACGAGACCTTATGACACGAGTCTTGGTCACCGGGGCGCTAGGGTTTGTCGGACCCTACCTGGTTGAAGCTCTGCGGCGCGCATACGCGAACAACATAGAGATTATCGCGACGGCAAAAGACGCGGGACAGCACGCGCTGCTCGGTCCGGTCATGGCCCTCGATATCACCGATCGTGCGGCGCTGGAAGCTGCGACCTGTAGCGTGAATCCCACACATGTCATAAATCTCGCGGGGATTGCTGCTCCAACCGCCGCAAACGCCGACCCCGATGAAGCATGGCGGGTGCATTTGCACGGCACGCTCGGTCTAGCTCGCGTGATTCTGCGGCGGGCTCCGGACTGCTGGTTGATCCATGTCGGGTCTGGACTGGTTTATGGCGAAAGCGCGAAAGCTGGCCGCGCAATCGATGAGAACGCGTTGCTCGCTCCGCTCGACGAGTATTCGGCAACCAAAGCGGCGGCCGATCTTGCTCTCGGCGCGCTTACTCGAGCGGGGCTTAAGTGCATCCGCCTGCGGCCATTCAATCACACCGGTCCCGGCCAATCTGAAGCCTTCGTGGTTCCGGCATTTGCCGTGCAAATCGCCCGGATAGAGGCTCGGCTCGCACCGCCGATCATTCGCGTCGGCAATCTTGACGCACAGCGGGATTTCCTCGACGTACGAGATGTTGCCAATGCCTACGCGCTGGTCATGAAAAATTTGGGACGTCTAGAGTCAGGCACCGTGCTCAATATCGCTTCCGGTATTCCGCGCCGAATATCGGATATTCTTGCGGCCCTGGTAGCGAGAAGCCGCATCGAGATTTCCGTCGAGCAAGGTTCCATGCGACAGCGCCCCGGCGACCTTCCCGTCATTGTCGGCGACGCCAGCCGCGCCCGCGAACTGCTACACTGGAAGCCGGCATATCCATTCGAAGATACGCTGACGGCCGTGCTGAACGACTTCCGCGCGCGGGCCGTTCAATAGGGCAAGAACTACGCAACGGAACAGGGATTCGTGGCCGTAGAATAGGGAATTTTGCCGACAAAATCCGAAATCATCGTCGGATGAGGTTTCGATACAGACAAGCCGATCGCATCCCTTCCACCGCATTCGTCGATCAACTTCAGACCGCGCGCGCCGCGGACATTCCAGCCGTGGAACCTGTCTGGATGGGGCTATGCCAATGAAGTAGTCTCCCTGCCGCCGCTACAAAAAACGTCAGGTCAACGGGAGGCAACCAATATGCGCCGATTGTTATCGCTTTTGTTCGCCGGTGCCGTTTTTAGCATCCCGGCTGTCTCAAATGTGCAGGCTGCAAGCGATTATCCAAATCGTTCAATTCGACTCGTCGTTGGCTTCGGCCCAGGCGGCGCCACCGATACATTTGCCCGCATCTTCTCCGGTCCGCTGAGCAAACAACTCGGGCAGACGGTCTTCGTTGAAAACGTCGCCGGCGCCAGCGGTTACATCGGCTGGCGAACGGTCGCCTCTGCCAGTCCGGATGGCTACACGCTGATGATGGCGGAGAACGCTCTCGTGATCCGGCCGGGTTTCAAGGATATCAAGCCGCAATTCGACCCGAGCACGGAATTCACGCCGATCGCGTTTGCCGCAACCTCGCCGCTGGCAATATGCGTGGCCAACTCCGTGGCGGCAAACGACATGAAGGAACTGATCGCCCTCTCCCATTCGTCGTCCAAAAAACTGACCTTCGCATCGGCCGGCGTGACGTCGGTGTCCCAACTGGTCTGGGACGTGGTTCGCGACGGCGCCAAGATCGACGCGATCGACGTGCCGTATCGCGGCGGCGGGCCGGCCATGGCCGACCTGATCGCTGGGCACGTCGATCTCACCTTGCCGTCGAGCCAGGTGGCGAAGCCGCTGGTGGATACCAAACGGATCAAATGTCTCGCAGTCACCGGCAAGACGCGCTCACCGGCCCTGGCGGAGGTTCCGACGCTGGACGAAGTCGGCATCAAGCATGCCGAAGTCGATCTGCGGTTCTGGTTCGCGGTGTTTGGACCGAAAGGCTTGCCGAATGACGTGACGGCGAAGCTGCAAAAGGCTATCCAAGCCGCCTTGCAAGAACCCGAGCTCAAGGAGCGGCTGAAGTCGCTCGACATCATGCCAGATTACGCGCCCGGCCCGGAACTGCATGCGCGCGTGGTGAACGACGTCAAAAACTGGGGCGCCTTCATCGAGTCCAAAGGACTGAAGGGGCAATAATTGCTCTCATTCCATATCATGCGCGCTGGCCGTCGGGCCGGCGCAATTTTTTCTCTCCGAGGAGGCGAGCTTGAACGATCGTAGCCGGCGCGCGCAAAAATGGGTCAACGAGGAATTCTACAAGGTCGTCGACGTCTTTGGTTTCCGCTCTGTGATGTTCGTCGAATGGGGCTTTCGGCCCGCCGACGTGCGCCGAACCACGGAACGCATCAAGCACCCAGCAGCCGTCGTCAAGCAGTGGGTGCGGACGGCCGAGCAGGAGCAGAAGCTCGCCGAGAACGCCGAGGCAACTGGTCACCGAGAGAGCGCCGCCGAGTTCTACTATCGCGCAGCGCTGTATTACGGTCCGCCCTGCGGCGTGCTCCACGCCAACACACCGCGCAAGCTCGAACTGTATAAGCGCCTGGTCCATTGTTACACGCGCTTCATCGAACTGTTCGACGAAGCCAGCGTGCGGCGTATCGAAATTCCATTCGAGAACGGAAAAACGATCCCCGGCATCCTACAGACAGTGCCTGGCGTCGCCAAGACGCCCTGCGTGCTTGTCATCCCCGGCATGGACACCATCAAGGAATACATGCCGAGCCCCTATCACAATCACTTCCGCCGCCGCGGCATGGCGACGCTCACCATCGACGGACCGGGCCAGGGCGAGAGCAACATCCGCGAGACCTGGGTCACGCTCGACAACTTCGAACGCGCAGGCAAGGCCGCGATCGATTTCATCGAAACGATCCCCGAACTCGATGCCAGCAAAGTCGGCGTCTACGGCTGGAGCATGGGCAGTTACTGGGGCCCCCGCGTCGCCGCCTACGACCCGCGGGTCAAGGCACTGGTCGGTGCCATGGGCGTTTTCTTACAGAAGGACACGATCTTCAAGCACTCCAAGCCGGCCTATCGCGCCAACTACATGTACATGTCGAACATCCATGACGAGGATCAGTTCGATTCGATGGCCGAGCAGATGACGCTCGAGCCGATCGCCGGCAAGGTCAAATGTCCGACGCTGCTGGCGATGGGCGAGTTCGACGAGTTGTGCCCGCTTGAGGACGGCGAGCGCATGTTCGAACTGCTCGGCGGCCCGAAAGAACTGTGGGTCTACGAGGACGAGACGCATACCTTCGGCAGCCGCCTGCCGGACTTTTATCCGCAGGTTGCCGACTGGATGCGGGATGCGCTGACGGGAAAAATTCCACCGGGCCACAAAAAGCGCATCAATCAGCCGGCGCGTTAATGCGGCACGATTAGAGTTGGACGCCGAGGTCTACATATTGTCTTCGAGCCAGTCGGCGGCAAAATCGATACCGACTTGGCGGTTGTCGACATGGGCGTGCTCCGCGCCGCCTTCCTCCGCCGTGAAGATCTTGATCGTCTTTTTTGTTGAACCAACCGCGTCATAGAGCTTCTGGGCATTCTCGACCGGCACGACCCGATCATTGCCGCCGTGCGTGACGAGGAAGGGGCAGGTGATGTTCTTCGCCACGTCCTTCAGCGTGAATTTTTTCGCGATAGCGATGCCTTCGTCTTCGTCTTTGGCGCCGGCGACCCAGCGCCATTGGAAGTTTGACTGGGCGACCGACTTCGGCGCGTTAATATTCGCGTCTTTGATCTTTTGCTGCCAGGCGGCGAGATCCCAGTGCAGCGCGGAAAGTGCGATGCAGGCGGCGTAACGTTTCTCGAAGGATGCGACGCGCGAAGAGTAATAACCGCCGAAGCTGTAGCCCATGATGGCAATGCGTCTGGCATCAACATCCGCACGTTTGGCGAGGAAATCGAAAGTGGCCACGCCTGGCACCTCGTAGTCGAAGCGGCTGGGCATGTCGCGAATGCGGCGGGCCTCGCCCATCCCGGGACCGTCGAGACAGAGCGTATTGTAGCCGCGGCGGGCAAATTCGAGGCCGCAGAAAAAGATGCTCATCTCTTTGGCGTTGTCCATGCCATTGAGCACGACGACAGTTGGCGCAGGCGCACCGGTCTGTGCCTTCATAAACAGCGCCGGCAGCGTGGTACCTTCGTAGGGCACTTCGGCGAATTCGACGTTTGGGCAGCGCAGCCTTATGCCCTGGTGCCAGACCTTGTAGGCATGCGCGCCCTGCGCCTTCTTTTCCAGGCCCGGAACGACGAAGCGCTCGGCGTTGTAATGATAGATACCGGCGCGAAGGTAATAGTCGCCGGCGGTGATCTTGTGGCCCTTGGCGAGTGCCTCGTCGCCCCGTTTCTCGATCAGCTCGCCGATGGCGCGCCATTCTTCCTTCCAGGCGTGGCCACGGTCGGGCTCGGACGCACGCGCCCGCAGCCGCTCGCAAGCACGATCCATCTCTTCGAGCGAGACCACACCATAGGGCGCCATTCCCTTGAGGATAAGAGTTGCATTCGACCAGAGAAAATTATCGCCAAAATGATCGATCCAAGGTCCACGGCTCATAGAACGTTCCTTTGCGCGGTGATCGATTGATGGTGTTTACCGCAGGATACGTGGATTATTGCGGTTTTACGCCGGAATCTTTGATGACCTGGGCCCAGCGAGCAAGCTCAGCTTTGATCAAATCGCCGAACTCAGCTGGTTCACTAGCGACCGGCGCCATTCCCTGCGTCTTGAACTGCTCGACGAGGTCGGGCGATGCCACAGCCTTTGCGACCTCATCGCGCAGCTTCTTGGCAATAACCAGTGGCGTGTTCGGCGCCGCGAGCAAACCGAAATAATTGGTCACTACGAAGTCCTTGAAGCCGGACTCGTCCATGGTCGGCACGTCCGGCAGCGCCGGAGAACGCTTTGCGCTGGTGACCGCCAATCCGATGACGTTTCCAGCTTTCACTTGCGCGACCTCGACGGGCATCGCATCGAACATTGCGTCTATATGGCTGCCGAGCAAGTCGTTGAGTGACGCCGCAGCCCCTTTATATGGGACGTTGACTATTGTGATGCCGGAGCGAAGCCGCAGCAATTCGGCCGCCAAATGCAACGAACTGCCGGCACCGCCGCCGGAGCCGAAGGTTAGCTTGCCTGGATTCGCCTTCCCATAAGCGACCAGGTCGTTGACGTTCTTGAACGGGAGAGTCTTACGCGAGACCAAAATGAACGGCCCATCCGACACTTCCGTCACCGGCGTCATCTTGGCGAGATCGAACGGATAGTCCTTATGAAACGGCTGGGTAACAACCACACTCGCCGAAATCATGAATAGCGTGTGGCCATCCGACGGCGCAGCCGTGAGCTCTCGCAAAGCCGGTTCAAAGGCGGCACCGGGTCGATTTTCGACGTAAACGTTGGTGTGCAGGCTTTCAGATAGCTTCTGGGCAATCAGCCTCGCGGTCACATCGGTTGCTCCACCAGCCACCAATCCAACAATGATGCGTATCGGCTTGTTGGAGAAGTCTTGAGCTTGCGCCGGCCGAACATGCGCCGAAATCAGCGCGATGCACGCGAGCACAACTGCCGCTCTTACAGCCTGTCGCATATGCTTCATCAGTCCGTCCTCCATCATAATTTGGACTCTCGGTTTCAATCTCAACCGTAGCCATACCTGCAGCCGGGATAGCAGCTATCGATGGAGGTTCAGGTTACGAGAGCGCCTCCATCGATATACACGATCGATCCGGTGGCAAAGCCGACTGTCATGAACGTGAGGATTTGTCGCGCGATATCTTCGCCCACGCCGACTCGGCCAACGGGCAAGGAGGCTGCGGCCTTGGCTAGCATGTCGCGACGAGCAGCTTCCGGCATGGCGGCGCGAATCGGCGTATCAATGATGCCGGGCGACACACAATTCACGCGCACCGGCGCGAGTTCGAGCGCGAGGCTGCGCGTCAGAGATTCGAGCGCGCCATTGGCCGCACCGACGATCGCAGCGGCAGGTCGCGGACGAATGCTTAGGAAGCCGGAAACCAGCGTGAGCGAACCGCCGGGCCGGATTTCGGCGGCGCGCGCAACGCGCCAGGCGCCCCAGAACTTGCCCTCCATGGTTGCGCGCACGTCGTCCATCGATACGGTCTTGAATGGGCCGGTGCGGAGGTGTGCGGCGGTGACGATGACATGATCGACGGGACCGCAGGTCTGGAACAGACTGGCGACGCTGTCGTCGCTGGTTACGTCGGTCGGGATCGCGGTCGCGCCCAATTTCGCCGCCGCCGCGTTCAGCTTCTCGGCGCTGCGCGAGGCGATAGTTACTTCAGCGCCTTCGCTCTTGGCGAGTTCCGCAGTGGCCAGTCCGATACCGGACGAGCCTCCGACCACAACGACTTTCTTGCCTGCGAGCAGCATGCTGTCCCCTCCAGTTTTTATTTTGCGCAAGTTGCAGCGATCAGCCCGGTTGATAACGGGTGCCAATTCCCGGCTTGCTCTGCCCGAGACCCGGAAGCTCCCAAACGCCGGCGCCGGCGGGATTGATATCCGCGGCGATATCGACGTCGATGAGATAGGGCTTGTTGGCCGCGACGCCGGTGCGAACGGCCTCGGCCAGATCGCCTGCTCGATCGACGCGCACGCCTTCGACGCCCGCCGAGCGCGCCATGGCGGCAAAATCCGGATTGTAACGCTCGCCCGTCAATGGATTGTGGAAGTCGGTCGCTAACTCGCGGCCCTTCAGATAGCCGCGTTGCAGCCCGCGAATGGATGCATAGGCGTAATTATTCCAGACCACCCAGACGACCGGCAGATTGTATTCGACGGCGGTGCCAAGCACGTTGGCGTGCATGAAGAACGCGCCGTCGCCGCAAACCGAAACGCAGGGCCGATCGGGCGCCGCGAATTTCGCGCCCAAGACGCCCGCGACGCCAAAGCCCATCGGGCCAAAACCCATCGAGCCGATCAAAGAATCCGGGCGCCTGGGCTTGCAGAACGCCAACAACCAATTGTGGTGTACGCCGATATCGCTGACCAGAATGCCGTCCTCGGGCAGCCCTTTGTCGATCTCCAGCGCGGCGCGCTGCGGATTGATCGGCGTGGTGTCATCGGTAAAGCCCGGCGCGACGAATTTGTCCCATTCCTTACGATAACCGTCGATCGCTTTCAGCCATTTCTGGCGGGCGTCGGCGCGCTTGTTCAAATCAGCGCGGCGGTCGAGTTCGGCCAGCACCTGACGCAAGAATGTGCGCACGTCCGCCATCAAGCCGAGCGCCACCGGGTAGTTTCGCCCGATTTCCTCCGGATCGATGTCGACGTGAATGAGCCGCGTCGGGGGGATGGTGAAGGAATAACCTGGAATCCAGGAACTCGATGTGCGGTCGTCGAAGCGCACGCCCAGCGCCAGCAGCACGTCGGCCTGACGGGTGGCGTGGTTGGCCTGGTAGTGGCCGCCGCGCGCCACCAGCCCGAGTGCCAGCGGATGGTGGGTGTCAATCGCGCCAAGACCGCTGGCCGACGATGCGACCGGAATTTGCAGACGCTCGGCCAGCCGCAGCAGATCGGCGCTGGCGCCGCCGTAACGCACACCCTGCCCGACGATTATGACCGGCCGCTCGGCACCAAGCAGCATGTCGACGGCCTTGATCACGCCGTCCGGATCGGCGCCGCAGCGGCTCGAAATGTTGGCGCTCCATTCCTGTGGATTCGGCGCTTCCTCGGCGGAGGCTTCCATAAACACGTCGAAGGGAACGTCGAGCACGACCGGGCCCGGGCGGCCGGTCACCATGGTCTTCCAAGCCTGCCGAACTGCGAGCGGCACCATTTCGCCGCGCGTGGGCTGAAATACCTTCTTGCAATACGACCGCACGGTGGACGGGAAGTCGGCCTGATAGTGGCGATAGAGTTCCTGGAAGGCGCCTCGGTTGAATTGGCTGGTCGGCACATTGCCGGTCACCGCCATGAACGGCACGGAATCGAGGAAGGCGTTGCCGAGCGAGATCGGCAGGTTGGCCGAGCCCGGCCCGCACGAGGTAAAGGTGGCGATCGGCTGGCCGGAGACGCGGTAGTAAACGTCGGCCATAAAGCCGGCGACGCTTTCGTGATGCACCGAGATGGTCTTGATGTCGTTCTTGCGCTCATACAGCGCGTCGATGAACTGGATATTGCCGTGGCCGCACAAGCCGAAGGCGTAAGGCGCCTTCTGCTGGATCAGATAGTCAACGATGACCTGGGCGCCGTTGAGCTTATTCGTTGTCGACATCGGAAGCGTTCTCCTCATTATGCAACACGGCGGTCCGGTTTCAGCAGCGAGCGGAACCTATTTCTCATAATGCTGTACGTCAATTGATAATGTGGTATTGCGAGATTGCGTACGTCGATAAGGAGGAAACGCCTATGGCCACGCCACGCAACTGGTTCATCCGCAATATCGCCGAGGTGCCGTGGCGACAATTCCCCGATCATTTCGGCGGCGCGCTGTCGAAGCCATTGGTGATGCCCGAGACCGCCGGCTCCCAGCACATCGACTACCGCATCTCGATGTACCAGCCGATGGCTTACGTGAAAGTGCATCGGCACGCGGTGCAGGAGCAGGTCTATCACGTGATCGAGGGCGAAGGCCTGATGCACATCGATGGCAAAGACCACGTCGTGCGCAAGCATGACTTCATCTTCCTGCCCCCCGGCGTCGACCATGCGATCTCGAATACCGGCCTCGTCGATCTCGTTTTCCTCGTCGTCACCTCGCCAGTGACTGACGACGCGAAGTAGTCCTACACCGCAAGCGCCGCATTCCGCCCCGCTCGCCGGCCGGAAGCGAAGGCCCAGCCGAGGTGGTGGCCGTGGCCCTTGAGCAACAGGCCGCCCTGCCCGGTCGAGCCGGCGGCGTAGAGCCCAGCGATCGGCGAGTCGCCGGCACCGAGTACGCGGTGCTCGCGGTCGACCGCGAGCCCGCCTTCCGCGTGTACGAACACCGCGCGTAGCGGACCGAGCGCCACATAGGGCCCTTCGCCGAGCGGATTCCGATTGCCCGCGCTGGCATTATAGTTGCGCACGGTTTCGACCAGCGCCGCCGGCATTCCCAGCTTCCCGGCCAGCGCCTCAAGCGTTGCGCCCTGGCGGAAAATATCCGCGCGGTTGCGTCGATAGTCATCAATATAAGCGTAAGCCACGCCCGGCGCAGTCGAGATGAAATGAGGCCAGCCGCTGAACAGCTCCGCAAGGCGGCGGTCGAGCAGTATATAACCGACCTTGTCGGGCTGGTCGGGCAGCGCAAACGCCGGCTTGTCGCGCTCATCGGTGAAGCGCTGTCCAAGCTTGTTGATCAGCAGCGCGCCTTCGGCGAACAGATCAGGCGACGGTGCCAGCGCGGTGGTCACGAAGCTCATCACGAACGGTCGTAGCAGCGCGCTCGGCATGTATTCGAGCGACCACGCCATCAGGTTGGCCAGCAGACGCCACGGCGGCAGGCTCAGCAGGATGTTGCGCCCCGGCGGCGGCACGAAGCGCAATTCCGGACCGAGCGCGAGATCGCCGTTGATAATGCGCGCACCCAGCGCCACGGCAAGCTTCTGCCCGTCGCCGGTCGCGGTCACGTTGACGCCGTCAATCTTGGCCTCCTGCGGACCCATGAATTGCGCCTTTAGCTCGGGATCGCTTGTGAAATCACCGGCCGTGAGCACCACGCCGCCCCGCGCCCGAAAGCGCCGCGGGCCGTCCGCCGTCGCACAGTCAACTCCGGTCACCCGGCCCTGCTCGGTCACCAGCGCGGTGGCGCGTGCGCCGCACACTATATTCACGCCGGCGCGTCGCGCCGCCTTGGAAAGATGCGTGATGAAGGCGCGCGAATTGGGCAGCACGTTGTGCATGCGCGGCTTGCTGTGCGGCGGCTCCGGCATCGGCCCGTAGAAGCGCACGCCGTGCTGGAGCAGCCAGCGGAATGTGTCCGGCATCTCGTCGGCCAGCAGGCGGCGCAGATCGGCATTGTCGCGCGTGTCGAGTTCGCCATTGAAGCCGGCCATATCGCGCCAGTGGTCGGCCGGATTGTCGACGATACCCTTGCGCGCCTGGTGCGGCGTCTGGCTGGCGGTCACTGACCCAATCGACCAGGCAGTCGAGCCACCGAGCTGCGGATTCTTCTCGAGCAGCACGACTTCTCGCCCGGCCGCGCGCGCCTCGATCGCGGCCGCCAGCCCACTGCCGCCGCCACCGACGACGACGACGTCGTAGATGGCCTCGCTTGTCACGGCGACTGCTTGGCGCGCTGGCCGGCGGTGGTGCCGGCGATCTTGCCGAACACGGCGCCGTTCATCAGGCCGGTACCGCCGGGATAGTTGAACCAGAAAATCCCGCCGACCAGTTCGCCGGTAGCGAACAGCCCCGGGATCGCCGCCCCATCCGAGTCGATCACGCGCGCGCTGGTGTCGATCTTGAGCCCGCCGAAGGTGAAGGTGAGCCCGCAGGTCACCGCATAGGCTTCGAACGGCGGTTCATCGATTGTGTTGGCCCAGTTCGACTTCGGAACGGCGAGCCCGCGGGTACCGCGGCCATCCTTCACATTCGGGTCGAACGGCACCTCGGTCATCACCGCCTTGTTGTATTCCTTGATGGTCGCAAGCGCCTTTTCGGCGTTCACGTCTTCCATCTTCTGGACCAGTTCTTCCAGCGTATTGGCGCGCACCTTGCTGACCCGTTTGATGCGGTACTCGTCGCGCAGCATCGGGATGATCTTGTTGTCGAATACCTGATAGGCGAATTGCTTGGGCTGCATCAGGATGATGCGGCCATTCTTCGCATAGGTGTAATTGCGGAAGTCGGAGCCCTCGTCGAGAAAGCGCTCGCCGTTGGCATTGATCATGATGCCCCACGGATAGGAGTGCTTCTGGAAGTTGTCGCCCACCGTCAGATCGCCGAACTCCGGCGCATTGCGATCCCAGGCGACGGCGTGGCCGCCCGACCAGTTGCCGATCGGCTGGGCACCGATCTCGAGCGCCATTTTGATGCCGTCGCCGGTGTTGAAGCGGGTGCCGCGGATCTTGGCGAGCTCCCAGCCCGGCCCCAGATAGCGCGTGCGCATTTCGGCATCGGCCTGGAAGCCGCCGGAACCGAGCACCACGCATTTGGCCTTCACCTCGACGGTCTTGCCATTGTGCTTGATACGCACGCCCTTCACGCCGTCGTCGTCGGCGATCAGCGCGAAGGCGCGGGCGCCGTAGGCGATCGTTATGTTGTTCTTGCGCGCGATCTTGGTCAGCGCATCCACCAGCCCCGGTCCGCCGCCCACGGCCTCCACCGTGAGGCCGCCCCAGAACTTGAACATGCCGCCGATCTTGTAGGCCTGCCGTCCCCAGATCGGCATGAAGCGCACGCCCTTGTCGCGCAACCACAGCATGGTCGCCTTGCTGCGCTTGATCAGAACTTCGCAAAGGTCGGGATCGGTGCGATATTCGGTGATGCGCCCCATGTCGTCGAAAAACTTTTCTTCGGTGTAGGTGCCGAAGTCGGACTTCGCCACCTCCTCGTCGGTCAAGTCGGGCATCAGCGCGCGCAAGTCTTCGACGCCGTCATACACGCAGCGGAAGGCGCCGGCGGTGAAGCGGCTGTTGCCGCCAGCCTCCTCCTCTGGCGCGCGCTCCAGCACCAGCACCGAAACGCCCTGCTCCGCCGCCGCGAGCGCCGCGCAAAACGCCGCATTGCCGCCGCCAACGACGATGACATCCGTAGATCGAGGTAACGCTGGAGGCATGATGCTTTTCTAACCTCGTTTAAGAAACCGGATTTAGATTGGCTCGCATGAAGCCGAGAGCCGCGAGTTTGTCGGCGCTGGCAATGATGTCGCGGTTTGGATCGCGCGAGATGATTTCCAGCATCGGCCGCGTTTTGTAACCGACCGTAGTCAATGCGCGTGGCACGTTCGCAAACGGCACAGTGCCAAGGCCGACCGGATCGTGACGATAGATCTGCCGCCCCGTGTCCGACAAATGCACCAGCGCAAGCCGATTGTGGCATTGCTGGAGACCGTCGGCGAAATCCTCTGCAATGAAATGCGCATTGGCGACGTCATAAACAATGCGTACTGCACCATTACCATATTGCCTGAGCGCATCGATAAGACTTCCGATCGTCGGTAGGAACGCGAACGGCATGTTCTCGACCCATAGCGCGGTACCGGACGCTTCAGCCACCGGACAAAGTTGGTCCAATGCAGAAAAGAAATGCCCGACTAGTTCGGAGGCATCGGCGGGAAACAGCGGATTGGCCTTGCCGGGTCCGATCACGACCCCACGCGCACCCAAATCGCCCGCCAGCCGCACCGTTTCGCTCAACAATTTGAGCGAATAGACGCGCATCTCTGCGGCCGCGCCCGCAACATTGATGTCTATATTCGGCATATTGAGCGCAGTGAGTTGCAGGCCGCGCCTCTCCATCATGCGGCACAACCTGCGGCGCTGTTCGGCCGATAAATCGGCGGGCCACAGGTGGCACGGATGCACCATCAATTCGAATTCCTGAAAGCCCTGCTCCGCAAGTTGCGTCAAACAGGCTTCGGCGCTGTGCGAGCGCATATAGGAATAGGTGTTGCAGCCAAACATCGACGCGTGAACGTTACTTTCCCGGTTCACAGACGCGCGCCCTTCTGATCTTGCAGGGATTACCATGCGGCGGGGCCGTCCTCTGGCGACACCCGCCACTCATAATCCGGGCGAGCTTTGAGTCAATCTTTATCCAGCATTGTGAGTTGCCATTTGTCATATCGGAATGGCGGGTGTTATGGTCCCGTTCCGAAGCGACGGAACGCGATCCGCGCGGTTCGCAACCTACGCACCGGTGGTGTCATCATCAACGGCAGCTCAACCTGGCGTACTGACCAGCTCGCTTATGGCGGCGTAAAGGACTCAGACATCGGCCGTGAAAGCCCGCGCTTTTCCATTCGCGACATGACGGAAGAACGCATAGTGTTGTTCAATTACTAGCTTGCGCTTGTAAGAAAGTGCGGCAGAGGCCATAGACTCAGGTTTCGCGCGCGTCAGCCACGCCCTTTGGAGATTGCCCGTTGAGAACACGAACCAAGACGAAGCCAAGGATGAAGCTAGCCGCATCGTCTCGTACCAAGATTGCTCGGCTAGTAGAGCCGTTGCAGCCTGATATCGATGACGATGCTGAGGACCGCCAGCGTGTCGGCGTTCAGTCACTCGGCCGAGCCTTTGCAATTCTCGAAGAAATCGCGCGGCATCGTGAAGGCATAGGGCTCGCGGACCTGAGCAAACTGGTTGGCTTGCACAACTCCACAACCTTTCATCTCGCCAAGACGATGGTATCGCTTGGCTATATCCGCCAGGAAAGGAATTCCAAGCGCTACCGCGTCGGCCGGCCGCTGTTTGCACTTGCCGCCAGTGCCCTCGATGAGATCGAGATGGTGAACGTCGCTACCCCGGTGCTCGAGGACCTGTCGCGAGAAACCGGCGAAAGCAGCCACTTCGCCGTGCGCATGGGCGATAGCGTGGTCGTGATCGCCCGCACCAGCGGGCCCGGCGCGTTCCAACTGACCGACCGCGTCGGCGTGGTCCGCCCCGCCCACTGCACCGCGCTCGGCAAAGTCATCCTCGCCTCGCTGCGCCCCGATCAACTGGAGCGTTTCCTGGAACGTGTCGAGCTATCGCCGTCGACCGAGAAATCGATCACCGAAACTCCGGTCCTGCTACGCGAGATTGAGCAGGTCCGGCGCACCGGCATTGCGTTCGACGATGGCGAATTCAATCTCGAAGTGCGCTGCGTGGCAGTCCCGGTTAAAGATTTCACCGGGAAGATCGTTGGCGCGCTCGGCATATCCGGGCCGGTTTGGCGGTTGTCTAACCAGGATCTGCAGGGCCGTGCGAAAATCGTGCAGGCGGCGGCCAATCGGTTGTCCACTGAATTCGGCGCCGGAGCGTGAACCGATCTCGCGTGTCGCCTGCGGCGGATGAATGACTTAGCATTCCGATACCTACCGAGATCTGTGCGCGTTTTGGCGTTGACAGCGACCCGGCGCTCCGAGAATATCATCCTACAATAAAGAAAAGCCTCTCACATTCTCGCATGCGCGGAAATTTATGAGGGGGCGACGGCGCCATACATCAATTCGGGAGGTGACCAATGATGCCCAGCTACAATCGACGCAGCATTTTGAAAGCCAGCGCCGCGTTCGCCGGCGCTTCCGCTCTGGGATTTCCGGCCATCGTCAGCGGCCAGACCGACAAGATCAAAATCGGACATCTGACCCCGCTCACCGGCTTCCTCGGTGCGCTCGGCGCCTATGCCCAGCTCGGCCTCAGAATGGCGCAGGAAGAAATCAATAATTCCGGTGGCGTGATGGGCCGTCAGCTCGACATCGTGTCGGAAGACTCGGTCAACCCCGCCACCGCCGCCACTAAGGCGCAGCGCATGCTGGAGCAGGACGGCGCAGCCTTCCTGATGGGCGAAATCAATTCGGCCTCCGCCGTGACCATCATGCAGGTCGCGGCGCGCAACAAGCGCTTCTACCTGCAGATCGGCGCGCGCTCCGACGCGCTGCGCGGCAAGAACTGCAACCGCTACACCTTCCACGTCGACATCCCGAGCCACGTAATGGTCTATGCCGTCGGCAAGGCCCTGGTGCGCGACAACATGATGAAGGACAAGAAGTTTTACACGCTCACTGCCGACTACATTTTCGGTCACGACCTGGCGGGCGCGGCTAAAGAGTTCTTCGATGCCAACGGCGGCAAACTGATCGGCGACGAACTGGTTGCCACCGACGTGACCGAGTTCAGCCCCTATCTGTTGAAAATCCGTCAGGCCAAGCCCGACGTGGTGTGCTCAAACCTTGCCGGCAATCAGGTCACCAACCTGATCAAGCAGTACGCGGAATTTGGCCTGCCCTATCCGATCGTCGGCTTCAACCTCAACACCGCAGACGCGTGGGCCGCGGGCGAAGGCAACCTGAGCGGCACCTGGCCGACGGTCTGGCACCACGACCTCGACGTGCCGGCGTCCAAGACCTTCGTCGCCAACTTCATCAAAAAATACGGCAAGCCGCCGGAGAACCACGCCTGGATCGAATACATCTCGTTGAAGATCATGGCGCAGGCCATGACCGAGACGAAATCGACTGACACCGAGAAGCTGATCGCCTATCTCGAGAAAGAACCGCAGTTCGACATCCTGAAGGCGCGCAAGGGCTATTTCCGTTCTTGGGATCACCAGCTGATGCAGGAGGCCTATCCCTTCACCGTCAAGGAGAAGGGCAAGGCCAAGGATCAATGGGACACGCTGGCGCTTGGCCAGGCTGTCCCGGAACCGAATGAATCGCTCGAAGTCCTCTCGGTGCCAAAAGAAAAGAACACGTGCGTCATGTGACGGCGCACATCGGCTGACTACGCGTTGGCGATTGGGGGCTACTGTCGCCAACGCGTTCTTCCCTGCCTTCTGGGCTGAGTATGCAGTTCGTATTTCTGCTTGAGCAGGTAGTGAATGGCCTCGTGCTCGGAGGCTACTACCTGCTCATTGCGCTTGGCCTGTCGCTGATCTTCAGCGTCGGCGGCGTGGTCAACCTGGCGCATGGCGCCTTCTACGCGCTCGGCGCTTACATCTCGATTGTGATCACAAAATACCTCGGCTTCGGCCCGGCGGTCGTGCTGTCGCCGGTGTCGGTGGCCCTGCTCGGCATCCTGTTCGAGCGCTTCCTGCTGCGCCGGTTCTACGCCGCCGATCCAATCCTCAGTCTGCTGGTGACGTTCGGCCTTGCCATGATCGCCGAGCAGTTGATCCGCATCATCTGGGGCGCCTCGCCGCTGTCGGTCAACATGCCGGCCGTCTTCAAGGGCTCGGTCTTCATCGGCGACTTCCTGTTCTCTCGCTATCGGCTGCTGCTTCTGGCCGTGGTCGTCGGTGTGCTGTTGAGCATCTGGTTGCTGTTGCACAAGGCGTCCTTTGGCCGCGTGGTGCGCGCCGGCATCCAAAAACCGGACATGGTGGCAGCGCTGGGCATTCGATTGCAGCCGTACATGACGGCGATCGTCATGCTCGGCGTCGGCATGGCCGCGCTCGGCGGCGCCCTGTTTGCGCCGATCACCATCGTGCATCCGGCGATGGGCGCGGAAGTCATCACGGTCGCCTTCGTCGTGGTGGTGATCGGCGGGCTCGGCAGCTTCTGGGGTGTGGTGATTTCCGCGCTGCTGGTCGGCGTGGTGCGTGGCATCACCATCCATTTCATACCCGCGGCCGGTGAGGCCTCGATGTACCTGCTGATGTTCCTGATCCTGCTGTTCCGCCCGCGCGGACTACTTGGCGAGCGCATCGAGAAATTCGAAACATGACGTCGGCCCGTTACAGTTCGAAATTGCAGCCGCTGTGGATCGCATCGGCCGCGCTGGTGGCCTTGCCGTTCGCGATGCGCCTGTTCGGCCTGACCATCGACACCGCCGCGACCGTGGTGATCCTGGCCATCGCCGCCATGGGATTGAACCTGTGTGTCGGTTACGCCGGATTGGTGTCGTTCGGTCACGGTGCCTGGTTCGGCATCGGCGGCTATGCCGCAGCGCTGATTCAACAACACTGGTTCCCCAATCAGATCGCGCTGCCAATCCTGCTGGCGATGGTCATTGTCGCCGGCCTGTCGACCTTCGCCGGCGTTATCATCCTGCGCCGGCGCGGCGTGTATTTCTCGTTGCTGACCCTGGCGCTCTCCGCCCTCACCTATACGACCGCGTTCCGTTGGACCGACGTGACCGGCGGCGAGAACGGCCTCGGCGATCTCAAACGCGGCATGATTGGACCCGTCAACCTCGACAATTCGCTCGCTTACTACGGCGTGGTCGCATTGATCGCGCTCGGGGTAATGTACGTCCTGTTGCGCGTGCTGCGCTCGCCGTTCGGGCATGTGGTGGTGGCGATCCGCGAGAACCAGCTGCGCGCTACGTTCCAGGGCTATCAAGTCGAACGCTACAGGCTCGCGGTGTTCGTGCTCTCAGCGGTGGTCACCGGGCTCGCCGGCACGCTGCTCGGATTCCTCACCTATTTGGTCTCGGCGGAAGGCGTGTCGGTCCCCTTCTCCGGCGAACTGCTGGCCATGGTCGTGATTGGCGGCATGCGCAGCTTCCTGGGGCCGGCCTTTGGCGCGCTATTCTTCATCCTCTTCCGCGAGCTGTTTTCGATCTGGACCGCCGATTGGCTGCTCTGGTTCGGCCTGATCTTTGTCTGCTTCGTGGTGTTTTCGCCGAGTGGCCTGGTCGGCATCTGGGCGCAGCTGCAGCGGCGCTGGCGAACCATGCCGGAAGAAAGCGCGGCGATGGGTAAGCGCAACGTCTACGACGATCTGCCTTTGCCCGCCTTTCTGCGCCCGCAAGGCACCAAAGGAACGGTGCTCACCGTCGATGCCGTGTCGAAGCATTTCGAGGGCATCCGCGCCGTCGAGAACGCGAGCCTCACCGTCGGCGCCGGCGAGATTCATGCCTTAATCGGCCCGAACGGTGCCGGCAAGACCACCGTGTTCAATCTTGTCTCTGGCCTCTACGAGCCGAACGGCGGCTCGATCCGCCTCTACGACAAGGAAGTGCAGGGCCTGTCGCCGTACCAGATCTGCAATAAGGGCCTGGCTCGATCGTTTCAGATCACCAATCTATTCCGCGGTCTGTCGATCTACGAGAATCTGCGCTTGTCGCTGCAGGCGCAGCATCCCGAGCGCTTCAACATCTGGAAGGACGCCGACAGCTACGCCGACGTCCACGCCGAGACGACCGAACTGATGCGGTACCTCGGGCTCGAAGGCATCGAGCAGATGGAAGCCGGCGAGCTGTCCTATGGCGGGCAGCGGCTGGTGGATCTAGGGATTGCGCTCGGCTGCAAGCCGCAGGTCCTGCTGCTCGATGAGCCGCTCGCCGGATTGCCGGCGGCGGAGCGCGAGCGCGTGTCCAACCTGGTCAAGAACGTCGCCGCCAACATCCCCGTGCTGATCGTCGAGCACGACATCGATCGTGTGCTTGGTTTCTCGCATCGCGTCACCGTGATGAACCAGGGCGAGATCCTCATGACCGGGACGCCGGACGAGGTCCGCAACGACAAGCGCGTGCAGGAAATCTACACCGGCACGGGTACGACCGCCGTCATCCATACCCACGTCGCCGACGCGACGGTCAAGCGAAAGCAGATCCTGCGCTTCGAAAAGGTCAACGCGTTCTACGGCAAGAGCCACATCCTGCACGAGGCCACGCTCGACGTGCGCGAGGGCGAGATCGTCGCATTGGTGGGCCGCAACGGCGCCGGCAAGACCACGCTGCTGCGGACATTGAATGGGCTAGTGCCGCCGGCCTCGGGAACGATCGAATATGAGGGCAGCAATATTGCCGGCATGCCCGCGCCCGATATCGCGCGTCTCGGCGTCGGTTACGTCCCGCAAGGACGCCAGCTGTTTGCCGGCATGACGGTCGCGGAAAATCTCGCGCTCGGCCGCCTGGCGCGCGCGACCGACGGAAAAGACGGCATCGTCTGGAGCGAAGACAAGATCTACGAATACTTCCCGCGTTTGAAGGAGCGCATGCATGTTGCCGCCGACTATCTGTCCGGCGGCGAACAGCAGATGCTGGCGGTGGCGCGCGCGCTGTCGGGCAACGTCAAGCTGCTGCTGCTCGACGAGCCGTTCGAAGGCCTGGCGCCGAACATCGTGAAGGATCTGTTCAAGGTGTTCGACCAGCTGCGCGGGCGCGCCTCGATCATCATCGTCGAGCACAATCTCGACCTGGTGCTGGCGCTGGCCGACCGCGTGTTCGCTCTGGAGCGCGGCACAATGATCCACCAGGGTCCGGCCAAACCGTTGCTGACCGATCTCGCCTACCGCAAGCAGATCTTGTGGGTATAGGCGACAAGACAGGGGCACCTAATGAAATATCTCGCAACGACAGCGTCGATCGCGTTGACGGCTCTTGCCGTGAGCCACGCACACGCGGCGGATCAGAAGACCATCGCCGTGTTCACCAAGAATTCGACCAATCCGGCCTATGAAGCGTTCCGCACCGCCGCAGACCAGATCGCGCGCTCGGTCGGGGCACGGACCGTACACTTCGTTCCGAAGAAGCCGGACAATGTCGACGAGCAGAAGGCTTTCGTCGACCAGGCGCTGAAGGACAAGCCCGACGTCATCATCTTCATCCCGGTCGACGACGTCGCCATGATTGAACTCGGTCAAGAAACTGAACGACGCAAACATCCCAATCGTGCTCGCCTCCAACCCGCTGCCGGGACGCTTCGTCACCTATGTCGGCGCCGACGACTACGAGATTGGCTACCGCGAAGCAAAATATCTGTTCGGCAAGATGGGCGGCAAAGGCAAGATCGTCGTGATCGAAGGCACACCAGCGGCACCGACCAATCGTGAGCGCCTGCGCGGCTATCAGCGCGCGTTTGCGGAAACGCCGGGCATCCAGGTGCTCGCCTCCGGCGTCGGCAATTATCAGCAGCCGGACGCCAAACGCGTGATGGCCAAGTTCTTGACTGAGCATCCGCAGATCGACGCCGTGCTGTCGGCAAATGACGGCATGGCGCTTGGCGCGCTGGAGGCGCTGAAGGAGGCAAACCGCAGCACGATCGTAATTGGCATCAACGGCATCCTGCCGGCGGTCAAACAGATCGAGACTGGCGGCATGCTCGCCAGCGTCGATTTCAACATGTTCAAGATCGGCTGCGTGGCGACGCGCGCTGCGGTTCGGCAGCTCAAAGCTGAGCCGCTGCCGGAAAAGATAATTCTGCCGGCTGAGGTCATCGACAAGACCAACTACAAGGCCTGGCTGACGCCGGTGGAGCAGCGCACCTGCCCCGAGTGGGCGGAGGTTGCAAAGTAGCACGGCATGAGCGGGCCGGCGCGTCATCTCGTTGTCATCGGCCAGGGCGCCGCCGGATTGGCCGCGACCGTGACCGCGGCAGAACAGGCGCGTCTCAACCGCTCACCCATCGCAATCACGCTGATCGACAAGGCCGCGGAAAATGAAGCCGGCGGCAACACCCGCTGGTCGCCGTCCAACATGCGCATGGCCTCGCCCGAGCGCGTTGAGCCGAACTTCGTGCACGACATGTTCACCGCTACGCAATTCCGGGGCGATGCGAGCTATTTTGCGCGGTTAGCGCAGGACGCGCCAGCGACCGTCAAGTGGCTGCAATCGCACGGCATCGAATTTATCCAGCCGCCTTACTACCTCTCGAAAGGCCCCCCGCGCATCCAGCCGGTCGGCGGCGGCGCGAACTTGATAAAGGTATTGACGCAAGCAGCCAAACAGAGGGGCGTTTTGTTCCGCTACGGCTACCGGGCGTACGAAATCGAGATGAAGAACGGTCGCATCACCGGCGTCGCCATCGAGCAGGCCGGTTCGCGCGAGACCTTGCAGGCGGACACCATTGTGCTGGCCTGCGGCGGTTTCCAAGGCAATGCCGACATGATGCGCGTGCATCTGGGCGATGGCGGCGAGACCATGCGGTTGATCTCACCAGGAACGCACTTCAATACCGGCGACGGCATCGACATGGCGCTTCGGCTCGGCGCCGACAAATCCGGCGACTGGAACGGCATGCACTGCGAACCGATCGACGCTCGCAGCAAGAATTCGGCACCGGTCGTGCTGGTCTACCCTTACGGCATCGTGGTCGACAAAACCGGCCGTCGTTTCTTCGACGAGGGCGGTGGGCTGATGCACGAAACCTGGGAGTGGCTGGCGCGCAAAATCCACTTCAGGACGCCGGGCTCGATTGCCTATGCCATCCTCGACAGCCGGCTGCTCGACATCGCCGACTATCAGCGCGCCATCCGCTCCGAGGTACCGCCCGCGCGCGCCGATACGCTGGCCGAATTAGCGAAACTCATCGATGTGGATGCCGACAATCTTGTGGCAACCGTTGCAGCCTACAATATTGCCTGCGTGGGTGATCCCAATCTTTTCGACGCGACACAACGCGACGGGCTTGCTGCTGCACAAACGCTGCAACCGCCGAAGTCGAACTGGGCGCGCGCCATCAGTATGCCACCGTTCCTCGCCTACCCGCTGGTCGGCGCCGTCGCCTACACTTTCGGCGGCATTGCGACTGACGACCGCGCACGTGTGCTGCGCGATGGCGCGCCAATCCCCGGCCTTTTCGCCGCCGGCGAGATTACTGGGCATTTTTACGCGACAGCGCCGAATGCCGTATCAGTGCTGCGCGCGTTTGTTTTCGGCAGGATTGCGGGGCACGAAGCGGCTTTAAATTTAGCGGCAAGATAGGTCGGGACGATCATCAAATAGGGTCCAGTCGCCTATGTAATGTTTAACGGAAGCTCCACCGCGATCGTGAGCGGCCTTCATTGAGCGGTCTACCATACGTGTACCGAAAACTAATCCCTTGTGAACGCATGGCACTGCGCGACCTTTCATTCGATTGCGCTGGGTGTGTATGCACGCTTGTTCTGCCCCGTTACCTATCCGCCCCGCCGCAATAGTCAGTTGCTACTCATGGTCGCAGGCCCATTCCAGATATTTGATATCGCGAATAATTCGCCGGCCGCATTGAAAACCGTGTTGCGGACCGAGACGCATCAACATACGATGGAAAATAACCGCGGCCTTAAACCCGGATTGTCGAGGGACGTAAACGTCAGAGTTGCCCTTGGTCTTGACGCGCGATGGCCGCTAGCGGCAGGCGCGACGTTGAAAGCGAAGGCTCGGGAGTGCCGATGGGTTGCGCCTCTCGCGAACAAAATTATGAAAATATGCCTGCGCCCGCGGCGCTGCAGGCAGGGCCAGCAACGTGTCTTCTCACATCCAGCTTCATCGGCCGAACAATATCGTGGCTACCCAATCAGTGGTGGCGCGATGTTTAACGGTACAAGCGTTCTTGAGCGCTGCTAAAAAAGAACCGAAAGGGGAGGAAGTCATGACCAAGTTTAGTGTTTCGCGGCGAACATTCGTAGAAGGCGGCCTCGGGCTGACCGTGGCCAACTTCTTGCCCGGGACAACTCCATTCGCCGCCGCCGCGACGATGGAAGAGAGCACCATCGCGGCCGCGAAGAGCGCCGGCCCGGCTGCCGTCAATGGAATGATCTGGTCGCCTTATCTGGTGCCGATGCAGCCGGTGATCGCCGAATTCTCCAAGCAGACGAATATCACTATCGGCGCGGTGCAGGATATCTCGATCTTCGACGCACCGCAGCGGGCGATGGCGGAAGCGCTCTCGCGCTCGCCGCAGTTCGATTTCATCCATATCGATTCCGAACATGATCCCCTCGCTCGTCTCGGCCGGCTATCTCGAGCCGCTCGATGAATACATGAAGAAGGCGAACTTCAAGCTCGAGGCCGTCGCGCGACTACGGCACCTTCATGACTTATGGCGGTAATACCTACGGCATTCCAACTGACGGCAATGTGCATATCCAATATGCGCGCAAAGACTATCGTCGAGGATCCTGACAACAAAAAGCGCTTTGCCGACAAGTTCGGCAAAGAGCTGAAGTTCCCGGAGACCTGGGAGGAAGAGTCTGCGTGCTGCAGGAATTCCTCATGGACCCATCCAAGGACCTCTATGGCTCGGGTAACCTGCGCAACCGCGCCAACGGCCTGACCTGGTGGTACATGATCTATTACAGCGCCGGTGGCTTCCCGTTCGACGACGACATGAAACCGACGCTGAACACGCCGGCCGGCCAGTACGCGGTCGACATCTATCTGCAGGACAAAAAGGTCAATCACCCGGAGGCGGCCAATTGGGGCACGCCGCAGCATGATTCCGCGCATCGCGCAGGGAAACGTCGTGGCCTGCCAGTACTGGGATGGCACCGCGAAGCTGAACGAGAATCCGGCGAAATCGAAAACGACCGGAAAGTGGCTCTATGGCCTGGTGCCGGGTTCGGACTTCTCCGGGCAAACGCATGCACCGGTCGATCTCCTCGCCGCTCGCCGCGATCCTGATTAACAAATACAGCCCGCGCAAAGCGCAAGCCGCCTATCTCGCGCTCTGGCTTGGCTCGGGCAAGAACAGCATTCCGATCGTGACCGATCCGGTGAATACGTTCCACGATGCCTGGGCGAAGGAGCACATGACGTCGCCAGTGGTCGCTAAAGCGTATACCCCGGCGGGCGTCAAAGCCATCGAGAGCGAACTTCCAGGTCGTCGCTCCGCCGATCTATCTGACCGGCTATCTCGAGTTCCAGGACGCGCTCGGCAAGAACCTCTCGGAAGCCTTTGTCGGACAACTTCCCGCCAAGGACGTGCTTAAAGAAGACCGAAGACGAATGGAACGGGATCATTCGTCGCATCGGCGTCAAAGCAAACTGAAGAAAGATCTGGTGAGCTACAAGGCCGTGATGCCGAAGCGCATCAAGCCGGCGTGACGAGCAACCGCAGGAAGTAGACCTGCCTTCAAATCAGCCGGACGAGCCTCGCGCTCGTCCGGGCTTCCTTTCAGGGGTAAGGAATGACCGTAGCCGCCCTTTCGGCTGCCGAAGTGCCGTCGCCGACGCCAAAACGTGTCGTCTCCAGACGCCGCGCGATCAGGCGCTTCAAGATTGCGCTGCTGGCGCCGCTGATCGCACTCTTTGCTTTAGTACTGATACCGGTGCTGCTCTTGCAGCTCTATTTCTCGGTTCACCAGTGGACCGTCTATCTCGGCTCGTGGTGGGACGCCGATTTTATCGGTCTCGACCTGTTCAAGGAGGTTTTGACCGACCCGCGATTCGGCTGGGCCGTCCTGCGCTCGCTGGCGTTTGCGACCGGCTCGACGGTCGGATGCTTCGTGTTCGGCTTCCTGCTGGCCTATCTCATGCATAAGCCGTTCCGCGGCCAAGCAATCTATTACATCATCTTCATCCTGCCGATGCTCACCGTTCCGGTCGTGGTCGCCTATACCGCCGAAATGATGCTGTATCAGAGCGGCCCACTCAACGACGTCATCACCCGCGTGAGCGGAGTCGAGTTCAAACCGTCCTGGCTCAGCGATCCGCACCTTGCGCTCATGACGGTGGGCCTGCTCGAGATTTGGAACTGGACGCCGTTTTCCTTCATCATTATGCTCGCAGGCCTCTCAGCAATCCCGAAGGAACCGATCGAGGCCGCGGAAATCCTCGGCGCATCGAAGTGGCGGATTTTCTGGGAAGTGCAAGTCCCCCTGCTGCGGCCGGTCATTCTACTCGCGCTGGTGTTGCGCTTCCTCGAAGCCATGGCGGAATTCCCGAAGACCTGGTCCTTGTTTCAAGGCGGCCCTGGCTCGGCGACCGAAACGCTGCCGGTCTACATCTTCATGACGACGTGGCAGTACTTCGAAATCTCCAAGGGCGCGGCGATGTCTTACCTCGTCATGCTGCTGATGATCGTCATCGTCCTGTTTGCGATCCGGTTGCTGCGCCGGGAGAAGCGCTCTCTCGACAAGATGTACGAACAATCCGACGAGCTGAAAGTGGAGGGCTGAATGGCGATGACCAAGTCGCAGCGCCGCCGCATCACGACAGGCGTTCGCTATGTCGTCCTCAGCCTCTGGGGGCTGCTTGCCTTCTTTCCGATCTATTGGATCGTTTCGACCTCGTTCAAGCTGGACACGCAGTGGTTCGCCTGGCCGCCCTATTATTTTCCCAGCCCACCGACGCTCGCCAACTACATGAACGTCTGGTTTGGCGCCGAGGAATATGCCCAGACGCAGTACGCCATTTCGTCACAGAAGCCTTTGATTTCGCTATACAATTCGACGGTGATCGCGGTCACCTCGACGTTCCTCTCGGTGCTGTTCGGCTCGGTGATCGCCTACGGCGTGTCGCGCTACCGGATCCTGTCCGAGGTGCGCATGTTTCAGCTTTTGATGCTTCGGATGATTCCCCCGATCGTCGTCGTGGCGCCGCTGTCGCTTTATTACACGGCGACCGGTCTGATCGACACCCGGTTCGGCCTCATTCTCGTTTATTTTCTGACGACGCTCCCCTACGCGGTCTGGATGACCAAGAGCTTCATCGATGAGGTGCCGCTCGAGGTCGAGCAGGCGGCGGAGATTCTCGGCGCCTCGCGCTGGCGCACGGTGTTTGAGATCGTGCTGCCGTTGATTAGGTCGGGCCTGGTGGCGACCTTCCTGTTCATCCTCATTCTGACTTGGAGCGAATATTTATTGGCCCTGATCATCACCAAGACTCAAGTCACCACGCTGCCGATCGAATTGTCCAAATATCAGGGTTCGACCGAAGGCCGCGTTTACGGCCGCCAGGCGGCGCTCGCGGTCGGCATCACGGTTCCGCTCATGATCGTCGGGCTCATCATCCGCAAGCACCTCGCGCGCGGCTTCAGTTTCGGCATGGTACGGAGATAGACGTGGCGCGGATCGAGTTGTGCAATTTGAAAAAGTCCTTCGGCACGGTTCAAGCGGTGAAAGATCTGACCTTCACAATAGAGGACGGTGAATTCGTCGTCTTTGTCGGGCCTTCAGGCTGCGGCAAGACTACGACCCTGCGCATGATCGCCGGTTTCGAAGATCCGAGCGCAGGTGAAATACGCATCGATGGGCGGGTGGTCAACGACCTGGAGCCGCGCGACCGCGGCCTCGGGATGGTGTTCCAGAGCCACGCTCTGTTCCCGCACAAGAATGTGGCGCAGAACATCGAGTTCGGGCTGCGCATGAAGAAAGTGCCCCCGCAAGAGCGCGTCAAGCGCGTGCGGGAAGTGGCGGAGATGGTGCGCATCGGCCATCTGCTTGAGAAGATGCCAAGCCAATGTTCGGGCGGAGAATCGCAACGCGTCGCACTCGCCCGCACGCTGGTCACCAACCCCTCCACCTTCCTGCTTGACGAGCCGCTGTCGAGTCTCGATGCCAAGCTACGCCGCGAGCTGCGCGCGGAATGCGACCGGCTGCATCAGACTCTCAAACGTACCTTTGTTTACGTCACCCACGACCAGGAAGAGGCGATGACGCTGGCCGACCGTATCGTCGTCATGCGCGCAGGCGAAATCGTTCAGATCGGCTCGCCGATGGAGATCTATTCAAACCCGGTCAACTATTTCGTCGCCGATTTCTTCGGCTCGCCGTCGATGAACCTGGTCGCCGGCGAGATCGTGCAAGCAAATGGGGCTACCCGTTTTCGCTCGGCGTCGTTCGAGGCCGCGTTGCCCGAAAGTTTCAAGACCGCGAAGGCGGGTACGGTCACGCTCGGCATCCGGCCCGAGCACGTCGGCGTGACGCCCGGTGGCGGCGGCGACATCGAACTACCCGTACGGCTGGTCGAACCGCTCGGCAAGGACACGCTGCTCTATTTTGACGCCGGCACCGAGCGGGCGTTCATCGCTGTCACCGAAGGCCTTGGCATGGCCGAAATCAATGTCGGCGAGCGCATCGCGTTGTCCCTGGACCAGCGCCGCATCCACCTGTTCGACAGCGGCGGCCGGCGGATTGCCGGCACCTGATCATTATCGACTGCAAACCGAACGTCGAGGGCCCTATGGAATACCGAGAAAAAAGTGAAATCCGCGATGGAATGCGGATCGACTGGGATATGCCGATCAAAATGGAAGACGGCCTGGTGCTGCGATGCGACATCTATCGGCCGATTGCCGACGGCAAGTATCCCGTGATCATGACTTATGGGCCATACGGCAAGTGGCTGCACTTCGAAGACCTCTACACCGACCAATGGCGGCGAATGTGCGCCGACCAGCCGGATGTGCCGACCGGCTCGACCAACAAATATCAGAACTGGGAGGTCGTCGATCCGGAGAAATGGGTGCCTGACGGCTACATTTGCATCCGCGTCGACAGCCGCGGCGCCGGCCGCTCACCGGGCGTTATCGACATCTGGTCGCTGCGCGAGGCGAAGGATCTGGCGCAGTGCGTTGACTGGGCTGGCGTGCAGCCGTGGTCGAACGGCAAAGTCGGCCTCAATGGCATCTCCTATTATGCCGAGAACCAGTGGCAGGCAGCCGCGCTGCAGCCCAAGCACCTTGCCGCCATTTGCACATGGGAGGGTGCTGCCGATTTTTATCGCGACATGGCGCATCACGGCGGCATCTTCTGCCGCGGCTTCGTGCAGGATTGGTCGCGGGCGCAGGTCTACACCGTGCAGAACGGGCGCGGACGGCGCGGCTTCAAGAGCCGGATGACCGGCGACTGGGTGTCGGGACCGGAGACGCTGTCGGAAGAGCAACTCGGACAGAACCGCCGGGATTTCTACGAAGACTGCATCTCACGCAAGCTCGACACTGACGAATATTGGCAGTCGCGCATGCCGGACTGGAACAAAGTCAAGGTGCCGCTGCTCTCCACAGCCAACTGGGGCGGGCAAGGCCTGCATCCGCGCGGCAATTTCGAAGGCTTCGTGCGTGCCGCGTCGGAGAACAAATGGCTCGAAGTTCACGGCATCGAGCACTGGACACACTTCTATACGAACTACGGTCTCGACCTGCAGAAGCGGTTCTTTGGCCGCTTCCTCAAAGGCGACGAGTTCGGCTGGGCTCGGCAGCCGAAGGTGCAACTGCAGGTGCGACATCCCGGCGAGAAGTTCGTCGAGCGGCACGAGAACGAGTGGCCGCTGGCACGCACGCAATGGACCAAATTTTATATCCATCCGGCCGACATGACGATGTCGACGGCGCCACAGAAATCGCCAAGCGCCGTCACTTATGCCGGCTTGGGCGACGGCGTCACCTTCCTCACTGAGCCGTTGGAGAAAGATGTCGAGATCACCGGGCCGATCGCGGCCAAACTGTGGGTATCGTCGGCGACCGAGGATGCCGACCTGTTTCTAGTCGTGCGCGTGTTCGCACCCGACCTCAAGGAACTGACCTTCCAGGGCGCGCTCGACGCACACACGCCGATCGCGCAAGGCTGGCTGCGCTGCTCGCATCGCAAGCTCGACAAAAAGATGACGCTGCCGTACCGGCCCTATCACACGCACAACGAAGAGCAGAAGCTCACCCCCGGTGAGGTATACGAGGTTGACGTCGAGGTATGGCCGACCTGCATCGTCGTGCCGAAAGGCTATCGGTTGGCACTTTCGGTACGCGGCAAAGACTACGTGTTTCCGGGCGAGCCGGGCGAAGGGCTGGAGACGCTTGGCAAAGTGTGGACCGGCTGCGCGGTCTTCACGCATGACGATCCGCGCGACCGCCCACCGGCGGTATTTGGCAGCGACGTGACGCTGCACGCCGGCCCCGGCCGGCGGGCTTTCATGCTGCTGCCGGTCATTCCCGAGAAATAAGCATCCGAACGCAATTGGAGTGAGAAATCATGAGCTATCGTGAGGTCAGCGAAGTCCGCGATGGAATGCGGATCGATTGGGACATGCCAATCACGATGGACGATGGTCTTGTGCTGCGTTGCGACGTGTTCCGGCCGATCAAAAAGGGCCGCTACCCGGTGCTGCTTAGCCACGGTCCTTACGGCAAGTGGCTACATTTCGAAGACGGCTACAGAACTGCCTGGAAGCGCATGCAGCAGAAGCAGCCGGACGTGATGGCCGGTTCGACCAACAAGTATCAGAGCTGGGAAATCTGCGACCCGGAAAAGTGGGTGCCGGATGGCTACGTATGCGTCCGCGTCGATTCGCGCGGCTGCGGCCGCTCGCCGGGCTACGTGGAGCACTGGTCGCCGCGCGAGACCAAGGACTTTTACAATTGCGTCGAATGGGCCGGCGTTCAGCCGTGGTCGAATGGCAAGGTCGGTCTGAGCGGTATCTCCTACTACGCCATCAACCAATGGCAGGTCGCGAGCCTGCAGCCGAAGCATCTTGCTGCGATTTGCGTGTGGGAGGGCTTCGCCGATTTCTATCGCGAACTCAGCCACAACGGCGGCATCTACAACACGTTCGCGCAGAATTGGTACGACATGCAGGTCAAGACCGTGCAATACGGGCTCGGCAGCAAGGGCCATCGCAGCCGCATGAATGGCGACTGGGTGTCGGGACCGGAGACGCTCACCGAGGAAGAGATGGGCGCCAACCGTTACGACCTCGGCAAGACCTACTTCGCGCATCCGCTGGACGATGAATTCTACAAGGCGATGTTTCCGGATTGGTCAAAGGTGAAGGTGCCGCTTCTTTCGGCCGCAAACTGGGGCGGGCAGCCGCTGCATCCGCGCGGCAATTTCGAAGGCTTCTTCCGATCGGCGTCGAAGCAGAAATGGCTGGAAGTGCACGGCATCGAGCATTGGACTCATTATTACACCGACTATGGCGTCGGGCTGCAGAAGAAGTTCTTCGGCTATTTCCTCAAGGGCGAGAAAAACGGCTGGGACAAGCAGCCGCGGGTGCAACTCAACGTTCGCCACCCGGGTGAGAAATTCGTCATTCGCCACGAAGACAATTGGCCGATCCCGCGCACGCAATGGTCCAAGTTCCATCTTGCGATCGACAACCAAAAGCTGACAGCGCGACCGCCGAAAGGCTCGGCGGTGGTAACGTTCGAAGCGCTCGGCGACGGCGTCACGTTTCTCACCGAGCCGATGGTGGAGCCGACCGAGATCACCGGCCCGGTTGCCGCTAAGCTCCATGTCTCGTCTTCGACCGCGGATGCCGATATTTTCCTGGTGCTGCGGGTGTTCGCGCCCGACATGAAGGAAGTCGTGTTCCAGGGCGCGCTCGACCCGCACACGGCGATCGGACAAGGGTGGTTGCGCGCCTCGCATCGCAAGCTCGACAAGAAGCTTTCATTGCCATTCCGGCCCTACCACAGCCACGACGAGAAACAGCCGCTCAAGCCCAACCGCATCTACGAACTTGATATCGAACTCATCCCGACCTGCATCGTCGTGCCGAAGGGATATCGCGTGGGCTTGAGCGTACGCGGGCGCGATTATGTCTATCCTGGGGGTTCCGGCGGCAAGCTCTCCAACATGAAGAACGAATTCACCGGTAACGGCCCCTTCCTGCACGACGACCCGCGCGACCGCCCGTTGGAGATTTATGGCGGCAAGACCACAATCCATCTCGGTGGCGGCCGAGAAAACTTCGTGCTGCTGCCGATCATCCCGGCGAAGGCCGCAACGAAGGCGAAGGCCAAAGCGAGAAGACCGGCGAAGGGTGCAGCAAAAAAGAAAAACCGGTAAGCGTTTAGGCGGCTTGAACCATCGGCGCGTGCCTATCAGCCGCGCGTCAGATAGCGCTTGTCCAACATGACATGAATACCCTTGTTGCCGTTCACCACCTGCGTGACGCGCAGGTCTGCGGCAAGACTCGTCAATGCATAGGCTTGATAGCGGTCAAGACCGGTACGCGCGCAAATCAGGTCGATCATCTGCCGTAGCGCAATCACCACGCAATCATCGAGATCGGGGTCGAACGCCATGGTGATCATGTGCGTGGGCGTTTCGGCAAGCGGCCATTCCAGCCGCATATCGTCGCGGACAGTGAGACGAAAAGTACCGACCAGCCCGGTCTCGATCGCAGTGACGCAGACTTCGCCGTCGCCCTGCGCGCCATGCCCGTCTCCCACGGAGAAAAGCGCACCATCGGTGAAAATGGGAAGGTATAAGGTTGTGCCGGCGACAAGCTCCTTGTTGTCCATATTGCCGCCGTTGCGGCGCGGCGGCGGCGTTGGTATCCGGCCCCAGGAAGCTGGCGGCGCCACCGCCATAACTCCGAAAAAAGGCCGCAGCAGAATTTCCTGTCCCCAGGGCAGCCGTCCTGTCATTTGGAGCTTATCGAGCGAAATGTAGATCGGCCGGTATTCTGGAAAATCGTCCGGCAATGCGCCGGCAAGCGGTCGAATGACATTATATCCCCACTCGTAATGCAGATCGATTGTCTCGATATCGACCTGCAAAACCTGTCCGGTCTTTGCTCCGCGCACGGCGACCGGTCCGGTGCACATGTGTCCAAAAAACTGCTGCGGGCCGTTAGCGGCATGAATGGCGGGCAACGCCGGTGGAATCTTGAAAGGCGGTGGCGGCAGCATCTCGGGGCTGCCAGATACCGACGAAATCGTTACACGATCGCCGCTGTCGATGGTGAGGACCGGCACGAGCTTGGCATCGAAAAAGCCCCAATGGACTGTGGCTGGCCCTGCATCGATGCATGGAACGTCGAGTGATGTGTGCAACGAAGCTCTCCGGATTAGATTCGCCACAGGATAGATACCCAGCCTATCGACATTTCGTGAGGACGCTAGGGCACATCAAGGCATTTCATCTCGGCACGCGATTTATTATGAGCGATCAGCCTCTTCCGCAAAAGCCGGAAAAATCTAATGATTAGCCTGGCATTTGATCACGTTTGACGACGTTTGTTCCTATTTGGTTGCACTATATCTTTGGTCATTCATTGGTCTGGACCAATGGCCTCGCACTTGAATTTTGATGTCTCTTTGCCCCCAAAAGCGGGCATTGATTGGGGGCTCGGGAATGGCTGCTGTGTAAAGTCGTGATAATAACCTTGAGGCGGCCCTTGAGTACTCAATCGCTATTCGGCCAAGCGTTCGCGCCACTTACCATTTTGCTTGACTCCATTCCTGGTGAGAAGAATTGTCTTCCACGCCTGACAGGCGAAAGCGTGCCGGCGTTGCACTCCCGGGGAGTTGTGCAAGCGATGAATTCGTCTAGAACCGAGGGCACGTTCGCGATCATTGCGGACAACAGCTACTTCTCGACGAGAACCGTTGTCGCGTCTTATTCACGCTATTTTTTGAGGTGCAGACATGAACGTTCAACAGCCCCGTAAGCCGCTTGGTCCGCAGCCGTGGGAGACGGTGCGCGGCAAGCTCGACCAAACCCTACCGTTCGCCAATATGCGTGGCACGCCGTATTACCGCGACGCGATTTACGAGCAGTTCTCCGCGCAGGAATACGCAAGACGCTATACCGCGCTGCGCGCCAAAATGAAAGAGCACAAGCTCGACTGCGTAATCGCGGCCGGAGGCCCGAGTCACTGGAGCTTCGGCGGCGGCATGTTGTGGCTTACCGGGCATTGGGAGTGGCACGCGCTCTGCTGCTACGTGCTGGTACCGCTCGATGGTGAGCCGACCATGATCTACTCCATGGGCGGCACCCACGCGGAAGCCGTGCGCCGGGAAGTCGAAGTCGCGGTCAAGGACGTGCGCCACAGCCGCAATGGCCGCTATGCTGAGGTGATGGTCGAGCGGCTCAAGGAACTGAAGCTCGAGCGCGGCCGCATTGGACTGATGGAGATCGACCCGCGGCATGAAGACTACATGCCGGTCAATCAGTATAACACGCTACGCAGCGGTCTACCCGACGCCGAGCTCGTGTTCACCAAGGGCTTCCTGCATGACCTCGTCGTCATCCATAGCGCCGAAGAGCTCGACTGCGTGCGCAAGGCCGGTGTGCTGTGCCAGCACGCGATGGAGGCGATGATCGCGCGCGCCAAGCCCGGCGCGAAGGAATATGAATTGCGCGCGGCGGCCGGCAGCGCCATCCTCGACGGCGGCGGCGATATTGATTTTCTCATCATCGGCACGACACCGATGGCCAACCCAGCGATGATCTTCGGCAATCCGCGCCCCTCCGGCCGCGTGCTGCAGAAGGGCGACATCATCAATATGGAACTCGCCGCCGGTTATCGCGGCTACACCGCGCAGATCGGCTCTCCAATCTGCCTCGGCGATCCGACTGCCATGGTACGCAAATTCTGGGAGGAAATTACGTTACCTGGCTACCACAAAATCGTCGCCGAGATCGCGCCGGGCAAGCCGGCGGAAGCTATGCGCACGGCGAGCAAATTCTTCCGCGATCATGGAGTACAGTCGCGCCCGACCCAGTGCCACGGTATCGACCTCGTCACCGACAATCCGCATGTCTCCGCCGAGCACGTGCGCGGGGTCGAGGGCGACATGGTGCTCAAATCCCACATGGTAATCATGGCCGAGCCCAACCCGATCACTCCCGATGGCATGTTCGGAATTTTCCTTGGCCACACTTTCATCGTGACTGAAAAAGGGCACGAATGCGTCAACTCGTTCCCGTTGGAGATCGCGGTCACGACATGATACGGGAGACCGTGTGTTTTGAAACGCTTACTGATCTGCCGATGTCCGAGTTGCGTCACTCGAACAGGAGTTGACCTATGCGTCGAAGCAAATTCATAACGCTTCTCGGTGCGGCAGGTATTGTGATCCGCCAGTTGCCAGTATCCGCGCAAACGTTCGTTACATATCGCTGTCACGACGGTTCTGAATTTATTGTTGCTTTTTATGAGGGCGACAGGCGTGCACATTTACAACTCGATGGAAAAGCCGTCGCGCTTCCAAGACGTATATCTTTATCCGGATCACGCTACGCGAACCGCGATATTACATTGAGAATTACAAAGACGGTCACTACTCTAAAGCGTGGAAAGCGATTGGCAGAATGTGCCGCTGAATGATTGGTCGGGGCAAAGTTCCTTTCCTTCCAACGAGCATCTGATGCAAAGCCGCTCTGTCGATAACTCCGCCATGGCAGACTTTTTAAATCTGTGTTTTTGCGCTGTCGGGCATAAAATCATGCCCCGGCATGCTGGCGAGGGTCTACTAAGACATAGCTATGGCAGCGGCCATTTTCCCCAATCGAAAATCGAAGGTTGTCCCAAATGAGTACCGCTGTACCTGTCATCCACATTGTCGATGATGATGAATCTGTCCGTACAGCACTCGGCCGTGTCTTGCGGATGGCTGGCTATCAGGTCAGTCTTTACAAATCAGCCACGCATCTATTGGAGAACTTGCCAGCAGCAGTTCGAGGCTGCATTTTGCTCGATGTTCAGATGCCCGGTTTAAATGGCCCGCAATTGCAGGAAGTGCTGGGGAAGATGGGCTTCGAATTACCAATCATATTCTTGACAGGCCACGGCGATATTCCGACAAGCGTCCGTGCCATAAAGGCCGGTGCCGAGGATTTTTTGTCTAAACCGGCGCCAAAGAAATTACTACTTGAAGCGATTGAGCGAGCTCTGAATCGTTATGACGAAACCCATGAACGCTATGTAAGGATGAACGCGTTTCGTGAACTTTTTTCTATGCTGACACCGCGGGAACGCGAGGTTTTTAATCTAGTTGTGCGAGGGAAACTCAACAAGCAGATTGCGTACGACCTCGGAACTTCGGAGCGAACAATCAAAGCACATCGCCACAGCATCATGCAAAAATTTAAGATTAAATCGCTTGCCGAGCTCGTATCGATTGCGGAGAAACTCGGACTGATTGCTGAACCGAGCCGCGACTAGTTGCGCATTGTGGCAATTAAAAATTGTGCCAGACTCGATTTGGGACGATGGATTTGATACTGCACCAAAGGGCAATAGAGATATCCGCTTCAGCTCATAGATTTTTAAGTCATTAACCTTAGAGTGCATATAGATTATCATTGATATGGCATGTTTGGATGCAGAACCGACAAATTGTGGTTGCGATTGTTGACGACGATCCAAGCGTCTTGAAAGGACTCAAGCGGCTGCTGAACACGTGCGGCTTTAAGACAGAAGTCTTCAATTCTGGCGAGACCTTTCTCGATCGCGATAGCACGGGTGAGCCTGATTGTGTTGTCCTCGACATTCATTTGGGCGGCATAACCGGCATTGAGACGCGGCGTCGGTTGACCGCAAGTGGCTCAACGATTCCCGTGATCTACATGACTGCGCTTGACACCGCGATAGTCCAAAGAGAGGCGACAGCTTCCGGCTGCGCCGCCTATCTGCGGAAGCCATTTTCTGGAAATGTATTAGTTGAATCTATTCGGAAGGCTACATCTTCCTGAAAACAACCAAAACGAAACAACCGGCGTTTAGCCTCGCTAGCCGGGAACGTCGGGCTGTTATTGTACTTTGGTACATTGTCCAAAGATGCAATGTCCCAAAGATCAATGAACGCACGTACAATAGCGCATATTCGTCCTAATCATATAACCGTGCCACTTAGGTTTTCTAAAACGTAATGCTCCCAGAGGGGGCGAATATGCACAACTCTCTTATTGCGATCATTGTCGCCGCAGCAGTTGCCGGCATCGTTGCTTTTGTTACTGAGCCCGTTGTGGGCGCTAAAAGCGGCGTGCCGCAATCTGGTGTTAGCGGCATATCGCAGCCTGCCGTCAAAGGAGATCGTCTGGAACTACGTCCGGCCGAAAGCTGCTTGCTTCTACGGGAATCGGCCGATTACCGCAGTGATTGTGTTCGCAGCCGAGCGCAGCCGACGCGGCGCCCGTCCGAAATCCGAATCGGCTCCGTCGATCGTTGGCTGATTGAATTATCGCCTTTGTTTGTCGCGGCATAGGGAGGTTAGGTTGCGATAGACCGAAAGGAAACGATCATGCCGCGCGAGAGAATGAACTGGATCGCGCGCTATGCGGCGGAAATTGGTGCTGTAGTGTGTTTCGCGTTGGGATCGACAATGACGTTCGCTGGTCCACTTTCTCAGGGCGGGTTTCCCATTCAGATTCACAGATCCTTCGAACCGTTTCTCAGCGACTCCGTAATCGACGACGAGACAGATCTCAGAACAGTTGTCCCCGATCAGCTGCGGCGCCGCATCGTTAATTATCCAAGCACGCAAGCACCAGGGACCGTCGTCGTCGATACTCCGAACACCTATCTCTACTATGTAATCGGCGGCGGAAAAGCTATCCGCTATGGGATCGGCGTCGGTCGCGAAGGTTTTACCTGGTCTGGTGTAAAAACCGTCGACCAAAAATCGGAGTGGCCCGATTGGATTCCGCTTACCGAGATGATCCAGCGGCAACCATATCTACCACGCTTCATGGCAGGGGGCCCCAAATCCGCTCGGGGCCCGAGCGATCTATCTTAGCGGGACGCTCTACCGCATTCATGGCACCAACGCACCATCGACAATCGGAAAACATGTGTCCAGCGGCTGTATTCGTATGCTCAATGAAGACGTTATCGATCTTTATGCGCGAGTGCGCATCGGGTCAAAAATTGTGGTATTACCAATAACTGCACCACAAACCCAAAAAAATGTCGGTGAGGCTTGGCCCGGTGGAAGTCATATGCCGCCCCGTGTGACCAGTACAGTACGTATGTTCGGAATCTATTGATGCTGGAGAGTTTGGCCACAGCAAAGAAACAAACTAATCGACCAGGTAGTCCCTATGAGCGCTTTACTCTTCACCGCTGACCACAGCACTTATATCAAGATTGTGGCGGTTGCATTGATTGCCGCCATCGCTATTGCCGTCATCGGTATCAAGACGCACGTCGCCAATACGATATCGGTATCTTTGCCACCCGCTGTAAACTGGCTGGTGTTTAAACCGGCCGATTGTGACGGAACACCTTGCCCGCAAATGCATTGTCAGTCTTGAATGCGGCGAGAGCGTCCTTTTCTAGTGGCGGATACACGTCGGCGTAGCGTAAAAACATGGCGTCGCGTGTCAGCCATAGCGCACCGTTCGAACACGAGACTAAGCTCAATTTTCAATTCGTGTGGCGCATCGCGACAAATTAGGTGCAGTCGTTTCACGGGGCAGTAAAGCCAAATCAGCGAAGTTAATCAGGCACCGCCACCGGCGTGCGAGTTCGCTCCTTCGCGTCATATATCATCACCTGAAGGTACGGATATTTCTTCTTGAGCTCTACCCCAGCTTTCATCGCCAGCGCTGCGGTCTCATATTCCGATTTGAACTTTCCATCTATTTGGAGGACAAAGCCCTCGGTTGGCAGCACATTAGCTGACGGATTTTTGGGTCTTTTCGTACCATTGGTCGGGGGTTGTTCGGCTGCTTTTTCTTTAATTACAAGGGACGGCTTCTTCATGTCACAAGCTCCTTTGTTTACGTTTTTACCAAAAACTGCGATAGCGATCAAACACGATCGATTAACAAACCAAGATCACACAATATTCTTTCCACCAGACCACGATCTGCACGCGGATCATTCCGTCGGAGGGTCAAGTCCGGCACAAGTGTCGAACTGATCTAACGGGTTTATGCCCGACACCTGCCACTATCAAAAGGGATGGCGAAAACTTTGCAAAGTTTTGGGAGTGATTGATTAGACAACGGCATTGATCCTCATTGTTATTGTCGCTGCGAATAATCCCTATTTCATTGATGCTAACACTAATCCGCCAAAGGGGTCGTTTTCTCTGTTTCGATATTACAGGCGCGCTAGCTAATGCTGTATTTCTCAAAAAGGTCGGGAGCAACTTTTAGCCCGAGTCCGGCCTCGGTTGGCACCTTCATCTCGCCGTTTTCCGGCATGGGTGGATTTTCGAACAGGCGCCAGGTCCATGGCATGTATTCAACGACAAGCCCGTTCGGCGCAGCAGCGACGAGATGCACATGGATTTCCGGCAGAAGGTGGCTAGCCACCGGCATGTTGAATGCCTCCGCCATGCCGGCAACCTTCATCCATTGGGTCACGCCGCCGACGCGAAGCAAATCGATCATGACAATGTCGACTGAGTGATGGGTCATCGACTGCCGATGCGGCTCAATGCCGTAGAGATATTCGCCAGCGCATATTGGCGTCGCCAAAGCATCCGCAATCTTGGCGAGCCCATGGTAATCATTGTGGGCCGTAGGATCCTCCAGCCACGCAAGACCCAATTCTTCGATTTGGCGGCCGATCGAAATCGCCTCATGCACACTCCAGCGCTGATTGATGTCTACCATTAAGGTGGTGTCCGGACCGACAGCATTGCGGATGATGCGAATGCGCTCGATCTCTTGCGCAGCCGTTAGGCCATCCACTGCCATTTGAGTTTTGATCTGCCGATAGCCCTTCTCGACCAGTGCGGCCGCGGCGCGTTCAACTTTATCGAGTGGCGTCGTTCGCGTTAGCGCGCCGCTAGCATAGGCAGGCACGCGGTCGCGTCGGCCGCCCAGTATGTGCGCGAGTGGAACGCCGAACGCCTTGCCCCGGATGTCCCACAACGCGATATCGATCGCCGATATGGCCAAGGCCGCCACCCCGCCTGGCCCGCAAGGCGCCGATGCGGCGCGGAGCTTACTGATCACGAGTTCGGTGCGTAGAGGGTCCTCGCCCTTGATAAGCTCTCCAAATTCCTCAACTGACGCCTTAAGCACGCGCACAATTTTTCCGCCGAACGTGGTGATGCCGATGCCCTCGATGCCGTCATCGGTGATCACCTGCACGATGATGAATTCGCGCAGCATCCCGGGAAAGATCGGCGCACCGACTAGGGGCTCTTCCAGCGGGAGACGGACGAGGTTGGTTTTCACTTGCTGAATTTTCATCGTGTCCTCGGGAGCGATAGGGCTATTGCCGTCAATCGACTCGCAGTTTTTCGAGAATGCCGGGATGTGGGTCGATGCCGAGGCCAGGGCCTTGCGGAAGAGAGAGATATCCGTCGACCGGCTCATACCAGTCCCCGAACGGGCTTTCCGTGAGATCGCAATACAATCGCTCGATCATGGGCGTGCGTGCCAACGCGGCACTGATATGCGCGGTCGCGATCAGACCTGGACCGAAATAGGCGGAGTGCGGAGCAACCGCAATGTTTGCTTTATTAGCGGCTTTAACTATGTCCCGCATGATCGAAATTCCTCCGATCTTGGCAACGCTCGGCTGGACGTAGTCCACCGCCCGGCTTTCGATCAGCCGCGCAAAATCGGTCGGCGTCAGGACATTTTCACCGATGGCGACTGGCACGCCGCTGGCGCTGATCTGGCTCGCGGCGTCAAAATCCTCGAGCGGCCAGACCGGCTCCTCGATCCATTTGAGACCGAGTTCGCGCAACGGCGCGATCGCCGACAATGCCTCCTGCAACGTCCAAGGCGCATTGACGTCCACCATCAGCGAGCTGCCGTTATGCCGCCGCAACAGATTTGCGGACGCTGTAATCTGTTCCTGGCCGGTTTCGTGCACTTTGAGGTCACGATAGCCGCGGCCCAGTGCTTCTTCGGAAGTACGCACGACAACATCCGTGTCGGTGTATTTTAGAAGACTGGCATAGGCGGGAAGCTTCTCACATTGGGCGCCGCCCAACAGCATGTAGATCGGCTTGTTTGTCGCTTTTCCGAGAATGTCCCAAAGCGCAATATCAACTCCGGAAAGCGCGTACATGACCGGACCCGCGCGCCCGACGCCGTGGACGCGGTAAGTCAGTATTTTCATCAGAGCGGAAATGTCGGTCGCCTCCGCGCCGATGCATGCCGGCGCGATCAGGGTCTCCAGCAGCGATTTGACGGCCGGCCAAATCCGATGCGGAAATGCTTCGCCCCAGCCGACGATGCCGGCGTCCGTCTCTACCTTGATCAGAAGCGTCTCGAACGCATTGCGACCCTCGCCGGCGAATTTCGGCTTGGGGCCGCTGAGTTTGAGTTCCTGGCGGTAAACAACGCTCGATACACGCGTTATTTTCATTGAGTTCTGAACCCAGCCCCCGAGCAAATTATTTGTTGGCGCGCTCGATTAAGTCTATCATGAATCAGAGATGGCTCCAAAGCCGCTGCTCGCAACGAAAAAACACAAGGCAAATGGGAGACGGGCAATGTCAGGGAAAAAGATATCTCGGCCGGTGACCCGGCGACATACCATCATGGCGGTTGCGGGCGGCGTAGGCCTGCTTGCGGCGCCCACGATCGTACGCGCGCAGGCCCCGCTCACGGTGAGTTTCGTCCAGCAGCGTGGTCTGCTCTATCTACCCGTCGATGAAATGGTCAGCGGCGGTATCCTACAGCAAGAGGCCACCAAGCTCGGACTTGGCAAGGTCGAAGCGACCGCCAAGACGTTGAGCGGCCCCGCGCCGGTTATCGACGCGTTGTTATCGGGATCGGCCGACTATGGCACCGCCGCGCTGCCATCCTTGCTGACGCTATGGGACAAAACCCACGGCACCCCGAACGAAGTCAAAGCCGTTGGAACCGTGTCGAACGGCGCGATGGTGCTTTACACGATCAATCCGAACGTGAAGACGATCGCCGATTTTACCGAGAAGGACCGCATCGCCGTGCCGTCGGTGCGGATATCGTTTAACGCGATGATGCTGGAAATGGCGGCGGAGAAAATTTGGAACGACCCGCATCGCCTTGACCATCTGACCGTCGGCCTCGGGCATCCGGACGCGGTCGCCGCGCTCTCCGCCGGCTACGGCTCGGCAACAATAACCGCGCACATCGCCGTGCAGCCGTTCACCAACCGTGGCCTCAAACTGCCGGGTGCGCATGTCGTCGCCGATAGCCGCGAGGTATTTGGCGGGCCACTGACGCAAATCACGCTGCTTGCGACCAAGCAAACGAAAGAGAAAAATCCGACGCTGTTCAAAGCCGTCGCCAACGCGCTCGATGAATCGATCAAGGTCGCCAATGCGGACAAACGCGCCGCCGCGATCCTATGGAAGAAAGCTCAGAACGCGTCCGAAAGCGTCGACGACCTGGTGGCTCTGCTCGACGATCCGGGGTTCGAATTCACCTCACAACCTCATCGCATAGCTTACTTCGCCGCGTTTCTGAATCGCATCGGAAACATGAAGGCGAAGGTTGGCGATTGGAAAGATCTGTTCTGGGAGACGGCCTATAACAAAAAAGGTGACTAATCGTAGCGGGCCAGCGGCTCAAGGTGCCAAAACGGCCATCGACCAGCCGCTACCGGGCCGGGATCATGATCGTCGCTGGCACCGAGACCGCAATCACCACAAAGTGGTCATCATCAAGAAACATCGGGATCGTGACCACGATCACGACTAGCGAAAGCTACACATTGAAATGGCTACCGTTGAACCCAGCTGAAATCCCGCAATCGTCTCGCGGCTGGTGTCGGCTATGGCCAATACGGCTATTGCTTCATGCCGGCCAATGCCGTGCTGAGCTGCCAGAGCAATAAAGCAGATCGGTCATCTTGGGCCCACGACGACGGCCTAGTTGGCACGGACTTGTAAAAGTATTGTCCCGTCGTCTCGGCCACGTCTGGCGAGGACGCGAGATAGACAATCGTTTCTGCGCCCTTTGCAGGAGACATCGCGAAAAACTTGGCAAGCCAAACGAGTGGCGAGATCAAGCCGTCGCTTTGGTCGCCAAAACGGGTGGCGACAAAACCGGGGTGCAAGCAATTCGCAGTGACCCCCGTGCCGCACAGGCGGCGAGCGAGTTCACGCGTGAACAAGATGTTGCATAACTTCGACCGACTATAGGCTTTCACGGCTCCGAAGCCCTTTGCCGATTGAAGGTCGTCAAAATCTAACGTGGCGTTTTGATGCATGGCGGAAGCCGTGCTAATGATGCGCGCGGGACCCGAGGCTATGAGCCGCTCGCGTAATCCCGCTGTCATGATGAAATAGGCCATGTGATTGAGCGCGAAGGTATATTCAAGCCCGTCTTCCGTGACTCTGCGTCTGCCGAATAGTGCGCCTGCGTTGTTAATCAGAACGTCGATGCGCAACTCGTGATCGGCGATTTGAGCCGCCACGCGTTTCATCTCGGCCAAGCGTAAGAGATCGGCAAAATATACGTTGTGGGCGATGCCGGGCGCGCTGTCGCGAAGCCGCGCGAGGGTCGCGTCCCCGCGGGCCTTGTCTCGTGCGACTAAGATGATCCGGGCGCCCATTTTTGCGAGCGCTACTGCGGAGACCTCGCCAATTCCGGACGTGCCGCCCGTAATGACAACAGTCTTCCCCCTCATAGACGCTCTCGTCTTGCTGACTAATGTCACTTTACAGCCTCTGCCTTGCATTTCGAAATCATCGAAACGCCTCGCCATTCAAGCATTTCGTAGTCCACAGCGTCTGGCGCCGAAAGACCTCCAAAATATCGAATTCCTTGATGGAGGATCCAATCGATCGAGCCGCTCCCTGTCGGTAAATAACAACCAATTGTGGAGCGCCTCCGCTGCTCGGATCTCCGCCGGCTTGTAAGGAGTCAACAAATTCAGCGTAAATCGCCCGGGATGTCCCGCCCTGGACTGAGTTACGTCAAGAAATATATCGATAACACAAATGATGAGTTTTGATTTGACCGTATGCCACCACCTCAATTTGATGCGCTCCTGACTAGGCTAGCGTACTCCACCGCGCCTTAAATTTCGCCTTCGCCTTTTCGCGGCTCGTGGCGTAACCGCGATCACCCCGACGGCGCATATTCACGTCCCGTTAGTGTACCTGCGCCCCATAATGCAACTACGGCTATCGCCGCAATGATCCACAATAGAGCCGAATAGAAGTTCGTCCCAGCTGTCACATTGGTGAGGTCAGGGGTAAAATTGGCCATGAAATGAAAAAGGATCGCCGCAAGCGTGCTGCGGCGAGTGTTGTTGAAAATCCATGTGAATATGACAGCGAAAGGAATGACTTCCATCATGAACTGCCAGAACCACGGCGACCAAGCCCCGTGACTATAGAAGAGGGTATCTTTGATAAAGAACAGCGGCACGTGCCATAATGTCCAGACCGCGCCCAGAATCAGACTCGACACCAACGCATTCCACCTTGCTTGCAACTGATCGAGGGCATAGCCGCGCCAGCCCAATTCTTCGGGAAACGGGCCATAGATGAACACGCCGAGCACAAAGGGAACAATTGTCGACGGCGCGGATAGAAATGGCGCCACTCTTTCCCTGATTAGCACCAGTGCCGCACTCCCACTCGAAGCAACATCGAGCAAGACGGCGACAGCGAAGAGGCCGGGGACGAAAAGAAAAATAATCAGATACCATTTTGGCCGGACTCGTTTCGGGTCAATTATGCGCGACCAGTATTCACGCCAGCTTTCTTTGCTCTGCGTGAAATAGGTGAAACCGATTCCGCCTAGCATCGGGCCAAGCAAGCCGAGGACTTCCAATACTATGCCCAAAGCTGACTGCGCGCTTACTCCCAACGCTGCAGCCGCAATCCAAAAAAACCAAGTCCAACAAAACACCACAACAAAGAATAGCCACAGATTGGAGAGCGTGGACGGAGGTGAAGTTACGATCTTATCTGTTTTTTCTTTCATAGGTTTTTTAACCCACAAACTACAGTCAGAACTGACAGCCGAAAGAAATCAACACTAATAACGTACTCAGGTAACGAAAGAGCGAGCGCAATTTGATCACTACCCTCCCTCTCTTGCGGCAAGCCTGATTATGTTACAACGGTCTTCTTCTTGGTAGTCCTTAGGACATCAATACTCTCGATTCTGGGTCGGATTCTCTGATTACGGAACAACAACAATTTGTGGCACAGGAACCGGCATCGAGCTGCATGATAGAATTGATTTCGCCAATTGAATTCCAAAATTTTGTTACGGCTAAATAGGATCCTGTAGTGGCGGCAGACAAATGAATATGAAACAGCGATTTCTTAGCGAGTGTTCATCTTGGCAATCGATCCTGATTCTGGTTGCTGATTACGCCGGTGTGCGTACAATCAGAGCACGGGCATGCGCGGATCACGTGGCCGATGGAGCGCGGGCGCGCAGTGCCAGAGTTGTATCTATTCCGGTGAATTCATGATGCCGTCAACGCGGCGCATGGAGCGACTGCTGGCATCTCACTCGTTCCCGAAAGGGCGGCCTCTCACGCCCTGTCCTCAGGGATTTCGATGCTCTGCCGCAAGGCGCGTTATTGAACACCCTACCATCCCCATTCCAAATTTTGGCGGGGCTACATCATCAATACTTCCGGATATGATTTACAGAGGACAGGGTTTGACGCCCTGCGGTAATCGGCAGCCAAGACCACGGAGGGACTGATGGACGAAAAGAAGCGTTGCTTCTATGGCTGGGGATTTGAAGAGGACGTCGTTTCGGTGGAGGAACTTGGCTGGTTCGAGCGCGCCTGGTCAGAACTTTTCCGAGTCGATGGTTTTGACCCAGCACCCATGCCGCGTGAGTCGGAGATCGCGTTGCGAGCGCCGCGGATGTCGTTACCGACAGCCTTGAAGACATTCTGCACCAATGACAAATACGATCGCCTGTTGCATTGTTATGGCCGCTCAGTCCACGACCTTGCGCGGATGATTCACCGACGGGATTTTTCTAATCCTCCCGATGTGGTCGCGTACCCGCGTGACGAGGACGAAATCCGCGCGGTACTCGATTGGTGTGGCGCCAATGATTTTGCGGCGACCCCATTCGGCGGTGGATCAAGCGTCGTTGGCGGTGTAAATCCACCTACTGACGAGCGCTATCGCGGCACAGTGACGATCGACCTTAAGCACCTTAGCCGCGTGCTCGAGGTCGATAAAACATCTCAATCGGCGCGAATCCAAGGTGGCGTCCTCGGCCCCGACCTCGAGCGCCAGCTCAAGCCGACCGGCCTGACGATGCGATTCTTCCTGCAGGCCTGGGAGTTCTCATCGCTGGGCGGATGGATTGCCACTCGCGCCGCCGGCCACTACGCGACCGTCTACAGTCAGATCGACGACCATATTGAGAGTCTGCGTGTCGTCACGCCAGCCGGTTTGATCGCGACCCGTCGACTGCCAACCTCGGGGGCAGGACCGAATCCCGACCGACTATTTTTAGGCTCTGAGGGCACGCTCGGCATCATCACCGAGGCGTGGGTGCGGCTGCATCGACGACCAACGTTCCGATTGTCGACGACGGTGCGTTTCCGTGACTATGAAAAGGCGGTTGCCGCTGTGCGAACGATCAGTCAAGCCGGGCTGTATCCGGCCAACGCTCGCCTGATCGAACGCGACGAGGCCAAATTTACAGAGGCCGGAGATGGCACCTACGATCTACTCGTGCTTTCCTTTGAGTCGGCAGATCATCCCCTCGAGCCGTGGATGGAGCGGGCGCTGCAAATTTGCGGCGACTACGGCGGCGAATGGGATCGTAATGCATTGGCCGCGGAAGATTCCCAGCGCCGCGGCGCCGCCGGGAACTGGCGAAACAAGTTTCTGCGCGGCCCGTATCTTCGCGAGCACGCGATTGCGCGCGGGGTGATGCGCGATACCACGGAAAGCTGCATCACGTGGGACCGCTACATGGAGTTTCAGACTCGGGTCAAGGACGCGACGCTTCATGCCATCCGTGAGGTCACCGGTCGCGCGGGCGCGTGCACTGTGCGCTTCACTCATCTATATCCAGATGGGCCTGCGCCATACTTCACATGGCACGCGCTTGGCGACAAGACAAAGCTGGCCGAGCAGTTCTGGGCAATCAAAGCTGCCGCCTCGGAAGCAATGGTCAACGCAGGCGGGACGATCACGCACCATCATGCGCTCGGCCGAGACCACCGGACCTGGTACGACCGCGAGCGGCCCGAACTGTTTGCCGACGCGTTGAAGGCGATCAAGCAGCGGCTGGACCCGCACCATGTCTTGAACCCTGGTATTCTGATTGACCGATGAACGCGGCGCGTTCTTGAGGAGAACCACCAACCGACACAGGAAAAATCCTCCGATCGGTTCGCGCGGTCATCGGTCGGGCCTTGCGGAATGCGCTCAACTGAGCGTTGATCTGGGGAATATTAATTTGGTCCAGTAGCGACGGTGAGGGAAACTACATGCGTGCCTATCAATTGCCAAAAGGTGGTGCCGGCATCGACGCACTGGTCAAAGTTGAGCGGCCCAAACCCAAGCCGACCTATCGTCAGGTTCTGGTGAAGGTTGCCGCCTGTTCGCTTAATTTCCGCGATCTCGGCATCGTGCGCGGCACCTACCGTCTGCCGGTGCGCGAGAACGTCATCCCGCTGTCAGATGGCGCCGGCGATGTGGTTGAGATTGGCGAAGGCGTCCGGCGCGTCAAGGTCGGCGATCAGGTGGCTGGTAACTTCTTCCAGCGTTGGCACGCCGGCGAACCTGGACCGGCCACGCACCTGAGCGCACTCGGTGGCGGCATTGACGGCATGCTAGCCGAATACGTGGTGCTCGAAGAAGAAGGTGTCGTGAATATCCCAGCGCATCTTTCGCTCGAAGAGGGCGCGACCCTACCCTGCGCCGGCGTGACCGCGTGGCACGCCATGGTCGAGCACGCAAGGCTCATTGCCGGAAGCACCGTGCTTCTACAAGGTACCGGAGGCGTTTCGATCTTTGGCTTGCAACTGGCGAAGGCCATGGGCGTACAAGTCATCATCACTTCGTCTAGTGACGACAAACTTGCGCGCGCGAAGCAAATAGGCGCTGACCACGGTATCAACTACAAGACAACGCCCGACTGGAACAAAGCGGCATTGGAACTCACCGGAGGTCGCGGCGTCGATTGCGTGGTCGAGGTTGGTGGTGCAGGCACGATTGCGCGTTCGTTTGGCTCTATCCGCGTTGGCGGAAAAATTGGTTTGATCGGCGGACTGAGCGGACCAGCGACTGAGCTTAATCCAGGGATGATCCTGGCCAAGCGGGCAAACGTCCAGGGCATTTCGGTCGGGTCGACGCAGATGTTTGATGCAATGAACCGAGCGATAGCGGCAAACGAGATCAAACCGGTAATCGACAAGGTGTTCGACTTCGACGAAGTTCAAGCGGCCTACAAACACATGGCCTCGGGCGCGCACTTCGGCAAGATTATAATCCGCCTCGCTTAATCAGGTATCCTTGATGTTCAGCCATTGGAGCCTTTCTCTATGTCAATAGTCATACACAAATATAATGATTCTATTTTGAATTCGCTTAGCCTGTGCACCGGCAGAGATTGCCCGCGAGCCAGTAGCGCGTCTCGATTTCCCTAGGATTCGGCTTGCCGTCCAACAAGCCTTAGCTGCGACCAGCAGGCCCGGCGTGCAGAAGCTCGACTTAACTTGGTGGGGCAAGACGGCCACAACGAAGCAGAACGGCGAGAACATTGCCCACCATTGACGTTAGGCGATTCCCTCAGGGTCGAACCTTGGTCGGAACATCGTTTTTCATAAGACACCTGTCGTGTCGTCTTGAGGGACCGACTATCAAAATTGCAAACAATTCACGGCCGGACCAGGGGATTGATCAAAATCAAGGCGTTACAAACTAAACCATGGGCTTATTTGCAAGTTAATGCGCCACTAATCGACTTTAAGAATCTGTGGTTTCAGTAAATTTCGGAGCAAGTTGTGCACGAGACGCACGAGGTGCGCATCCATGGGCGGGGAGGCCAAGGCGCGGTCCTGGCATGCTCGATTCTCGCGCAAGCGCTGATTGACGAGGGCAAACACGCGGTCGCGATCCCGTCGTTCGGATTCGAACGACGCGGCGCCCCGGTTGCAGCCTTTCTGCGCTTCGATACCGCGCCAATCCGGGCGATGACGAACGTCTACCATCCCGATTGCGTCGTCTGCATCGATCCTACCGTTCCGCGCACGGTCGATATTTTTGCCGGTATGAAGCCGGACGGCACCGTGGTCCTTACAACGAAGAAAAAACTGGAAGAGCTCAAATTCCCCGACGCCATTTCACGCGTCGGCCTGTGCGATGCGGTTGGCATCGCTCTTTCGATCTATCGAAAGCCGATGACGAATGCGGTCATGCTCGGCGCGTTCGCGCGCACTACCGGGCTGCTGACACTCGCCTCGCTCAAGGAAGCGCTCCAGCAAATAGATTTCCGCGACGCCGGATTGACCGAAAACCTGTCGGCGACCGAGAGCGGCTACAACGAGACTGAGGTGCACGAATTGAAGAAGGTGGCTCATGCAGCGGCAGTCGCGTGATCACTTCGACGCATCGACCATTCCCGATGATCTGGCGCCGATCGCCACCGTCTTGAGTGAAATGCTGCCCGGCGATTGGCGCAGCATGCGGCCGCTGATCAATCGGCTTAAATGCGTCAAATGCGGACTGTGCTGGCTCTATTGTCCGGTGCAATGCGTGGTCGAGAAGCCGCGTTGGTTCGAGTTCGACCTGGCAGTGTGCAAGGGATGCGGAGTTTGCGCGCAGGAATGTCCGCACAGTGCGATCCGCATGATTGAAGAGGTGGGCCGATGACCGCCGTCACCGATACATCGCGTTCAGCTTCCAATAAGCCGAGCTTCATCGTCTGCGAAGGCAATGAGGCGGCGGCGATCGGCGTTGGCTTGGCACGCCCGGACGTCGTCGCGGTCTATCCAATTACTCCGCAATCTTCCCTGGTGGAACACCTCTCGCAGATGATCGCCGACGGCCGCTTGCGAGCCGATCTCATGAATGTCGAAGGCGAACATGCGGTGATGTGCGGATTGCAAGGCGTGGCATTGGCCGGCGGTCGGACCTTCACCGCGACCTGCGGGCCGGGGCTTGCCTTCATGTTCGAGCCTTATGTCCGCACGCCCGGCTTGCGCCTGCCGATGGTGGCGTCGCTGGTCACACGGGATCTGCTGAGCCCGCAATGCGTCTGGGGCGGGCAACAGGACGCCATGGTCGTCCGCGAAGCCGGTTGGATTCAGATGTATTGCGAAACAGTGCAGGAGATCCTCGACACCACCGTCATGGCCTACAAGATCGCCGAGCACCGCGACGTCATGCTGCCGATTAACGTCTGCCATGATGGCAATTATCTTTCCTTTGGCGTCACCCGGGTCGAAGTGCCGGATCAGCAAGACGTCGATGAATTCCTCGGTCCGCCGGCCACCAACTGGCACATTGCGCTCGATCCATCGCGGCCGATGGGAGTCGATCCGCTAACCGGCGGAGCCGGCGGCACCGGCCCGCGCAACTTCGTGCGTTATCGCAAAGGCCAGGTCCGCGGCATGCAGAACGCACTCCGGGTCATCCGGGAGGTGCACGCCGCCTGGGGCGAGCTGTTCGGTCGCTATCACGCGCCGCTGGTCGAGGAATATCGGCTCGATGATGCCGACTATGCGCTGGTCACCATCGGCAGCATGACGGGCGCAGCCAAGGATGCGGTCGACATCGCCCGCGATAATGGCGAAGCCGTCGGCCTCATCAAGATCAAGACCTTCCGGCCGTTCCCGCTCCAGGCGATGGTAACTGCACTCACGAAAGTGAAACGTATTGGCGTCGTCGATCGCTCGGTTAGCTTTGGCTGGAATTCCGGCCCCGTCTATCAGGAGACATTGGGAGCGCTCTATCACACCGGCAAATCCATTCCGGCCATCAGCTTTATCGGCGGTCTTGCCGGCGCCGACATCACCGTCGAGCATTTCGCGCGCGCCATCGCGCTCACGCGCGAGGCGGAATGGGGCCGCACCACGAACGAGCCGGTCTGGCTGAACGAGAACGATTGAGAGCGCCATGCACAGCAAGTACCTGATCGTTGGCAGCAGCCACGCGGCCTTGGAAGCGGCAACGGCAATCCGCCTCATTGACACCGACGGCGCGTTGACGCTGTTGACGCGCGATGCGCATCTTCCCTATTCACCGACCATTCTGCCTTATGTCGTGTCCGGACGCTCGCAGCCCGACAATGTGGTTCTGCGCGGCCAGGCCTATTTCAACGATAATGCGATCGCATTCGTGCCCGGCGCGACCGTTGTGTCGATCGATCCGGCGCAGTCGAGCCTGCGCCTCGCATCCGGTGACACCCGGCAGTACGACCGGCTGTTGATCGCGACCGGCGCTGCGCCCATGCTGCCGCCAGTGCGCGGGCTGGCCGATGTGCCGTTTCATGTGCTGCGGTCCATGGATGACGCCATCAATCTGCGGCAAGCGATGGGGCAGGCCCGCTCAGCGATCGTATTGGGCGCTGGACTGATCGGCATGCACGCCGCCGAAAACATGGCAAAGGCCAAGATTGTGGTTACGGTGATCGAACTGGAGCCGCACGCGCTGTCGGGATATTTCGAACCGAAAGCCTCGGCGATCATTGAACGGACGTTCGCCCGCAACGGTGTTCGCATGTTGATGGGGCAAACGCTGGGCAGCGTCGAGCGGCAGGGCGAGGGCTGTCTCGCCACGCTCGCGGATGGCAAGACGATCGCGGCCGACCTGTTGCTGGTGTGCACAGGGGTAAAGCCCAACATCGGATTTCTGAACGGATCGGGCGTTGAGGTCGACGCCGGTATTCTGGTCGACGATTTGATGCGGACAAACCTGCCGAATATCTGGGCTGCTGGCGACGTGGCGCAGGCGCGTGGGTTCTGGGGCGGCAAGGTCGTCAACGGCATTCTGCCGAATGCGGTCGAGCAAGGCCGCATTGCCGGGTTAGGCATGGCCGGTGACGCAGGCGTTAGGCCTTTTGCGGGCGCGGTGCCGCTCAACACCTACAGTTTCTTCGGACAACAGGCGATTTCCGTCGGCCGTGGCAGTAACGGCAGCGGGTTCGAAATTGAAGACAGCGGCGACGAGGCCGATGGGGTCTACCGGCACATCGTGCTTAAGGACGGGCAGCTGGTTGGTATCGCGACGATCAACGATTTCGTCGATGCCGGCATCATGTGGCAACTCATCCTGCGCGGCACCGATCTGTCTCCGGTCAAGGCCGAGTTCATCGCCAATCCACAGCTGACCGGGCGACAATTGATGTCGCAGATCTGGCGTTAGGGGCGCATCGTGGGCAAGTGTTTCAGCACCCTTCAATTCCATGCCAGCCGCTGCGACGGCTGCGGCGACTGCATGACCGCCTGCGCGAAGGCCAAAGCGAATACCGACGATCTAGCGTATTCGCGCATCCACATTCTTCCCAAGACCGCCGGCGAGGGCGTCGAGCTCGCGCTTTGCCGGCAATGCGCTGATCCGATCTGCGTGATGAATTGTCCATCCGGTGCGCTTTCGAAGAACGGCGACTCGGGAGTCATCGACTGGGCTGAGAGCAAATGCGTCAACTGCCTATTATGCACGGCCGGCTGCTCCTATGCCGGCATCGTCTATGAAGCAAACATCGGCCATGTGACCAAATGCGATTTATGCGACGGCGATCCGGTCTGCGTGAAAGCCTGTCCGAGCGAGGCGCTCGAGTATCGCACCGCGGCGCGCATCTTCAATGCCTTTGCCGACAGGGAAGATATGTTCTGCCGTGGCCTCGCTGCCTGTCACGGCTGTAACTCCGAACTCTTGATCCGTCACACCATGCGCATGGTGGGGCCCGACGCGGTTGTTGCCGCGCCGCCCGGCTGCATCCCCGGCATGGGGACGGTCGGCTATAATGGAGAGACTGGCGCCAAGGTTCCGATCTTCCATTCACTCTTGACCAACACCGCCACTATGCTGGCCGGCGTCAAGATGCAGTACAACCGCGTCGGGCGGGATGTCACGGCAATCGCGCTGGCGGGTGACGGCGGCACATCCGATGCCGGATTCCAATCGGTCTCCGGCGCGGCCGAGCGTAACGACCCGATCTTGTTCATCTGCGTTGATAACGAAGGCTACATGAACACCGGCATGCAATCGTCCGGCGTGACGCCCTATGGTTCGTGGACCTCGACCACGCCAGTCGGCGGCCAAATGCAGGGCAAGCGCACCGAGGCCAAGAACCTGCCGATCATCATGACGATGCACAATTGTTCCTACGTCGCGACCGCCTCGACCGCGTTCCTGGAGGACTATTACGCCAAGCTGGAGAAGGCGATCGAAGTCGCAAAGACCGGCATGGCCTATCTCCATGTCCACGCTCCCTGTCCAACCGGCTGGCGCTTCCCCTCGGGGATGACAACCGAGGTGTGCCGGATGCAGGTTCGCACGAACTTCATTGCGCTATGGGAGTATGATCCCGCAAACGGGCTGCGCTTCACCCATCCGGTCGACCGGCCGGAACCCGTTGCCGACTACCTCAAGCTGATCGGCAAGTATCGCCATCTGAGCAAGGAACAGGTCAGCCATATCCAGTACACGGTCGATGAAAAGATCGCGTATCTGCGGCAGTTGACACAGATGGCTGCAACCCGCCGCCCTGCAGCTCACTAAGTCGCAATAGAGGCCAAGACGATTTTGGCCACCCTTCACGCTGCTCGAGTTGCCAATAACACCCCCGCATTTCGATTTTCTTGCAAGTCATCAATATCTCGCGCCTGGGATCATGTTTTTCCTCATAAATTCGAGTCTTCGCGCCACCGGATGTCGTCCTGCTGGACGACTCCATGTGTCCATCCCAGCGTTTGGCAAAAGGTGCAGAGATACCGAACTGGTCAAGCACACGCACCACGATATGATCGACAATATCGTTGATGGATTTAGGATGGTTATAAAAAGCCGGCATGGGCGGAATTATTGTTACCCCCATGCGTGCCAGCTTCAGCATATTTTCGAGGTGCAGTTCGGATAACGGGGACTCGCGCGTGACAAGAACCAACCGTCGTCGTTCTTTGAGAATGACATCTGCTGCACGATGTACAAGATGTTCGCCATAACCATGTGCAATGCTGCCTAGTGTGCGCATCGAGCATGGTATCACCACCATGCCCTCGGTAATAAACGAACCAGACGAGATCTCCGCCGCCATGTTAGTTGAACTGTGGTAGACCGTAGCCAACGCGCGCACCTGATTAACGGTATATGGCGTTTCATGCTCGATAGTTCGGTGCGCCCAATTGCTGATTACAAGATGGGATTCCACCTCGCAGTCCTTGAGAGTCTCAAGTAGTCGCACACCGAGAATTGCGCCGGTTGCACCAGTTAGGCCAACGATCAGGCGTCGCATTTCTCCTCCCTCCTTGGCCAAACTGCCACCGTTCTCTAAGCCATCTGTGTTGTCGATCAGGACGATGCGGGCCGGCAGCAGCCGATAGACGGGCGAGCCGTACCAACAATCTGCACGCCTCGAATAGTCGCAAACTCCGAGTAATCCGGCGCCACTGTGGCTGCAACGCGCCGATCTCCCTCGATTTCGCGGGAATGCTGCGTATCGGGTTCCGATACCCAGATGAGTGCCAATCCGTCGCATACGTAAAATAAGTTTGTTGCGTGCGGCCCGCTTGATCCGACAGTCGCAAGCGACATCACATGGTGCGCCGCGAGAAAAGCGCTAATCTGCTGTTCGAGTTCGATAATCATGATTGCCCAATGCTTTACCGCGAAACCTGGCGCTGTCGACCAACCGAAACCCTGCATAATGCCTCATTAGCTAGCACTTTTCATTTGCCATAAGATATTATATCCATAAAATTCTTAGACGTATAATGATTTACTCGGGCGGCCCAAAAGACACACATTGGTGGCGGAAGGATTAAAAGCTAAAGCTAATTAAAATGTCCAAGCTACCAACGCAGCGCCGTGACGCAGGACAATTCGAAATGCAGTTAACTCAAAGGCCAGACGATCAAACGACTCCACGGGCGAACTCTGCTCATCGACGCGCGGCCGCGAAATACCACTCCAAAGGAACACTGACCATACCTGTTGCAGTCGTCCACGCCTCGCGGAAGACGCAAGTGATGCTGCCGTTCGACGGCTCGCCCCCCGCCTGGCCTTCTCGCGACGGCGATATTTAACAACAATCGAACAGCTTCCTGGAAACATTGGAGTTCGGACGTCATGCAGAAAGCGATGCACAAAGAGAAGTCCCAATCAGACACCGCCGATGTCATCGATCTGCGGAAAACGCTGGAATGGCTGAAGTCGCAAGGTGATTTGATCGAAACCGACAAGCCAGTCAATCCGGACCTTGAAGTCACTGGACTGCAGAAGCACCTGGATGGCGGCTGCCCCGTCATGTTCAATAACGTGAAGGGCAAGCCGAACCACAGGGTTATCACCAACCTGTTCGGCGACATGAACGTCATCAACAAGATGTTCGGTTGGAAGAACGATTTCGAGCGCACGCGCAAGATCGCCGAAGCCTTCCGCAAGCCGCTAAAGCCGGTGATTATTTCTCAGGACCAGGCGCCGGTGCAGGAACACGTCATCCTAAATCCGGACGACGTCAATAAGTATATGGTGCCGATCCGGCATACCGCTTATGAGACCGAGCTCACCGTCGGTTCCGGTATCCGCTGCATCAGCTTCGACCAATTCGATGGTGGCACGGACCTCGGATACAATCGCATGAACTTCCGCTGGGGCAACGTGGGCACGTTCCAGATTTCGCCAGGCTCGCATATGTGGCAGGTGGCGAACAAATATTACAAGGATGACAAGCCGATTCCGATTTCGATGTGCTTCGGCGTGCCGCCAGCGTGCACGCTACTTGCTGGCGCCGGCTTCGACTACGCCATCCTCCCGATGGGCTGCGATGAAATCGGCATTGCCGGCGCGGTGCAGGGCACCCCCGTTCGCATGGTGAAGTGCCGCACGGTCGACGCCTATACACTTGCCGATGCCGAACTGGTTCTCGAAGGCTATATTCATCCGCGCGATCGTCGCTTTGAGACGAAAGAATCAGAAGAGGCTGGCGTTCAAGGCCGCTACCATTTCCATCCCGAATGGGCGGGCTACATGGGCAAGGCCTACAAGGCGCCGACCTTCCACGTCACCGCGGTGACGATGCGCAAGCCAGAGACGAAGCCGATCATTTTCGCGCTCGGCGTGCATACCCTCGACGATCATAATATCGACACCACAGTGCGCGAGGCGGCGATCTTCGAGCTGTGCGAACGGTTGCAGCCCGGGATCGTGCAGGACGTGGTTATCCCCTACTGCATGACCGACTGGGGCGGCTGCGTCATCCAGGTCAAGAAGCGCCACCAAATTGACGAGGGCTGGCAGCGCAACTTCCTGGGCGCGGCACTGTCGTGCTCGCAGGGTATGCGGCTGGCAATCGCGGTGAGCGAGGACACCGATCCCTACTCCATGGATGACATCATGTGGTGCCTCACGACGCGCGTAAATCCGCGCACCGACATCCTCAACCCGATCCCGGGCGGGCGCGGCCAGACTTTCATGCCGTCCGAGCGCATGACGGCCGGTGATAAACAGTGGACCGCCTCGAACACCCAATTCGAAGGCGGCATGGGGATCGATGCCACGGTACCTTTCGGCTATGAGAGCGACTTCCTGCGACCGGTCTATCCGGTCGACCGGGTCAAGCCGGAGGACTTCTTCACCAAGAAGGACATTGCGAATGCCAGATCGCGCATGGTCGGCTGGGTCCACTCCCTGGCACGGACCGGCCGCTGACGCGCGAAAATGCGCCCGGGCGCCGTAGCGGGCCCCCGAGGTCGCCCTTGTCCGTATCCGGTTGAGGTCCCATGCCAAAAGAAGCCGAGTTTGGGCCAGACCTGCTTCGCCACTGGATTGATCGCGCAGCCGAGCGCGCTCCGGACAAGGCCTATATTGTTTCGGTCGACGATCGACGCACGATCAGCTACCGACAACTGCGGGGGCTAACCCGGCAGATCGCCACGTTTCTGGCCTCGCGTGGCATACGCAGCAATGATCGCATCGCCTTGCTCGCCGGCAACTCGATCGAGCACCTGGCCTGTTACATCGGCGTGATGGCCTACGGTGCCACCATCTGCACCATCCACGTCGAGATGAACCGCGGGCACCTCGCACAGATTCTGCCGACGCTGAACCCGCGGCTCGCCGTGTTCGATGCGCGATTGGGCCTGGATGATATATTGGCGAAGACGTCGGCGCCGTGCCTACCGCTGGGTTCATTCGACGACGATGCTAATGGCGGCTTTTACAAGTCCGTTACCGGCTGCAAGCCGACGGACATCAATCTGACGAGCACCCGGCCGCAAGACGATGCCTGCATCCTGTTCACATCCGGTACCAGTGCCCGACCGAAAGGAGTGGTGCTGACATTCCGCGAGCTTCTCGCCAACGTGGAACCGACCGCGGATGGATTGGGCATGACCGTTGACGATCGCATCTATGACTTTCGGTCGTTCAACTGGTGCTCGGCCCAGGTTCTGAGCGCACTGGCGCCGCTCAGCCGCGGCGCTTCGCTGATTCTGGGGCGGAAGTTCACGCGCAGCCGATTTTTCCAGCACGTCGCGGACCATGGCGCCACAATCGCTGCCGGCAATCCGACCACGATCAACATGCTGCTCAACAGCGACGATTCACTGAATGTCGAGGCCTTGGCAAGCTTGCGGTTTGTGATCTCCAGTTCGGCGCCGCTTTTGAGTGAGGATTGGCGGCGTTTCGAACAGCACTTCGGGATTCCCATCGCCCAAAGCTATGGTTGCAGCGAAATCGGCTGGATCTCCACCAACCCCGGCGCCGGCCGACATATCGGCACCGTCGGCAAGCCGTCGCGCTACCACAAGCTCGCGATCGTCGACGACCGCGGACAACCACTCCCTCCAGGAGACATCGGGCACGTAGAGGTGGGAGGCTTTCCCGACAATGACTATCGCTATCTCGCGGACGACGGAACGATCAAGGTCCATTGTCGCGGGCGTCTGTGTACTGGCGATATTGGCTTTCTCGACGCCGACGGGTACCTACATATCACCGGGCGCGAGAAGGATCTGATAATCCGTGGCGGCATCAACATCTCGCCGCTCGAGATCGACAGCATTCTTCTGCAACGGCCGGAGATTATCGAGGTCGCAACGGTCGGCGTTCCAGACCACACTTACGGCGAGGAAGTCGTCAGCTTTGTCGTAGCGCGACCGGGCGCTACCATCGACATCGACGACCTGCTGCGTTATTGCGGCGCGGTTTTACCTGCCTCCAAGGCGCCCAAGCAGATCGTGCTCAGCAATCATTTGCCGAAGACCGCGCGTGGCAAGCTCGATCGCAGAGCATTGGCCGAGCAGTGGACCAGTGACCATCGCGAGCTGATCTAGTCCGCGTGTCCGACGCGCGCCAACTCAGGCGCGCTTTCGCAGCCGCGCGCGATTGTTGCCTTCGGCCTCGTGGACGCGACGCGCCAACTCGCGGGTGGACGGAATCCGCAAACGCTTGTTCGGTCGCGCTTCGTCGCGCGCCAGGTTTTCGATCATCGTCAGCAGGACGCGGCGCATCATCGTGATGTCTTGGGGACTCACGTTTTCGACCGCGATCTGGTTGACCTCTTCCGCCAGCGGCACCAGTTTGCGCTTGAGCAGCCGCCCCTTCGGAGTGAGAAACACGTAAACCATTTTCTTGTTATTGGACATTTTTTTACGCGCCACATAACCGAGCTTCTCCATCGCCGTGACCGCCGTGAAGGTCGTCGGCTCCATGACGCCGGCGAGTTCGCTCAGTTCCCGCTGGGTGATGCCATCGCTCTCCCAAAGAATGCGCAAAAACGTCCACTGCCCCAGCGAAACGGAATGCTCCGTCAGTCGCATCTGAAGCGCCCGCAACAGCGCGCGGGTCGCATCCTTGACGAGATGCGCCAGGCGATCGTTCGGAACGGCTTCGCGCCAGTGCCTCAATATGGCATTCGTTTCGCGAATTTTCGGTTTCTTCGACCGCTTCATGATCTCACCTTGATAATATGACTTGGTAACCTAGTCCAATAGGTGAGTGCAATTCCTGACTGCCGAGTATGTAAAACGCACGCCGCGACAGTCAGGCTACGGCCAAACCAATTTCGTTCGCCGAACATCCGACAGCTGATGCACGCCGAGTAGCGGCCAGTAGAACTGCACCAAGGCCGTCAAAGAACTAGCTAGGCTCGCGAATAAAGTTACCTATTTTGTCTTCTCGCGACTTCCGTTCAGCATCCAGGAGAACATCTCCTTGGTCCGGCGCGCGGTTTCTGGAAGCGGCATGTTCACAATAGGATACTGATCCTTCCAATGGAACGGCCGGCAGGCGTCGATGATGGCACGGCTATTGGTGAAGTCCCCCTGCGCCTTGCGTTCGGGCGGGATCGAGGGGTCGAGCGGTGTCGACCAGGCATTGCGGATGAAATCGATCGACGTCGCGGGGTCCGAGCGCGAGCATACCGCCCACATCAACTGTTCGAGGTTGGAGACATCGATGTCGTCGTCGACCACGACCACGTATTTGCCGGCATAGGCCACCGATCGGCACATCGCCGCGAGATGTCCGGCCTGGCGGGCATGACCTGGATAGCGTTGCTTGATCGACACGGCGGTAAGCTGACGCGACCCGCCCGCCTCGTGGCACCAGGTGGCGACGACATCGGGCAGTCCGGTTTTCTTCAGCTCCTGTTTGAGCAGCGCAGAGCGCATCACCGCGCGATAGCGCGCCTGCTCCTCCGGCGGCCGCTGCGGAGGGCAGCCGAGAATGATCGGGTCGTTGCGATGATAAATCGCTTTGACGTCGAGCACCGGCTCAGCCCGCATCTTCGAGCCGTAGTAGCCGGTCCACTCGCCGAACGGGCCTTCCGGCAGCACGTTGCCCGGCTGCACAAAACCCTCGATCACTATCTCGGCATTGGCCGGATAAGGCAGACCGCTGTGCTTGCCCAGTACGACCTTCTGCGGCCGCCCGCGATAGGCACCGGCGATTTCGTACTCGCAAATGCCGTAGGGCACTTCCGTGCACGCCATCAGAAACGTGAGTGGGTCACCGCCGATGACGATGCACACTGGCATTGGTTTGTTGAGCGCCTGGTATTTATCGCGATGAATGCGCCCGTGCTTGCCGGGTGAGATATAGAAGCCAAGTCGTTTGGCGTCATGGATCATCACGCGATAGGTGCCGACATTGACCCAACCCTCGTCGGGGTCGCGCGTGACATTGAAGCTACCGGTACCAATATAGCGCCGCCCCTCATCCCGATCGTGCCAGACCGGGGTCGGGAAGCGGGTGACATCGATCGCGTCGCCCTCGATCACGTTCTCCATGACCGGACCGGTCTCTACGACTTGGTAAGGCAGCGGCTTGTCGGAGACCTTCTGGAAGTCGTTGAGGAGGGCCTCGGACAGTTCGATCTTGTTAAGATCGGGCGAAAAGCCGAGCGTCATGTTCTGCCGCCGCCCGCCAAAGAAGTTGGTGAGCACCCGGAAGCCTTTCGGATAGCCCGGGATATTGTCGAACAGTGCCACGGGCGCGGCCGCGTCGTGTTGCAGCAGCTCGGCCGCCATGCCGATGTCTTCCTGCCAAGAATATCCATTGGCGCGCACCAACTCGCCGAGCTTGTCGGCCTCGACAATCCATTCGCGCAGATCGTCATAGACCACGCGGGCTTTACGAGTGTCGGTGATGGCAATATTCATGGGCGTTCTTCCTCTCCGATTTAGCGAACAAGATCGCACTAGAATTTTTTTAGAATGCAAAACGAATAATCGATATCCCGCGCATACGCGTCCTTGATTTGGGTCAAGCATCCCCCAAGACAGCGCGGGTGCCTGCTCTACGATCCAGAGAGCGCGTCTCTTTTTGCCGCACTGCGGCAGCGGTAAATTGGGCGGCTTTTGACAGCCACGCGGTGCTGGCGCACTGGCCGGAACTGGATTACTTAGAGGGCTAAGCAGGGCGATCAACCGCCCGCAGGTCTTCGACGGCGTCACAGAACGAGCAATAACGCCCGGATTCCATTATGGTACCGCCGCGATGGTTGACCGGCACACGGCCCGGCCGCACCATTGCGTTCAGAAACGCAAGAAACAGTGGGAGGAAACGATGTCGATCTTGAAACCGGTAAAACGCGGTTTGGCCGTCGTGGCGTGCGCATCGCTGCTGGGGGTTTTTAGCGCGCATGCCGCCGATCCGTACAAAATTAACGTGATCCTGCCGTTGACCGGGGGAGCCGCCTTTCTAGGAAAGGGCGAGCAGCAGACGCTGCAGCTGCTTCAGTCCACGGTCAACAAAGAGGGCGGCATCAGCGGACAGCCGCTTGAGTTCGTCTTCCATGACGATCAGACCAACCCGCAGACCACCGTGCAAATCGCCAACGGAATTCTCGCGGAGAAGCCGGCCGTGATGCTCGGTTCCAGCATTGTCGCGATGTGCAATGCTATCGCGCCGCTGCTGAAGGAAGGTCCCTTTGACTACTGTTTGTCGCCCGGAGTTCACCCGGCGCTGGGAACCTACCAGTATTCAACGAGTGCCGACACGCACGCACTCATCGAAGCGCTGGTGCGCTATTTCCGCTCGACCGGCAGGACCAAAATCGGTTTCATGACGAGCACCGACGCCTCCGGTCAGGATGCCGAGCGCGGCTTCGATGAAGTGCTCAAGCTGCCGGAGAATTCCGACGTGCAGGTCGTGGAACGTCAGCGTTTCAATCCCAAGGATGTCAGCGTCTCGGCGCAGATCGAACGCATCAAGGCGGCCAATCCGCAGGCGTTCATTGCCTGGTCAACCGGTGCTCCTATTGCGACTGTCTTCAAAGCCGTGCTTCAGGCCGGACTGGACATCCCCTTCGGCACCACCAACGGCAACCAGACTTATGCGCAGATGGAACAATACAAGAGCTTCCTGCCGAAAGAGCTATATATCCCGACCTCCGTGTTCCTGCCGCACGAGGGCATGTTCAAACTTGATTCCAAAGTCGAAGAGCAGCAGAAGAAGTTTCATGCTGCGTTCAAAGCGGCGAATCTGAAGCCGGACAACATGTCGGCACTGGCCTGGGATCCGGCCAACATCGTGGTGGAAGCGCTACGCAAGCTGGGCACCAAAGCGACGGCGAGCCAAATCCGGGACTATGTCAACAGCCAGACAAGCCTTACCGGCGTGAACGGAATCTACGACTTCAAATCCGTTCCGCAACGCGGGCTGACGGTCAAGAATGCCCTCGTGAGCCGGTGGGACCCGGCGGCCGATACTTGGATCGTCGTTAGTCAACCGACGGGCGCTCCGCTGCAGAAATAGAACAACGGAATTAAAAACTTGACGAGCATCCTCCAGATCGTCATTGGCGGTCTGCTGCAGGGCGGCGTGTTCGCGATCGCCGCCCTGGGATTCTCGCTCGTCTTTAGGGTGACGAACGTCGTGAACCTGTCGCAAGGCGCGTTTTGCGTCCTTGGCGCTATGGGCATGTATTATTTTCAGGTGAGTTTCGGTTGGCCGATCTTGCCGGCCGCGGTCGCAGCGGTCGTCTGCGCAACCGCTTTTAGCCTGCTGGTGGGCGCATTCACCTTCGTGCCCGCGGTGTCGCGGCTGCCCAGCAGCAGCGCACTTGTGCTGACCGCGGGGCTGTTGACGTTCTTTATCGGAGCCACTCTGGTCGTTTGGGGTAATCAACCCTACGCGCTGCCGCCATTCTCCGGCGAGGCGCCGCTCGTTATCGGCGGCTTGCGGATTCCGTCGCAGGGCATTTGGCTCGCCAGCGTATCGGCTGTCATCATTGTCGGATTGTGGCTGCTGCTGCAAAAGACCACATTGGGTCGCGCGCTGCGCGCCTGCGCGGAAAATCCCGCCGCGGCGCGACTCATGGGGATCGATCTGCGCGCGATGATGCTGCTGAGCTTTGGGCTTGCTGCGATGATTGGATCGATCGGCGGCGTCCTGGTCGCGCCGGTCATGTCGCTACAGTTCGATAGCGGGCAATTTTTCACGATCTCCGGCTTCATTGCCGTTGCCATCGGCGGGATGGGAAGTTTTGCCGGATCGATTGTGGGCGGCATTCTGCTCGGCGTCGCGGAGCAGTTCGCCGCTTATTACGTGTCGTCGTTGTTCGCCAATACGCTGGCGCTGGCGCTATTGCTCGGCGTTCTGGTGTTGCGGCCGGCCGGTCTGTTCCCGAGCGGTCCACCGCGCAGGAGCGATGTCCGCGACGAGGGCCGCATCCATCGCGCCGTGGTCCGGTTGCCGGGCCGTCGCCAATTGGCTTTCGCCGTCATCCTGCTTGTGGTGCTTGCGGTCGTTCCGGCATTGCCGATGCCGAACGGCCTGCTCCAGTCGCTGGTGATTGCCCTGATCCTGTACATCGCCGTGCTCGGGCTCGATGTGCTCATGGGCTATGCGGGCCAAGTCAGTCTCGGCCATGCCGGCTTCATGGCGGTCGGCGGCTATTGCGCGGCAATTCTGGCCACATCCTACGGATGGCCGCCGGTTGCCGCCGTCATTGCCGCACTGATTCTCAGCGTGCTGTGCGCTTTGCTGCTGGCGCTGGCGACCGGACGTTTGCGCGGCCACTACCTGGCGTTGGCCACGCTGACCTTCGGCCTTCTGGTCGACTCGCTTGCGGTCGGCCTCGTCGATCTGACCGGCGGCCCGTCCGGCCTGGTTGGAGTTCCTGCCTTCGAGGCCGCTGGCTTTTTCTTCGATACGCCACTGCGCATGTACTATCTGGCGCTGGCGCTGGCCGCAATTCTGGTGCTGGCGCTCGAGGGCGGCATGCGCCGGGGTTTTGGGCGCGCGCTCAAGGCGGTGCGCTCGGACCAGCTGGCCGCGGCGGCACTGGGCGTGAATGTTAGTCGCGTCAAGATCGTCGCGCTGTGCATCTCCGCGGCGTTGGCGTCGCTATCTGGCAGTCTCTACGCCTTCAGCTTTCACTTCTTGTCGCCGGAGATGGTCGAGACGACGCGCTCGTTCGAGATGATAGCCATGCTGGTGCTGGGTGGGGAAGGCACCTTGATCGGTGGGCTATTCGGATCGCTGGTGCTAACGCTGTTGCCGACGCTAGTGCAGGATCTGGCGGTGTTCAAGACCGCTGTCGAAGGCGCGCTGCTCGTCATCATCTTCCTGTTCATGCCGGAAGGTCTTTTTGGCCGGCTGGTGCTTTGGCTGAACAAGATTTCGTTCCGTGGGACCGCAATTGCCTATGCGAGGGCAGGATCATGACTGTGCCCGCACTCGAATGCCGTTCGGTTTCGAAAATATTTGGCGGCGTGCTGGCGGTCGACAATGTCAGCCTAACCGTCCCCTTTGGCAGCGTATCTGCGCTGATCGGGCCGAATGGCGCCGGCAAGACCACCTTGTTCAACGTCGCGACGAACCTTTACGCGCCGTCGTCAGGCGAGGTGAGCTTTTTCGGCAAGAACGTGGCGGGGTTGGCCAGTCACCATATCGCCGCGCTCGGCGTCATCCGCACCTTCCAGACCGCACGCGTTTTTCCGGGCATGACGACCGTGGAAAACATCCTGGCCGGCGCACATTTGCACGTTCGCACGCCCATAGTTTCGCAGATGCTTTGGAGCCGCGCCGCCCGGCGCGAAGAAAAGAACCTGATCGACAAGGCCGACGCGCTCCTCGATATGATCGGGCTGGGACAATCGCGCGACGTTGCTGCCACTGACCTGCCGATCGGCGCGCAAAAGCTGATCGAGGTGGTGCGCGCACTGATGGCCAATCCGAAATTGCTGCTGCTCGATGAGCCGGCCGCCGGCTTGAACGATCGCGAGACGGCGGAGCTGGCGGTCTTTTTGCGCGCGATCTGCGATGCCGGAACGAGCATCATCGTGGTCGAGCACAATATGTCGCTGGTCATGGGCGTCGCCGATCTGGTCTTCGTGCTTGATGCCGGCCGGCTCATTGCGTCGGGCGCGCCGCAGGACATTCAGCGGAATCCAAAGGTCATCGAGGCCTATCTGAGCCGGCCCGAAGGGAAGAACCCATGACGCTCGAACTGCAACGCTTGTCGGGAGGCTACGGCGGCCTGGATGTCATTCACGACATCGACCTGACCGTTCGGCCGCGCGAAATTGTGACGCTGATCGGGGCCAATGGCGCCGGCAAGTCGACACTACTCAAGACCATTTCGGGGCTGACGCGGCCTCGCACCGGCACCATCACGTTCAACGGCGAGCGGATCGAAGCCGCGCCGACCTCGACCCGAATGCGCCTTGGCATCGTGCATGTGCCGGAAGGCCGGCAGATTTTCTCTGGGCTCAGCGTAAGCGAAAACCTTGAATTGGGGGCCTATATTCACCGGCGCCGCTCGGATGAAGCGGACGCGCAGCGAGCCGAGGTCGCAACGCGCTTTACGGTGCTGCGCGAGCGCATGTCGGAAGTCGCGGGAAATTTGTCCGGCGGTCAGCAGCAGATGCTTGCGATCGGGCGCGGGCTGATGTCGCGCCCGAAATTGCTGATGCTTGACGAACCCTCGCTGGGACTAGCGCCCCGGCTGGTGACCGAAATATTCGACCTGATCGTCAGCCTGCGCGACCAGGGTTTGGCTATTCTGCTATCCGAACAAAACGCTCAACTTAGCCTTGCCGTCGCTGATCGCGGCTACGTCATCGAGAATGGTCGAGTGGCCTTGACGGGCTCAGGACAAGAATTGCTTCAATCAAAAGACGTTGCTGATCGCTATCTTGGGGTCGGTGCCAGACATGAAAGTTCGTCCGCTCACCTGAAAGAGGGAATTTCGAGACGTTTGCATGATTTGATGCGCTCTGTACCGAAAGCCTAAATTTGGACGTAGCGGAGACGAAATCCGCCACATGTTTATCGAATCACTAAAAATTATTCTCAGGTCGGCAGCGCGAGGGGATTTACCAATATCGACAGAAACGTCAGTGCTGAGCGACAAAACAGGGAACCTCCTGCCCGTCGAGATAGGCAAGCAGGGCATCAGCCGCAGCGTCCGCAAATTGCTTGTATATCTCATCGGTCGGCCAACCAATGTGTGAGGTAAGGACAACATTTGGCAGCCTGGTCAAAGGGTGGGCGGACGTCACTGGCTCTTCATTGAAGACGTCAAGACCGGCACCTGCAATTTGCCCGCTTGCAAGTGCCGCGCAGAGTGCAGGCTCATCAACGATCGGACCGCGTGCGGTGTTGATCAGGTAGGCCGTTGGCTTCATGAGCCGTAGACGTCTGGCGTCAATGAGCCCCCTAGATTGGGGGCTCAGAGTTGCGTGTACAGAGACGACGTCGGAGCAACTCAGCAGATCATCAAGTTCGCAACTTTCAGCGCCAACCGACGAAGCCGCCTCTTGAGACAAGCGTGGGCCCCAGGCAAGCACTTTCATTTCGAATGCCCGAGCAATTTTGACGACGTGCCGGCCAACGTGTCCCAAACCAACAATGCCGAGTGTCTTGCCGCGGAGGACATGAGTCATCGGCGTCGGCCATCTGCCCAATTTGACCTCGCGATCGATGGATGGGATTTGCCGCATCACTGCAATCATCAATCCGATCGCAAGCTCGGCCGCGCTTGTGCAGAAGCCACCGGTGGCTTTGGCAACGATTATTTGACGCTCCTCAGCTGCGCTTAAATCGATATGGTACGCGTGATTACCAGTTTGTGCGATGATGCGCAGATCAGGAAGTTGTTCCAGGAGCGAACGAGTAAAACGCGTTCGCTCACGATTTGCCACCAACGCATCAAAGCCCCGGAGCACTGACGGATCGCCGATCGGGTGGATGAAAATTTGCACCTCGGCGCGGGCTCGCAAGCGGCGAACACCGGTCGTGCCCTCGTAAGCGCGGTGAATATCGTCAAGAATTGCGACACGCATGCGTTAAATGGTCCCCGTCGCGCCTCATATTGTCAACAAGATGCTACACCAACGAATTCAACTTGACCTGCATGCCAATTTTGAAAGCGCTGGCCTCATTCAAATGTAGACAACGTTTAGAGGGTCAATAATTCTATAGCCTGACGCGACTTAGCTGCGACTCTTAAGTGTATAATTGACTGAATCCCAATCTTTCGGCGCGTCAAGTTAATTGCATCGATTGATCCGACAGGTTCACAGTGACGGTAATGCTGCCCTCGTTGATCCGCCATTTCTGGATAGTGAAGGTACGCAATCCCGCGGCGTGAAACGGATCGCTCATAGCGATCGCCTCCGCCTCCTCGAATGAATTGGCACGTAACACGAACATGCCGGCCTCCGGCACCGTCGACCCTTTGGAATATAACGGCCCGGCGGCGAACATGATACCGCGTTTCTCAAGATCAACCTGATGCGCAAGGTGATCACCGAGGCGCTTTGCGATTTCCGGCGAACGCACCGGGCGGGTCACTACCAAATACATTTCCTTGCCGAGGAATTTTTGGGTCAGCGGATGGACATCAGTAGGTGCATCGGACATTGGCTCCCTCCTTGTTGCACTGTTCGCAAGGTTGGCTCGCCCGCAGTTGGTAAATTGCTTATTGCGGCCTTTATCGCTTTTCGATCCCGGCCTTCGTCGCCACCTCGATCCAGCGTGTGATCTCCGACTTTACCCGTTCGGTCATTTCGGCTGGGCTGCTAGCGTGCGGAATACCGCCGAGGCCGTTGAGCCGCGCCTTCACGGTCGGCGACGCCAGCGCTTGTCGCAGTTCCTTGTTCAAACGATCGATAATTGGCGCCGGAACGCCTCGCGTCGTCGCCACACCGACCCATGCCATGACCTCGAATCCCGGAGCTACCGTTTCAGCGATAGTCGGCACCTGGGGAAGCGACGGCCATCGTTGCGACCCCGACACGGCAAGCGCTTTGAACTTCCCGGCCTCGATATTCGCAAAAATCGCCGTACCGGGCGCGACGATGAAATCGACGTTGTCACCGAGCAGCGCAGCCACTGCCGCCGAGTCGCCGCGGAACGGCACATGAATGAATTTTGTGCCGATCGATGTCGCGAATAACTCCTCGCACATGTGCTGCCCGGTGCCAACGCCAGCGGTGCCAACAGTCAGCCCGCCCGGCTTGGCCCGCGCCGCCGCAACCAGGTCTCCGATATTCTTGTATGGAGAATTGGCACTGGTCACGATGAAAAAAGGAAAATCGGAAACGGTTGAAATGAATTCAAAATCATTCACCGGATCGAAACCTAGCGAATTATAGATCGCCGGAGAAATGACGTGCGCCGTCGTCAGGAGAACGATGGTGTAGCCGTCGGCCGAAGCTTTTGCCGTCATCGCCGAGGCGAGATTACCGCCGGCGCCGGTCCGCGATTTGCTGATTACCGGTTGCCCCATATCGCGGCTCATTGCGTCGCCGAGCACCCGCGTGATCACATCGGCGTTTCCGCCGGGAGCAAACCCCTGCATGAAGTGGATTGGCCTATTGGGATACTCCTGCGCGGCGGCCATCTGTACGCCGAGCGCAAGTCCTACCGCGAACACAAAACCTACCGAAATGCGCAGCATGATTGCCTTTCCTCTTTCCGAATTACCAAAGTCGGATCATGCACTGAATGCCGACTTTCCGATTTACAACGACATCCGATTTAGTTTTTACGCCGGTATTGTCCTAAGCCTGGCTTAAAAGATTTTTCATCCAGGAATTGGTTCATTCCCTGCTTGCGCCCCTGTTCGGGGTCAGTCGAATAGGCCTCCTGCGCCTTTGCGTACAGATAATCTTCTGCAATATCCCAATTCATTTCTTTGACGCGTCGATATGTCAGTTTCATCGTTGAAAGAATATGCGGATTTTTTTCCATAAGCTTCCGCGCCAATCGCTCCGTGCGTTCGCGGAGTTGCGCGAGCGGAACGGCTTCGTTTACCAGCCGCATGGCGGCGGCTTGTTGGCCATTGAAGGTCTCGCCGGTCATAAGATAGTAGGCGGCGTCGCTCTGCGTCATTTTCTCGACTACCGCCTTCATGACGTTTCCGGCTGGAAGAATTCCCCAGTTGATCTCAGAAAGGCCGAATGTCGCTTCATTGGCAGCGATGGCCAAATCACAAGAGACAAGGGACGTGAAGGCTCCGCCAAAGCACCATCCATTGACCATCGCAATTGTTGGCTTTGGAAAACGTTGCAGTTGCCGCCATTGCCAAGCCATTGACGCGCGCCGGACGCGCATAACTTCAATCGGTGTCGCCTTGTCGACCTCGCGGAAGTATTCCTTGATATCCATACCCGCGGAATACGAATCACCCGCGCCGGTGAGGACAAGCACCGAACAACGGGTATCAATCTCGAGCGCGTCGAGAATTCCAATCATCTCCCGATTGAGCGCGGGACTCATAGCGTTTTTCTTTTGCGGCCGATTGAGCGTGACCCACGCGATCCCGTCCTGAAATTCCACAGTGGCATTTTCTGCGCTGGGGATCGGCAGGGTCTTAGCCTGTGTTTCTCGGGCGTTGGTCATAAACATCTCCGATTTGAGAGAATTTAGAACGGATAGTGGTGCGGTTTGGTCTCGATTGTGATCCAACGCAGTTCGGTAAACTCATGGATGCCAGCTCGGCTTCCGAAGCGGACATATCCGCTCGCCTTCATTCCGCCGAATGGAATTTGCGCTTCGTCCTGCACAGTTGGACCATTGATGTGGGTTGAGCCGGCGTCGATTCGCCTCGCGACTTCGATGGCGCGCGAAATGTCTCTGCCGGACACGGCCGCCGCAAGGCCATACTCCGTATCGTTTGCAACACGGATCACGTCTTCAGTATCTTTCACCCGGACGATGCTTACAAATGGACCGAATGTCTCTTCGTGGTAGGTGCGCATAGCGGAATTCACTTTATCGATAACCGTGACACTGACGATCGTGCCGTCGAGAACGGCACCTGGATCGCGATGTTCGTGTGTCCCTGCTTTCGTTTTTATCTCGCACCCTCTCATCGTTTCTTTGTTTTCTCTTGATCCTTATTCTGATTAGGCGCTTCTTTCGTAAGCACGCCCGACATAAAAATGCTGCACATCGTTGCGGCAATCTCGTTGCCCGCAGAAGGGCGCGTGTAGTCAAACCAATAGAGAATCCAGCTGCACATCCCGAGCGCAGCGAATGCGGCGTGACCGGGGCTAATGTCGTTTCGACACCGGCCAGTTTCTTGCAATGCTGCAATTGAATCGCGCACGAGATGATACCCGCGGCGCCAAACGCCACGGATTTCCTCATAACGTTCAGGTGAAAGACGGTGCGCTTCGTTGATCAATACCCGTGCTGCAGGATCGCTGGTCATTAGGTGTGCATATTCGAACAGGAACAGCCGCAATCTGGCTTCTGGCTCTGGGACTAGGTCAGCTCGCTCGATGACTGGCAGTAGCATCTGATCAATCGCCCTGCGATGGACAGCATAAAGCAGGTCTTCTTTGGTCTCGATATGATGGTAGATGCCGGCCTTGGTCATTCCGAGCGTTTTTGCGATGACTGACATCGGAGTATTGTCGTAGCCGCGCTCCAAAATGAGTTTAGTGAGTTGCTCCGATACTCCATCGAGAAAACTCTTAGTGGAGTCGTCTGCTTCCACGTGTATAACCGGAGTTGTATTGCTCATTGCTTTGCATAATTTCCGATTAAAGTCCGATCTGTCGTGATACGATCAGACGCATAATGTCGCATGTTCCGCCTCCCACCATTGGGAAGAATGAGTTACGCAAAAAACGTTGCGCTGGAAATTCGCGCATTAGGCCGTATCCGCCAAAGATGCTGAATGCGTCTTGGCAGACGTTATTGCAGTTTTCACTGGCCACGAGCTTTGCAAGTGCGGCTTCGGTGGTAATTGACAGGCCCTGATCGGCGAGCATTGCCGCGCGATAAGTCATAAGGCGCGCCTGTTCGAGCTTTGCCAGCATATTTACAAGCTTGAACTGAACGGCCTGAAATTTTACGATCGGTTGTCCGAACTGAATACGTTCCTTTGCATAAGCGAGCGCAGCATCGTATGCGGCGCGGCCGTTGCCGAGTGCAAGCGCCGCGGTAAAGATGCGGTCAACTGTCAGCGCACGATAGGCATTCAGAAAACCGCCTTGGTCCCCCTCAAGGAGGCACTCGTCCGGCACAAACACGTCTGCAAGCACGAGTTCTGCCGTGTCTGCTCCATGAATATTGAATTTCTCAAGCCGGCGGCTAACACTAAAGCCTTCGCGCCTGACATCGACGAGGAAAAGCTTGATACCCTTTGATCCAAGTTGCGGGTCTGTCGTGGCGGCGATACTTACGAAACTTGCAATTGTGCCATTGGATGCAAACATCTTCGTGCCGTTCAAACGCCATCCACCGTCACAACGGGTTGCGCGTGTCCGTATCGCGGCTGCATCGGAGCCGGCGTTGGGCTCGGTGATCGAAAACGCACCAATCATCTCACCGCGGATCGCCGGCACGAGATAGCGTTGACGGAGCGCCTCCGTGCCCCAGGTGGCGATGGTGTGTGTTGCCGTCGAGGCGTGCATGCAGACAATCGAGGCAAACCCCATGTGGCCGCGGGATAATTCTTCACAGAGAATGGTGTAGGCGAAATAACGGCGGGCCATTCCGCTGCCGCCGTATTTTTCGGGATAGAGCACACCGAAGTAACCAAGGCCTCCCAGCTCGCGAAACAGCTCTTCGGGAAAGGCGTCGGCTGCGTCGATCGCCGCGGCGCGTGGGACCAGCCGTTCGTCGACCCAGCGCGCGATAGCATCGCGAAACTGCCGGAGGTCATCGTCGATAAAAACGTCCATAAAGTCATCTCAGCGGATGAATTACCTACCGATCGGTAGGTAAATATAGCAGCCGGTTTGGTGGGAATGTCAACGGTTTTTCGAAAAACATTGCAGCTATGAGCCATTTTGATATGTTCCGAACCGAACCGGTCGGTAGGTCGTTTAAGTATGGATTGGACTTCGATCTTTGTTTTCTCTGATGCGGTGCGATTCGTAACGGCTGCATTTCCTGACAAGGCCGCGCTGGTCAGCGAGGGCCGCTCGCTCACATTTAACGACATCAATGGACGGATGAATTGGTTAGCCAATGGCCTGGCCGCGCTTGGGGTGCGGGCGGGCGAGCGGATCGCGATGCTTTCGCGGAATTGGCCGGAAGCCTTTGAAGTTTATGGCGCGTCCAAGGCCGGCCTCATCGTGCTGCCGCTGAATTGGCGCCTTGCGCGCGATGAACTGCTGCATCCGCTGACGGATGGAGAGCCGACGATCATTTTGGCGGCTCCGGAGTTTTCAGAGCTGGTTGATGAGATGCGGCCGACGCTTCCGTTTGTGCGGTTTTACATTCGCTTTGGTGGTTCGTCTGCTGGCTGGATTGGATACGAAGATCTGCTTGCTCAGTCCTCACCGGCCGAACCAATCGCGCAAGTGTCCGGAAGTGATGTCTTGTGCCTGATGTACACGAGCGGCACGACCGGCAAGCCAAAGGGTGCCATGCTCACACATAGCGGGCTGATGCGAAACTGCCGCGCAGCCGCCGATTGGATGTTGGGTCTACGCCAAAACGACGTTGCTCTGGCGGCCATGCCGCTCTTTCACGTGGGCGGCATGTGGTATCATTTGTTTCCAGCATTTGTGAGCGGTTGCACCACTATTCTCGCGCCGGAGTTCTCTGCCGGTAATATCTTGGCGCTAATGGAAAGATATGGCGTCACCTATTCGCATTTCGTCCCGACAATGATTAGCGCCTTGGTGAACCATCCTAGTGTTTCGAAGACCGACCTCTCGAAATTGAGAATCGTCTATTACGCTGCCTCGACAGTGCCAGTCGAGCTGTTGCGCAAAGCGATGGCGACGTTTCCACACTGTGAATTCATGCAGGGCTATGGATCGACAGAAGCCGGAATGATTACCGCATTAACCGCCGAAGACCACAGACAAGCGGTCACCACCGATGATCGCAATGCGCGGCTGTCTAGCAGTGGCCGACCGCTTCATTGTGAGGTTAATATTCTCGATGCCGACAGCATTGGGATTGGCGAGATAGCGGTTCGCAGCGATCGAACCATGGCCGGATATTGGCGCAATCCAACAGCCAGCAACGCCGTGATGAATAACGGATGGTTGCGAACCGGAGACCTCGGCACTCTCGATAAAGATGGCTATCTCACAATAGCCGATCGCAAGCATGATATGATCGTGAGCGGCGGAGAAAATGTTTATCCCCGCGAAGTTGAAGACGCTTTGTCACAGGATCCATGTGTTCTTGAAGCGGCGGTTTTTGGCCTTCCTGATCCCCACTGGGTTGAAAAGGTCGTGGCTGCGGTCGTTTTACGGCCCGGTCATTCGGCAACGCCTGACGAAATGCGGGATCGGGTCAGATTACGTTTGGCCGGCTATAAGTGTCCCAAACACATCTTCGTGTGCAACGATCTTCCCAAGAGCGGCGCGGGAAAAGTGCTCAAAAGACAGCTACGACAAATTTTCGCCGAGACCTGAGTCCAGAAAAAGTTCGGCTGTGTGTACCGAAAACCTTAATCCGTACGTAATGGTGATGACGTCCGCTAAGAATAGAGTGCGATTTGATGTTTCCGGTCGGCTGAACCGGGCGAGAGACTGGAGTATCTTTATCCAATGACCAGTGCGTTCTGATGTTGTTATAATAGCCAGCATAGATGTAACGACAGTGCCATAGATACGATCCCGATCCCGGATGAGGTAGCGCGACGCATCATTCCAGGGGAATGCCTCGGGTAACTGTTGTGTGATCCATTCAACCGTCGGGCTTGTCGTGATGTTGATTCAGACCAGGTCTCTACGGTCCAGCCGAATGATGATGAAGGCATAGAGCAGACCGAATCAATGGTCGGGACAACGAAAAGGTCCATGGCGGCGATGTCCGGCGCGTGATTACGCAGGAAAATACGCCATTAACCATGCACTTGGCGACGCTCGACTGCGCGACGTCAAACCCGAGTTTGAGGAGTTCGCCGTGGATGCGCGGCGCGCCCCAAAGCGGGTTCTCGATGCTCATCTGCCGAATCAAGGCACGCAGATCTGTATCAATCTGCGGTCGGCCTGTCCGTGGGTGTCGCAGAACGATCAACTAATGTCGGAGCGTCGCGTTTTCGGCTTCCAGCCGGCCCTTCGACTTGAATGGCGCGGCCAAGGTGGCCAGTACGAAACACGGCAGCGCGATCATGGTGCGCCGACGTTAGGCGATTCCTTCTAATCAATGCGGATGAAGTTTTTGGCACATACAGCCAAGGCTAAGGTAGCACCGGATTGGTGAGGATGGCGATCAGTAAAAAACCGCGACGGCCAAAACGAGCGCATGACCAGCACTTCGGGCGAAACGTCGCGATGCGGGCTCTATAAAATGTTGATGCGTATTGCTGATCATTGACCCCCTCCGTGCGAATGGGAAACCGGACAGCATTTCATGTTTTCAATAATGATTTTCCGACCGGCTGCCATGATCTGCATCAAAGAATTCCTTGGGGTCTCGAACGGTCTTGGCTGGGCACCCGGTGGGCCTATCGTCCAGTAAATGCCCCGGTAGCAGACCGTTCGGCCCAATTGGGTCGCGCATCAGCGCCTAGCTGGCCGCACCGCTTACAGCGCATTCGCGGCTCGAATGAGGGCACCGATACATCGTCACCGTAGGCATCGACGCTCACGATCCTTTCATGACGGCAAGTGACATTCGAATAGCAAACAAAAATGACCGCACGCCGTTCGCACGCTTGTCGCCGAGGGTTATTGCAGTTGGCGTCTGCATCGGGGCAGCCCCCGAAGAATTACTTCGCTTGCAGGCGGTAAATGTACTCGGTCAACGCAAGAATTTTGACACGCGCAAATCCTTCGTCATTGACGTAAGGACCGAGCATGGGATTCATTGCGCTGAAATCTCTGCCCCAGATGGGCATATCTTTCGGACCGTGCGCCGGTACCTCCAGCCTTCCATCAATAGTTTCGTACACCCGCGCATAGGGGAATACGCCGTTGTTCTTCTTTGATAGCTCGGTCAGGTTGGGCACCGTCGTGCTTTTCTCGAGGCGCTCCGCGTAGACACCGTTGCCCTTGCCGGTCGAACCATGGCACACGGCGCAGTGCGAGTCGTATTCATACTTGCCCACATCGACGCTTCGCCTTATGGGGCCACTCTGTTGCGCATGCGCCATTGCAGCGGTACCGATTGTGAATACGCCGACCGTTAATGCTCTGATCAATTTGGAGTGCATTTTTCCTCCCATCAGATGTCACAAATAGACCAACGTACAAAATCACAGAGTAGTTCGTGCCAAGTAGAGCGGATCTGTGGTTTTGCTAACGAATAAGTAAATGATAGCGCCAAACAGACCTATCACGGCAAGCGGCTGATGAACTCGCCCAAGGAAAACTCGCACAAGGCATGTTCAAGGATGCCGCCGGATGACCAGAAGGAACCTTCATCCCCGACGTTGCCCAAATCGAAAAATGGTCAGCAATACTGTCTGATCGAGGTCAAAGACTCTTCAGCGATTCTGAGGTTGTCTTTTCGCATTGAAGAGGCTTGTTGCGTGAGGAGCTTCGGCTTCTTCAATGCGCAAGATGAGCGGGCGCTTTCGAGCAGTGTGTGAGGCATCACACTTGAAAAAAATGAGCAGCCTCTGACCTTTGTCCCGAGAGCGCCCGCTCGTCTTCTAACCCCTCATTCATGGGCGGTTAGTTAACTCGGTGCAACGGTTTACTATTTGCGATGAGGTTCACAATGCAAGCAATCGAAACCCAAGACTACGCCCGACAATTGTTAGATACGCATGGTGATAAAGCCGTTGTCGTAGCAGCCAAACGGGCTTGCTCATTCGAAGAAAATGGAAATAGCAAAGAAGCAGCGACTTGGAGACAAATTGAGGCGGCGCTCCTGCTAATGCGCGGTCCTCACCAAAGCTGAAGCATTGTTTTGCCGCGTATATCGCTGGGGTCGCCACCCTGATCAAGAAGAGGAACCCTTCAATTCACCTGCCGTTGCTTTCGTCATCGTCTCGCCGAGGTCTTTTGCTTGCTCAGTCAACGAATTCAATTGCGTCTGAAAGAACTCCGTTTGGATACGCACCAGATCTTGTAAATCCTTGGCCTGGGTAAGCTTTTGTGCGAGCCCAAAGGCGGTGTCGATATTTTGCTTAGCATAATCTGTCAGCTTCTTGTTTAGCTCTGTGCCCGCCCACGGTGAGGCTGACATACTTTTTTGAAAGAAATTCACATAGTTCTCCATTGCTCCACGAGCCTGCTCAATAGCCTGTCCCGCTACTGTACTTAAATCTTCTGAAGGTTTTTTGTCTTTTGCCATGATTGCCTCCCGAGTGATCTCACTTTTTCAGTATGATGACTTCTTCCAAATTCCCCGCTTCTGCATTAAAGCGACCTGCTTTTCGATCACATCGCGCTTGTATTCGGCGTGTTTCGGCGGCACTTTCTTCATGTAACGATTCTTCGGATAAATTGGTTTTTCGTAAATTATTTGCGCGAGTTCTGCCCGGATATCCTTCATCCAATTAGTGACCTGTGCCGTCTCTCGATGATGGCGCAAAGCTTCAATGTTGATGACGCCCGCGACGAATGTCGAGCCGTTGGTGTCGCGTTGCTTACCGACAAGCTGGCCGCGGTAGTCGACGATCATCGACTGGCCGCCACCGGCGTCGATGCCTACCGGATGGTCGGCATCAAGATGATAGCTGCCGATGTTCGGCGCCACGATGTACATGTTGTTTTCGAGCGCGCGGGCACGATTGGAGATCTCGAACACGTCGTTCTCGGTGAACGGCGCCGGCATCGAGGCGCGATACACCACCTCGGCGCCGTTCATGGCCAGGCCGCGACCGTTCTCCGGATAATTGCCCTCCATCGCCATCATGATACCGAGCCGCCCAATCTTCGTATCAGCGACCGGCCAGAATGCGTCGAGCGTGCGGCCGTACTTCTCGATCCACCAATCATAGACATCATGTGGTGACACCGAGCGCTCGACCGGCAGGAGCGCTGTGAGTTTGTAGTGCTGAAGGATGATTTTGCCGTCCGGGTCGACGATGAAGCCGATATTGAAGAAGCGATCCTTCCAGTCTTTGTGGCGCGCCTTGGCCTGCGCCATGATGTAGACGTTCCATTGCCGCGCTAGCTTGCCTATCTCATCAGTTTCGGGCCCCGGAATGTCGATGCAGCAGGTGCGTGCATAGTCGGCATGATCGACATCCAGAACTTCGTCATTGAAACCCATCAGCGCGCCCTCGGGAATCGCGAGCAAGCGCACCGGAATATCGAGATTGGAGAGCCAGAACGCCGCCTTGGTTAGCCCCTTGAGGTGCTCGATGTTGTGCTTGATCTCTTCGCGCCTTCGAATGCCCCAGAAGCTGGGGATCAGGCCGACGGCGTTATAGGGCTCGATCATGGCATTCCTCTTCGGATGAAAATTCTGTGGTGAGCCAAGCTGGCTCACGCGGCGACGCTCGGCAAGCCTGCCAGCGCCGTGGCGAGTTCCTTCTCGTCGTAGTCCCGGTCTACGAGTTTCCCCTCGTAGTAGTCGATGTAGGCCTGCATATCGAAATGGCCGTGGCCGGAAAGGTTGAAGAGTATCGTCTCTTTCTTGCCTTCCTTCTTGCAGCGCAGCGCCTCGTCGATAGCGCAGCGCACCGCGTGAGTGGCCTCCGGCGCCGCTACGATGCCTTCGCAACGCGCGAATTCGACGCCGGCCTCAAAGCAGGTCACCTGATGATAGGCGCGCGCTTCGAGCAGGCCCAACTCGTAGGCATGCGATACCAGCGGCGACATGCCGTGATAACGCAAACCGCCGGCATGGAAGCCGGGCGGAATGAAGGTCGAACCAAGCGTATGCATCTTGACCAGCGGCGTAAGGTGCGCCGTATCACCGAAATCATAGGCATACTTGCCGCGCGTCAGCGACGGGCAGGCCGCCGGCTCCACGGCAATAACGCGCCGCTTGCGTCCACCGCGCAGTTGTAGCCCGAGAAATGGGAAAGCAAGGCCGGCGAAATTTGAGCCGCCGCCCGCGCAAGCAATGACGACGTCGGGATCGTCGCCGGCCATCGCAAACTGCTCGATCGCTTCCTGACCCACGATCGTCTGGTGCAGCAGCACGTGATTGAGGACCGATCCAAGCGAATACTTCACCGCCGGGTCCTTGGCCGCCACCTCCACCGCCTCGGAAATGGCGATGCCGAGCGACCCGGGGCTGTCCGGATGCTGCTTCAGGATTGCGCGGCCCGATTCGGTCTCGTTCGACGGCGAAGCAACGCAGCGCGCTCCGTACGTCTCCATCAGCGCCCGTCGGTAAGGCTTCTGATCGTATGAAATGCGGACCTGAAAAACGGTCACGTCGATACCGAATAGCGCGCCAGCGAAGGCCAGCGACGATCCCCACTGTCCTGCCCCGGTTTCCGTGCTAAGCCGCTTGATCCCCGCTTGTTTGTTGTACCAAGCCTGCGCGACCGCCGTGTTCGGCTTGTGCGAGCCCGCCGGCGACACGCCTTCATACTTAAAGTAAATCTTGGCGGGAGTGCCGAGCTTCTGTTCGAGCCGCCGCGCACGTATCAACGGCGATGGCCGCCACATCCGATAAACATCGCGCACCGGCTGCGGAATATCGATGTAACGGTCGCCCGATACCTCCTGTAAAATCAACTCCATCGGGAACAGCGGCTCAAGGTCGGCGGGCCCGACCGGTTGCTTCGTTCCCGGATGCAAAACAGGTGGAGGAGACTTCGGAAGATCGGCCGTCAGATTGTACCAAGCCTTCGGAATATGTGTCTCGTCCAAGACAAATTTGACCTGGTCACTCACGCGACTCTCCCTTGCTAAGCCCGATACGACCGAGTTCGAGCCAACATACATGAGCAAGCCAAAGTTGTGAACTCGGCGTCGGCAGAAGCGCTCAATGTGGGATGCGCAACCGCAAGACGGCAACGCCAACCGACCTCCCAAGACGAGAAGTTCTGCTTTTGCAGCACCAAATGCGCGCCACGATAAGATAATGTGCCAGAACCGGCATGATGGGGCTTCACAAGATTGATTTTGGACCTAGAATTCGTGTTTTCGCGGCGTATCGACGGCGACCGTGTCTGCCCTGCAGACCCGGTGCCAAACAAAGTGCACCAAGCGTTATTTTCCGGAGGGGGGAAATGTACCGAGTATTCACGCCGCTCATGGCTGCTGCAGCATTTTTTCTTATAACCACCACCGTTAGCGCACAGGAAAAGCTCAAGATCGGCCTTATCTATTCGCTCTCCGGCCCGCCGTCTGTGCTCGGCCAGCAATCGAAAAATGGCTTTGAGCTCGCGCTCAAGGATCTCGGCGGGAAAATGGGCGGCCGGGACGTGGAGCTTTTTATTGCCGACGACGAGCTCAAGCCCGACGTCGCTATCCAGAAAGTCAGAGGATTGATTGACCGAGATCGAGTTGACTTCGTCGTCGGACCAATCTTTTCGAATATTCTGCAGGCGATTCACAAGCCCGTCATGGATGCGGGAATTATTTTGATCAGCACCAACGCGGGCGCTTCATCGTATGCCGGAAGCGCATGCAATCCCAATTTTTTCGTGACATCATATCAGAACGATCAAATTTTTGAGACCCTTGGCACGGTAGCGCAAAACCGCGGATACAAGCGAATTTACGCTTTGGTCCCGAACTACCAGGCCGGTAAAGATGCGATCGCTGGTTTCAAGCGCACCTACAAAGGGGATATCGTCGAAGAATCTCTTGTCCCGCTCAGCACTCTCGACTTTCAATCGGAGCTGAGCAAACTCGGTTCCTTAAAGCCCGATGCCTTGTTTACCTTCATGCCAGGAGGCTTAGGCATTGCTCTCATCAAGCAATTCAATCAAGTGGGGCTTAAAGATCGCGTTCCGATTCTTTCTGCATTTACAGCCGACGAGGCAACTCTTCCAGCGTTGCAGGACGCAGCACTCGGCATTTTTGGTGCCCTCACCTGGGCGCCCAATACCGACAACCCGCAAAACAAGAAATTCGTCAAGGCCTACGAAGCTGCCTACAATGCAGTGCCTGCATCGTACGCAATGCAGGCTTATGACGCCGCCATGCTGATCGATAGCGCGGTTCGTTCGCTAAAGGGAAATCTATCGGACAAAGACGCCGTACGCGCGGCGCTTAAGAATGCAGATTTTCTGTCGCTGCGGGGCTCGTTTAAATTCAGCAGCAACGGATATCCAATTCAGGATTTCTATTTGACGAAGGTCGCAAAACGCGCCGACGGTAAATTCCAAACGGAAATCGTCGAAAAAGTACTTGCCAATAATGCTGACAGGTACGCAAAGGATTGTAAGCCGCAACATTAGCAGTGTGCGATGGCCGGAAAATGGCGCCCGATCACTCGACGATAGGCCTCGCCCACCTCCTTTTGGCGTGCGCCTCGGCCTTGTCGGCCAAATACCATGTGAGACGGACGAGGTGACTGGGCTTGCCGCCTGCCTTCACTAGAATCTGCATACCATTCGATAGCGCTTGCTCTACTACGCGATAAAATCGTCGCTTTCAAATTCGGCGTGAGCATTCCACCCCACCTGGCCGGCGACGAAGACGGAGACAATCCAATTGTCCGGATGCAGAAATTCAAAACTGCTTGGGCTCATGGGCGTCACCATTCAAGATTACTGTCGCAGTTTGAAGCGCTGGATTTTGCCAGTCTGAGTCTTCGGCAAGGCATCGACAAAACTGACCGCGCGAGGATATTTGTAGGGTGCAATCACAGCCTTGACGTGATCCTGCAGTCGCTTGATGCAAAGCGGGTCGCCGATGACGCCCGGTTTGAGCACGACATAGGCCGAGACGATCTGCCCCCGCTCGGTGTCAGTCGCGCCAACTACCGCGCATTCGGACACGTCAGGATGCGAAAGCAACGCCGCCTCCACTTCAGGACCGGCAATATTATAACCGGCCGAGACGATCATATCGTCAGCGCGAGCGGCAAAATGAAAGCGGCCCTCTGCATCGCGTAGAAATGCATCCCCCGTCAGATTCCAACCGTCGCGCACATAAGATCTCTGCCGTGCGTCGGCGAGATAACGGCAGCCGGTCGGTCCGCGCACTGCAAGCCGCCCGACAGTGCCCGGCGCAACCTCGTTCATGTCTGCATCCACGATCTTTGCTTCGTAGCCGCTCACGGGTCTTCCGGTCGCCCCCGCGCAGGCATCGCCGATTCGGTTGGTAATGAAAATATGCAGCAATTCGGTGGTGCCGATACCATCCAGGATTGGCTTGCCGGTCTTGCGCGTCCAATCCTCGAACACCGGCTGCGGCAGCGTTTCACCAGCCGACACTGCAATGCGCAAAGAAGAAAGGTCAGCGCCATTATCCATAGCTGCCATCATAGCGCGATAGGCGGTCGGAGCAGTGAAGCAGATCGTGGCTTTATACGTTTCGATGATTTCGATCATGTTGGCTGGGGAAGCATTTTCGAGCAGCGTCGCGGTGGCGCCAAAACGCAGCGGGAAAATCGCGAGCCCGCCAAGGCCGAACGTGAACGCTAGTGGTGGCGAGCCAACAAACACGTCGTCGGGCGTCACATTCAGCACTTCCCGGGCGTAGCCATCCGCAATAATCAGTAGATCTCTATGGAAATGCATTGTGGCCTTCGGCTCACCGGTTGTGCCGGAGGTAAAGCCGAGCAGAGCCACGTCATCATTGCTGGTCTTTACCGCGTCAAACTTCACCGGCTTGTCGAGCGCGATGCGGTCCAGCTCGGCGTCGTGATTGGACGTGCCGTCGAAGCTCACGACCTGCTTGAGAAAACGGCTATTTTTGGCACTGACGACCAGTTCATCGGCGATGCGGCTATCGGTTAGTGCGAGCGAAATCTCAGCTTTATCGATTATCTTTGCGAGCTCGCCAGTACGCAGCATCGGCATGGTATTAACTACCACCGCGCCGGCCTTGGTGGCGGCGAGCCAAGCCGCAACCAACGCCGGATTGTTGCCGGAGCGGATTAGAACCCGATTTCCCGGCTGGATGCCGTAATTTTCAACTAGCGCATGGGCCAGTCGGTTCGACCAATCGGTCAGTTCTTTATAGGTGCGCCGCCGTCCATTGCCGATCAGTGCCACGCGATCGCCGCAGCCTCTCTCCACCAAGCGGTCGGTCAATTCAACTGCGACATTGAGTTGTTCCGGATACTGGAACTCGGGCCGCTCTAGAATGAGATCGGGCCACTGATCGAATGGCGGAAGATTATCGCGCGTGAAGGTGTCGACATGCGCGGACGGACCGAGCGAAGCCATTTTCCTTGCGGGTGCGCTCATGCGCGCGATCCTCCATTGCGGATGCGGGTGGCGAGCCCGTCGAGATGCTGGATCATAGGTTCCGATTCCGTGCTGTCGAAATCCGAGAGCAGCGCGTCAACCCAACCTTCATGGGCTTTGGCAATTTGCAAAAATTGCGACGCACCTTTCGCCGTCAGCCGCACTATAATGGCGCGGCGGTCGTCGGCTGGGGCCTTGCGCATAACAAGTTTATTCGTAACCAGCCGATCGATGATGCCTGTAACGTTGCCATTGGAAACCATCCGAAAGCGTGACAACTCACTCATGGTCATGCCTGCGTTTGCCCGTGCAAGCGCCGCCATCACTTCGAATTGCGGCAGCGTCGTTGCGAATTCCACGCGCAAGCGCTCGCGCAATTCCGCCTCGATCGCACGCGCTGTGCGCAGCAATCTGATCCATAGGCGCAGTCGACGCTTACTGGGCTGCCGACTGACGCTTCCTGTGTGCGCGCGGGAAGTGGCGGTCATGGAACGGCTCCGGATATCGAAATTGCCTGTCCATTGATTGCGTCAGCTCCCGGCAGGCAAAGCCAAAGCACTTTTTGCGCAACTTCCTCAGGGGAAATGAGGCGGCCCTCGTCATTCTCGCGTGCAAAAGCAGATCGGACTTCTTCAGCCGGGCGGCCAGTCTTGGCAGCAATCTTCGCGACCGCATTCGCAAGCAATGGTGTGTCGGCGTACCCAGGACAAATGGCATTGACCGTTACGCCGGTTGGCGCAAGTTCGACGCTCAGCGCGCGGGCGAGACCGACCACGCCGTGCTTTGCCGCGCAGTAGGCGGCTACGTATGGATACCCTTTCAGACCCGCAGTCGAGGCGATGAACACGATGCGGCCGGCCGTGACGGAATTTTTTCGCATGATATCGCCGAGCGCCGACTTTACCGTGAGAAATGCACCAGTCAGATTGACGTCGATCGTCCGCTGCCAATGCGCCAGATCAATTTTTGCAATCGGCGCGCTGTCAGCCATGCCAGCGTTGGCAATCACAATATCGATTGGTCCGTGAATCCTGCGTGCCGCACTGGCCATGGCCTTGCAGTCGTTCTCCCGCGTCACGTCGGCGGCGATAGCGACCGCGTTTTCGAGGCCTGCGGCCACTTCGTCCAACGGCGCTCGCCGTCGCCCGATAATTGAGATCGAGGCCCCTGCGCCCGCGAGAGCGCGAGCGATCGCCGCACCGATGCCGGTTCCGCCGCCTGTAATCAATGCGTGCCGGCCAGCGAGCGCTCCCATCACACTTTCCCTGTCACAACCTCGGTGCGGGCCTTAAGTCGGTGCAATTGGTCACGGCCGGCGAGATACGGCTTTGGCCATGCTGTGCCCTCGTAGCCGAGGTCGGCAGCTGCGTGCAGCGTCCAATAGGGATTAGCCAGGTGCGGGCGCGCAAGACACACGAGATCCGCTCGCCCAGCCATCAATATGGAGTTTACGTGATCGGGTTCGTAGATATTTCCGACTGCCATCGTAGCGACACCGGCCTCGTTGCGGATGCGGTCTGAGAACGGTGTCTGAAACATGCGGCCATAAACAGGCTTGGCTTGCGTCGACGTCTGCCCGGCCGAGACATCAATGAGATCAACGCCGGCCACAACCAGCATGCGCGAAATGGCAACCGCGTCCTGTGGCGTGATACCGTTCCGCCCAACCCAATCGTTGGCGGAAATACGCACCGATATTGGTTTATCCTCGGGCCAAACCGCACGCACAGCATAAAATACTTCCAGCGGGAACCGCATGCGGTTTTCCAGACTGCCGCCGTAGCGGTCGGTCCGTATATTGGTCAGCGGCGTGATAAAAGACGACATAAGGTAGCCGTGGGCGTAATGCAGCTCCAGCCAATCGAAGCCGGCGCGCACGGCCATTTGAGCGGCACGCACGTAATCGTCGCGCACCCTGTCCATGTCGGCGCGGTTCATCTCGCGCGGTACCTGGTTTCCAGGGCTCCAACGCACGGGTGACGGGCCTATGACCTCCCAATTGCCAGCGGCGAGCGGCGCATCCATCGTCTCCCACCCGAGCTGGGTCGAACCTTTCGCACCGGAATGCCCGAGCTGAATGGCGATTTTGGCATCCGTCTCGGCATGGACAAAATCAATGATGCGTTTCCAGGCCTTCTCATGCCCGTCACGATAGAGGCCAGCGCAGCCCGGCGTGATTCGCCCCTCGGGGGACACGCATGTCATCTCGGTAAAAACTAGCCCGGCTCCGCCCTTCGCACGTTCAGCGTAATGCACGAGATGCCAATCCGTCGGATTTCCGTCGACAGCGCGGTACTGCGCCATCGGCGAAACCACGACGCGATTTTTGAGCTCAATGCTGCGCACGCAGAATGGCACGAACATCGGCGCGTGATTGATTTGCGGTGTCTGCCCCGTCGCTTTTTTCTCAAACCATTTTTCGGCATCGGCAAGCCACGCACTGTCGCGTTGACGAAGATTTTCATGACTGATGCGTTGCGAGCGCGTGAGCAACGAATAATTAAGCTGGACCGGATCGAGGTGGAGGTAGCGCTCCACATTTTCGAACCATTCGGTCGAATTTCGCGCCGCGCTTTGCAGCCGCAAAACCTCTAGCCTTCGTTCATCCTCATACCGCCTGAATGCTGCATTCATTGAAGATTTAGTATGCAGATACTCCGCCAGTGCTATAGCACTCTCCATGGCCAGTTTCGATCCAGACCCCACGGAGAAATGTGCGGTCGCGGCAGCGTCACCCAGCAGCACAATATTGCGGTAGCTCCACCGCTCGCACAGTACGCGATTGAAATTGAGCCACGCCGAACCGCGCAGATGGCGCGCATTCGACATCAATCTGTGGCTGCCGAGATTACGCGCAAAGATCTTTTCGCAGGCAGCAATCGTCTCATCAATACCCATGCGATCGAAGCCCGCGCGAAGCCAGGTCGCTTGCGAACATTCGACAATAAAAGTCGCGGTATCAGCATCGAACTGATAGGCATGCGCCCAGATCCAGCCGTGTTCAGTTTCTTCGAATATGAAAGTGAAGGCGTCGTCGAACTTCTGATTGGTTCCGAGCCAGACATACTTGCAGGCGCGCACATCAACGTCGGGCTTGAAAATGTCGGCATGACTCGTTCGGACGCGCGAGTTCACACCGTCAGCCCCGACGATTAGATCAAAGTCCCGATAGGCTTCGAGGTCTTGCGCTTCGGTTTCAAATCGAAGCTCCACGTTAAGTGCACGGGCACGATCTTGAAGGATATTCAAGAGCCGTTTGCGCCCGATGCCGCAAAAGCCGTGGCCGCTTGAGGTGATGACTTTACCCCGATAGTGCACCGCGATGTCGTCCCAATAGACGAAATCGCCTCGAATGAGCTCCGCGCTCTCCCGGTCATTGACCTTGAGGTTGCTAAGCGTCTCATCGGAGAGCACAACGCCCCAGCCGAATGTATCGTCCGGCCGGTTACGCTCGACCACGACCACGTCGCGCGAGGGATCGCGCCGTTTTAGGGAAATCGCGAAATAAAGTCCGGCCGGACCGCCCCCAAGACATACGGCACGCATCGTCGGCTCCCTCGCGGCATTTCATCATCAGGTTAATATATTACAAATCTAAAATATTTAATCCTAAAACATCTGACTAACTGGCCGGCAAACTAAGCGATATGAGTAAACGGCCTGGAATAAGCCGTAACCTGCCATTCTGGAAATCCGGTAGCGTTGAATAAAATAGTTACGAGCTCGCCCGTACGCGCCGCGGGACTTTTAAAATTGGCCCTAGCGGCCGCCGCTCACGACACCTGCACAAATCACTCGGGCAGGTTTGGCGGAGAATAATTCGGCAGGCGGCAACGCCGCTTAAAGACCGACGCGTGGACTTTTGCGCCGGCGGTAGCGTAGCGACGCCGACCGCAGTGGATAATCCAGCGCAACTTGAAGCCGGCGGCAGAAACGGCGTTCGATCCACTCGACTTGTTACGGAATGGCGAATTCCTCTTCCATGAATACCACAAGGTGCCGTAGAATTTAATTAGCTGCCCATTGTCACCACGACCACTTTTGACCCGAATCTAATTCGAAGCTACGCCCACCTCGCATCTGCCTTGCGGAAGGGCTGGGAAAAGGGTGAATAATTAGCCAGTTCAGAATTCAATCGGCCGGCTGTCAAACGAAAATAATAGACGGCCCCAGGGAGGTATCATGATTCTCGCACGCACGCTCGCGACGTCGATTGTTGCCGCATGTATTTTAGCAAGCGGCGCCGCTTCGTCGCAGACCTATCCCAATCGCCCCATCACCATGATGGTGCCGTTCCCGCCCGGTGGCGCGACCGACGCAATCGCGCGCATCATCCAGGACAGCATGGCGAAATCGCTGGGCCAGCCGATCGTGGTCGAAAACATAGGCGGCGCCGGCGGCATGATCGCCGCCGCCCGCGCAGCCCGTGCCGATCCTGATGGCTATACGATACTGATACACCAGGTGGCGCTCGCGGCGGGCATGACGCTTTATCAGAATCTCACATTCGACGCCGAAAAGGATTTCGTCACCATCGGCCTCATCAACACCGCCGCTTCGACCCTTGCGGGACGTCCGACGCTGCCGGCGAACAATTTCAACGAACTGCTGCGCTGGATGAAACAGCCCGGGCAGAGCATCAAAATCGGGCATCCCGGCATCGGCTCATACGGTCACTTGGCCGGCGTGCTGGTCGCCCAGGAGCTCGGCGTGAAGGCCACGCAGGTTCCCTATCGTGGCGCAGGTCCGGCGCTCGTTGACCTGTTGGCGGGCCAAGTGGATCTGGAATCGCAATCGGCCGTGGTCTCCGGACCTTTGGTCAAGGCAGGCAAGCTCAAAGCCTACGCCGTCATCGGCAGGAAGCGGTACGCCGGTTTGCCGGACCTGCCAACCATGGGCGAGCTCGGTTACAAGAAGCTTGATATTGATTTCTGGCACATGCTGCTCGCGCCCGCCGGCACGCCGCGGCCGATCGTCGATAAGCTGAACACCGCGCTGTGCGCGGCACTCGCCGATGCTAAGGTCCAAAAGACCTTTGCCGACGGCGGCATGGATTTATTCCCGCCCGAAGAGGAAACGCCGGAAGCCGCGAGTGCGTTGCTCAAGCGCGAGATCAAGCTCTGGGGCGATGTGATCCGCGCCAACCAAATCTCAGGTAAGTAGTGATCCTCGCCGGTCGCGGTTGAAGAGGAATCGGGCTCGCGGCTCAAGCCGTTGGCGCCGCTGCACCAGCGCCGGTCAGCGGCACCTTCTCGTTGGTGCCAGACTCCGGAAGCAGCGCGGATCGGCAGGCCACGGGTCGGCGCAATGGTCTTGACGCCGAGCCGTTCGATGAGATGGTCGAGCCGATCGCAATTGGGATCTTCAATATGTTTCCTATCGCACCCCGGGATAGGTTGAATCTTCAGTCACTTTGTATCCAGCCTGCTCTATTTTTATAATGAGATCCTGATGACCCTAGACGATAAAAGCGGGATGAGCTTTTCGGGTCGGAATGAAATTTTTGTCGACGCCGAGGTGCACTTTAAGCGAACCGCTTTCAAAGCAGCAACCGCCGCGCTCAGCAAGCTCGGGGGCTTAGCCAATTCTGCGATGCCGAGAATGCCGTGATAAATGGCTCTCGCATTTCCTCTCGTCCAGCCGGCATCGCAATCAAAACATGATCTATATGACGAACTGGCATTCGGCACCTCGTCAATTAGTTGAAGGGCATTAACATGCAGCATGTAAATTCGGGCGCAATGATTTGTTGGTGCATTCTTTGACTGAGGCAGTCTCAGTTGGCGGCCTCTTACATCGAATTTCCAGACTATGCATTTCGCCGAGCCTGCTGGTCACCGCCCACGAGGTGATCGAATAAAGCGGCACGGCTTGCGTCGCCCCTTCGATTCTCCCTCGACCTAAGCCATATGAAGGCATTGAACAACTACAGCTGATCTTCAGCAACTATTCGGGTAGTCAAATGTCCGCAATCGGCACACTCAAATGTATTGGTCGATCTGAGACATCAGCACCCGTGGCCTTAATTCTGCATTCGGTGCGAATTCCGACCGATCAGCACTCGCCAATCGCAGACGAGCAGCGCTTGTAAAAAGATTATCAGGACCGGGCGGCAAGATCGACAAGCTCTTGAACCTCCCCCATCTGGTCCTGCACCAGCCAGTGGGTTAGATCGCCGCTCGATACGACGGCGAGCACCTTGCCGTTATCCACAATCGGCAGGTGCCGGAACCGCCGCCTGGTGATCAATTTCATCGCATCGCCAACTGTCGTTGTCGGGCTGATGCAGTATGGGTCCCTCGTCATCACCTCGGATACTTTCGTGTTGGCTGGATCAAGGCCGCGAGCCAGCACTTTGTTTAGCGCATCCCGCTCTGTGAAAATGCCTATCAGCCGTCCGCCATCCATGACGATCAGGGCGCCAATTTTACCGGCGGTCATCAACCGCACACACTCGGTGACCAGGGTATCAGGTCCAACTGAGTGTATCGCCTCGCCTTTCTCGAATATTTTGTCCAATGGAGTCTGGCGTTTGTCTCGTGATCTCATGAAGTACACGCCGGCCATGACGATGATCACGAATGCAATGAACACATACATCTGCACTTGGCCCAAAATGGTCGTCAGTAGCTCTTCCTGTGTAGCGGCAAGTGCCGCGGAGGAAAGCAGCCCGAGGCCGATTCCGCTGCCCAATTTATAAATAAGCTTTCTCATCGCCGTTTCTCCTCGCAGAGGAAACTGAAGCTCGGCAAACAGCAAGCTCTTCAACACGCCTCGTAAATAAAACTGGAGGCCACAGCAAAGTCTTTGACTTGGATCAGACAGCAGCATTGTCCCTTTTGTTTTTTAATATTGCTTAAGCCCCCAAGCGCGGTCGATCAACACCTGCTATCTCATCATCAACGCAGATAAGGTTTTCGGTACACACCTGCTCGGCGCGGGTAAGCAGGGCTATTTGACGCAGCTCAATGCGGCATCGCAAAATAAGTGCTTTAAGTCTGCTGCCTAAAGAGGCGCGCGCCGACGGTTCGCGCCGGACCACTCGGATCTCAGTCCACCATGATCGTGGAACCTTCAAGTTGCCAGGGGGTTCACTCTTCTGGTGTTATCGAGGGGACAATGATGAAAATCGCGCAGATCGCGCCCCTGATCGAAAGCGTTCCCCCGCGACTTTATGGCGGCACCGAGCGAATCGTCTCCTACCTGACAGAAGAACTTGTGGCACTAGGCCATGACGTAACTCTGTTTGCTAGCGGCGATTCGATCACCGCGGCCAATCTCGTTCCCTGCGTACCCAAGGCGCTCCGCCTCGACGCCAGCGTCCGCGATCCGATCCCCTACTACATGGTGATGCTCGATCGCGTCCGCCAACGGGTCAACGAGTTCGACATCCTGCATTTCCATATCGATCAATTCCACTTCCCTCTATTTCGGCCGATCGCGGGCCGCACTGTCACCACGCTGCACGGCCGTCAGGACCTCCCCGATCTGCATTCGCTCTATATGGGCTTCGACGACATGCCTCTTGTCTCGATTTCTAATGCGCAGCGCCTTCCGGTACCGAACGCGAATTTTGCCGGGACCGTCCACCACGGCATTCCGGCGGCCTTGCATCGAGCCACTGCGGAGGCACGCGGCGGCTATCTTGCCTTTCTCGGCCGCATCTCGCCGGAGAAACGTCCCGACCGCGCCATTTCCATTGCGCGTGCGCTGGAGATTCCGCTCAAAATCGCAGCCAAGGTCGATCGCGTCGACGATGTCTATTTCCGGACGCAGATCAAACCGCTACTCGAGGGCGACGGTGTTAAATTCATCGGCGAGATCAATGACCATCAGAAGACGCAATTCCTGGGTGAGGCACAGGCGTTGCTGTTTCCGGTCGACTGGCCGGAGCCATTCGGACTCTCCATGATCGAGGCGATGGCTTGCGGAACGCCTGTCCTTGCTTTCCGTTGCGGCTCGGTTCCGGAGATCGTCGAGGACGGCGTCACCGGCGCCATCGTTGAAACCATGGAAGAGGCGATCGCGGCCCTGCCGCGCGTCGCCGAGCTCGATAGAAAAAAAGTGCGTCAGCGTTTCGAACAACGCTTTTCCGCCACACGGATGGCGAAAGACTATGTCAGCATTTATCGGTCTCTGCTTGCGAAATCCGCCAAGCCCGAGCAGCATGAAATTGAGCTTTCGCCAGGCAGCAAGGAATCGAACATTTTGAGGCCTCTCATTGCTTAGCCACATCTCGACCGCAAGGTCGGTCGAGGAGGTTCCGGAAACACCCTTCTACATTCCGGGTACAGGATCCTCCACTCGGCCCCGCCGAAACCTCAAGCAGGACGATTGCTTCGCCGTGCTCGACAGCCATGGCGATATCGGGGCAACGCCGGGCGGGCCCGATGGCATTTTCTTTTTCGACACGCGCTATCTCGCGCACCTGGAAATGCTGCTCAACGGCAATCAGCCTCTGCTGCTGGGCTCGAATGTCCGCGACGACAACTCCATCCTTGCCGTCGACCTGACCAATCCCGACATCTATCAGGATCAGAAACTCGTGCAGCCGAAAGACGCGTTGCACATCGTACGTACGCTTTTTCTTTTGCACGGTACCGCCTACCAGCGCCTGCGGATGCAGAACCACGGCGACCGACCATTCGACATCCGGCTCACGCTCGTCTTCGGCAGCGACTTCGCCGACCTGTTCGAGGTGCGGGGACTGCGCCGCGCGCGGCGGGGCACCACGAGCGCGGAGATAGGCGAAACCCGGGTCGCACTGAGTTACCAGGGCCTCGATGGCAATCGGCGACGGACGACAATCCTTTTTGACCCGGCGCCAGAGCAGCTATCCAGCAGCGTGGCATCCTACGCGTTCGATCTGCAAGCCAACGAATCCCGGTCGATCTACGTTACGGTCAAATGCCAGCGCGGCGTCGAGGAAAGTGTCGCGCTTCCGTTTCGCAAAGGCCTGCGCGCGGCGTTCCAACAGCACAAGACCGCGAGCCGCGGCAGAACCACGATCACCAGCTCGAATCAGATCTTCAACGAAGTCATATGCCGCTCGATGGCCGACCTGGCGATGCTGACGACTGGCACGCCCCAGGGCCCTTATCCTTATGCCGGCATTCCCTGGTATTCGACCACATTCGGCCGTGACGGCATCATCACTGCGCTGCAGATGCTGTGGTGCGATTCTCGAATTGCCAGCGGTGTACTGCGGCGGCTCGCTGCTTTTCAAGCGACCGCATTCGATTCGCTCGCCGATGCTGAGCCTGGTAAAATCCTGCACGAAATGCGTGCCGGCGAAATGGCGACATTGCGCGAAGTCCCGTTCGGTCTCTATTACGGCAGCGTGGATTCGACGCCATTATTCGTACTGCTGGCCGGGCTCTATGTCGAGCATACCGGCGACATCGAAACCTTGCGCGAGCTTTGGCCCAATATCGAGGCGGCGCTGAACTGGATTGATGGCCCCGGCGACATCGACCGCGACGGCTTCGTCGAATATAGCCGCACCAGCGAATCCGGCCTCGCCAACCAGGGCTGGAAGGACTCTTACGACGCAATCTTCCACGCCGACGGCTCGATCGCGCAGGGGCCGATCGCCCTCTGCGAGGTGCAGGGCTATGTCTATGCAGCCAAGCGCTTGGCGGCAAGCGCGGCGCGCCGGCTCGGCAAGCACGAGCGCAGTAAGGCGCTCGACGCCCAGGCCACCGCGCTCGCCGAACGGTTCGAGAATGCTTTCTGGTGCGAAGACCTGGGCACCTATGCGCTGGCGCTGGACGGGCAGAAGCAGCCGTGCCGCGTGCACACGTCGAACGCCGGGCAGGTCCTGTTCAGCGGGATTGCCGCGCCGGAGCGCGCGGATGCGGTGATGCGCGACTTGATGCGTCCGTCATTCTTTTCCGGATGGGGAATCCGCACCGTGGCGCGCGAGGAACCTCGTTACAATCCAATGTCTTATCACAATGGCTCGGTGTGGCCGCACGACAATTCGCTGATCGCGGCGGGCTTCGCGCGGTACGGGCACAAGGACGCGATCGAGCGCGTGTTCAAGGGTCTGTTCAACGCCGCGACCTACATGGACCTGCGGCGACTGCCCGAGCTCTATTGCGGCTTTCAGCGCGGCCGCGAGCGCGGGCCGACGCTCTATCCGGTCGCCTGCTCGCCGCAGGCCTGGGCCGCTTGCACGCCGCTTCTGCTTCTGCGGTCTTCTCTCGGTCTCGAATTCAATCCAGATCGCAATGAAATCCTGTTGCGCAACCCGCGGTTACCGTCGTTCCTCGAGGAAGTAACCCTACGCAATCTGCGTCTTGGCCAATCGGTCGTAGACTTGATGCTGCGTCGGCATGGGACCGATGTGTCGCTTCAGGTGCTGCGCAACGAGGGGCAGATCATAGTGGCAGCGGTTTATTCGTGACGGTGGCTGCGGACGCGTGCCCGACGAAATAATAGCGCGCCAACAACATGACGATCGAACTCGTCAGTGTCTGGATGGGCTCGATGGCGTTGACGCCGACATATATCTCCCGCGACAACGACCGCGCCTTCGGCAGCGTATTTCACGCCGTATCCAGGCGATGGGCATTCGGGACCACCCCACGCCATTTCCGCTCAACGGCCATGTTGAACGCCTGATCGGGTCGATCCGGCGCGAGTGTTCCGACCATCTGATCGTGCTCAACGAAGAGCGCCTGCGGCGGATTCTTGCGAGATTATCCACCTATTACAATGGGTAGCGTCCTCATGTTTCGCTTGGGACGGATGCACCGGACAGGCGCCCGATCGAGCGCTTCAGAAACATCGTCGCACATGCAATCTTGGGCGGGTTGCATTGATCCTAGATTTCGCCAATGAGCTCGCGGTGCTCGACGAACGCGCTGGCGAATTCAATCCCCCCGCAGCTCGGCGGCGGCGTCAAGAACGGCGCGGATGACCTTGTCGTAGCCGGTGCACCGGCAGAGGTTGCCCGCGAGCCAGTAGCGCGTCTCGATTTCCGTAGGATTCGGATTGCGGTCCAACAAGGCCTTGGCCGCGACCAGCAGCCCCGGCGTGCAGAAGCCGCACTGGAGCGCCGCATGCTCAAGGAATTTCCGCTGCAGCGGGTGGAGATCATGGCCCCGCGCCAAGCCCTCGATCGTCTCGATCGCGCGACCTTCGGCCTCGACCGCAAGCATCAGACACGAGCAGACCAGGCGACCGTCAACCGTCACGCTGCAGGCGCCGCAGTCGCCCGAGCTGCATCCCTCTTTGCTGCCGGTCAGATGGAGCTCGTCACGCAGCACGTCCAGCAGAGTGAGCTGCGGCTCGCAAAGAAACTCGGTGGGCTCACCGTTGACGGTGGTCGATACGTGATGCTTGCTCATTGACGCACCCCCGCGCGCTCATACGCGATAACCGCTGCCCGGCGTGCCATGACGCCCGCAACTTTGGTCCGATATTCGATCGTCCCGCGCTTGTCGTCGATCGGCTTACAGGCGCGCCGCGCTGCCTCGTCGAGCGCGGCGAGCGCCGTCTCGTCGAGCGTGCGTCCGATCAGAGCGGCAGCGGCCTCGGGAACCAGGATCGCGGTCGGCGCCACGGCACCCAGCACGACCCTCGCATCTGTGCAGGCGCCGCCGGGGTCAAGCGTAATGCTGATCCCGGCGCCCACCACAGCAATATCCATCTCGGTCCGCGGAATGAAGCGAAGGTAGGCGTCCGCCGAGCGCGGCGGACGCTTGGGCAGGTGAAACTCGATGATGAACTCGTCCGCCCTCAGGGACGTACGCCCCGGACCGGCGGCGATACTTTCCACCGGAACCTCGCGCCGCCCGTTCGCGCCTGCGATCACGCAGGTCGCCCGCGCAGCGATCAGCGCCGGCACGCTGTCGGCCGCCGGCGACGCATTGCAGAGATTGCCGGCGAGCGATGCCCGGCCCTGCACTTGGGTCGAGCCGATCAGATTGGCGGCCTCAACCACCCCGGGCCAAGCCTGTTGGAGAGCTTCGCATTCGCCGATCGCGGCACTCGGCGTCGCGGCGCCGATCACAAAGGCGCCATCTCGCTCGCGAATGCCGGAGATGCCGGGGATCCTTTTGATATCGACGATCAGGTCCGGCTTGGTTCGACCGGAACGAAGCTGAACTAGCAAATCGGTCCCGCCGGATAGGACCTTCGCGAAGCCGGACGAACTGGCCAAAATGCTGACGGCCTCTTCGACCGTCGACGGGGCTATATAACTGAGCATGGTAGTGGCGTCTCCAAACTTGCCGAGTGGCAGGCTAGTCCAGCGTTGGTTAGTGGTCTAGGCCGAAGCGAGACTTCGCGGCGGCTGCGAGCGCATCGCTAACCTGTATGCAGAACGACTTGCATTTGCATGCTGGCCGCGCAACGCTTACGCTGAGGTAGTCGCAACGCGTCGGTTAGGCGAGGTAACTGTGAGCGATACCATCTCCCGAGATAATGTAAAACCGTTCAAGTGGGTTGGAACCCGGCCGGTTCGTCCGGACGGCGTGCCGAAGGTCACGGGGCTTGCCCAGTACGGCGCAGACTTGGCAATGCCCGACATGCTGGTCGGCCGGATCCTGCGCTCACCCCACGCTCATGCCCGCATTCGATCGATCGATACCTCGAAGGCGGCGGCGCTGCCCGGCGTCAAGGCTGTGGTGACGTCGGCGGACTTCCCTGAGCAGAAATTCGAATATGTCGGCCCGGAACGTGTTGCGCAGAATTTCTGGCATATGACGCGCAACATCATGGCGCGCGAGAAGGTGCTCTATGAGGGCCATGCGGTGGCCGCCGTGGCGGCCGCCAGTAAGGCTATCGCCGACGAGGCGCTGTCACTGATCACAGTCGACTACGAGGTGCTGCCGCACGTCATCGACGTCGATGATGCGATGAAGCCGGATGCGCCCTTGTTGTTTCCCGACATGATCACCCGCGGTATCGAACCATCGCCGGCGCCGTCCAATATTGCGAAACGGAACGTATTCAAGCTCGGCGATGTGGAGGCCGGCTTCGCGGCGGCCGATGAGATCGTCGAAATGTCATTCAAGACCGCGCCTGTGCATCAGGCCTATATCGAGCCACAAGGCTGCGTGGCCCGCTTCGACGCCGACGGCCAGAGCGAGCTCTGGAGCTCGAGCCAGGGGCATTTCGTCGTCCGCGCGTACACCGCACAACTGCTCGGCATGAAAGTCGGCGATCTGCGCGTCTATCCAGCGGAGATCGGCGGCGCTTTCGGCGGTAAGACCGTGATCTACATCGAGCCGGTGGCCGTCGTGCTCGCGCGGAAATCCGGCCATCCCGTGAAGATCGTGATGAGCCGAGAAGACGTGTTCAGGGCCACCGGCCCGACGTCCGGCTCGTCCATGACGGTGAAGATCGGCGTCAAGCGCGACGGCACGATTGTCGCTGCCGATGGGGTCTTCAAGTTGCAGGCCGGTGCATTTCCGGGCTCGCCGATGATGGGCACGTGCATGTGCGCGTTTGCGCCCTACGAGATCGCGAACGCGCGCGCGGTCGGTTACGACGTGGTGTGCAACCGCCCGAAGGTTGCGGCCTATCGCGCGCCGGGCTCGCCGATCGGCGCCTTCGCGGTGGAGAGCGTGCTCGATGTTCTGGCTCAGAAGATCGGCATGGACCCGCTGAAACTTCGGCTGAAGAACGCTGCCAAGGCGGGGACCCAGATGCTCTCCGGCGCCAAGCTTGCGCACAATGGATATGCCGAGACCATCGAGGCGCTGCTCAACCATCCGGCCTACAAGGCGCCGCTCGGGAAGAACCAGGGGCGCGGCGTTGCCTCTGGCTATTGGTTCAACGGCGGCGGCGAATCGAGCGCCACCGTTCACGTCAACGAGGACGGCACCGTTGTGGTGGCCACCGGCAGCCCCGACATCGGCGGCTCCCGCGCCTCGATGGCGATCATGGCGGCCGAAACGCTGGGCGTCGACTATGATCAAGTCCGCCCGATTGTCGCCGACACCGCGTCGGTGGGCTATACGCATCTGACCGGCGGCTCCCGAGTAACGTTCGCGACCGGAATTGCCGTGGTCGAGGCCACGAAAATCGTGATCCAGGATATGTGCAAGCGGGCGGCCAAGACCTGGGGCGTCGATCCCGAGGCTGTGGTGTGGGAGAACGGCCACGCCAAGCCTGCGAGCAGCAATGTCGGCGATTTCAAGCCGATGTCGATCAAGGAGATTGCAGGCAAACGCGCGCAGACCGGTGGGCCGATCGTCGCCGCCGCGGGCGTGAATCCTGCCGTCGTCGCCCCCGGCTACGCCACCCAGTTCTGTGACATCGAGGTCGATCCCGAGACCGGCAAGGTGACCGTGCTGCGCTTCGTCGCCGCCCAGGACGTCGGCCGCGCAATCCACCCAAGTTACGTCGAGGGGCAGATCCAAGGCGGGGTCACGCAAGGCATCGGGTGGGCGCTCAACGAGGAGTACATCTACGACTCCAGGGGGCACATGGAAAATCCGGGCTTCCTCGACTATCGGATTCCGGTGGCATCCGACGTGCCGATGATTGAGACGGTCCTGGTCGAGGTGCCGAATCCCGGCCACCCCTACGGCGCCAAAGGCGTCGCCGAGGTCAACATTTGTCCACCGATGGCGGCCATCGCCAACGCAATCGAGCGCGCGGTCGGCCGGCGGCTGACCGAGCTGCCGATGTCGCCACCAAAAGTGCTCGCCGCGATCGACGCGCACAATCAGGCGTAGGATGTCCCGTCCGAAACTCCTACTCGGATGTATTGGCGGTGCAGCCCAGCCAAGATCGGAAAGGCAGCGAATTAATTGCAGGGCGATACGTCCAGCACCCATGAAGAGAGGATGTTGAAGCTACTGGTATTAACGATTACCAGCGATTTGGGACGCCCTACCCTATTTCTAGACTTCCACCGCCAGAACGCTTTGAAACCAGCGCGATGCCAACGCAGGATAGCATCCGGCTGAACCACCTGGGTCGCACTAAGTAGACTCGGCCAGAGCTTTATCATCCATATGAGCAGCGCGCGATCACTGCCGCGAAGTCGAAGACGAGGCGGTGCCGGCTGCAAAGCGATATTGAGCTGACGGCGAAGAAACAGGTTCTCAGCCTCAGGTCGGCACCGCGACTTGAACAGGCCGCCTACAAGCATTTCGAGCGCGCAGGATTGCAACCATCACTCTCAACAATGCGATGACTCTGTCTTACGAAGCGAAACCGGGCCGAATGGAATTTTCGGAAAGGACACGGGGACCAAGCATCTGCTGCGCTTGAACGCGGCGCGGAACACCGGCGTATCGGCCACCGTCTCGGCGCGGGCGTTGAAAGTGGAGGGCGAATCCTTGGCCCTCTTTTTCCACCACGATGGCACCAGGCCTCAGCGCATGGGGACCAGCTCACGCTTTGCGTCGTGACTCGGTCACCACGTTGATCGTCGTGGTGGGCAGATGTTCTAGCGCGCTTGCAGGTTGCGCTCGGGCGTCGCCGGCGCCGTCAGCCGGTAGCTGATGGAACTCCCGCCATGTTAGCCGGTAGGTGAAGCGCGCGCACATGGGCGCAGCTTATGGCCTGAAGCTTCCGATTGGAATTGGCTCGTCCACGAACTAACTCAACGGACGCTTGCCGATGATGTTGACGACCTTGAACGTCATCACGATGTCGCCAGCCTGATTGATGACCTCGACGAACGACGTGACCGCGCCGCGATCCGGTTTGGATCTGGAAGGTACGGTTTTGAGCACTGTCACGCGCACCGACAGCGCGTCTCCCGGGCGCACCGGCTTGAGCCAGCGCAGCTCGTCCAGGCCGGGTGAGGCCAGGCTCGCCACGTGGGTAAGATAGTGCTCGACGTAAAGCCGCATCATGAGGCCGGCGCTGTACCATCCGCTGGCGATGAGGCCGCCGAAGGGAGTTTTTTTGGCCTCCTCGGGGTCGGTGTGCATGACCTGCGGGTCGAACCGCTTGGCGAAGGCGATCAGTTCGTCCGCCTCCACTGCAATGGTGCCGAAATGATGGACGTCGCCCTCGACGTAATCCTCGAGGTAGCGGTCGGTTATTGGACGCGCGAACGTCATTCCCTCATCCGTTGCTGAACAGCGCTGCTGCTTGGTGTGGGTCGAATTGCTAGCTGGCCCGATTCAATGGTCCACGACTTCGAGTCAATGCCGCGGCCGAAAGTAAGTTCGCAGAAGCCCGGAAATAATAGCGCCAGCGATGAAGAAGACGACCAAGGGCATCCAGATCAAGAACGATGCAAACAGCAGAATAAGCATTACCGCCGATAGAATACACGTCGTCAGGACCGCCAAAATGATGCCGAGCGGCCCGAGCTTAGCGACGTAGACGCGCTCGGTGCCGTGCGTGTCGATGACGACACGGGTTCGCCATGTGCCCTGCGCCGTTCGCCGTTCCCCGTGATCCGGCGGAATGATCTCTGGCTCGGAATGCGGTTTCTCACCCTGCGGCATTGGCCGTCGCTCCATTATGCATTCGCGATCTCATCGTTGGATATCCTTACTCTCGATACACTCAAGTGCAATGACCGTCCGTTTCCATCGCGGCCTCGCCGTGATTTTTTTGGGCCCCGATTGGGCTATACTGATACCTCGATCCCATCGAGGCCTGAGATGTCCGAGCGCAAGTTCGTACTAGTCGACTTCACCGACATGAGCCGGGCGGGCTATCATTTACTGGAGCCAGAACAATTAAACGCAACCACCCGAAGATATAAGCGGAGCGAGCGACCCATGCGCCGTGTCCTGCTGGCCTTCCTGCTGCTTCTCCCCCTCTATGCTGCCCGTGGTGAGCCGCTGTGGCAGACCCTGCCGCCGACTCCCGCCCCAATCCCTGGCGAGCACTCCGGCCACGCCAAGGTCAACGGCATCAGCCTTTATTACGCGACGATCGGTCACGGTTCGCCGGTCGTCCTTCTGCATGGCGGCCTCTCCAACTCGGACTATTGGGGCAATCAGATTAAGGTTCTCGCTCCGCACCACACCGTCATCATCGTGGACAGTCGTGGCCACGGCCGTAGCACGCGCGACGCCCGCCCTTATGGCTATGATCTCATGGCCGATGACGTCGTCGCGTTGCTCGACACATTGCACATCGCCAAAGCCGACGTGGTGGGCTGGAGCGACGGCGCCATCCTCGGTCTCGACCTCGCCATTCGTCATCCGGACCGCGTCGGCAAGGTGTTCGCGTTCGCCGCCAACACCGTCACGTCAGGTGTGCAGGAGGGCGTGGAGAAGAACCCCACTTTCGCTCGCTTCATCGAGCGTGCCGGGCACGAATACGCCAGGCTGTCCGCGACGCCAAACGATTATGACGCCTTCGTCGCGCAGATCAGCAAGATGTGGGAGACCGAGCCGAATTGGACTGATGTCCAACTGAAGTCGATCCGAGCCCCGGTGCTGGTGGTGGACGGCGACCACGACGAGGCGATCAAGCGCGCGCACACCGAATACATCGCCGCCGCGATCCCCGGCGCCGGGCTGCTGATCCTGCCCAACACCAGCCACTTCGCCTTCCTGCAGGATCCAACTCTGTTTAACGCGGCGCTACTGCATTTCCTCGGCGCTCGGTAGCAGCCATCCTAGCTGAAATCGCCCCTACCCCGGGACTGGCGCCCGTCAGTCGCCGGCCCGTTCCGGCCTAGAGTTTGGGTTTGAAAAAATTGAGGCCGCGATGGATCAATCTGCGAGATTGCACCATGTCCGCGTCGGTCTGTCTCGCCGCCGATAACGCACATCAGCAAGATTGGTCGACATATCAGAAACTTACCAAAATCGGAAGTAAGGCCCAGCCGGCAATCATGCGCCAGCCATTTCGGACTTCGATGAGTCTTCACCTCGGCATGCAGCAGCGACGTCGTCAAATGATCACAAGTGATCGAGAAGGCGGACAGAGAAATAATACGGATATTGGCGATCGCCCGTACGGCGCTATATTTGGATTTGCCGACTTTCTGCCGCTCTACACGCGCACGCCGTGAAAACGGCAGCGATCTGCTACAGAGCCATACTAAAAAGAGGTAAACGCCATGCCATTTGTCAACGGCGATCTTGCATTTCTGGAGTCCATGGACACCCCGACCGTTTGCAATGTAATCGAAATCGTTGCGCCCGAGCGGCGCGGCCATGGTTACACGACCCGGCACCTGCATTGCCCGTTTCCTGATCTTCCGCCCAAGGTCGGCTTCGCTAAAACCGTGACCATGCGCGCGAAGGACCCAGTGCCGCTTGGCGGTGAGGATTATATGCAAAAGCGTCACGACTATCTTGATTACGTCGCTTCGCAGCCCCATCCGAGCTGGATGGTGATCCAGGATCTTGATGACCCCGCGGGCTACGGCGCCTTCTGGGGCGAAGTGCAATCGAACGTACACAAGGCACTCGGCTGCCATGGCGTCGTGACCAATGGCTGCGTCCGCGATATTCCGATGATCGCTGCCGGCTTTCAAATTCTTGCCGGCTCGGTTGCGCCCTCGCACGCCTTTGTGCACGTCGTTGCTTTCGGCGGCGAGGTGACGGTGCATGGCATGGCAGTGAAAAACGGCGACCTCATCCACGCCGATCGTCACGGTGCGGTTGTGGTACCGATTAACAAGATTTCTGCTATGCGCGCCGCGCTCGACCTACTGACAAAGAAGGAAGCACGCATCATTGATGCAGCGCGTGCTGCCGACGCGACCGTGGAGAAAATCAAGGCCGCAATGAGCGGATAAACGGTATTCGGCGAAAGCTTGGTGATATCGCCTCCGCCCTCGGCGCTCTGCGTGATCAAGGATGCGAGCGGTCGATATCGCGGTGTCGCCATCGACCTCGGAAGCGCACTCGCCCAAAAACTCGGCGTGCCAGTCGAATTCGTTCCCTATCTTGCCTCTGGCGCTATCACCGCCGACGCCAAAAGGGACGTGACGTGACCTTCATGCCAGTGGACGAGGAACGCAAGAAGGCAGTCGCCTTCGGCACGCCTATCACTTGCTGCGGAGCACCTATCTGGTCGCGCCCGGCTCCGCCATCAAAACGCTCGCCGACGCCAATGCGGCCGCTTGTGCGCATCGCCAGCGTCGCCGCCGCGGTCGACTTGATGAAGGCCGGCAAGATCGACTGCATCGCGCTCTCGCGCGAATCGTTGACCGGGCTGCTGCCGAAAATTCCGGGCGTGCACATCCTCGAAGGTGGCTTTCTAAATTCTACCACCGCGATTGCCGTGCCGAACGGCAAGCCGGAGGCGCTCGCCTATGTCAGCCAGTTCATTGAGGAAGCCAAGGATGGCGGCCTGGTGCGCAAGGCACTCGACGACATCGGACTGAAGACGTCGCAGGTCGCGCCAGCCGGGCTGAAACCCTAGCGCCTCGCAGATGTGGCTGGGTTCTCCCTAACAAAATGAAGTCTGCAATGGGTCGATGCTGTTGAAAAAGGCGCAGCACGCCCTCCGATCCGCAACAATCGAATCGACGAGAGCGATTTCTTGAATCGATCTTGCGCATTCGATGGTGTTTTTTAAATCAATATTGCTTGTAGACCCCTCCCAAAATCCTTTTTCAACAGTATCGGTCGAAAGCGGACAAACCGACAAGTCCGCGCAATGTCCGCTTTAGCCCCGAAAGCGGACATTAGGCGGGGGTTCAGTAAGTGCCCGGCTCGCTCCCAAAGTCGCTACCCGATCCTAATGGCCTCGACGCCGAAACCCCCTCCACCTCCTCGACCTCTGAGGCCCCGGGAGCCGTGGTGATTGAGTGAGTGATACGAATTATCCGCGCCGCGCCAGACCGACCTCCGGCGACAAGGCCGCTCTACTCCGCCGCAACCGCCACTTCGGCAATGAACTGCGACACCCATTTGTTGCGGCGTTTGACGTTCGCTCGGTACATCGCCTCGAACTCGGCCTCGGGAAACGAATGCGTCGAGGGCCGCTTGACCAGCGCCTCGCCCCAGGCCTTCAGCCGCGGGAATTTTTCGATCACGCCGAGCGGCTTCATGCGATCGAGAAAGAAATAGCGCTGCAGGAACGGCGCATAGGCGGCATCGACCAGCGAATATTTCGCGCCGTTGAAGAACGGTCCGGCACCCTGCTTTTCAAGCGCCCGCTCGAGCCGCTCGAACGCCACCGGAATTTTCCCAGCCGCCGCCTTGTAGGCGGCCTCGTCGTCTGCGTAGCCCGTGGCCGTCACTGATTCGGCGAAGGTCGGCACATAGTCGGTCCAGGCGCGGTTGATTGCGCGCAAAATCGGATCATCGGGATGCAGTCGCGGTGGGATCGTTTCGTCGAGATATTCGGCGATCGCGTTCGACTCAAACAGCGACACCGTTTCGTCGATGCGCAACACCGGTACCTTCTTGTGCGGTGAAATGGCGAGGAACCAGTCGGGACGATTGTTCGGCTCGATATGGCGGAACTCGAAGGCGATGTTCTTCTCGCGCAACACAATCGCCGCGCGTTGCACCCAAGGGCAGGTCTTGAAGCTTACCAAAAGATATTTCGTCATGATTTCCTCGCCGGCATGTTTGCGCCACCACGCATGAGCTTGCGGCGATTCAACTCCCTTACGTGGCGGAATACAAGCGAGGTGCCTGCATCGAGCAGACATCGGTCTAAATTTTTTAGAGTAATTCCCGCTGCGCGAGATTGCGCATCAGGGCCCCCACCCCGTAGGTCCAGGGCGGGGCTCGATCGGCGGCGGTGACGATGTTAACCAGCCCTCCCAGCTTCTCCGAAGCGATCGTGACCACGTCGCGCTCGTGGTGAGTGAAGCCCTGGCCGGGCACGTCGCGATCCTCAACCGGAGCGAACATGGTGCCGAGGAAAAGCACCGCTCCGTCGGGGTATTGATGGTGGGGACCGATCATCTCGCTGACAAGTCCCATTGGATCACGACTTATCTTGGCCAAGGCGCTCTTACCCTCAAGGCGGAAACCATGCTCGCCTTCCACTAGCAGAGTCACTTCGGCGTGGCGTACATCGTCGAGTGAGAAGGTACGATCGAACAAGCGAATGAATGGTCCGATAGCGGTCGAAGCATTGTTATCCTTGGCCTTGCCGAGCAGGAGAGCGGAGCGCCCTTCAAGATCGCGGAGGTTGACGTCGTTGCCGAGTGTCGCCCCGACAATATTGCCGCGCGAATTAACCACCAAGACGATCTCCGGTTCGGGATTGTTCCAAGTCGAGGCCGCGAGCACGCCAATCGATGCGCCGGTGCCGACTGCCGACATCGGCTGAGCCTTGGTAAAAATCTCGGCGTCAGGGCCGATGCCGACCTCAAGGTATTGCGACCACAGGCCCTTTGCTTGCAGCAGTCGTTTGAGCTCCATGGCCTGCGGCGAGCCCGGTACAAGTCCCTCGATCGCACCACCGATCGCCGCCTCGACCTCGCTGCGCACTGCGGCTGCGCGTTCGGGCTGGCCGCGTGCCTGCTCTTCGATCACGCGTTCGATGAGGGAAACCGCGAAGGTCACGCCTGCAGCCTTGATCGCCTGCAGGTCGACCGGGGCCAAGAGCCAAGGCCTCGCCTGGTCGCGATCGATCTCCGGTGTATTAACTAGGATCGAGGCGACTGTGCCAATCCGTTCGCCGCGTGCCGCTGCGACGCTAGCGGCTGGATCACCGGTCTCCCCGAGGTCACGCATGGTCGGAAATGAGCGGGAAATGTCGTAGACGCTATCGGCGCGGACCGCGACAACGGAAGGGCCCTGCACGTCTGGCCGCCATACGCGGCCGACTAGGGTACCGGCCGTGCCATCGACCGGTAGCGTAACTTCAACATCGACAACGAGCTTCATTCATCCGCTCGCGCTGGCGGCAGCTTCAGGAAAGAACATGTCCTTCCAATCTGCCGGTGGATTTTTCAGGATGCCGACTTGGGCCATGAAGTTGTTCACAGCGAAACAGAATTACGCGGCATCGTTAAGGCTGAAGCTCAATCAACTCGATCCTATTTCCAAAGGGATCTTCAATATGTTTCCTATCGCACCCTGCGATAGGTTGATCTTCAGTCACTTTGTATCCAGCCTGTTTTATTTTTGTAATGAGATCTCGAAGACCCTCGACGATAAAAGCGGGATGAGCTTTTCGAGCCGGCATGAAATTTTTTTCGACGCCGAGGTGCACTTTAAGCGAACCGCTTTCAAACCAGCAACCTCCGCGCTCAGCGAGCTCGGGGGGCTTAGCCACTTCTGCGATGCCGAGAATGCCGTGATAAAAGGCCCTCGCATCGTCCTCTCGCCCAGCCGGCATCGCAATCAAAACGTGATCTATATGATGAACTGGCATTCGGCACCTCGTCACTTAGTTGAAGGCACTAACATGCAGCATGTAAATTCGGGACGCAATTCAGCTAGCCCTGTATCGAATAGCCTCCGTCAACAGGGATTGCCACGCCCGTGATGAAGTTCGAAGCAGGCGCCGCGAGAAAAACAGCGATACCTGCAAAATCGTCAGGGGCACCCCAACGCTGGGCCGGCGTACGCGCTAACACCATTTCATGAAGGCCTGAGACTTGCTGGCGCGCGCTTCGGGTCAGATCGGTATCGACCCAACCCGGCAATATAGTGTTGACCTGGATGTTATCCTTCGCCCACGCAGTCGCCATCGCCCTGGTCATCTGCACGATGCCACCCTTACTCGCCGCGTAAGGGGCAGCATATGCCATTCCGAAGATGGACATCATCGATCCGATATTGATGATCTTGCCGCCGCCGGTACGGACCATATGGGGGTAGGCTGCCTGTGAGCACAGAAAAGCGCTCGTTAGATTGGTATTCATCACGAGGTGCCAGTCTTGCGCCGTCAGGTCTTCCGGTTGCTTGCGGATGCTTGTCCCTGCATTGTTGACAAGGATATCGAGACGTCCATATCGCTCGACGGCACGCTGTATCGTCTCATGACAAGAAGCCTCCTTCAGAACATCCAATTCCACAAACTCAGCCTGGGCACCTAACGAATGTAACTCTGACAAAGCCGATTGAGCCTTTGTCTTGTTTCGCCCCGCTATAACCACTGCAGCGCCTGCAGAGGCGAACCCCTTCGCCATACCGAGTCCAATTCCGCCATTTCCGCCAGTTATAAAAGCAACCCGTTTCTGCAAGTCAAAAATTGTCATTGCAAATTTTCTCCGTGTTCAATATCGGGATTATAAATGTCTACATTCTTTTCATTCCAGAGAGAAAGGCTGCATCACCGATATGTCTGGATTTGATTTACCGCGGGTACAGGATTAGCCTTGCCTCAGGGTGTCGCCCCCGTGATCCAAGTTAATAGGAAAAAGGGTCTCGCGATAAGAGAAAATGAAAAAATGCAAATAGGGAGAGAAAGATGGCCAATAGCAGAAATGGCAGTCTGACGCGACGCACGCTTCTGAAAGCTGGGACGGCTATGACCGCGATGCCGTTGCTCGGGATTGCGACACCCAGCGTGTTGGCCCAGGCGCCGATTAAGTCGCCGACCAAAGTCCTTGACTTCATGACCAATGCCGACGTGGCCAAGGCCGAGCAGGAAGGTCAACTCGTGTTCTACTGTCACGAGAATGAGGCCGGCACTGCCGGCATCATGGAGGGTTTTCGCAAGGACTTCCCGAAAATTTCCACGAGTTATGTTCGCGCCCAAACCGGCGCGCTCTACAACAAAATCCTTTCGGAACGGTCGGCCGGGCGCTTCGATGTCGATGTGATCCAGTTGTCAGACTTGGCACCAGCCGTCGATTTCCAGAAAAAAGGCGGTTACGAGCATTACGTGTCGCCAGAATCTCCCGCCTACAATAAGGACCATCTCAGCGCGCCAAATGGCTATTTCTTCTGGACCGGCGTCGATCCTGCCGGCATCGCCTACAACTCGGAAAAGGTTGCTGCCGTTGATGCGCCGAAGGGATGGAAGGACATTCTCAATCCACGCTGGAAGGGCAAGATCAGCTGCAAAATCTCCGCCTCAGGTTTGCAATTCGTGCAGTGGTATACGCTACGCAAGATTTATGGCGACGGTTTCTGGCAAGAGTTCGCCAAGCTTCAGCCGCATGCCTTCGATTCGCGCGTGCAGTTGTTTGATCGCCTATCCAAGGGCGACGACATGATTACCGCGATCGGCGAATATCCGGCCTACATCCTGTTCAAGAGCAAGGGCGCCAAGGTCGAGTTCGTCGCGCCACCTGACGGGTTGGTGGCGACGCCGCTCGTTGTCGGCGCCGTGAACAAGGCGCCGCATCCCGAAGCGGCCAAGCTGTTCGTCGACTGGGCGATGTCGAAGCGCGGCCAGGCCTGGTACCAGACCAATCCGAATCTCTATTACGGCTCGGTGCGTACCGACGCGCCGCCGATGCCGACCGGCGTGAAGCTCAGCGAATTCAAGCTGCTCTACCCAACCGACTGGGACGATTACGCCGCGCAAAGCGCGACATTCTTGAAGGAATGGAACGGCATGCTGGGCCTGTGACGAGGCCGCTGTGGGATCGGCGGGATCCTCGTTCTCTGCGCAAAAAGTGGCCGGATATGGGGTCGCCGCTGTCGCCGCGGTTTTCGTCCTCTATCCGGTCTACTTTCTGCTGCAGGCTGCGTTCGACGTCGGTGACCCGCAGATCCGGCCGCCGACTGCTTACGGCGTCGACAATTTCAGCGGCCTGTTGCAGTACCCGCAGATCCTGCTCAATACACTCACAGTGTCGCTTGCCGCCACCGTGATGGCGCTGGTGTTCGGCTTTGTGATGGCGTGGATTCTTACGCGCACCAACGTGCCCGGGCGCCGTTTATTCGAGCAGCTCATGGCCGTCCCCTACTACCTGACGCCACTCCTGGGCGCATTGGCCTGGAGTATGCTCGGTCAGCCTGAAAGCGGCTTCATCAACGGGATCTGGCGCGCGCTCGGCGGCCAAGGCCACCTGATTGATATCAACACGGCTTACGGCATCGCGTGGGTGATGGCGCTGTTCGAAGGCTCGGTCGCCTTCGTCATGATCGCGGCGCTGATGAAATCGATGGACCCCTCGCTCGAGGAGGCTTCGCAAGTCATCGGGGCGAGCCGCTTTCGCACGATCATGCGCATCACATTGCCACTGGTCGCACCCGGCGTTCTCGGTGCCGCCATCTTTGTCTTTGCCGAAATGCTCGGCTCGTTCGCTGTCGCCCTCGTGCTCGGCCTGCCCAGCCGCTATTACGTCATCACCACGGCGATCTATCAGATGATCCAACAATACCCGCCCAAGATCCAGGTCGCGGCGGCCATGGGCGTGTCGCTGTTCGCCGTGATGTTCCTTATGCTTTACGTGTATCGGCGCGTCGTGATGTCGGGCAGCTATGTGACGATCACCGGGAAAGCGTTCCGGCCGCGGGTGATCGACGTCGGCCCGCTGCGTTATGTGCTGCTCGGCATCTGTCTCGTTTATCTATTCGCTGCCGTTGTCCTGCCGCTGGTCACGCTGCTTTACGCCTCGCTGCAGAAGATCGCCGTGATCTTCCCGGCCGCCGAAAACTTCACCCTCGACAATTTCCGCATGGCCATGACGATGAACGCCGTACGCTCGGCACTCAGCAACAGCCTGCTGCTTGCATTTGGCACCGCCACGATCGGCGTCGTGCTGATGGGGCTTCTGGCCTGGCTAATTTACCGCTCGCGATTGCCCGGCAGTGGGCTGATCGAATACATCGTGATGTTTCCGCAGGCTGTGCCGCGCTTGGTGTTCGCGTTCGGCATGATGTGGGCCTGGGTAGCCTTCCCGATTCCGATCTACGGAACGCTGTGGCTGCTTTTAATCGCCTACCTCACAGTATTCCTGCCGCTCGGCGTGCGCACCGTCGCTGGCGTTATTCTACAAATCGACAAGAGCCTTGAGGAATGCGCTCAGATGTGTGGCGCGTCATGGGCATTCCGCGTACGCACCGTGACCATTCCGTTGCTCCGGCCGGGCCTAGTTGCCGCCTGGCTGCTGCTGTTCATCGCCAGCATTCGGGAGCTCGGCGCCTCCATTCTACTGATGGGCCCGCATTCCAAAGTAATTACGCCATCGATTGTCGAATCCTGGTTTGGCACCAGTTCAGAGCTCACCGCGACCTTGGCGCTGATCCAGACTCTAGTCGTCGCTACCGCCATAGCCGTTCTCGTTGCCGTCACGCGCCGCGTCGGTGCGCACCCCATCGACTAAGGATGTCAGGAAACGCCGGAATGCGAGCGTCGCCGCCGAAACCATCCGCATCGTCTTCACCGCCGGCCCCGCATATTGAGGTTCACCGCCTTGAGCTGCATTACGGTAGCGTTCCGGCGGTGCGGGGCATTAGCTTCGATGTCTTGCCCGGCGAACAGCTGACGCTGCTTGGCCCCTCGGGTTGCGGTAAAACCACGACATTACGCGCGATTGCAGGTCTCGAGCAGCCGACTGCGGGCGAAATTCGCATCGACGGCGCCCCTGTCTACTCATCCAAACGCCACATAAATATTCCGGCTGAGAAGCGCGGCCTGTCGATGGTGTTCCAATCCTATGCCATCTGGCCACACATGACCGTATTCGATAACGTAGCTTACGGGCTACGCGTCCGCCGAACCGCCGGGGCGGAGATAACTGAGAAGGTACACCATGCGCTTGACATGGTGCAGATGCGCGACTTCGCGACACGACGCGCGGCGCAGCTTTCCGGCGGTCAGCAGCAACGGGTGGCGGTAGCGCGCGCCTTCGTGTTTTCGCCGTCGGTCTTATTGTTCGACGAGCCGCTGTCGAACCTCGATGCCAAGCTGCGGGCTGACATGCGTATCGAGCTGCGCGAACTGCAACACCGCCTTGGCATCACCTCGGTCTACGTCACCCACGATCTGGAAGAGGCGCTTGCGATGTCTGATCGCATCGTGGTGATGCGTGATGGCTTAGTCGAACAGACCGGGACACCAGACGAAATCTATAGCCTGCCACGCAGTGCCTTTGTCGCGGACTTCGTCGGCTCCGCTAATTTAATTCATGGTCGCTACCGGCCAGATTTGGCCATGGACGATCTCATCGCGCTGGAGACTGCCGCCGGGCACGTCATCTATGGCATGGCCTACGGACGCCCCCTGGGCTCAGAGCTGGTCGTCTCGGTGCGAACCGTGCACCTGCGCATTTCTTTGGAACGGCCGATCGAAACAAAAAATGTTTGGCCGGCGAGAGTGGAGAAGACGGTATTTCAAGGCGACTTCAGCCAGATTCACATTGGCTGGGGCGACCAGCGCCTTATTGCCCGCTGCGCGGCGATGGAGCCGATTACGGCGGGCCGGGACGTCTACATCGCTGTCGAGCCTCGGCGTGTCGTGCTGCTGAGCGCGGGAAACTCTTAGATTTAAACGTTTAATTTGACAGTGGTTCGAAAAGGTGGGCAACCGGCATTTAAGTTCCGTAACCCGCCATTCTCGAATCCGCCAAGCGCAGTTTCAGCTGGTCAAACGCATACCCCCCGCGATTGAAACCTCATTTTGGTTTTTGACAAGCCAACCCGATCACCGCCGACATGCCACCATGCGACGTGCCTTCATGCATCTCCAACTCTTCTTCTGTGATGACCATACCCTGGAAGCCGGCGAATATCTTTTCCAACATGGGCTTTGTGTAGAGTTTATCGACCTCCTTCGGCCCTCCTGTCCCATAGGCGAGCTGCTTCGGGGTGTAACCTTGGATAATGAGAAGGCCGCCCGGCTTAAGCGCTTTGCGCATACCGGCCCACTTCAACGCGCGTTCCGCAGGCGTTGAGAACTGGGTGAAGATTTCGCATACCACGTCGTAACCGCCCTCCGGATATGCCCAGTTGTGCACGTCGGCTAGTTCGAAAATAACGTTCACGCCCCGCTCCCGCGCGAGCGCACGCGCCTTGTCCTGCGCAGTAGGCGAGAAATCGATCGAATGCACGTCGAGCCCCTGCTCTGCAAGCCAGACGCTGTTACGTCCCTCGCCGTCGGCAATGGCCAATACTCGGCCCGACGCCGGCAGCAGGGACTTACATTTGGCAAGAAAATAGTTCGGCTCCTTGCCGAAGATGTAATCCGGCGCACTATAACGTGCTTCCCAACGCTTAAATTCCTCGCTCAATTTTCTCTCTCCTCGCTCACAACGCCAACCATCATCGGCAGAATTGGTAAAATCCGGCGGTCACCAGCTTGTAGGTCGCCTGCGTCACCCAAAAAATGCTGTGCAGCACTGCAACGTGAATATTTATTCGCCAAAAATGACCTTTTTTGATCGGGATAAATGAAAATCGTCGCGCAAGAATTTCGATCATGCAATCTGTCAGCCCTTAATGCGGCAAACAAAAACCCCGTCCCAACCGAATACTGATTTTTCACCCTTGCGAGATGATGCAGCTGGGCGTCAATGCAAAATTGTGAATCCAGACCGTCTCATTCAGATCTCGATGAGCACATTTCCGTCTTCGACGATCGCTTTGTAGGTCTTGACCGGAACGATGCAGGGAGGCCCGACCACTTCTCCGGTCCGCACATTAAATTGTCCGCCGTGAAAATTGCATTCGATCACGTCACCATACAGGTCTCCCTCGGATAAAGAGCCTGGACCATGCGTGCACGCATCGTTGGTGACAAAGAATTCGCCATTGACATTGTAAACCGCGAAGGCCAGGTCGCCATGTTCCACCTTCAGGGTGCCGCCGGGCACTATTTCGACGGCGGCGCACAATCGGATCCGAATCGGCGTAGGAGACATCGACGGGCTGTTCATTGATCGCTGTTTTAAAGGGTATATATTATTGGTGCTGGATTGGTGCAGGGCGCAGTCAGTAGTCGCCCTGCTGACAACCATAGCTTTACGACAAGGTCAACACTTTCGACTTTTCGGCGCCAAATATCGTCCGCATTCGGAGTCGCACGATGCTCAAAAAAGAACAAAACGATCTGCTGACCCAGACCGGCCCTGGGACGCCCGCCGGCCGATTGTTCCGCAGCTACTGGATTCCGGCGCTGCTGGCCGCTGAACTTCCCAGCAACGATTGCCCGCCGGTACGGGTGAAGTTATTGTCGGAGCGGTTGGTGGCGTTTCGCGACAGTCAAGGTCAACTTGGTCTGATTGACGAATTCTGCGCCCATCGGGGCGTATCGCTTTGGTTCGGCCGTAACGAAGAGAATGGCCTGCGCTGCGCCTATCATGGTTGGAAATACGATCACACTGGCCAATGCGTTGAGGTACCGTCTGAACCGGTCGAAAGTGGCTTCTGCAAGAAGATCAAGCTCAAGTCCTATCCGCTGGTCGAACGCGGCGGCGTTCTGTGGACCTATCTCGGGCCATCCGACAAGCAACCGCAGCTTCCCGAATGGGAGTTCGCGCTGGTTCCCGCCGAGCAAAGCTTCATTCGAAGCGAATTCAAGAGTCAAACTGGCTGCAGGCCATGGAAGGCGGAATCGATTCCAGCCATGTCTCGTTTTTGCATCGAGGCGATTTGGATTCGGATCCGCTGTTTCGGGGCGCCAAGGCCAATCAATACAATCTGCGCGACACCAGACCGGTCTTCGAAGTGGTCGAGAGCCCCGGCGGGCTATACATCGGCGCGCGTCGTGACGCCGACAACGGCAACTATTATTGGCGCATCACACAATGGGTGATGCCCGCCTTCACCATGATTCCACCGCGGGGTAATCACCCCGTGCACGGCCACTTCTGGATTCCAATCGACGACGAAAATTGCTGGACTTGGAGTTTTGACTACCATCCGACTCGTCCATTGACGCAAGAGCAGATTCACGCGATGCGCGAGGGCAAAGGCATTCACGTCAAATATGTGCCGGGCACTTTCCGTCCATTTGCTAACAAGGACAACGACTACCTGATCGATCGCGCCGCGCAGAAGGCTGGCCGGACGTTTAGCGGGGTGGAGGGCATAGCGATGCAGGACGCATCGCTCCAGGAAAGCATGGGGCCAATCGTCGACCGTACTAAGGAGAATCTGGTATCCACCGACAACGGAATTATCATGGCACGCCATCGTTTGCTGCGGGCCGTCAAGGCGTTGATGGACAAAGACACAACACCTCCTGGCGTTGACGTCACCCATCAACGCGTGCGATCCGCTGCCGTCATTCTGTCGGCCGACAAGCCATTCATGGACGCGGCCAAAGAGGTTCTCGCCGTCCACGCAGGCGTTGCCCATGCCTCGGTTTGATCATTCGACTCAGATGGCGTCGGTAGCGCTCAGTGAATTGGCCCGCGCGGCAAGCGCTGCCGAGGCGCGCTTCCGAATCGACGATCCGAACTCGCGGCCACGCGCGATCAAGGTCATCGCGCTCGACCGGCCGAGCGAAAGGGTTATGAAACAGCTAGCGCAATCACCATGGACAAGCGCGACCTTCTTAACCGCAATCGCGAGCATGCCGCGTCGCGGCGAACGTTTTTCCATGCAGGGCTGGCTCAGCGATCTCGCTGGCCACACCAAGGATCTCGTCGACGAAATCGATAGCGCCGACCTGGTGGTGATGGTCGCGACCGCCGGCGAGGATGCGCAGGTCGCCTCGATCATCGGCGAAGCCTGCAGCCTGAAGCGCGTGATGACGACGGCGCTGGTGCTCCGCACAGCGTCGATATCGGATGAGGCGTTATCGCAGAGCCTTGCTCAATTGCGGCCCTGGGCCCTGATGCTAGTTATCGCCACTGCCGAGGAATACATCGGCGACATGCTGGCCGCCCTTCGCGCATAGCGCAAGCGTGGCATGCTGAGACCGAATGCCTTCTGTGCTGCTAGGCCAACTTGGCTGGCAAATCGGCTCGTTCCATCTCGTAGGATTGCTCCATGCGCGACTGCAAGCCATGTTTGGCAAGTGCATCGGCAAACAGCTGCCGGACCATCGGCTGCTCATCGGCATAATCGATTTGATCGCCCCCCACTCGCTTGCTGATCCAGGCCTTGGGAACACCCTGCGAATTACGGATCGCGACGCCTTCGTGCTTAAAGGCCAGATAGCGCGCGGGCGTGGTTCCGGTATTGAAATGCTGATGGAACCACATGTTTGGCGGCACGATCATCGATCCGACCTGCCATGCGTAGCGGCGAGGTTCTTCACCTTCCGGCCACATGAGCGAATAGCCCTCGCCACTGAGAATGATCACATGCGCTCCGGGCCCGTGCGCGTGCGCCTTTTTGTAGGTCCCAATCGGGAATTGCGAGATGTGGCTATTCATGGAGCCCTTGGCCATATTGAATCGAATATGGCCGCCGCCAGCGCCGCGTTCCTTGGCAGCGATGACTGGCAAGTTGACCGCGTCGGCGACAAAGTTGGTATCGAGCAGCAGACCTTTTTGCTCGCCCTTATTGCTGAAATAGTCCGGCTCGCCGGAAAATCGGCTCTTGAAATCGTATGGCGTGTTGAACACGAACTCGACCTCGCCGAACGCGTTGATCACCAGCGGCGCGTTCGTCACTGCCACGTATCGCGTCGGATCCTTGCCAGAGCCGTTGAAATGCTGATGCCAAGTGTTTAGCGGTATGGCGAAAAGCGACCCCGCCTTCCATTCGAAGCTGACGCGCTTTGCGGCGTCGTTCCACACCGTGGTCGAACCGCGGCCGTCGAGCACAAGAATCATTTCCTCGAACAGTTGCCGCTGTGGAGCCAGTTTCTTGGCTGGCGGAATTTCGCAGACATAGCAATCGTTCGAAGTGCGCGACGCCTCGTGGTTGATGAATACGCCGCTTCCACCCCGCCTCGCCCACGGCTTCAGCTCGACCGTGTGCAGGTTGGGCACGTAATGCGCGGCAATGATGTCAAGCCCTTCATCACGGACCCAGCGCGTGTATGGCGTTTCTTTCTCAGTGGCGAATTTCTTTGCCAGTTCTTCCGAAACGATGGCGTTCTTGGCCATGCCTGAAACTCCTACACATTGGTCAGTTAGGATTTTGCATCGCCGGTCTGCACTCGCATAACCTAGTGTATCATAAATATCATTCGCCGTTGCTGATTGCCACGGCGGAACAAGACGGCGCGCACTTATAAATCAGCATCCGCTCTTTTTCCCCCAAATCAAATCAGCAATAGTGTCTGCAATTCATGGCTTCATGGATGATGGCTGATTACGCCTATGGCGGTGGCCATGTTCGTCATGGTTATGCTCGTGATGAACATGGTTATGATCATCGTGATGACTATGGTGGTGGGGAATCATGGTGCAGGTGCGGATGACGCGGATCTTCGCTAAATACTAAGGATTTGATCGTTACCGGCACGGTTTGCGACGGCACACGAACACGACCGAGATCGATGTAATCGAAATCCAACAGCATCACCCCGTCGATGACCAGTATCTCACTTGCGACACTCAGTTCTTCGCGCAGGATTGCGCCTAGCGTCTGGGCTACGTCGCCATCGAGCATGATGAAGAGTGGCCGGCCGGCAGCAATTGCCTCGGCGAGGCCGGTAGCGATTCCCTGGGCGAAAGCGAGGATTCGCTCATAAGTGGGCGCCCCGCGCCAACGCAACGCCACAGCAACGTCGCGGTCAATCTCCGCAAGGTCGAAAGCGGTCAAATGTTTGCGGATCGCGAGCGCAAGAGCATCGGCGTCGATGATGTCCTTGCACACATAAGAGGGCTGGACGACTTGCAAATTTCGCCGCGGCAGCAGCTGGCCCGGATTGGAAATATAGCTGGTGTTGCCACTGAGCTGCACGCTATAGGCGGACGCGCCGAGGGCGGTCGCACGAATGCATTCGCCGGCGGGCAACAGAGGCCAAGCCAGCGCGCCGGAGTCGATACGGCACCTCAGTGCTCGACCGAGTCTTCGCCCCATGTCGCCGAAATCTCGCAACTCGCGCCCGTAGACAAATTCGGCGATGCCGCCTGAAAACATCATGCCGTCAATATGCCCGAGATCGGAGATTGGCTCGGTCAGGTAGAGATGTGCCAGCTTGTGCGAAAGCGGCCGTTGCATGATCGCTGCAATCAGCGCGTCGGCCATGGTCTCGGCAACTGCATCCAGCGCGGCAGGAGTAACAACGTCGCCGCGTTTCCAGGACAATCCGGCCTCCGCGGCATGATACTTCCCGGCCGGATCGAGTCGGACAATACGCTCCGCGTCGTCGACCACCTGTAAACGACCGCCGACGTGTAATGCCGCGGTGGCGACCACCCTGCCCGCCTCCACGACCGCGAGCTTGGTCGTTCCGCCGCCGATATCGATATTGAGAATGCGTTGGCCCGTATCGTACGAGACCCGCGCGGCACCGGAACCATAGGCCGCCAACATCGCCTCCATGTGATGTCCGGCACTCGCGCAGACAAGTTCGCCGCCCTCCTGGGCAAGCACGCTGGAAATCGCCTGCGCGTTCTCCCGGCGCAGCGCCTCGCCAGTGAGGATCACAACGCCGGTGTCGATATCTCGCGGAAGGAGTTGCGCGGTCGCGTAGGCTTGATCGACGATGGCACAAAGCGCCGCTTCGTCGATGCGCTCATCACTTCGGTAGGGGGTGAGCGCGACCGGAGACTGAAACAATGTCTCGCGCGAAACGACTATATAGCGGCTGGAAAGGTCTTCGCCAAGGCGACGTAGATTGAGCCGAGAGAATATAACCTGCGTGCCGGCCGATCCGATGTCCATGCCGACGCTTAGAAGCGACACGTGATCCTGCTGCCAAAGCGGATTGTCTTCCGGCGAGCCGTCCGGTTCGAAGTAGTCGTGATCGTGATCGGCGTCACCATCATGAACGTGACTGAGATACTCGCCGAAGTAATGATCCGCGATGGTATGATGTACTTTGCTTTTCGGATTGTCGGACTTTGGCATCATGCCTTCTCTTGGTACGCTGATTGCGGGCGTTCGGGTGCGGACATATGACCGTACCATTCCGTAATCCGATTGTTGCTCCGCCATAACTACGGGCGAGACCCAGGGAGTGTCAAACGCATCGCTGCGATGCAGCATCGCCTGATCATTGCCCAGTTTTGTCCCGCACTGGCGCTTCTTTTTTGATTAGCCGAATACCCAAAATAGTGACAAGATAATTAGATGGCTAAGCTAAGCAATTTGTTTCGGGGGGCAATAAATTAGCCAATGGGAGCAACATTCATGATGATGCGAGTCCTAACGCGCGGCGCCGCCGCGGTAGGCTTGATAGTCCTAACGACGATCGCAACCGCATACGCGCAAACCCCCGCCGAATTCTATAAAGGCAAGAATATTGAACTTTACATCGGATACAGCGTGGGCGGCGGCTACGACCTGTACGCCCGCGTGCTAGCCCGACATATCGGCAAGCACATCCCCGGCAATCCGACCGTGGTCCCGAAGAACATGGAGGGCGCAGGCAGCCTACGTTTGGCCAATTGGCTCGCCAAGGTCGCGCCGAGGGACGGCAGCGTGTTTGGAACAGTCGGTCGCGGCGTCCCCTTTGACCCGCTGCTTGGGCTTCCGGGCACGCAATTCAAAGCGACGGATTTCAGCTGGATCGGCAGCTCTAATAATGAAGTAAGCATTTGCGCATCTTGGGGGACGTCGAAAATCACGAAAATCGAAGATGTTTTCACGACACAAATGGTCATTGGGGGTACCGGCCCAAGCGACGACACCGTTCAATTCCCGCAGGTGCTCAACGGCGTGCTCGGTACGAAGTTCAAGATCGTTTCCGGCTATCCAGGCGGTAATGACGTCGTCCTTGCCATGGAGCGCGGCGAGGTCGAAGGACGCTGCGGCTGGTCCTGGTCGACCATCCTTGCCACGCATGCGGATTGGGTGAAGGAGAATAAAATTCACCTCCTGGTCCAGCTCGCGCTCGAAAAGTCTCCTGACCTTCCTAACGTTCCGCTCATCGCGGACATGGCAAAAACCACCGACCAAAAGCAGATTATCAAGCTCATCTTTGCGCGACAGGTCGTCGGCCGTCCGTATTTTGCCCCGCCCGGCATTCCAAAGGATCGCCTTGCAGTCCTGCGCAAGGCTTTCATGGAGACGATGACGGATAAAGACTTTCTTGCCGATGCAGAAAAATCCAAACTCGAAATCTCGCCCGTGCCGGGAGACAAGGTGGAAGCGCTGGTGAAAGAGGTTTACGAAACACCGGCAGCCGTGGCTCAGAAAGCGGGCGCACTTCTTAAGTCTAAATGATCGCGCAAGTCCTTGGCGGCGTGCTAAAGATGCCACGCCGCCAGAAAATCACCATTGCACAACAACTAGCCGGCGGACGTTCGTTCCAGGAGGTCCGCCGCGCGCCGCTCATTCGGAATGAATTTTTCCATTTTCGGCTCGACGTCGTGCGCCTTCATTTCCTCGAGCCATAGCCGGTGAATGCGCGGATCTTGGTCATCGTATTCAATTTGATCGCCACCTTCCTTGATGCTGGTCGACACAGCCCCCTTTTCGCCCGGCTTCACACCGAGCAAGGAACGGCGCTGCGCATAAGTCAGCGGATAACGTAGACCGCCGACGCCGGTGGCCAGATAACGCGCAGGATATGCGCTGGTGTTGAAATGCTGATGGAACTGTCGGTCCGCCGGTGGGAATACCACGCCGTGCCCCCAGTCGATGCGCAGGAAATCCTTTTCGCCTTCAAACCAGAGCAGGGAATATCCTTGCCCCGTTACGCACATGACGTGAAAGCCTGGGCCATGCCGGTGCCCTTTTTTGTAGGTGCCCACGGGCATTTCGGAGATATGAGCGTGCATCGTGCCGTCGGCCAGCACGAACATGATGTTCGTGCCGCCCGCGCCGCGGTCACCCCATGACTTCAATTCGATGCTTGCCAAGTCGGGAACAAAATTGGTTTCCCACATGTGGTTTCCTGGCCGCACCGTGATGAGGTCTCCTTCCCCCGAATAATATTCGTTCTTGCCCGCTCGATCGGCGAAGTCGAATTCATTCGTGAAGATGAAACGATCATTGTGGAAGGTGTTCATCACCAGCGGCAGATCCGTGGTGCTGACAACTAAAGCCCGCTCTCGGCCGCTGCCGTTGAAATGCCGATGCCTTGCATTCAGCGGGACTGCGAACATACTTTTTGGCCCCCACTCGAAGCTCTTTTTGCGGCCATCGCCAAATTCGAGCTGCGTCGAGCCGCTGCCCTCCAGCACATAAACAACTTCCTCATAAAGATGGCGCTGCGGCGTCGTGGCCGCGCCCGGAGGAATGTCGAACAGAAACATATTGGCAAAGTCGCCGCGGCCCTTGAGATGAACGGCAGCACCCTTGACGCCATACCGCGGCCACAGGGCAGTTTCGACTTTAAATAGGTCGATCCCGTAGTCCTCGGTGACGGGGATGCCTTCCTTGCTTACCCAATCCAGATAGGCATCGATTCCATACAGCGCCGGCGCCTGGTTGATCATTTCACCGATCCTCCTTTAATGCGTCATCTGGGCTCAATTCGCGATGGCCAGCAAATGAGCATGCTTCCGATCATTATGAAAATAACAGGGACTTGATGACAACCGGGACCACGCCGGGTGGTGAAATCGGCTCACCAACATCGACGAAATCCAACTCCTGAAGTTGGACGCCGTCAATTGAGATGATGTCGCCGGGCAAGTTCAGCTCGTGGCGCAGAAGTTGTCCGAACGTCTTGCCGATATCGCCATCGATCATCAACAGAAGAAGATCATTACGGATACCGCCGGGGGCGACGGCTGCGACAATGGCGCGCCCGGCAGTCATCAGCCGGCTGTGCTCGGGATCACCGGTCCAGGCAAAGGCGATCGCCATCCGGGAGCGTGGCTCGAGATCCATATTTTTCATTGTGCCGCGAATGGCCTCGGCCATAGCGTCGGCATCGAAGTCGCCCGAAAGATCCATCCCTATATGCACAACGGGAACATTGTGAACCGGCAATATGTCGGGCTTCGGCAAATAGATGGTTTTTCCGCTGACCTGAACGGTGAATTGGGAGGCGCCAATAACGGTGGCGCGGATGCGCTGGCCGGGATCGACCAATGGGAGTGCCGTACGCTTGCTCAGCTCGCTCGCTAGTTCGGTCGCCAGGAGTTGGGCGATATCGCCATATTCTTCTTGCTCATGGCCAAAAATATATTCCGACACTCCTCCGGAAAACGTCAAGGCAGTGGGGGCAACAGCGCGAACTAAGTCTTCTGTCAGCTTGAGCGATTCGCCCAAACGGTTACACGGCTTACCGAGGATGCAATCCGCGGCGATCGATGCAAGGTGGCCTGCGACAAGGCGCCGAGTTGCCACGTTCGAGAGCACACGCGGATTTGCCAAAAGGCCTAACTCCTCGATCACCAGCCGTGCCGAAGCGTCGACCCGCGTCCATGCGCCCTGAGCGTCAGTCGCGAGCAGGCGACCTCCGACCGCGAAGGCCGAGACGCCGAGAATAATACCCTGATCGATGAGCGCGAGTTTCGTGGTGCCGCCGCCGATGTCGACATGCAGTAGGCACGTCCCCCTCTCTTTCGACAATCTGACCGCGCCCGAACCGTGGGCGGCAAGCCGACTTTCGAGCTTGTGGCCGGCTGTCGCGCAGACAAACTTCCCGGATTCTTCCGCGAAAAGCTCGTCGATCGCGCGAGCATTCTTCCGCTTGATCGCCTCGCCGGTGAGAATGACGGCCCCGCTGTCGATCTCGCTGTGCTTGAATCCGGCCGCGTGATAGGCGCCATGGATGAAGTGACTAAGTTGGTGGGCGTCAATAGTTCCATCGGGAAGAAACGGGGTCAGGATGATCGGTGACCGCCAGGCTACCTGCCGATCAATGACGACAAAACGGCTCGATAGCCCTTGCGCCTGCCGCTGCAGCGTCACCTTCGCGAACAAAAGGTGCGACGTCGAACTCCCGATATCGATACCGACCGTCTTGAGCTCGACAGTCTCCTGGTTCCAAATATAGCGAGCCATTTCCGCGCGATCGGATTCCGACAGCTCGCTATGCTCGTGGAAGAAATCAGTGTCGTGCATTCAAGCTTCCAGACATTTCATTGAGGACGGATGACCCAATTCCATAAAGGCAACGGCCGGTGCCCGCGGAGCTTGTATGTGGTATCTTAGAAAGCTAACATAACTAGGCAAGCGCTTCGCCATCTATTCGCTCAAAGACGTTCGAACCGCAGGGATTATGCTGCATTGCAGCTTGCTATCAGCAATCGCGGTCCTGGCCGAAGTGAGTTATAAAACGCATCCCAATAGTTCTTGCGCGCTGAAGTAAACCTACCGCGAAAGCCTTCGGTTTTCGCCTAAAGATAAAAATAAAAGCGACCGCGAATTAGCTGCCTGGGGAGATAGTCGGCGATGCAGCCGGACATGTTGGGAATGGCCTGGCATGCGCTCGTTTTGCTGCTTGAGCCGATGCGTTTGCTGATCCTTATTGTTGGTGTTTTGATCGGCCTTGCGATCGGGGTGTTGCCCGGCCTCAGCGGGGTCGTCGGTTTGGCGCTGCTGATCCCGTTCACCTACAATCTCGATCCCCACACCGCGTTCGCGCTGCTGCTGGGTATGGCGGCCGTGATTACTTCGTCCGATTTCATTACCGCGGTCCTATTCGGCGTACCTGGCCATGTGGGGGCGGCCGCGACTGTGATCGACGGGCATGCCATGGCCCGCAACGGCGAGGCGGGCCGCGCTTTCGGCGCTGGATTTGCCGCCTCGTTGGCTGGTGGCCTGATCGGCGCGCTGGTATTAGCCGTAAGCATCCCGATCCTGCGGCCGCTCCTGCTCGCCATCGGTTCGCCAGAGCTACTTGGCTTCACATTGTTCGGACTCTCCATGGTAGCGACACTGAGCGGGCGCGCGCCGCTCAAAGGCCTGACCGCCGCGGGACTCGGCCTGATGATCTCGATGATCGGCTCAAGAGCCGCGGGGGGAACCTTGCGCTGGACTTTCGGAACGCTGTACTTGTGGGACGGGGTGCCGCTGGTGCCCATGGTGCTTGGTCTGTTTGCACTGCCGGAGCTCGCGGAACTCGCCATCTTGCGCCAACGCATCGCCGGCGATCATTCTGCGGATATCACGCTGTCGAGCCAGTGGGAGGGGGTACGCGACGTTATTCGCCATTGGCGACTGGTCTTGCGCTGCAGCATCCTTGGGACCGCGCTCGGCGCAATTCCGGGCCTGGGTTCGGCGGTGATCGATTGGATCGCATACGGCTATGCTCAGCGGACCGAACGCAATCCTGAGACATTCGGCACTGGCGATGTCCGCGGCGTGATTGCGCCGGAAAGTTCCAATAATGCCAAGGAGGGAGGTCACCTAGTCCCGACAATCGCGTTCGGCGTTCCGGCTGGAGCGTCGATGGCCGTCCTGCTCGGCGCATTTCTGATGCATGGGTTGCAGCCCGGCCCCGAGATGTTGACCAAGCACCTCGACGTTACCTACACGATCGTGTGGAGCCTGACGCTTGCTCACGTCATTGGCGCATTGATCTGCCTGTCGGGCAGCCGCTGGCTAGCGCAGGTGTCGAGAGTTCGTCCTGAAATACTTCTTCCCATCGTCTTATCGCTGGTTTTCGTTGCCTCGTTTCAAGGTTCGCACGATTGGGGAGATCTATACACCCTGCTTATCTTTGGAATCGTTGGCTGGTTCATGAAGTCCTTGGGCTGGCCACGCCCGCCCATGGTGCTGGGACTTGTCATCGGGGGAATTTTCGAGCGCTATCTTTTCATTTCGACTGAATTATATGGCCTCGGATGGCTTTGGCGCCCTGT
>CAVPXX010000003.1:0-161891 GCA_963709855.1 uncultured Alphaproteobacteria bacterium | reverse complement strand
CGCCGTCCGGTTGGTTCTCCACGGCCAATTCAATGACGATGTCTCGTGTTGGGCCCTTAACGGATATGCCAGCCTACCCGCCGGATGTCTGTTATCGGGCGTAAACCGAGCATCGCGCGGCTGACCGTCGAGTTGGAGCGCATGCAAGAGCAGCGCCTGTACGACAAGCCGGTTCCCCTACATACGATATGAACTTGGCAGGAATACTCACAGTTGCGACGCGGCGCTTGGCGAGGAAAATTCCTCACCGAGCACCGAAGCCGTGCGTCATGTTGTCTTTCAGTGGCCGGCGGCGTTGTACCATGCCGGCAGCAGTACGATACAGTTCGGGTTAAACCCCGCATTCTTGAGCGTGTCCATGCTCTTTACGACTTCCTGTTTCTGAAGGTCGACCACGGTCACCGAACCGTCGCTCATCCCTGGCAGGTTCAGCAGGGCATTCTGCACAAAGGCGTAATGCTCGTCGGGCGTGATCGCGACATGATGCGAGCCTTCGGCAATTGGGATCGATTTGATAAGCTTCGGCTGTTCGACGCTGCCGCTCACATCAAAGATGTGCAGATGTCCGGGCTTCGCGGTAGTGACATAGAGACGGTCCGCCTTACCGTTAAAATAGATCTCCAGGGGTACGCCGCTCGCGACGGTCGCGAAGTCGAATACCTGCGATGCGTCAAAATCCTTCTTCTGCGCATTCCACCTGAGTATCCAGAGCGTGCCGCCATACATGTTGGTGACATAAGCGGCCGGCGGATTGGAGCCGGGCACAAACAGGACTTCGACCGGCGCATCGCCCGCAGGCGACGCCTTGTTCGAGACCTTGATCGAGCGGAGCGACTTTCCTGTGCTCAGCTCGACCACCGAGATCGCTTCGCCGGCATCGCCGAGGTCTGTCGCCCGCACCGTACTGGTCGCAAGCAATCGATCAATCTTCTCCTGAATCACGACGCCGTGGGGATAGGGCTTGTCCAGTGCAATGGTCCGGAGCGGCCTGTCGGCAACCGCGTCCCCCACCATGACGTTCTGCGTGCCCATGCAGCTCACGTAAAAGGTTTTGTTGTCCATGGAAAACACGACGTCCTCGAGCACCGAGCAGCCGGGCGTCTCGACCCGAACCGGCGTATAGGGCTGCTTCCTCATGTCGATGACGTGTAGCTCGGATTTGCCGAGCGCCGTGACATAGGCCTTGGTGAGATCCTTGTTGTAGAAAATGTGATGCGCGACGAGATCGGCCGGCAGTGGAATGTCGGTGACGATCTTGCCGAAGGCGGCCGATGCCGGATCAACGTCGATGATCGCGATACCTTCCCGCCGCTCGGCGGGCGGCACTGGCGCCTTCAGCGATTTCAGGGAATCTTTCGACTTGGTCTCGTAGTTCATCATGGCAAGGATTTCGCTTTGCGCGAGGCTCGGAGCAAGCAGTATCGCGCCGAGCGCAATCAGTGCCGCGCAGGATCGAACAATCATCGGAAATCTCCCCGTTTGGTTCTTCTTGGTTTCACGCACCGCAAAATTCGCGGCGTGTGTCCTTAGTCGCTATCATACCCAGATAACGTTGCCGAGTAAGTGGAGGCGATCGTCACATAGGTCAGGGAGGCTTCCCCGATGAGGCGACGGCAGAGCGATCGCGGCGAATACTGTCAGCCGGCAGTGCCTTGGTTGAGGCTGGGGCTCACGAGCCTGCTGCTCGCAACAGCCATGTCGTCGCCGCTCTATGCGCACGGGTTCGGCCAGCGCTACGATCTGCCGGTTCCACTCTGGCTCTACCTCCTCGGCGCCGGCGCGACCGTGGGGTTTTCGTTCCTCTTGGTCGTTGCTCTGATGCCGGCACGCCGCTCCGGAGACCGCCGATTGCAGCTTGCACTACTGAGTGGTGGCGTGGTCGGCAGATCGTTTGTTTTGGCTGTCCGAGTGGCGGGTATTACGCTCTTTGCGCTCGTGGTGATCGCGGGCCTGATCGGCAACCAGAGCCCGTTCAAGAATATCGCGCCGACTATGGTCTGGGTGATCGGCTGGGTGGGGCTCTCCTTCGCATCCGCATTGATCGGCGACATATGGGCCGTGGTCAATCCGTGGGACAGCCTCGCGACGTTCGTTGAACGGCACCACCAGCGCGGAAATCCGCCGCGATCGAGCAGCGCCCTGCCGCTCTCCATGCCATGGCTCGATGCGTGGCCCGCTGTCATCCTTTTCCTGCTCTTCGCCTGGTGCGAGCTCATTTGGGACGGCAGCGACCGGCCGAGAAGCCTCGCGTTAGCCCTGGTCGGCTATTCCGCTGTGACTTGGGCTGGGATGCTTCTCTTTGGTCGACAGCAATGGCTGCGACGCGGCGAGATCTTTTCAATCGCGTTCGGGCTCTTCAGCCGTTTTGCGCCCCTGGAGGCCGTCGCCGACGGCGAGGGCACACGCTTGTGCTTGCGCCCCTATGCCGCCGGCCTGCTTTCCCGCGACCCCGCGTCACCCGCGCTCACCTGCTTCGTGCTGCTGCTTCTGGCGACGGTCACCTTCGATGGCATACTCGAGACGCCGAACTGGGCGGCCCTCGCCGTGTGGATCGAACGCCGTGGCGTCGACTCAGCAATCCTCGCCACGCTGGGCCTCGTCGGCCTTCCCTTGGCGTTCCTCGGCATTTATCTCGCCACGATTGCGCTGATCCTTCGGCTCGTGCGCTCCTCCAAGAGCGTTGGCGAACTCGCGGGCTGGTTCATCACAACCTTCGTTCCGATCGCCCTCGCCTATGACGTGGCGCATAATCTTTCATTTCTCGCGCTCGGGGCCCAGTACCTGATTCCGATTCTCTCCGACCCCCTGGGGATCGGCTGGGATCTGTTCGGCACGAAGCTCTATTTAATCGACACCGGCGTGGTGACGGCGAGCCTCATGTGGTACGTCGCGATCGCCGTCATCGTCGGCGGCCATGTCGTCGCTGTCTATCTCGCTCATACTCAAGCCCTGCGGCTGTTCCCTGACCGGGCTGAGGCGCTGCGGAGCCAAACTCCTTTGGTCGTGTTGATGATTGCCTACACCATGATGAGCTTGTGGATTCTCGCGCAACCCATCACCAACATTCGACCCTAAGCGGAGTGCGGTGCATGAGGCTGTTTATGGCAGCCTAAGCATGCCAGCCATTCCGTGGCGAGATGCGTACAAGGCGAAACCATCGTTGCGGAGAACAGTGGCACAACCAACGCTGCGTGCGGATCCGGTGACGAGGTTGCGATTGCGGCCCGCGAACTGGCGGTTGAGATTGCTCTGGTTCGCGAGCGCAGAACTTGAACCCAGCTGTCGGTTGCTCAGTTAGCGACGCCGCAAATGTCTGTTCGATATTGCGCTGTTTGTGTTGCCGGGGTAACCGAATAACCTAACAGCCAAGTAAGCCACTACACCCTGACAGCGGCGATTCTGGTTTTCGAAATTGCCTCGCAGCTGGATGACCGCAACTATACCAAGAGGGGCGCAAACCGCACGAATGCCCGAGCCGCCCATTAGCACCTGTCGGGGCGAGGTGACCCTGCTATTATACGATGCTGGGGGCCCGAACGGCTGCTCGCGATCGGACCTGCGACGCCATGACAACCGCAATTACAATGGATGTGATAGAGCTCCGCGTCGACAACATTGCTCAGCTTTTCCATACGCTCGATCCGTTTCCCTTTCGGGAACGAGACCTCGACAAAGAGGCGGACGATTATATCGTTAGTTGGGCCCGAGAATTAGCTGCTGACCAACCAATAAACATTGTCATTCACATTCCGGACAGCGAAGCTCAGACGACGGGAGCGCGGGAACTCTGCGAAGCATTCGGCCGATATTTCTCCGATCGGGCGGGTGTCCTTCAGCGCGACCTCAATGAGCTTTTTCGGGTTGGTCGCCGTTCGCTCGGTATCGGCGTGACTATCCTGATTGCGTGTCTCGCGTCGGCGCATCTCGCAGGCGACTACTTGATTGAGACTCCGTTCAAGCGCCTAGTCGAGGAGAGTTTTCTAATCCTCGGCTGGGGTAGCGAATTGGCGTCACTCGAAATTTTTTTGTACGATTGGTGGCCGCTCGCTCGCCGACGTGACCTCTATCGCCGGCTTTCCACAGCAACGGTTGAGCCGAAGCCATACCCGGTCGCGACCTCTGGGGCGATAACGGCAAATGCCAGTTGATGGCGATGGTTTTAGTCTACGCGGACATCGCGGAATGGACCAAAAGCAGACGTTCCGATCGCGGGTTGATTGAACCTCACACGCAGAAACTCTTGGCATAGCGCGCCTTGATCTCTTCGCCGTGAGCATGATCGGGTAGTGTACTCGCTTGAAATGCAGCGCCATTTTGAGCTGCTCGATGCATGACCTGCCCGCGCTGGCGTCAATGGTGAGGTCGTCGCCGTCGAGCGAGTAATGACAGTCGCGGGCATTACCGCCGTTGGCCATGCTCAGCGTCAGTTTATTGAACCAACCGGTCTTCCAGTCGACCGAAGGACCGTGGGAATCGCGCCGAGCTCGTAGGCGTATTCAAACGACCCATCCTCGTGGAATTCGGCCCACTTGCCCTGTGCCTCAGCGACCTGCGCGGAGGTTATGTTCCGTTCGACTACGTCTCTATTTTCTGCTGCGTCTTGGTAGCCCTGTGTCGTCGACAAGTGCCATAGCGCCGCCTTAATAAGCGGCGAGGTGAAACCACTCGGCACTTCAGCGTACTCCTGCGGTACGCCTTGGCCTTGGGCGTACAATAGCCCGAGATTGTGCTGTGCTTCAGCATCCCCCTGATTGGCGGCGAGGCAGCGCCATTTCTGCTTATGACCCATCTCGGGCATAGCGGCCCCGGCGAACGGATCCCACAACCCGGCCATGGCTATGAATTTTGACACGATTCAGCCTAAGATTTCGTAATATTGTTTAATTGCGGTCAAGAAAGGCAAGGGGGGACTCAATTGTTTCTAGGACGCCAGTTTGCTGCTGCTGTGACAGCATCGTTGCTGATCGCAGGCGCATTTTTCGTCTTTCTTTTTTCAATAGTGGACGTAAAGGCCCAAGGTCCGATCGGCATCTGCGAAGACGCTGCCGAGCTCGCGGTCCTGCCCTCACCGATCGCGCCGTGGAAAGGCGTGCCTTTGCGCGTCGTCTTTGCCGCGGAGAAGCCGCTCGAAGGCGAGCTTTCGCTGATTGCGCCCGATGGAAGCGTCGTGGCCAAATCGCGTGAGCGGCACGGCGGGCCGCCGTATTTCTGGTTTGCCGAGGTCGCGTCGCCGGCCGCGGGGACGTGGCACGCGACGCTCGTGCGCGACCACGCTCCGGCCGAGTGCAGCAAGATCACGCGCGAAATCGCCGTGCGCGACATCAAGCCGCCGCCGCCGAGCGCGACACCGGGGAGCCTCTGGCCCTTGCGCAATTCATGGAATCGCGCGACGGAAAACTTGTTTTCTGCATGGATCGAAAAGCTGTTCGACGCGCGGCTCGACATGGAGCCGTCGTGGCCGGCGCTGCATAACGTGCTGCGCGATCGATCGCGCAATGTCCTGTTCAACTATTTGGGTCTCGGCGAAGACGAAGTGCGAATGACCCTTCGACCCGACTGCACCGACATGGTGTACTTTTTGCGCGCATATTTCGCATTCAAGATGGGCCTGCCGTTCGGATATTCGAAGTGCTCGCGCGGCGGTGGCGGCAAGCCCCCGAAGTGCTACCAGTGGTTCAGCATTGTCAATTCGGCGGCGGCGAAGCAATCGGGTCTAGCGGCGTCGTTCGCCCATTATTTGCCGATCGTCGGCGACGCCGTTCAGTCCGGAGCCGTGCGCACGCTGGCGAACGACGACAATACTGATTTCTATACCGTGCCGCTGACGCAGGAGACGTTGCGCCCGGGAACCATATACGCCGATCCATACGGGCACGTTCTGATGCTGGTGCGGCGCGTGCCACAGGCCGGCGGCGCGGCGGGTGTCTTCCTCGCCGTCGACGCGGAGCCCGACGGATCAGTTACGCGCAAGCGCTTTTGGCGCGGCAATTTCTTGTTCGTGCACGATCCCACGCTTGGGAGTCCCGGCTTCAAACACTTCCGGCCGATCGTGCGCGAAGAGAACGGCGACTTGCGACGCCTCACCAACGGCGAAATCGCCAAAAATCCGCAGTACGGCGATTATTCGCTCGAACAGTCGAAGCTCGGGGTCGAAGCCTTCTACGATCGAATGGATGACGTGATGTCGCCGGCACCGCTCGATCCTTTGCGGGCGATGAAGGAGGCAATCACGTCGCTCGAAGAGCAAGTCAAGACGCGCGCCACGGCGGTCGAAAACGGGCGCAAGTTCCAGAATAGCGGGCACGGCGAGGCGGGCATGCCGGACGGCCCGGCGATCTTTGAGACAAGCGGCCCGTGGGAAGATTTCTCCACTCCGGCGCGCGATTTTCGCCTTTTGATCGCGATCGACGTGGTGCGCGGGTATCCGGATCGCGTGGCGCGGCGGCCCGAGCGCTACGCGATGCCGAGGGGGAAGAGCGTCGCGGACGTGAAGGCCGAATTACAGAGCGTGCTCGCGTCGGAACTTTCGGCGCGTAAGTTTTCATATACGCGCAGCGACGGCTCCGCGTGGACGCTTTCGCTCAAAGACGTCATCGACCGCGCGGTGGATCTCGAGATGGCGTACAACCCGAACGACTGCGTTGAGCTGCGGTGGGCCGCGCCGGACAAGAGTGACGAGGCGTCGACGTGCAAGCGGCATGCGCCGCCGGCGCAGCGCGCGAAGATGACAAAGTACCGTACGTGGTTCCGCGACCGGCACTGGCCGGCGCACGCTTAGCGGTCGGTGCATTGTGACGAAGGTTGGCTTTGTTGTCGGACTCGCGATACTCGCGGGCGCTACGCCTCTTCTCGCGCAGAATGATCAGGTTCATTTGGCGCTCGACAAGTTGGTCGTTGCTTACCCGAACGCGCTCGCGGGGCATGACGCCGAAGTGCTGCATTGGCGCGATGGAACGGCCATGTCGGTATCCGACGGCACCGATAGCAAAACGTTCCCGGAGCTCCTACGTCACGCTTCCATCGTCGATCAGTTTCGCATCTCGTATCCGCGCCGCCCGCTCGAAAAGCCCCCGGCCGTTGATGCCGATCCGGGCCGCTTCCGCAACACCGCCTTCTTCACGAAGATGTACGGCGACTGCAAAAAGGGTGAAGTGTCGCCACACCTCGTTTCCGTCGCATGGCTTCCCAAGGCTTGGGGCAAGTCAATCCGCGTCACGTCCCTGAACCACGTCGATGAGCATTTGCGCGCCGTATCGGCAGAGATCGACGCGCTGCCCGATAAAATCAAACGCGCCGCATACCCGATCGCTGGCACCTACAATTGCCGGGCTGTGGCGGACACCGGCCAGCCGAGCCCGCACGGTTACGGCATCGCGATCGATCTCAATACCGCCTTCTCGGATTATTGGCACTGGCGCCCGCATGGCGGCCGCATCCCTTATCGCAATCGCATGCCGCAAGAGATCGTCACGATCTTCGAAAAACATGGCCTCATTTGGGGCGGGAAGTGGTATCATTTCGATACGATGCACTTCGAATTTCGGCCTGAACTACTTCTTACGCAGTGAGCTAAGTATTCCCCTTCCCAGTGACAGCATTGGGCTTGTGAGGCGCCTAGTGTTTCGCTCCCCATGGACTGCGATGTCGCTGATTGGCTGCCGGTATGCCCTATCCAGCCGCCGCGCAGGATTTGACCCGCTGTGATGGGGAAATATAGTGATCTTGAAACATTTGCAGAAGGAGAACGCATATGCTCCGCATGCTGGGATTAGTGACCTTGTTGACGCTGGCCGTAGCCATGCCGTCTCAGGAGGCAGCGGCTCAGGACCCGCTCGGCGGGGCGATACTTGGGGGCGCCGCCGGGGCTATCATCGGCGGCGTCGCAGGCGGTGGCCGCGGTGCAGCTATCGGGGCTGGGATCGGTGCGGCCACCGGCGCCATTATTGCAGCGGAAGGCCAGCGGCGCAGAGGCGGGTATTATTATTGGCACCGGGGCTGTTACGTGGAACGGCCGGATGGCGCTTGGGTTGGGGTTTCGCCTCGCTATTGCGATACGGAGTATTATGAGCCCGCGCCGCCGGTCGCAGGCGACCCCGTCGCGTATTGCATGCAACGCTTCAGGTCCTACGATCCAGCCTCTGGCACCTATCTCGGCAATGATGGGTATCGCCATCCTTGCCCGTAGCGGGGAGATTGCAAGAGCCAGAAACGCGGCTACGCCAATCGAATAGCTGCAGCAGATCGGCCCGCGCTTCGTCGGTTATCCCGGTGGCTACTTAGTCGGCTTCCACTTGCGAGCTAACTTGGCAGCAAAGGGCGATGCCCGCGATGTCGGATTTTGGCACGTCGCGTCAATTTCGGACTCTCGCGTTGAATAGTCGCTTCTCTAATCGACCGGCGGGGTCAAGCGCTTTCAGACTTTTCACCAGTACAGTTCACTCACGGGCTCGCGCTTCTCTTCAAATTCGACGCAGACCAATCCCCGATTGCTCAGGACGCAGCCTTGCTGCCTGGATTGGGTTGGTGCCGAAGCAGCATACGACCGGCGGCAAGGACAAGCTCGGCAGCATCACCAAGCAGGGTAACCGCTACCTGCGATGGCTCCTGGTTACGGCGCCATGGCCGTCATCCGCTACGCGCAAAAGCATGGGACGCAGAAGCGGCCATGGCTCGGCCGGTTGATGGAGCGCCGTCCCATGAAGGTGGCCGCGGTCGCGCTGGCCAACAAGATTGCACGGATGGCCTGGGCTATCATGGTTCACGGCGAGAGATACAAGGCAAGGCGCCGAAGCTGTTGCTGGCGGCATGAGACACGCCAGCAGATAGATCGGTTACACCAATTGGCGAGGGCATGACGACGTAATGCAGATACGGTCGTTCCGGAGATCGGGAGAGCCCGCATGGGTCACCGCACTTTCAAGTGCGTGCAAACGATTGGGAGGACCCGATCCGCGCAGAGCATTAGGGCCAGCGGCCACACCTGCCGCATCAACAGGCCGGACACGTGGCCGCACCCGACCAATGCTGCAGCGACGTCAAAAAAGATCTTGCCATGGCGCCGTCCACACGTGACCCATAGCGGACATTCATCAGCCACATGGCGGGTTTGTCTTAGGTAGCAAAAAAATCGACCCTTTGACGGATGTCAGCTGTTGGTGGCAAGGCGGCATTGCGCTCCGGAATAAGAAACTGTGCGGGGGGTTCTCTCTCTGAATATGCGACGCGGAGCCACCGCATGTCAGCGAGGACAAAATGCACAATCTGTCAATCGTGGGTGGCCGCCACGGAAATATATACGCGCAGGAGAAGGCACATGCTTGGCATCTGGTCCATCGGACGTATTTTGACGTTGAGCCTCTTTTTCGTGGGTCTTGTCGCGTCGTCAGCTAGCTTCGCCCAGACGCCAACGGCCGGGCAAGGAAAAGTCAAAGTGGAATGGTTCGGCCACGAATTCTACCGACTGACTTCGCCCAAAGGCGTGGTCGTGATTACCAGCCCCTGGCTCGCCAACCCGGACGGGCCCGTTTCACTTAATGATCTGGCTCGGACCGATTTTATTCTCGTTCCGAACGCTCACAACGATGACATGGGAAATCCGATCGAAATCGCGAAACTGTCCGGCGCAACGGTCCTGGCTCCCGCTCCGCTGGGACGCTGGCTTATCGGAAACGGATTGAAGCAGGAGCAGTTCAGGCGGGCTGGTATCGGCGACAAGTTCGTCTTAAAAGGCATTACGTTCAAAATCGGTCCGAGCGCCCATGACAACACGCTTCCGACGGGCGCGGACGGCGGCCCCGCGGCATCATTCTTCATCACATTCGAAAATGGGTTCACCGTCTTCTACAACGGACATTCCACGCTGATCGGAGATCTCCCACTCTACGCTTCGATCTACCAGCCCGATCTGGCAATCCTGGGACTCTTCGCGGATCCGCCCGAGTTCGCTCAAGTCGCACGTCTTATGGCCACTAACAATCCGAAGCTTCGCACTGTAATTCCAAGCCATATGCGTCCCGGCGCGCCGATCTTGACCGAAGGGAAGCGAGAGTTGGACCGCCTGGGGATCGGCGGGCTGATGTTCGTGCCAGAGTTGAGAAAAGTATATGAATACTAGTGAGCTGCTGCGAGCTCGCAGCTTGGCGCCATTCATTCGCTTGACTGCACTGATCTCCTGCACCGTCCAGTCCATCACAAAGGAGGTGTAGTAATCATTTACCGGAATGCGTTTGTTGGTGACGCAGGCGTGGAACGGCAGCACTCTCTGGCGCTTTGGCTATAGCCGGTCATTTAAAAAACCATGCGGCGCGGCGGGCATCTTCCTCGCCGTCGACGCAATTGTTTATGATGCGGCGAGCGTATGACTCAGCCAGAGGTATCCGGTATTCGGGTGTCGCGTTTGGTCGCGGCGTGATGCGAACTATAAAATGAGTGCCCAATCCAGCCGCGCCGTCAGCCGGTTTCGTCGGAATCTGCAGGCCGTGCCAAGTCGAGGGAGGTTGTGAGGAAACTAGTAGAGGATTGACGGGCTGCCGACGTTCCAGGACATCCGCGCATTGCTGTCAGGAGCGGCCGCTTGCCGCGGCTGAGCCGGTGACTGCGCGACCTGCGCTGGCGTGGTTTGCGGCAGCACGATGACCTTGGTGCCGATCTGCACGCGGCTGTAGAGATCTTCCACGTCCTCGTTGGTGAGACGAATGCAGCCGCTCGACACGTGCTTGCCAATGGTGGTCGGATCGTTGGTGCCGTGGATGCGGTATTCGGTGCCGCCGAGATACATGGCGCGGGCGCCGAGCGGATTGCCGGGACCGCCGGCCACCATGCGCGGCAGATAAGGCTGGCGCGCGATCATCTCGGCCGGCGGATACCAGTCAGGCCACTCGGCCTTGCGCGCGACTTGCTTGACGCCCGACCAGGTGAAGCCCTGACGGCCAACGCCGATGCCGTAGCGGATCGCCTTGCCGTTGCTGAGCACGTAATAGAGGACCGTGTGCGGCGTATCGATGATGACGGTGCCGGGCGCCTCGTTGCTGGCGTAGTTCACGACCTGCCGCTGCAGGCGCGGATCGAATTGGGTGTCTTCATCCGCGTCGTTCTGCTCGGCCGGCGCGGCTTCGTCCTGCGGCGAGATCTGGCTCTGCGCGGGAGCGTTGAGAAAGGCGGACAGCGGGTCGGCCTGCGCGGCGCCGCATGATAAAGCCGCAGCGACGATCAGCGCCATCAGCGAACCGCGGGAATAGATCTTGCGTGACATTGTACCCTCGTTCGCTTCCTGAGCCCTTGCCCTCATTTGTCGAGGCAAGCCCTGGGAACGATCTCGCCGCGCGGTCAGCTATTGGCGCAGTCCGAGATTATCGCGAAGGATTTATCGGGCATTTTAAGTTAAGCGGTCATGAATCGCTAAATAAACAGCAGTCGTTATCCCTAAGGAACTGTTATGGACGCTTTGTTCTTCGTTTTTGATTCACCATATTGGCTCGTAACGCCCGTGCGATAGATGTAACAACCGACGCGTTTTGATTTGGCCAGCTTCTCAGCGAAGGGCGCGACGCATCCGGTTGACGATCCTCGATCCGAAGACGAAGTCCGACGGGAATTTCAGCCGCCACCCCTATCGAGTATGGCTCGGCACGAAAATTCAGCCCTACCCTTGGCGCACAACCTACGACAAATGCCCACTTTTAGTAAGTCGCTTGTTATATTTCAACTTCTAGGACTTTTTATAAACATTGCATGGAAGTTGGTTCGACCTTCCATTTTTTCTGCCGACCGGTTTTCTTGCGCGTTTGAGGCACAAATTTCGACCGCTCGTGACCATGCCGATCGACACAAAAGCTGAAAACCCGCTCTATTCGGGTCAAAAATACACTTCATTTTGACAGCGGCGCCGGCGCGCTTCCAATCGTTTCGGTCGCCGACAACCCGCATCGCATAAGGCTGAATACCCTAACGCATCCTCAAATCCGCAGCCTAGGGCGACCATGATCGCGAGCGCTTGCGTGACGCTGCCCTGGAGTTCACCGCCGACGAAGAGTAATGCCCTCGTTCGGCCGAGGCTGCGGTGCGAGCGGTGTGGCCACAGGTTATTGATCTACCCATGGATGGGTAATCGCTGTAGGGTAACTTGGGTTACTTGTCGGTGGCTAAGCCGGTGATCTTCTTCCAGCCTTTGCGGGCGAGAGCAGTCACGCTGTCGAAGTTGGTAGCGACCACGTCCCAGTTCACCATTTGCTTTGCCCCGGCGGGCGACACCGTATCAATTACATAGGCGCCGCCGATGGTCAGCAGGCAACCGATGATGACTCCGAAAATCAAGCGCATGTGACTCTCCCCGAGCGGGCCCGTGCCCTTCCGCTTTCTCGACACAAAACATTCGGTTATCTTAGCGCCTGCGAAAGCTCCTCACCCACCCTCACAGATAAAAGCTCGTTGGTGTGTATCTTACCGGACTCCATTTTAGCTAGTAATTGCATTGGCACCCCCGGCACGCCCTCGGTACACGATAACTGGCGCGCCCGAGACGATTCGAACGCCCGACCTTTGCCGCAGGAGCTTTCACGCACCATCCAACACAGCAAAATAAGGCCCGTTGCCGCTGGCCGGCGTTTCGTCTATTGAGGCGAACAGGCGCCCGGCCGGGGTCAACCAAACCATAGCATTCTCGATACAATCTCAGTGCCATTCTCTAGGGTTGGTCGTAATCGGCACGCGGGCGCCACAGAAGCGTCTGTTAGAATGCAGCATGACATCACCCACTCGCCCGCCTAGCGATCAAACACTACGACTCCACGCAGGTTCTTGCCGGCATCGAGGTCGGCATAACCGCGATTTATATCGTCGAGGCGATATGTTTGAGTGATCAGTTCGCGCAGCTTCAACGTGCCATTGCGATATAGTGCAAGAAGCTCGGGGATTTGCAGCCGCGGGCTGGCAAAACCGTAAACTGCGCCCATGATCGCCTTCTGGGTCACAAAAAGTTCGAGTGGCGGAATCTTGATCTCCTTCACAGAGTCTGGCGTGAGCGCGGTCACCACCACGTTGCCGCCCTTTGTAGTGGCACGGAAGGCCGGCAGCAGCGTCTCGGGCGGATCGATGCAGACGAAGGCGTGATCGACTCCAATCCCATCGGTAAGTTCCAGCACCGCACGCGTAAGCTCTTCGTTACGTGCGTTGATGCCCTGAGTAGCACCGAACTTTCTTGCCCAATCAAGTTTTGCTGCCACGATGTCAGCAGCTATGATCTTCGAGGCACCGCACAGATGCGCGCCTTGAACCACGTTCATTCCATCCCCGCCGCATCCCACCACGAGCACGCTGTCACCTGCCTTCACCTTCGCCCGATGACGCGCCGCTCCGACACCTGCTGGCACGCCACAGGCAACGAGGCTGCCGAGATCGAGCGGGATGTCCTTATCGATCACTACGACCGAGGCCTGATCCACCACGGCATATTCGGCAAAAGCACCAATCATGCAGAAGGCCCCGACGGCTACACCCTCCCGGTCACGCCGGCGGTATGTGCCGTCGAGCTGCGGTCCCTGGGTTATGCGCGGACCTTCAGCGCAGAGATGATGCAGCCCCTGACGACACCACCGGCAGATTCCACAAGCAGGGATAAAGGTCAGTATTACGTGGTCGCCAGGCTTAATTCCGCCGACCGCGGCGCCAGTCTCTTCAACAACACCTGAAGCCTCATGACCGAGGACCATCGGCCGCATCGCCACGCGCCGCTCGCCGCGCATCACGTGATAGTCGGTGCGGCACAGGCCTACCGCGGCAACGCGCACCAACACCTCGGTGGGCCCAGGAGGATCGAGTGTGATGCGCTCGATCGACATCGGTGCGCCGACGTCACGAAATACTGCAGCAAGGGAATCCATTATCCTACAGTACACTTATAGGGCGCTGCCTGACCACGGCACCAATAAACTGAATAGACCGCTGTCCTCCGAAGGCTGCAGAATTGCCTGTGGCGTTATTTAAATACCCTATTGGCTCAAGGGCTGCCGGGGTCAACGATAGCTTCATTAGCTCGGCCCGCCACGCTAGCGGCACGAAACTAGCACTCGAGAAGTCTGCCAAGCGGCACATAGCGCCAATTCGGACTCATGCCTTGAATGTCCGCTATTGGAGTAACAGCGGACATTGGCCGAAACTGGCGCTGAGTGGCTCGGTCGCGAATGACCCATCATCGACATTGGCCGCGCCGTCAACTGAACCGCTTCCATAGCTGATTGAATCGAAAATTCTGCGGTGCTGGGTGGCGGGCATGGCTGGGATTTTCCCTTCGACGCGAGGTGTGATTCTTTGACCATCTGATTCGGAGGGAACAGATGGTCAAATGCACCAAAGGCCAAGTCCGGCAGTTGAAGAAAGCGCTGCGATGGAAAGGGCGGCCAGTACAGCGCCAGCGTATCCAGATGGTGCTGCTGCGCGAAAGCGGGATGACGCAGCCTGCGATTGCCGAAGCGATGGGCGTGTCATTGAGCACGGTGAACCGGGCGCACATGGCCTATGACCGCGGCGGGCTCAAGGCGCTCAAACCCAAGCCGATCGGTGGCCGCCAGCGCGAAAACATGACCTTGGCCGAAGAAAAGGCATTGCTCGATCGTTTTGCGAAAGCCGCCGGGGCCGGCGAAATGTTGAACATCCACGATATCAAGGCGGCCTACGAAAAGGCCATCGGGCACGAAACCAGCAACAGCACCATCTATAATCTTCTGGGCCGGCATGGCTGGCGCAAGCTGATGCCGCGTCCGTTTCATCCCAAACGTAACATAGCGGCTCAAAACTCATTTAAAAAAACGGCTTTCCAAATGCTGTGAGGAAAGCCAGGCGGGCTGCCGCCAGGCGCGGTCGTCGCTTGCGGATCATGTTCACCGATGAAGCGCGGTTCGGCCGGATCAACCGCCCGCGGCCGTGTTGGGCTCCAATCGGCACCAGACCCGAGGTCGCCTCCCAGCTTATTCGCGAATACATCTATTTGTACGGCGCGGTCTGCCCCAAGGACGGGACTTGCGTCTATCTGATCATGCCGACATCGAATACGGCGTGCTTCCAAGCCTTCCTCAATGTCCTCGCGCAAAAATTTGCCAGGCAGGATATCCTTTTGGTTCTCGACGGCGCCCCCAACCATCGCTGCGGCGACCTCGCGCTTCCCGACAATATCTCGCTACTCTTCCTGCCGCCCTATTCGCCAGAGCTCAACCCGAAGGAAAATCTCTGGGATGAAATCCGCGAAAAAATCTTCAAGAATTACGCCCTTAAATCCATCAACGCCGTGCGCGCCAAGCTCAAACAGGCCATCTTCTATATCGAACGCAATCCAAAACTCGTCCAATCAATCACGTCATTCCCCTATATCGTCAAGTCATCTGATGTGGAAATGGTGGTGCACTCGGAGCCATAGAAAAAGTTGAGCGTGCTCTATCAATTACCATTGCTGACGGGGTAAAGCCCGAGCTTCGTAAGGCGCATTGGACCCTTATTACTGCGGTAGAGGGAGCCGAAGTTCGCGAGACTTTCGGTAACAGGTGTGTCGATAAGCAAATTGCAGACGCACTGACGAAGGTCAGCTTTTGGAGCGAGCACACTCCCATTGGGCTCCCCGGCGGTCCAAAAAACGCCATCTTCTCAGGCCGGAGTCATTGCAAATGCGGGTTCTATCCGCTTCGCGGGGCGTCGGATGAGCGGATTCGGGGGTAACGGCCAATTGCGCCGTTCTTTGCGCCTGCTCGGGCTGGGAGCAGGCTGCCTGGCGCTCGCTAATTGCGCTAACGGCAACATGTCCAGCCGGGTCGATCCCAATTCAATCGCCATTACGACTACCGCCGATGCAAACGGACCCCACCGAAAAATCCGCGATGCGGATCAAACCGCAATCAAGTATGTGGCCGATACTACGAATAACAATGGTCGCGCTACCGTCGTCGGCGGCAGGCCCGCCGATTGTCCGCGTTCGTTCTGCGGCTGTGAAGCATCACGCTATTTATTCGGCCATGTTCGCGGCGATCTCAATTTGGCCTCTAACTGGATGGGGAAATTTCCACGCACCGCGCCAGCCCCTGGAATGGCAGCGGTGCGCAACCATCATGTGTTTGTGCTGATGAGCCATGTCGGCGGCAGCAATTGGCTGGTGCACGATGGCAATTCTGGCCACGGCTTAACCCGTGAGCATGTGCGGTCAATTAGCGGATACACCGTGGTCAACCCGCAAGGCACCGGCATAACCGCCCCGCTCATAGCGCAGGCCGACTGATGGCACTGGAACGTCATTGGTAGATCGAATTATTTTTTCGATGAGGCTGCCTCAGTCGGCGGCCTCTTTCATTTGGAGCCAAGTTCGTTTCGAGGTGAGCGTGCTATGTCGCTATTGGCACAAAGCGGACAATCCAATTGTGTTTGTCCGCTTTTGGAGGTGGTCTCAACCGGTCGACGCAACATTTTATCGCAGGGGGAAAAGATAGAGAGTGTAGGACGATAGGTCGGTGACGTCGTAGTGGTATGGGGGCGACTAGAGAAATTGGTGTTGTGGGATAGCTGGTTGTGAGGGGAGTTGCCGAAAGCGATTGGGCGAACTTTTTGGCAAGCCGTCATCGTTATTTATTGCCAACTAGTGTCCAACTCATTAAATCCACCATACAAGGGCGGCTGCAAGGCAGACAGAGGCGAGGTAATTTCGCGCCAATCTGTCGTAGCGCGTTGCGATGCGCCTGAAGTCCTTCAACCTGTTGAAGGCATTCTCGATTCGCCAGCGAAGTTTGTAAAGACGCTTGCTGAAGCTAAACGGCTGCTTCCTGTTGCTTCGATTGGGAATAACCGGTTTGGTTCCACGCTCATCCAGTTCCTCGCGCAATTCGGCGCTATCGTAGGCCTTGTCGCCGAGCATCCGTTTCGATGGCTTCACTCTGCGGATCAGGCGCTCCGCGACCGGACAATCGTGTGCTTCGCCTCCGGTCAACAGGATAGCGATAAGGCGGCCTTTAGCATCTGCGAGTGCGTGAATCTTCGTGTTGCGCCCTCCGCGCGAGCGGCCAACAGCCTGCTTCTGCTCCCCCTTTTCCGCCCGCCGCCGAGCGGTGCGCTTTGACATGCGTTGAGTCGATCATCTGCGTGTCCGTGGATCGTCCGTTCCCGGCAAGCTCCCGGAACAGGTTTTCCCATATGCCGCGCCGCGCCCAGCGCACAAAACGATTATAGATCGTTGTCGGCAGGGCCATACTCGGGCGGGCAATCGCACCAGCGGCAGCCGCTCTTCAGCACATGTACGATGCCGCTGATGACGCGTCGGTCGTCCGCCCGCTCGACGCCCCGGACATCCGTCGGCAGATGAGGTTCGATCCGCTTCCACTGCTCGTCGCTCAGCCAAAATAGATTCCTGCGCACGATCCCGATCCCCTTCCAAAAACGAATCAGGATCGTATTGTCAGAGCGGAAAAATTAATGAGTTCTGACCCTAATCCCCGGTGTTGCGTCGACCGGTTGAGCTGGCAGATCAAAGCCGACAAAGGTGTGTTTTGGCCCGCTATGGTTTGTCCGGTAATGACCGAAAGCGGACATTCATCGGTTTCGCGCCGCCTCTCTTCGCTAGCCGCTATTCCGCCGTCGTTGGATCAATGACCGCGATGTCCACTAATGGTCCAAAGCAGACGTGCAGGAAGGAGCCCAATCATAATCATGCTCGTCGCTATTCGCAGTACTTGCAGGGCGGGAAATCGCGGCTGTAGACCGGCTGGGCCAAGAACTTCGCCTTGTCATAGATCCAGAACGTGCCGACGGTGGGGTAGGTCTTGATGACTGTGTTCCAGAGCTCGTCCTTATCGTAACCGAACATCTTTTTCTTTTCGACCTTCTTGATGTAGACGTTTTCGATTGGACTCTTTGTCGCCAGGTCAAGACGAACCGGCCCGCGTGGTGCATTGAGCTGAATAGTCGACATGGTTTTAATGAATTCGACCGGTCCCGGATACTTGCCCTTGTGCTTGGCCAACGTCTCGTCGATCCAATTCGCGGCGGCATAGCTACTCTCCGAATAATAGGAGGGTACCTTGCCGTATTTGGCGCGATATTGTTTGACGAAAGCTTCATTCTCGGGCGTTTGAAGAGCCGCGCTGTAGTGCAGTGCCGAGACGTCGCCGATCACCTCGTCGCCCATGAAGGGTAGGGCGAACTCGTCATAGCTCGTCCCGCCAGCGACGATCGGCTTCTTGTTACCCGATGCGCGCAGCTGCTTTGGGAATTGCAGCGACATCGGGCCCACCATCAGCGTGAAGATGGCGTCGGCGTCGCTCTTTAGGGTCGGGAGGTACGGCCCGAAGTCCTTGGTGCCGAGCGGCACCCAGACCTTCTGAATAATTTTGCCGCCGCAGTCTTCGAAGGCCTTCTGGAAGCCACCCATCTGCTCATAGCCGAAGGCGTAATCGGCAATGACGGCGGCGATTTTCTCGTAGCCCTGGTCGCAGGCCCATTGGCCGAGCGGATGGTTCGGCAGTGAAGGTACCCATGTGGCGAGCACCACATAAGGGTATTTGTCGACTTGCCGCTGAGCGATGTCGTCGGCGGTGGACACGGTGCCGATGTAAAGCATCTTCTCGGCGGTGGAGACGGGCGCCAGGGCATAAGCAGAGGACGCGAGTACTGCGCCGACCAACATATCCACCTTGTCCTGCAGGATCAGCTTCTTCGCCTTGGCGACGTCGACATCCGGCTTGCCCTGGTCGTCTTCGACGATGAAGGTCACCTTGGCGCTGCCGAGCATGCCATTGTGCTCGTTCAGATACATCTGAAAGCCGTTGACCATATCAGTCCCCAGCTGGGTAAAGATACCCGTGCGCGGTGCCAAGAATCCGATTTTGAGTTCTTGCGCTTGCGCGGGCATCAACGCACCGAATGCACACGCGACGACGAGGCACAGCGGCGGCAATATTCGTGAAAGATTATTCATCATCATTCTCTCCAGAACGGGCCGCCGCCAACGGGTTTTGCGATTATTTTGCGGCGGCAAATGCTTAGCACGCAAAGAAGCCAGGATGCTAATCATATGGAGCTGAGATGTCTGCTTGTGGCACCTAGCGGACAATCCAGCCGTCTGTTGAAAGCGGTGAACCTTATGCTTTGGTTTTGCGGCCAATACTAATCGTCGACCAAAACCGGGTGCCGTCCAGGTCAATTGACATTAAAATCATCAAGGTGGACAGCAGTTCTTTTCGCGCTCGTTGCCTTTGTATTGGGTCCGGCTGTGTCGCCAGCGGCCGCGCAATCGCAGCAGCATATCGATTGGTGCGTAAACGCGGCCCACGGGTTTTCACTGGATCAGCAAATCAGCGGCTGCACGGTGGCAATCCAGTCGCGCAGGTGGAGTGGCCAGGGTCTCGCCTGGGCCTTCAACGACCGCGGCTTAAGGCTACCTCGACCCCGCCTTCGCGGACTTCGAACGGGCGATCCCACTCAATCCCAAAGATGCTGTGGCCTTCAACAACCGAGGGCGAGCTCGACCGCGCCATCACGGATTACAACGAGACAATCGGGCTCAATTCCACATTCGCCGTTGCTTTCAAAGCTCGCGGCAACGCCTATGGCGCCAAGCGCGAGTTTGACCGCGCTATCGCTCGCCATGCTAAATAATCCAGTGCAGATCGCGCGTTGAGCTGCACGACATTTGCACCGCGGTCCGCGTGCGGGCGCAAGCACGTGGACACTAGCCGGCGGTCGCAATTTGGTCGAACGGTTCTTCAACAATGTCGGCGTGTTGCGACGCGCTATGACAAGCTGGCGGCAAACTACCTCGCCTTCATCCAACTTGCGTCCATCAGACTATGGCTGCGCATTACTCAGTCCGCGCCTGCTAGCTATGTGCTTGCTTGGTCCGCCCCGCGATCGATCCATTTTCGTCTAAGCGATTGAAATTGCTGGCGCGCCCGAGACGATTTGAACGTCCGACCTTTGCCTTCGGAGGGCAACGCTCTATCCAGCTGAGCTACGGGCGCCTGTTAGCCTCAATAGACGAAACGCCGGCCAGCGGCAACGGGCCTTATTTTGCTGTGTTGGATGGCGCGTGAAAGCTCCTGCGGCAAAGGTCGGGCGCTCGAATCGTCTCGGGCGCGCCAGTTATCGTGTGCCCAGGGCGTGCCGGGGGGCGAACTCATGATCAATAATTTCGGGCATGGGCAAGAGGCTTCACTGAAAGCAATACTAGCAAAACACGGCAAGTTTACAGGGGTATATCGAGTTCGCACGCTTGCCGTGCTGCACGACCTTGTCGAGATTGCCCTGCAGCATATCCGCGATCTCGCTGATCTCTTGCCGCAGCTTGTGGTCGAGGTTGGCTCCGGCAAGCGCGTCCCGCAATTCGTCAATCAGCTCGACCGAGATGGCCGAGAAACCCTCAATCGATATCAATAAATGTCAGCGGCCAGGCCACCATTTCCAGCGGCTTGCGCTTGGTGGCGACTCCCCAGCGCCACGCTACCGCGCCGCCCAGCACCATCAGCAGCGAGCCGAGCAGATAGCCGCCAAATACGCTTACGCGCGAGCCAGTATCGATAAGTACGCCGAATAGCCAGGGTCCGATGATGCCGCCGATGCCGGTGCCAACCGCGTAGAAGAGCGCGATCGCTAGCGCGCGGATTTCGAGCGGGAAGGTTTCGCTGACGGTCAGATAGGCCGAGCTGGCGGCAGCAGAAGCGAAGAAGAATACGGTCATCCAGCACAGCGTCTGCGTCTGCGCCATGATTAGGTCGCGCGCGAATAGGAAGCCGGCGACCGCGAGCAATAGACCCGAAACAATATAGGTGAAGGCGATCATTGGCCGGCGGCCCTGCGTGTCGAACAGGCGTCCGATCAGCACCGGTCCAGAAGTTGCCCGCCGCAAAGGGCAGCAGGTAATAACCAACGTGGTCCGAACGAACGCCGTAGAAGTCGGTGAGGATGAGCGCGTAGGTGAAGAAGATGGCGTTGTAGAAAAATGCCCGAGCGACCATTAGTGCGAGACCGACATAAGTACGTTGGCGGCGGCGCTTGAACAGCGTCTGCGCGACTTCCCACAGCGGCGTATATTTGCGTGGGCGCAAACGTACGCGCGGCAAGTCGTGGACCGTCGGTAGTTTCTCGAGCGGTGCTCTATGCGTTCGATGACGCGCTGTGCTTCATAGAGGCGACCATGAGTCATCAGCCAGCGCGGGCTCTCCGGCAGCCATACCCTCATGAAGAAAATCACCAGCGCGAGCGTGGTGCCTACCAGAAAGGCGAGCCGCCAGCCGATTTCCGGATTGAAGATGGCTGGATCGAGGACCAATAGCGAGCCGAGCGCGCCGATGGCTGCACCGACCCAGTAGCTGCCTTGATGCTGAGATCGCTCCAGCCACGCACGCGTGCAGGGATCAGCCCCTGGATCGTGGAATTGATCGCCGCGTATTCACCGCCGATCCCAGCGCCGGTCATGAAACGGAATAGGGCGAAGCTTGCACGTTTCGAAGATACTCCGGTGGCCGAGGTGCCGAGAAAGTAGACGATGACGGTAATAAAGAACAACTTTTTACGGCCGAGCCGATCAGTCAGCCAGCCAAAGGATCGGCACCGATCACTGCTCCGGCGAGATAGGCACTGCTCGCAAGCCCGATGTCCGTATTGGTGAAGCGCAGCACCGTACTCTTTGAGCGCGCCGGCAAGGAGCCCGCCAGCGTTACCTCCATCCGTCTAACATCCGAGGTAATGCCTGCGCCACCACCACGAGCGTATGGAAGCGGCCCCAGGGCAGTCGGTCGAGCCGCGCAGGAATGTTACTCTCAACAACGCTGTCCACCGTCACGTCGCCTCTTCCTCGGCACGTTACACTAACGTCTCAGTCGCGATTGACCCATTAGCTAACTCCCGCCAAACCTCGTCAATGTCCGCTTCTCTAATCGGCCGTTTGGGGTCAAGCACTTTCAGACTATTCACCGCTTCAGTGTCGATGTCGCTCACGGGCTCGCGCTTCTCTTCGGACTTGGCACTACGGCCCTTCCATCATGGGATTCGAGGACGAGGTGGAACAATCTCTTACGCGGCCTTGCCATCAGAGTGACGGTAGGTCCAAGCGGACATGCGAACTCACCTCATCCATCGTCCCGCGAGGGACATCATTCCACCGCTCGGTGGAGCTCGGGTTTTCTCCTATAGTATTTGGTCCTGCACGGTTTTCATGCTGCTGCCACGGCTTGTTCCCGGGTCCAGCGGAACTCGGTGCCGTCGACCCATATGCGGTGCATGATCACGGCCAACCGGCGTGCCAGCGCCACGATCGCCTTCTTCATTCCGCGGCGCCTGGCGATCTGCATCGCCCAGGCCTTGAGCCAGGACCATTTCTTCGAACGCATCATGGCTTGAGCTGCTTCGTAGAGCATGACCCGCATCATCTCATCTCCGCAGCGTGATATTCTGCCGCTCCAATCTACCTCGCCCGATTGATACTTGGCACACGTCAGACCAAACACCGCCCCGACTGACTTGGACCTACGAAAGCGCGCCGGCGCGTCGACAGTGGCACGATAGGTTAGCGACACCACGGGCCCTACACCGGGCGTCGTCATCAAGCGCCGGCACACCTCATCGTCCCGCACGATGGCCAGCAAGCGGCGATGCAGGATGCAGAACTGCTCGCGAAGCGTCCGTCGGACAATGAGAAGCGGTTCGACCAGAATGGCCAAGTCGGGCAAGTTCTCGACCAACTCCCTGATGCGGGTCTCGAACCTCACCTTCCCAACCATGCCAACCTTGAGACCAAAGTTGCGTACAACGTTCCGCGCAGGTCCATCTCTTACTATCCAATAGCGGACGTTCATTGCGGCAGTCGGATTGTCCGTTAAGTGCCAACAAGCGACAACGCACCGCAGCAAACAGCATCTCTATTCGATCACCTCGTCGGCGCGCGAGCAGCAACGCGGCGGCACTGTCAGGCCGAGCGCCTTGGCGGTCTTGAGATTGATGACGAGATCGAACTTGGTCGGCTGCTCGACCGGAATGTCGGCCGGCTTCGCCCCGCGCAAAATCTTGTCGACATAGTCGGCGGCGCGCCGGAACAGGTCCGAGAAGTTGGGTCCATAGGACATCAGCGCTCCCGCGTCGACGTACTCCCGGCTCCCGTAAATCGTCGGCAGTCGCGCGCCTAGCGCCAAGGTGTTGATTCGAATCCGATTGGTGAATACGAGCGGGTCGGTCGCGACGTAAAGTGCGTCCGCGCGGCTCTTGAGCGCCTCAATGGCGGGCGCGATATCCTCCGCCTGTCGGATTTCGCGTGTGGTGACTTCGAGGCCGAGCGTACGGGCCGTTGCCTGAACCTCGCCGCATCTCCAGTACGGCGCCGGGAGCGCCGACATTGGCCATGATCGCCAACCGGCCAAGATTGCGGACAACCTCGCGCAAAAGCTCGAGACGCTTGCCGGCAGTATCGGTCTGCTGGATCGACAGGCCAGTAACGTTGCCGCCGGGGCGCGCCAGGCTCGCGACGACGCCGGCGCCAACCGGGTCCATCTGCGCAGCGAACACGATCGGGATGAGCATTGTAGCCTGCTTTGCCGCGAGGACTGGTGCGGATGCCCACGTGACAATGACATCGACCTTGAGCCCGACGAGCTCGGCCGCGATCTCGGCTATAGCGCTCGGTGCGTGCCTCCGCCCAGCGATACTCGATCGCGACGGTGCGACCCTCGATCCAGCCGAGTTCGCGTAGCCGCTGTACAAATGCGGTGACCCATTGGCTCGTCGACCGAAGGCGTGGTCGCGCCCAGGAATCCGATGGTCGGCAGTTTCCTCGCCTGCTGCGCGCGCGCCGCGAGCGGCCACGCTGCCGCCGCGCCGCCAAGAAGCGTGATGAACGCGCGCAGAACGACGGGAAATACGGCGCCGTTTCCGGGTTGAACATCAATGCAGCCTGCGTAAGCGAAGGCGAAATCTCTTTGAGCGCTTCGATACCACTTGCCACCTATTGAAGAATTCGAGTGACGTAAACCCTGTGACGTTGCCGTCTGGATGCGCCAGAATTGAAACGAAGCCTTGTCCGATTGGATCAGCCACGTTCGCAAAGACGACCGGTACTGAGCGGGTCCTGCAGAAATATGGCTGCTAATGCAGGTGTACTACCAGCTAGGATCACATCTGATTTCAGGCTGAGCAACTCCGCAGCATAAGACCGCAACCGCTCTATGCTCCCCGTAGCCCAGCGGGACTCGATCCGGACGTTACTGCCGTCTATCCAACCTAGGTTCTTAAGCGCTTCCACAAATCCTGTGATCCACGCCTTCGCTTCCAAATTGTTCTCAGCGTACCCCATCAGCACGCCGATCCATCGCACCGGCTGCTGCGCGCGTGCGCCAAGTGGCCACGCCGCCATGCCGCTGAGAAGCGTGACGAACTCGCGCCGTCCTGGCTGACTAAAGCGCATGTGCCCCCCTACCGGGTTCGGTAGCCGCACCGCATTCTGCGCAAAATAGATCCGGACCGCAGACCAAAGTGGAGTGTATCGGGGATCCGTAAGTGGTCGACTGTCACGTCATTCCAGATGCATAAAGTTGATCTAGGTCAATCATATGAACAAAGACATCGCAGATCGAATGTCCACAACAGATGCTGCGACGCACACTCAATGTCCGCTTTGGGTCACTCGCTACCGAGCCATTCCGCACCAGCGCCGATTAATGTTCGCTGTAATCCAAAAGCGGACAAACGCGGGTGCGGCTGGAATGTCCGCTAAGTGCCAGAGCCAACCATGAAGTGGAGCCTGTTTGAACGCGATCAGCCCGGTTACATCCCGTGCTGGTTAATCACGGCTTCCGGCCCAGTGAGCGCCTTGACCAGAGCTTTCGCGGCTTCCGGTTCCTTCGCTCCGGTATGAAGTCCGGCCGAAAACACGGTGATCTTTTGGACATCCGACGGCAGGACCAAGATAGTCGATCCCTTTTTGTGGATCAGTTCACTGACCTGCTGAAAGCCGATTTCTGCTTCGCGGCTCTCGATCATCGTGCTTATCCGCGTGCCGGAGGGAACTTGCTTCATGGCCAGAGCTCTTCTCGAACTGTGGGACCAATTCGACAATGACTTCTTTGGTTGCGCCAGAGGCGAGCACTGTGATTTCCGCGGCGTTCGCGGTGTTGAAATGAAACAGGCTCGCTGCTGCAACAAGAATAAATCCGAGCTTCATGTTGGCCCCCATGCTATGGCAGTCGCGTAAAATGGTTACTTGCTCATCCTCAAATGCCCCCACCCGTTCGCATGTGCACAATTCGGGCACACGAAAGAGTGCATTTCGTAGCCAGGTTTTTCAGCCTCGATACGGGCAAGTTGCATCTTCGTGCCGCATTTGGGACAGGGCGGCCGAACGATTGGATCGAATGAAAAGTGGTTGGCCGATAAAGTGTCATGCGACACTCCGTCTAGCGCGCTAAGGCGAAGCTCGATCCAGCCGGACCAAACAAGGGAACCCCGGCGCCGGCCGAGGTTCTGTCTTGATCGCGATTACCAGACAAATTCCCACGCGAAAGCCATCACCACGATAACCGCCACAAGCAGCAAGATCGTCTGTCCTCCTGCGGCGGCGCAGCCCCGTGCCCGCCGGACCGCCAGATCGGCTTCGCTTCAACTGCCCATTAGCGCTGCCAAGGCAGCCAGCGCTGAGACGAGACCGATCGTTTTCCGGACCGTGATGCGCTCGTTCAGAATAAAAATCCCGAGCAGCGCGGCAATAATGAAGCCCATCTGTGCGATCGGCACCAGCACGCTCGCCTGGCCGCCGGCAACGCCGCGCAGCAGAAGGATGATGGCGGCAAGCAGCACGATCGCGGCAGCGGCACCATATTTAAAGGTCGCCGGCGGCGGATAAAAACCTGCGGTCCGCGAAATATACGACGCAGAAAGTCGCGAGCGGCATGAACCGCGGCCGCCTGAGCGACTACAAGGGTTTCCGGAACCGCACCGTGCCGCAGCCCGACAGTGTGGAAGAAATTTGACGCGCCGAACGCGATCGTCGCAACGGCGACCTCTGCGAGCGCAACGCGCGCCGCCTATTGCTGGGAATGTGATCGTCGGCATGTTTCGGCGCTGACCAGAAGCCACGTCGCAACCATCGCGAAAGCAAGTCCGGTGATCTTGGCCGGCGTCACCGGCTCGCCAAGCAAAACGATCACAAGCAGGGCGGTGACAATAAAGTTCACGCGGAAGATCGGCGCGTTAGTGCTGACCGAGCCGGCCGCAAGGCTGCGGACGAAATAATAGAAACCAGTGAAGGCGAATATGCCGGCGACCGAGCCCCACAACGCCGCCGGATCGGGAATGAGCGTGCCGGTCGCGAGCGCATAGAGAATAACGAGCGGCAAGAAAAACCATCCCTGCGCCATCAGGAAATGGTCGGCCTGTGTGCCTGCGGCGGCAGCCTGCTTATAGATGAAGTCCCCTAGGCCATAGCAGACCATTGCAGCGACGGCATAGGCGACTGAATGGCCCATGAAGGCCCATGGGCTTGGATGAACGAATAGACGTCCCGGTAGTCAGGTTTTCACCAAAACACCGTCTGTTGTCCGCCCAAGTTACCCATGCGACACATGTCAGAATAGGGCTTATTCGCTGCGACGGGTCCATCGCGGGCCAAAATCCAACTTTGTCCCCGCGCGTGAATAATCCACCCGAAATCATGCTGTTGGCTAAGAAGCTGGCCAAATCAAAACGCGTCGGTTGTTGCATCTGACCATAGGGGCGTTACATCTGCCGCAGTTTTCGGACGCTTTGACGCAGTGCGGGGCAATCGGTCCAGGCGGTTGAGCGGGCGAAGTCTGTGGCCGCGACACTAGGTGTTGGCTCAGCTTCAATTTACCAATAACGGTTCACCTGAACGGATAGACGATGAAATATTTACTCAGACAACATTCGGAACCCTGCTAAGCGCCTCAGTCATCGGCGTTTCAATATTTGCGTCGATTTAATCGGTCGATGCCGCACCTAAAGGCGTCAATTGCGCAAAATTCCATATCGACGTGAACGCCGCAACGCCGCTGCGTTTGTTAATCCTACCGCGGCTACTAGGTTGCAACACGAGATCGAGCAATGGATCCCAATCCCCGATCCCAACTGCACCCCCGGTGCGATTAATCCTACGCTTACCGCAAATATTCTACGTAATCCCACTTTCACGACAAAATGTGTTCGCGCAACAATGCAACCAGCGCAAGTCAGAAGGCGGGCACCTACGATTGGTATCACATTGCGCACCCGAAAAATAACACAGGGGCCACGCAAACTTGCGAACTCGATCACTTGGTCTCGCTTGAATTGGGCGGTGTCGACACCCTGGAAAACATCTGGCCGCAGTGCGGGCCACCTGGGGTTTGGCTACGTGCGCGGTACTTCAAGCAAAAGGACATCGTGGAGAATTTTCTGGCGCGGCAAGTTAAGGCGGGGAAATTGGATTTGGCCGAAGCACACAAGGGAATCGTGGAAGATTGGACGCAATATCTGGACGCTGCCAAGAAAGCTCAGCCAGCTAACAAATCTCGCTCTGCAAAGAGGAAGAAATTCGAAATGGGCGATCTGGGGATGGTGGTGTGAGCCGAGCTTGCCCTTCACGTAGGGCGCCTCGGCCTTGGACGTCACTCCCGCGAACTTTATCCCCTGCGCCTCGACCATTTCCACGCCGTCGAGCCCGGCGAGGAAATCGAAATGCCAATAGGCGCGCCGCAATTCGCCATCGGTGACCGAACGAAGCCCGATCGTCTCCTGCTTAGCGATGATCTTTTTGATCTCGGCGTCTTCGATCGCAGTGAGTGCGGCTGCGGATAGTTGTCCAGCCACATGCTTGGTGCGCGCTTGTTTGACCGGAAGCGGCCGCAATAGCGAACCAATGTGATCGGCGCGAAAGGGCGGAAGGTCACGCTGCATTTTATTCAATCAGAGACCTAGTTCTTGACCTTGGACGGATCCTTAAAGTCAGGGATGGTCGCGAACTCAACATTGTACAGCTCGCCGTTCACCCGCTCGACCTTACGGATATAGATGTTCTGGATCAATTCCCGCGTTGCCGGATCGATCGTGATAGGTCCGCGCGGACTGATCCAACTCATGCCCTTCATCGCGGCAACAACTGCGTTGCCATCGGTCGATCCTTTGGTCTTCTTCAAGGCTTCGTAGATCAAGTGCATTCCGTCATAGCTCTGCACCGCCATCAAGTTTGGTCGCATTCCGCCATTGGCTTTCTTGAAAGCCGCTACAAAGCTCTTGTTCTCAGGACTGTTGTGAGCGGCCGAGTAATGCTGCGAAGTGATGATCCCAAGTGCCGCATCGCCGATCTGGTTGATGATGTCGTCTTCGGTCAAGCTACCCTCGGCGATGAATTTGATGCCTGACTTGTCGAGACCGCGCTCGACGAATTGGCGGATAAAGACAGGGCCGACGCCCGCGGGGACAAACCCCATAATAGCGTCCGGTTTTGCATCCGCAACGCGCTGCAGCGCCGGCGCGAAATCGTTGCTGGACAATGACACTCGCAAGGATTCGATCACCTTGCCACCGGCGCCCTCGAACTGTCGTTTGAAAGCGGTCTCCACGTCGATCCCGGGTGCGTAGTCTGACACCACTGTTACCACGGTCTTGATCCCATTCGTCGCCGCCCAATTGGCGAGCGGAACTGTCGTCTGCGGAATTGAGAAGCTCGTGCGGACAATGTAGGGCGAGCGTTCGGTGATGATCGAGGTAGCCGCCATCATCACAATTTCCGGAATTTTGGCCTCGGTTGCGATTGGCGCCGTCGCCAGTGCGCCGGGGGTGAGCCCAAATCCGGCGAGGAAAGAGACCTTGTCATTCACCACCAGCTCTTGGGCAAGCCGCTTAGTCATATCGGCATTGCCGGTGTCATCCTTGACGATCAGTTCGATCTTCTTGCCGACGACCGTGTCGCCATTTTGCTGCATGTAGAGCCGAGCGCCGGCGGTGAGCTGCTTCCCTGTGGGGGTGAAAGGCCCGGTCAAGGGCACGAGCAGGCCGATCTTCACAGTCTGCTGGGCTAAGCACGGCGTGGCAAGGAGGGTTGCGATCAGTCCGGCAGCGAAATGGCGGGCGATATTCATGGCGTTTCCCGAATGGCGTTTCCGCTCCGCCAGCAGATTACAACCGCGGCTGCGGGTCAACAGAGCCTTACAGAGGAAATTGAAGGCTACATGTCGCCTATGGGTCATTCGCTACCGATACAATCCGCGCCAGTGCTGAACAATGTCCGCTTTCCGCCGATAGTGACAATGCTCGCGTGCGCCGGAACAACAAATTCACCGCGCTCGACCAAGAGAAGGTGATCCGCGAGGGCGTCGGATGCGGTCGCGAGCTTAAGAGCCTGCGCCAAATGACCATCCTGATACCATTCCAAAAAAATGCCCCGGCGAGGGGTGCCGAGGCAGTAAAGTCGAACATTAGTCAGGGAGAACGACGTTCTTTCGCTTGCGATGTCGGTGCCGCCTCGAACAGTGATGTCCCCTTTTGGGCAATAGCGGACAAACCATCGCAGACCAAAATCCACCGTTGTCCGCTATGCGCCAAAACCGAATATCGCGGAAGGTAGTGTTCCAAGGGCTGCCCGATGCAAGTTTCGCTCTGAGGCGCGCAACGGCGCCTACCTCCACAAGTTTTCCTTTCCGGGACGTACGTCTTCGTGACAGAACGTGTCTTGGGCACCACGGACGGGCCGGCAGGGACACCGCATGACGAGCCATTCGTACGATGCCACCCCGATCTGGGGTTGGGCTGCACCGGCGGCCGCAAGCTTACTGCTGGTGCTCAAGTTTTCCGGGATCGTGCCCTCGGACGCGGGGCTCGTGCTGATACTTGCAGGTCTCCTGCTCGGCGGCGCTGTCTTCGCCGCCGTTCATCACGCCGAGGTTCTCGCACTGCGATTGGGAGAGCCCTTTGGCTCTATCGTCCTCGCGATCGCTGTGACTGTTATCGAGGTTGCGCTGATCGTATCCATCATGCTGTCGGGGTCTGCCGGCAGCGATGCTGTCGCGCGGGACACTGTTTTTTCGGCGGTCATGATCGTACTAAACGGTGTTATCGGACTGTGCCTTGTTCTTGGGGCACAACGTCATCATGAGCAGAGCTTCCAACTGCAAGGTGCCTCGGCTGCGCTCGCCGTGCTCGGCACCTTAGCCACGTTCGCTTTGGTCCTGCCGAACTATACCGTCGCGACGTTGGGCCCGCACTACTCGCCGATTCAGTTGCTGGCCGTCGGCGCGGTCTCATTTTCACTCTACTGTATCTTCGTTTTTATTCAAACAATTCGCCACCGTGACTATTTTCTCAACAACGCGGGTGACACGACAGCCGCCGGCAACATGCCGCATCACAAGCCCTCCAACAGAATTACGGCAATCAGCGCGGTCTTGCTGATTGTCTCGTTGGTGGCAGTGGTCTTGCTCGCGAAGGTCTTGTCCTATCCCCTCGAACGGGTCGTAGCTACGGCAGGTTTACCGCAAGCGTTCTTGGGCGTCGTGATTGCAGCGATAGTGCTGCTGCCAGAAGGATTCGCGGCTGTGAAAGCGGCCCTCCTCAACCATCTACAGAGCAGCATGAACTTGGCGCTCGGCTCCGCCTTGGCCACCATCGCGCTGACGATTCCGGCGGTCGCTGTCCTATCCTTGCTCTTGAAACAAAGGCTCATTTTGGGCCTGACGCCGGGAAGCACGGTCCTTCTGTTGCTAACGCTGTTCGTTAGTACGCTGACGCTCGGGACCGGACGAACGACTGTCCTTCAGGGCGCGGTTCACCTCGTGATTTTTGCTGTGTTCATTCTGTTGGCTGCAGTCCCATGAAGGCCCTTAGGGTTCGGCAAATACGATTGGGTTAGAATCGAAGGCTGATCGCTAGGTCTCCTTTCGGTCATTAGCGGACATGGCGACAGGTCTGCGCGATTTCCACTTTACCCCTGATACCGGACATTCACGGGCACGGTCGAAATATCTGCTATGTGCCGATTGTGTTGCAAAAGTCTTTTTGCGCTGCTGACCACAATTTTCCCGAACTGTAGACGCGGCTTTCGAGTAAACATGTGAGGGACCTCATCGCCCGGTGATGAACTCACAGGCGACTTCGGTAACGAGTCAGGAGCCATATCAATTAGCAATCTCGACTTACTTCGCCTTCTCGCGGGAAAATTGCCACCCGTCAATTTTCGACTTTTGCAACAATATCTGCCAATTCCGGACATTGCGTCCAATTCAATTCCTGGTCGGTGCTCGTTCGTCGTATAAGTCTCGATATTGCGTAATAAATTTTTCTGAGGTGGTTTAACTCGCGGACGTTTTGTAAACTTACTGTTGTTTTTGGGTTGGCGACCATGCGTGGTTAAACTGAAATAAAATAGGGAGGAGCGGAATGACCAAGGCAACGATTTTACCCGTAACTGCGTCCATCGCGTTTTTAACTTTCGGCGCGAGTACGCCCGTGCAAGCGCAGCAAAGCGCTATGACTTTCTTCATAACTAGCGTCGGGCTCGGCAAGGGGGGCGACCTCGGCGGGCTTGCCGGCGCCGACCGCCATTGCCAAGACCTCGCCCAGGCCGCCGGCGCGGGCAGCAAGACGTGGCGCGCCTATCTCTCGACGCAGGGCCCGGGCGCGGTCAACGCCAAGGACCGCATCGGCAACGGCCCATGGTTCAACGCCAAGGGCGTACAGATAGCGGCCAATGTGGCCGACCTGCACAGCGACAACAACAAGCTCAACAAAGAGACCGCAGTCGACGAGAAGGGCATAACGGTCAAGGGACGCATCGACACGCCCAACCAACACGACATGCTCACCGGCAGCCAGCATGACGGCACGGCCTTTCCGGGGGCGGACGATGCAACATGCAGCAACTGGACGAGCAGCACTGACGGCAAAGGCAGCGCGATAGTCGGTCACCACGACCTGATCGGCAATACCCAAGGCCCCAACTTCTGGAATTATTCACACAAGACGCCGGGCTGCGCCCCTGCGAACCTGCAGCGGGTTGGCGGCGGCGGCCTGTTCTACTGCTTCGCGGTGAACTGAGGCGGACGCTCAAGCTCCGCCCAAGATGCGCGAGGATAGAGAAAGCAATTCTGTGCATTATTAGCTCGGGAATGTTTTCACACAGCCCGGGTCGTCGGTCTTGTTGATCTGTGCCTTCAACACCGCCCGCATGTGCCGTGTCTCGACACAGCTGACGAACCCCGGCTATCACTTCAAGCGGATTGGATTGGAAGCTGGGCCGCTGTCGCAATGGCTTTTCAGTGCTCTTGCCGAAGCAGGCTTGCCGGTATGCTACCGGTTCGCTCGCCACCTTCACTTCCCGCACGATCCTGCCCGTGTCATCCACGACGCAGATACTTGTTTCCTTGACTGATACGTCAAGTCCAGCAAAATGGTCCATTCTGCGCTTCTCCATCTGATGCTTGACGCTGCGAATGCGGACCTCGTTCCACCATCAGCCTGAAGCGCAGCACCCACATTGCAGCGGGGCAAGATGCCTCTGCGCTGCACCATCGCTTGCCAGCGTCCCCGCGAGGCGAGTAAGCGCGCGCGAACAGACACGCCCGACAAGTCACACCCAAATATCGCTCCGCCGACGACGTCGGCTAATGCGACGGCAGTCTATGCAGTACTTCGAGACTCCACCAAATGAAGTATGCACCGATTGCTATTCCAAGCGCGATCTTGATCAATTGTATGATTAGCTCATCCTTTGTCATCATCGCGAGCAATACCACATAAAATGGATCCGAACGGGCTGTCCGCAATGTCCGATACGGGTCAAAAGCGGACGTGACGGTCTTGAAGTGGGATGCCTGCTTTACCCCCGAAAGCAGACATTGATCGGAAAGCCTTCGACATCCGCTAAGTGCCATAAGATGGGGTAATCGGCCGGCCAGCTTGTGGATAGTTGAAGATATTGGGTGCTGCGCTTCTGGCTGATGGTGAGACGAGGTCCGCGGTAACGGCCTCAAGCATCAGAAGGTGAAGCGCAGCATGGACCATTCTGCTGGACTAGACGTGTCCGTCAAGGAGACGAACGTCTGCATTGTGGATGACACAGGCAGGATCGTTCGGGAAGTATAAGGTGGCGAGTGAACCTAAGGCGCTGGTGGCGATGTTGGCGAACCCCGCCTACCACTTCAAGCAGATTGGATTTAAAGTCGGGCCGCTATCGCAATGGGTCATTCAAGGCATCAGTCCGAATTGACGCGATGTGCTTATTGTCAAAGGAAGCCGATAGAAAACCATGGTACGGCGGCCACCAATACGAGACCGGCAACGAGCGCCACCAGATAGCCCCAAACTGCACGCATGCCGTCATCGGGATTAACGCGTCCGATCGCGCATGCGGCGTAGTATCCGACGCCGAAGGGCGGTGCGAATAGCCCAATCCCCATAGCGAGGATAACCACCATCGCGTAGTGGACTTCGTGAATTCCCATCTGTCGTGCGATGGGGAAAAGCAACGGTCCGAACAGCACGATTGCCGGGATGCCTTCGAGCACACTTCCGAGCACGATAAATGCCAATACCGACACCGCCAAAAACGTAGGCGCGCCGCCTGGCAACGCCGCCATCGCGGCCGCGAGTTGCCGTGAAAAGCCCGATTGCGTCAGTGCCCACGCCATGCCGGTCGCGGCGCCGATGATGAGCAGAATCGCGCCAGACAAGGAGGCGGTTTCGATTAGCATCTGTGGCAGCCGCCGCGGGTCTAGCTTGCGATAGACAGCGGCGCCCACCAGCAAGGAATAAACGATGCCTATCGTCGATACCTCGGTCGCTGTGGCGACTCCTTCCACCACCGCGGCGCGGATGACGAACGGCAATGCCAGGGCCGGCAGCGCTACGATGAAAGCCCTGGCAATCTCGCGCGTGCTTGAGCGCGTAACATGCGACAGGTCGTCTCCGCGATAGCGGAACCAGACCACCATGCACAATGTGGCAGCGAGAACCGCGCCCGGCAACAGACCACCGGCGAAAAGGGCCGCAATCGATACGCCAGTGACCGAGCCGATCGTAATCAAAACGAGGCTTGGCGGAATAGTTTCGGTTTGCGCCCCAGTCGCCGATAGTAAGGCGACGAGATCCCCGGGCTTCGCTCCGCGCCGCTGCATTTCCGGGAACAAAACCGGCGCCACCGCGGCCATGTCTGCTGCTTTCGCGCCAGAAATTCCAGAAACGAGATACATTGCGCCGACCAGGACATAAGACAAACCGCCGCGAATGTGTCCGAGCAAGCTGGCGAGGAACGCTACCATCGCGCGCGCCATACCGGTCGTTTCAATCAAAAGACCAAGAAATACGAACAAAGGCACAGACAATAGAATAAGGTGAGACATGCCCTCATCCATACGGCCAATTACGACCATCATCGGCACATGGGTTGTGAGAGCGAGATAGCCGAAGGTCGCCAAGCCAAAGGCGAATGCGATCGCCACGCCCGCGAAGACCAACGCAGCAACGATGATGACGAAGAAAATCAGAAGGTTAAGGTTGCCGAGGTCGCGCAACAGCGGTTCGGCGATCTTGAACCCGAGCATAATCGTTACGACAACGGCCAGGCTGGCCAGTATTGGCGCAAAATTCCGTAAGCAAACGAATTGAATGGCCGCGCTGACGGTCATTAACACAATCCCGACCGGAAGCGCCGCAGCGCGCCAAGAATTGCGGATTTCCAATGCCGGGGTCGTAATGAAGAATTCCTCCCGCGCATATTCAATCGACGGTATCGCTAAAAGCAGCAAAAAGACGAAAGAGGCGCTCAAAGCGGTGTGTTGCAGGAACGGACGCACGATCGGCGGCGCCATCGTGACAAAAGTTGTCATCCGCATGTGTTCGCTGCGCCGGAACGCGACAACGGCGCCCAGCATCGCTAGCCAAAGAAACAGGATAGATGCCAGCTCGTCCGACCAGACTAGCGGGCTGCGCAGCAAGTACCGTGCGACGACACCAGCGAACAAAATTAACACCTCGGTGACGATGAGGATCGCCACCGCAGTGTCGACAGTCCGGCCGATTAGTCCGTTAGCGACCGCTGCCCATCGGGGCAGACTGTTCTGCGGCGCTAGGATCTCGATGGTCGGGGCGCGCGTTCCAGGAGCGGCACGTCCGTCATCGGTCACGACAACTTACCGACCGATTTTTCCAGGATTGCCCATGCTTCCTCGCCGTATTTTCCTTTCCACTCGGAATAGAAACCGGCTTTGCGAAGCGCCTCACGGAAAGGTACGGGATCTGGCGTGTTGAACACAAGTCCTTTCGCTGAGAGCTCCGATTGCAGTCCCGCATTGAGCTTGGCGACGTCCACGCGTTCAGCAATTCCCGCAGCGTTGATATTCTTCACGACGATCCCTCTCAGGTCCTGCGGAATACGTTCAAACGCCGCTCTATTCGCGAGGAACCAGAAGCCGTCCCACATATGGTTGGTGAGTGAGCAATATTTCTGCACTTCATAAAGCTTAGCGGTGGAGATGATTGCCAACGGATTTTCTTGGGCCTCCACTACCCTGGTCTGGAGCGACGAATAGACTTCATTGAAGTTGATGCTCGCCGGCGCGGCATCGAAAGCCTTGAACATCGAAGTCCATAGCGGGCTCACCGGTACGCGGATCTTTAGGCCCTTGAAGTCACCAGGCGTGACAATCGGCCGAGTGCTGGTTGTGGTTTGGCGAAAGCCGTTGTCCCAAATATTTTCCATCGCGACGAGATTGGCCTTGGCGATCTGCGCCCGCACATATGCACCGAGCTCACCATCCATCGCCTTCCACACTGTGTTGTAGTCGGGGAAGGCAAAGCCGAGACCGTTGATCGAGGCTGCAGGCACTAATGTCGATAGGATCAGGCCGGACATAGTGAAAAACTCGATTGCGCCGGATCGCAACTGACTCAACATATCCGTATCGGAGCCGAGCTGGTTATTGGGGAAGATCTGCAGTTCAAATCGTCCGTTCGTTTCAGCCTTAATATTGTCCGCAGCCTTCTGCGCCTGCACGTTCATAGGATGAGCAATGGGCAGATTGTTAGCGTATTTGTATGTGAACTCCGCTGCTCTGCCGCGACGGACGCTGGTTGTGATTGCAAGCGCCCCCGCCGCTGCCCCGGTCATCAGCTCCCGGCGCGTCATCTTCTTACCCATATTGGCCCCCGCCATTGGATTGTTCCATTTGTTAATGTTCTGACTATCGGCGGCGAAAAGCAAGCTAGCTAAAATCTTAAGATTTCGCGATCCGCACTTGATTACTTCTTCGAGCTGAGATTCGGCGACCTGACGGCCTTTTTTTGGACCAGCGAACGAGAGCTTACTGCATCGGCATGATCTCATCCAGATGGCGAGCCGGGTATGCGAATGTCTGCGTCCCGCCGCTGGAATACGATTAGGACTCCTTGTCCAGATCGACCGAATAACGGCCGCCGCCGCGGAATAGGATGGCGAGGCAGAGCAGCGACCACAGCAATGCATCCTTGTGCCGGACATTCGCGTCTTTTACACAGCAATGAAAGTAGGCAATGGCCGGGACAGGCCCGGCCACGACGCGACAAACGGGCATGGGGGAACGATGAGCGAAGCAGCACAGAAGGTCGCAATGGTGACTGGAGCCGCGCGTGGGATCGGCCTAGCGACCGCCAAGCGTTTCCTCGCCGACGGCTGGCGCGTCGCGTTGCTCGATATCGACGATGAGATGCTCAATCGCACTCACACCGCACTGCTCAGGTCTGACGCGATTATCGCCATTTGCTGCGACGTCGCCGACGCCGAGGGTGTCGCCCGCGCGCTCGCGATCGTCGCGGAAAAATTTGGCCGGCTCGATGCCCTAGTCAACAATGCCGGCATTGCGATCTTTAAACCGATCCTCGACGTCACCTATGAGGACTGGTCGCGCGTGCTGGCGGTTAATCTCACCGGGCCATTCCTGTGCGCGCAGGCGGCAGCCCCGCTGATGCGCGACAGCGGCGGTGGCGCTATCGTCAACATCACCTCCATATCGGGCCTGCGCGCCTCGACGCTGCGCACCGCCTACGGCACAAGCAAAGCCGGCCTCGCTCACCTGACCCAACAACAGGCGGTCGAACTCGCGTCGCTCGGCATCCGGGTCAATGCCGTCGCACCGGGTCCGGTCGATACCGCCATGGCGAAGGCCGTCCATACCCCGGAAATCCGCGCCGCCTACCACGACGCCATTCCGCTCAACCGCTACGGTCTCGAGCAAGAGCTAGCCGAAGCGATCTTCTTCTTGTGCAGCGATCGCGCCAGCTACATTACCGGGCAGACGATTGCCGTCGATGGCGGATTCGAGGCTACAGGCATTGGCCTGCCGGCGCTGCGCGAGGACGGGCGCAACAGTTAGTGGCTCTGGCGCTTATAGCGCTCGACAAAGCGCGGCGATATCTTGCGCAAGCGCACAATTTCAATGCAGCCCGAATGCGTGATGTAGCTCATCGCGAAGTCGGCCGGCGCGAGCTGCATACCATGCACCTTGGGCAGTCCGAGCGGAGGTCGAGGGGCTGACCTGACCGTTAATCAGTAGTTGAACTCTGGAACGGCATGGACGAGAGCAGACGTGTAGTTTGTTGTATGTCCGAGTTGGGTCGATACTGTTGAAAAAGGTGTCGCGCTCGTTGGGGCTCTGTGATTCCGTTCGTTTGATTCTTGCGGCGGCGGAGGCGGGTGATGATGGGCCGGCAGACGGGCGATCAGAGCCAGCTATTTTATCTTTTCAACCTCGAAGAACGCATTCCGGCGAGCCATCTGCTGCGCCGGATCAATCCGGTGGTGACGCGGGTTCTGGCAGAGCTGCGCGAGAAGCTGGCCGCCTTTTACAGCGATATTGGCCGGCCTTCGATCGATCCCGAACTCATGATCCGGATGCTGATTGTTGGCTATTGCTACGGCATCCGCTCCGAGCGGCGGCTGTGCGAGGAGGTCGAGATGCACCTCGCATATCGGTGGTTCTGTCGGCTCGATCTTGACGACACGGTGCCTGACCACTCGACGTTCTCAGTTAACCGCCATGGTCGCTTCCGGAGCAGCAACATCTTCCGGCAATTGTTCGAGGCTGTCGTGAGGGCCTGGCACGCGACATCAACGAAGAAGCCCGCGACCATGCCCGCGCACTCGTGGGCACCCCGGAGTTTGAGAAGTCGCGCGATGAGCGCAAGACAGTCGAGATGCGGTTTGCGCATCTCAAGGTCCATCATCACTTTGAGCGGATGCGATTGCGCGGGCTCACCGGTGCGCGTGATGAGTTCCAGCTCGCGGCTACGGTCCAGAACCTAAAGACGATTGCGAGCCACCTCGGCCGGCCCCCGCCGAACCATTTGGCTCATTGTGCAGCGTAGCGTCGAGCTCGGCAGTCATCGAAGCCTTCAAAGTCGCCGGCCCGAGTGGCGTACCGCCGGCGACCAATCGAGAGCCTCAACCCACTCGTCGCCGACTTTTTCAACGATATCGGTCATAAGCGGACATCCCGCGATGTCCAAGTCGCGTCCGCTTTATCCCCCAATCGCTGCAATAATATCGCCCTGCAACAATTGACGCGGAGTGCGACCGTCAGCCGACATAACGTGATCAGCGGCATGGCGCGACAATATTAGGCCTGCGCGTCGCCAAGCCTGGAAAGCTCGGAACGTTTGTTGAAACAAATCGAATGGAAAGTGCGGCCGAGCACGGACCAGAATGCGAGTATGGAGGCCTTGCGCAAGATGTCGACCGACATGGCGAAACTTCTGACCGCCTCGTGCGCCCAGCCCATCCCCGCCGATCCGGTGGCAAGGCTTGATTCCGCCAACAATCAACTGTCGAGCATGGGTTATACGGCGACCTCGCTCGAGATTGCGTTCGACGGATTTTATGCTCAACTCGATGACGACCAGAAGGCGGGGTTCGACGTGCTTCGTAACTGCATGACCGATCTCCTTGTAATTGAATGCTTGCGTAACGCGGTCGGCCGTTGGCGAGTTCCGCCACATGCTTCGAGTTCCCGCCGTCGAATAGTTCCCTCTTCAAATGTAGTTTTCCCAATTGCGGAAATTCGCGGCATTCCGCGGAGCTCGAGGCAATGAAATGCCTGCTAATCAGCCTTGACAGCAACCGGGCCCGGTCTGAGTATTCACATCGTACGTAAGACACGGAGGTTTGAATGGCGCCACCGGGTCAGAGTGCCGCGACGATTGTGATCGCAAACGTTCGGGCGCTAGCATAGCGGCAACAATACGAACGGTACGCCGGGAGCGGCTTGCGCGGGTCACATCAGTCAGGCAAGACCCCAATTAGGTCGTTCCCGGCGTGCATTTATTGTTTGTTCGATATTGTCCGAAGTGGATATGCATCACTTATTGTTGCGATATTCTTCAATTTTCTTGAGCTTAGCTTCTTCTTCGCGGAGCAATTTTTCGATCACGCGCCGTCGCGCAGGATCGGTAATGGTTTTGAACATATCTCGGTAATGCTCAATATTTTTCCGTTTAACGAAACGTTCCATAACCGCTCGCCAAACCGGCTCCGCCGTTGAGCTAGATCAATGCGAGGATGGGCAATCTATAGAAGTTCTTCGTCATGGAAAATAAGAATGCCCACAGTTCCAATTGGAGCCCGATTGCCACAGCTCCGGCGGACGTGGCGTTGGAACTTTGCATTTACGACAGTGGCGAATATCACGCCTTGGCATTTCCGTGCCGGCGTAATGGCGTGGGCTGGTCCGATGTGCGCCTCAACAAGATGGTGCCGATCAGGCCCACCCATTGGCGGCTGTGGCCGCTCGATCGCACATGACAAAAGCCGCCTGAGTTGGCGGCGTACGTAGCGACCGCGTTGTTCAAAGCTGGGCTATCGAAGTCGAGACGACGCAGGCCGAGCGGATTTCCGCGCAGCTTATGAACAAGTCCCAGAGCAGGCCTGAGCGATGATTCTCGATCATCACCACGATCGGCCCTTGGACAATGGCGAGATTGCCGCTGGCAAACCAATAGGTTGAACGCATCGACGCCGCCTATCCTCGTACAGATGCCGCAACACGGCCATCGATTCTCGCAGCGAGTAAGCATGGCGGAAAGGGTTGCTGTGGGCGAGATCACGCCGCGATCATTGCTCCGGCAAAAGGCGCCGTTGAGTGCGGGTTGGCCGTACAATGCGCACGGTTTTCAACGTGTGGGCGCGGTTTTGCTCCCAATAATCCGCGTAGTGGTCGTAGAGACCGCGCGGGTCGAGACCGAGAAACGAGTAGTCCGAGAAAAATAGCGGTCCGCCATAAGGCGGGCCAAGCGGCAATTTAATGCCGTTACTAAGTCTGGCCATTGCGGAGCGTGGGGCTGTCGGTCCACCCGCGGTCGTAAGCGTCGGGTGCAATCGCGTGGCTGGGCGAGGCAGCCGCCAGCACGTATGTGATGAGGCACTCGTTCCAGCCGGTGATGGCATGCTCCAAGGCCTAGCCGTGCCGGGCGCGCGCCCGCGCACTATGCCAGGCCCACTCGACGGCGTGCCAGAGCCAATTAATTCCGTCACGAAGGCTCGCTTCGCTTGCTGCTGCGCCGTAGAAAAATTGCCGCGCGCAGAGCAGCCCCACCATCAAATAAGCGGTCTCGACCAGGTCACCGCCGTCGTCCATCTCGGAGAATGGAATGGTCGGCCCGGTTTCGCCGTGCAGGAAATGCGGGAAAACGCCGTGATAGGTTTCGGCGCGGGCGCCATGATACCGAACCCGGTGCCACCGCAGCATACGGTCTGCAGGTGATCGTAGCCGGCGACCGGATTAAGCACTCGCGCGCCATTCCGCTGGTCCGATGCCAGGTCCCAGAAATAGGCCAAGGTCTGGCGCTGCACCAGGTCGAGCAAAGCATCGTCGGACAGACGGAGCCGTGGGCTTCCGTTGGCTGAAATTGCTCATTCGTCGGTTCGCCACTCGACGCGGGCGGTCGAGAGTTCCTGCGAGTTCGGTCCGACCTGGATGAGGAATATCCCAGGTTCCCAGATCGCCTCGGGTGCTGCGAGACAATCCGCGTGAAAGAACCGCAGTTCGGCGACCGTGATTTTGAAGCTCGCCGTCCACTGCTCGCCGGGCTGCAATGTGAATTTCTGGAAACCTTTCAATTCCCGCACAGGGCGCGATCGGCTGGCCACCGGATCGCCGATGTAAAGCTGAACGACTTCTTCGCCGGCGGCAGAGCCTGTGTTGCGCACCGTCACGGTGACGTGGAGCGTGTCGCTCTCGCCGCGCAGCACCGTTTTGTCGAGCTTGAGCTCGCCGTATTCGAAAGTGCTGTAACTCAGGCCGTGACCGAACGGGTAAAGCGGCGTGTGCGGCCCTTCCAGGCGGCACGCCGTGGTGAACTTGCGGAACACATGCCGACCGTGCCTGTCGAGCTCGTTGTCGGCAGCGACATCGATGCCGACTAGATCGATCGGCCGCCCGGTGGGCAGCTCGGCATAGTGGATCGGGCACTGCCCGGCGATGCGCGGAAAGCTCATAGCTAGTTTGCCGGACGGACTGACGTTACCGAACAGCAGATCAGCGATGGCATTGCCGGCTTCACTGCCGCCGAACCAGGAATGCAGAATCGCATCGGCGTGCCGATCCTCCCATTCGAGCGCCAGCGGCCGGCCGCTTATGGTCACCAGCACCAGCGGCTTGCCCGTCTCATGCAATGCCTGCAGCAGCCGCTGTTGGCTGCCCGGCAAGCCCAGCCCACTTCGGGTCGAAGCCTCGCCGGTATGTTCCCTTGCTTCGCCCACGCAGGAGATCACTACATCCGCCTGCCGGGCGACGCCGACGGCTTCCGCGATCAGCTCGTCTGGCGGCCGCGCATCGACGGCAAATGTTTCGCCAAAAACGTTGAGGCGCGCTGCGATGTTCGGATCGTCGACGATATTGGCGCCTTTGGCGAACAGGATTTGACTTGCCTTGCCCAGCGCGGCTCGCATGCCTTCGAGCATCGTGACGCTGTCGCTCGGCCGCGCCGCGACCGCCCAGGGGCCCTGCATATTGGCGCGGCTGTCAGCCAGCGGCCCCACCACGGCGAGAGTGCCACCCGCGCGCGCCAGCGGCAGCACGCCGTTGTTTTTCAGCAGCACGCATGCCTTTGCCGCCGCCTCGCGCGCCAGGCGCCGGTGATCGGGCGTGAGCGTGACCGCTTGCAGGCGCGCTTCGTCCAGACCGCGATACGGCTGTTCGAACAGGCCAAGCCGCTGCTTCGCCCGGAGCACGCGGCGGCAGGCCGCGTCGATCTCGGCCTCGGTTATGCGGCCCTCGGCAACCAGCTCCGGCAGAAGGCGAGAGTAGAGCTCGCTCGCCATGTCGATGTCGATCCCGGCGGTAAACGCCAGGAATGCGGCCGCTTTCGAATCGGCCGCCACGCCGTGATGCACCAGCTCCGGGATCGCGGTGTAGTCCGATACGATTAGGCCGTCGAAGCCCCATCGCTCTCGCAGCAGTTCGCGCAGCAGCTCGCGGTGCGCGGTGCACGGGATGCCCGCCAAGTCGTGGAAGCCGACCATGACCGCGCCGACGCCGGCATCGACCGCCGCCTTGAACGGCGGCAGCACGACGTTGTGCATTCGATAGGGGCTGGCATCAACGCCGTTGTAGTCGCGCCCGCCTTCCGCGAAGCCGTAGCCGGCAAAGTGCTTAGCGGTCGCCATCACCGAATCCGGCCGCGCCAGATCGTCCTGCTGGTAGCCTTCGATCATCGCCGCGGCAAACACGGCGCCGAGCAACGAATCCTCTCCGGGGCTTTCGGCGCAGCGTCCCCAGCGCGCATCGCGCGAAACGTCGAGCATGGGCGCCCACGCAAGCGTGATTCCGTCGGCAGCCGCTTCGATCGCGGCGATGCGCGCGGTGCGCCGGATCAGCGCCGCATCCCAGGTGCATGCGAGACCAAGGGGAATCGGAAATATCGTACGATGCCCATGGATCACATCCAATGTCATGATCAGCGGAATTCGTTGCGGAGAATCTTCGACCGCGATCTTCTGCAGCTTGCCAAGGCTCGCTAAGTCGACGCCCCCCGCCAGGCAACCGACCTCGCCCCGGCGAATCCGGGTTTCGATGTCGGCGGCCCCGCCGCCGGCGCCGGTGCTATCCGCGGAGCTATTGAGAAGGTTCAACTGCCCGACCTTTTCGGCCAGGGTCATCCGGCGCAGCAGAGCCTCGATGAAGTCAGACATGGCTTGCCACGGTCGCGCTGTTGAGGAGCGAAGCGCTAGGCGGTCAACAACGCGTCACTGTTCCGGCCTATGCCCTCGTCCATTATGCGCCTGCTCGGGGCGGGTTCGGCAAGCAGTACATTGACCCGATCGACAATCGGAACACCTGTCGTTTCGCTCGGAACGAGAAACACGCCCCGCCGGCGAGCGGCAGCTCCCAACGCCGGCTTGCTGGTCGCCCAGCCAAGGATGATATCGGTTGCCGGCCCGAAGAGGAGGGGCAGGTACCACCAGAACTCGCTTGAAGTCCAGCGCCACACCACGGCGCCCGTCGCGATCGCGATCATCGCATGCGGGGCGAAGACGATGATTGCGCGCTTGAGCACGATGCCGTGGCTGCCGCGTGGCTGCGGTCCCCACCGGGCATTGCGCCCGACCAGGATGTTGAGCACGAACCAGCTAAGCGACAGCATGAAGATAGGCGCCCAATTTGACCGAGCCAAGCCGGCTACCGGTAATTCGATTACGTGATACAATTTGATCCTTGACACAAATTTGGCCCAAACAATCGGGCGGTCAACGCCCGCGACCAAATTTGGGAGGAAACCATGCCGATATCACGCCGCACCTTGATCGCCACTCTTGGCCTCGGCTCTGCCGCAACTTTGCTGCCGCGCTCAGCCTTTGCCGCCTATCCGGATCGGCCGATCCACCTGATCGTGCCGTTTGCGCCTGGTGGCAATGCCGACATCGTCGGGCGCCTGGTCGGCGAACGGATCTCGAGCGCGCTCGGCCAGCCGGTAGTGGTCGACAACCGCGGCGGCGCCGGCGGCAGCATCGGCGCGGAAGCCGTGGCGCGTTCGACGCCCGACGGCTACACGTTATTCGTCGGCTCGAACGGGCCGCTGACCGTCAATCCGTTCGTACAGGCCAAGCTCGGCTACGATCCGCTGAAAGATTTCGCGCCCGTGGCGCTCACCAGCTACGTGCCGCATGTGATTATCCTCAACGACAAGGTCGAGGCCAAGACGCTGCCAGAGCTGATCACCGCGTCAATGAAGCAGGGAATGAGCATCGCCACCAGCGGCGTCGGCAGCGCGACGCATATGACGCTCGAGCGCTTCAAGGCGGCGACTGGCGCTAATCTCACGCATATCCCCTACCGCAGCGGCGGCCAGCTAATGCCCGACCTGATCGGCGGCAACATTCAGGCGGCGATGACGGAATTTTCTACCGCGCTGCCGCTGCATAAAGCAGGCAAGGCACGCATCCTCGCCATCGCGGCGGCGCAGCGCTCCAAGCTCGCGCCCGATATCGCGACGTTCATCGAGGGCGGGGTCAAGGGCTTCACCGCGGCGAGCTATATCGGCATCCTGGCGCCCGCTGGCACGCTGGCGCCGATCATCGCGCAGTTGCAGAAGGCGATCGCCGCTGGGCTGACCGGCGGACCGGCGCCCGACAAGCTGCGCGCCATGGGCTCGGAAATTGCGACGAGCGAGCAGATGACGCCCGACGGCTTCGCGGCCTTCATCCGCGCCGACTACGAGCATATGCGCGAAGCAGCCTCGCTCGCCGGCATCGTGCCGAAATGAGCGGCGTGCTACCGCGCGGCGCCTGCGACTGCCATTGCCACGTCTTCGGTCCCGCCGCGCGCTTTCCCTATGCGGAACCGCGCAGCTACACGCCGGCCGACGCGCCGCTTGAAGCTTATCTGGCGATGCTCGACCGCCTCGGCTTCGATCGCGGCGTGCTCGTGCAACCCAGCGCCTATGGCCGCGACAACCGCGCCATGCTGGATGCGCTTTCGCGCGAACCCGAATGCTTGCGCGGCGTGGCGGTCGGCGGCGCCGAACTCAGCGCCTCGACGCTCAAGCAATGGCACGCGGCCGGCGTGCGCGGTTTGCGCGCCAACGAGTTCCGCCGCGACGGCAAGCCCTATTACCAGAACGGCGTGGGGTTAAAGGAGATCGAGCCGCTGCTGCCACAGATCGCCGACCTCGGCTGGCACCTGCAACTCTGGATCGATGCGCGCGACCTTCCCGAGATGGCTTCTGCGCTGGCGCGGGTGCCGGTGCCGGTGGTGATCGATCACATGGGGCGCCTAGAATACCATCACGGCACGCACAATTCCGGCTTCAAGGCCCTGCTGCGCGGGGTCGGCGAAGGCCGACTTTGGGCTAAGCTGTCGGGCACCTATCGGCTCGGCGCGACACCGCCCGACTATGCGCAAGCGCGGCCGTTCCATGACGCGCTGATCGCCGCCAATCCGCAGAACCTGGTGTGGGGCACCGACTGGCCGCATCCGCGGCCAGAAGGACCGGTGCCGGATGCCGCGCGCCTGCTGGCGGTTTTCCTCGACTGGACTCGGGATGCAGCCCGGCGGCATGCGATTCTCACCGACAATCCGGCGCGGTTGTACGATTTTCCGGGCGCATGATCCCGAAAAGTGGGAACCGGTTTTCGGGCGAGATCACGCGCAAGAAAAATTGCGCGTGAAGGTTAAGCCGTCAGGTCGTGCGGGGCCGCTTTGGCCTCCGCCTTGGCGTGCCGCGGCTTCGGCACGTAGAGTTCGCCGAGCTGCTCATCGACCGCGCTTGTACACGATCGACATCAGGCGGTCGCGTAGCGCCTTGGGCGAGATCGGCTTGATCAGGAATTCGTGCACGCCGGGCGAGGCGGGCTATCCGCCGGTGCAATACATTCCACGTGCTGACCTCACCATGAGCCGGCTTATACGCACCGCGCATGCCAGCCATCGCCCCTACAAGGGCGACGCCAATTATTTCTTGATCGTCGCGGGCGGGGCCACAGGCCGACAATAGCCTTTCCCGGCGATGGCCGAGATCACCGGCTATCTGGCATTTTATCCCAACCGCGTGGATAAGATCGAAGAGTTGCAGGCGTAACGCCGTTCAACGATTTAGCAATCAAACTATGCGCATGTCGTCCCGCTTAACGCGGGGCTTCCTGTGGCCAATCAAAACGCTTCCACCCCTGACTGGAACTTGATTGGGCTTGGCGCTCTCACCGCCTCCATCATTGTTGTCTGGCTGGCTTCGGCCTTGTGATGCTGCCGGAGAAAGCCAACGGACCAGGCAGGATCGGGCTGCTGGTCGGGCTCGTGTATAATCCGCAGCCTGACCGGCGCCGACGGCCAATCGGGCGAACTGCCGGCGAGCGCGCCAAGATGGGTTGCGACGGCTTATTTGCTGCTCGGATTGCTGGTGGCGTCAAGCCTTGCCGCTATCGGCACTTGGGTCGCGTTCGGCGGCGGCAGACGGCATTTTTCGATGATGGGGTTCATTTTCGGTCACGTCGGTGAAGGCATTGGGCGCACTGCGTTCGGAATCGGCGCCATTATCTCATGGCTGATTGTCGCTACCATGGCGCGCGTCGCCGCTAAAAAGATTTTCGGCAAGAACAGTTAGTGCAATTTCGGCTGCTTCAAGAATTTCGCGCGGTCGGACGAATTCACCCGCACGTCAAAGGTGACGCCTTCGCGATAGAGCGTGAGCGGCACTTCCACGCCAGCTTGGCCGAGCGCCCAGACCTTGCGGTAGAAGCCAGCAAGCGTGGAGACATTCTCGCCCTTGACCGCCAGGATGACGTCGCCGGTCTTCAGCTCTGCGCGCGCCGCCGGCCCCTTGGGCGCGATGCCAACGGCGACGATCTTGTCCTCGATCTCGGTCGAATAGAGCCCGAGCCACGGCCGCGCCGGCTTATTGACCCGGCCGAATTTGCACAAGTCGTCGAGGATCGGCTTCAACAGATCGATCGGCACCACCATGTTGAGATGCTCGTTCTTACCCTCGCGCGCGCGTTCGAGCTGCAAGGAGCCGATGCCGATCAGTTCGCCCTTGGGCGAGATCGTCGCGGTACCGCCCCAGTTGGGATGCGCTGGATAAGTAAAGATCGCCTCGTCCAGCACGTATTCCCAATAACCGGCGAATTCCTGCTTGGCGGCGATACAGCCGGCGAGCGAGCGGGTGTGTCCGCCTGCGCCGCCGATCACCACGCGCTCGCCGATCTCGGCCGCGCGCGATGAGCCGATAGGCAGCGCCGGCAGATCGATCTTGCCCAGCACCTGCACCAGGCCGAAGCCGGTCTCTTGGTCGAAGCCGAGCGGATAGCCCTCTACAACGTGGCCGTCGCCGAGGTGCAGCCAGACGGTCGCCGCCTCGGTGATCAGGTAGCCTATGGTCAGCACCAGGCCGTTGTCGATCAGCACGCCATTGCCGGCGCGTTCGACCCCCAGCGTTTCGGCGGTAAAAGCATCCGGCGGGATGATCGAATGCAGGCCGACCATCGAGGACAGCACGCGCTCGAGGTCGTAGCCGTAATCCTCAGGCCGCGGCTGCGCAGAGGGCGGCACCTTCCATTCGGTCAACGCGGCCATGTCGGGCTCCTGTCCTTTTCGCTATTTATCATACGCCTCCGGAGGCGGGCGAGAAGATGGCATCCGGCATGATAAGGTGACGGGAGACCCATGATCCCGCTCTCCATCCTCGATCTCTCGCCCGTTGCGGCCGGCTCGACCGGCGCCCAGGCGCTGCGCAATACGCTCGATCTAGCGCGGCTCGCCGACGCCCTCGGCTTTGTGCGCTATTGGGTGGCCGAGCACCACAATATGCCGGCAATTGCGAGTTCCGCCCCGGACATCATGATCGGGCAGATCGCCGCCGTCACCAGCCGCATGCGCATCGGCTCCGGCGGGGTGATGCTGCCCAACCACGCCCCGCTGATGGTGGCCGAGCGCTTCAAGGTGCTGGAGGCGCTCTATCCCGGCCGCATCGATCTAGGCCTCGGCCGCGCGCCCGGCACCGACCCGGCCACATCCTACGCGCTGCGCCGCCGGCAGGGCATCAGCGAGGAGGATGATTTCCTCGAGCGTTTCAACGAATTGATGCTGCTGGAGACGCGCGGATTTCCCGCCGGTCATCCGTTCCACAACGTGCGCGCCATGCCGGAGGACGTGCCGCTGCCGCCGATCTATCTGCTCGGCTCGTCCGACTATTCGGCGCAACTCGCCGGCCAGATCGGCGCGGCGTTTGCCTTCGCACATCATTTCGCCAATTTCGACGCGGCAGAGGCAATGCGGCTCTACCGCGACAATTTCCGCCCCTCGCCCGCGCACGCCAAGCCCTTCGCCATTCTCGGCACCCATGTGATCTGCGCCAATACCGACGAAGAGGCAGAGCATCTGGCCAAGACTGTCGATCTCAATATCGTGCGGCGCGCCAAGGGCGAATATCTCCCCCTCGCCTCGCCGGAAGACGCCGCGGCTTACGACTACACACCGGTCGACCGCGCGCGCATGGCGCAGAACCGCACGCGGCTGTCGGTCGGCGCGCCCGCGACGGTGAAGACCAGGCTGATGCCGCTGATCGAAGCCACGCGGGCCGACGAACTGATGGTGACCAGCATGATTTTCAGCCACGAAGCGCGCAAGCATTCGTATGAGCTACTGGCGAAGGTCTTCACGGACGCGTGAGCGCGACCTGGCCGCACGCTGACCCAGCCTGACTCGTATCCTAGTTAAGGTGCCGCCCGCCGTGCTAAAAGCTCCGCGCACGACAGGGTTTTCCGCATTTCTCGACGTTTAAAAAATGGGAGGTTTCCTTGGGTAAGCAGTTCAACCTCACCACCACCGACAAGCATTCGCTCGGCGCCTATCGCGCCGACCCGCATGGCACGCCGAAAGGCGGCCTGGTCGTGGTGCAGGAGATTTTCGGCGTGAACCACCACATCCGCGCAGTCTGCGACCGGCTAGCGGCGCTCGGGTATGTCGCGGTGGCGCCGGCGGTGTTCGACCGTTTCGTGCGCGACTTCGAATGCGGCTATACGCCTGACGAGATCGCCCATGCGCGCAGCTATCTCGGCAATTTGAATTGGGAGCACATGATGGCGGATATCGCCGCCGGCGTCGGCGACCTAAAAGGCTCGGGGCCCCTCGGCGTGATCGGCTTCTGCATGGGCGGCACCGCGGCGTTTCTGGCAGCCGGTCGGATCCCCGGCCTGTCGGCGGCGGTCGCTTTTTATGGCGGCATGATCGGCAAATTCGCCGACGAGAAGCCCAAGTGCCCGCTGCAGATGCATTTCGGCGAGAGGGACGAAGGCATCCCGATGAGCACGGTGGACGAGATCAAGAAGAAGCAGCCGCAAGCGGAAACCTACGTCTATCCGGGCGCTGCGCACGGCTTTTATTGCGACGAGCGCGCCAGCTACAACAAGGACGCCGCCGCGCTGGCCTGGAGCCGGACACAGGAATTCCTCAGCAAGCATATGAAGAAATAAGCCGGCGCACTCACCTTAAGTTTGTCATCACCGGGCCGGCGCCAACGGGTCCGCGCGAAGCGCGGCCCGATGACGGGCTCCGCGCCGTGACCCGGTGATCTCGCCAAGGGACGCAATGCCGTGGCCTATGAATCGAGATGGCCGGGACGAGCCCGCCATGACAATTGAAAGCGCTACGTTCGATCAGGCTAGAACCACCGCTCCTTGACCAGCACGGTGTCGCCGGGGCGCAGCGGATAGCCGAGTGGCACCTCGGTCTTGATCTGCTGGCCCTGCACATTGTGGGTCAACTCGACGGTCTGCTTGAACGCGCGCGAGGCAAAGCCGCCGGCTATCGCAATCGCTTCTCCACCGTCATGTCGGCGACGTAAGGATACTGCCCCGGCGTGGTTACCTCGCCGAAGATGAAAAACGGCCGATAGGTTTCGACCTCCGCCGTCACACGCGGCTCGCTCACGTAGCCCTGCTTGAGCCGCTCGGCGATGCGTTACGAAATCTGCTGCGTGGTAATTCCGCGCGCCGGCACGGTGCCAATCAGCGCCATCGCCGCAAAACCAAAAGGACGCCCGAACAGGGCGTCCCGCACTTTTTCGAACTCGCGTTGGCGACGTCAGGCGCCGGCGGCCTGCGCCAGCTTGGCTCCGGTGCCGATCGGGCACGACACCCCGGTGCCGCCAAGCCCACAATAGCCGAACGGATTCTTGGCGAGATATTGCTGGTGGTAGTCCTCGGCGAAATAGAATTCGGGCGCGTCGACGATCTCGGTAGTGATGACGCCGTAGCCCTTACGCTTGATCGCTTTCTCATACATCGCCTTCGACGCCTCAGCGGCTTGGCGCTGCGCGGGCGTGAAAGTGTAGATGCCGGAGCGGTATTGCGTGCCGACGTCGTTGCCCTGGCGCATGCCCTGCGTCGGGTCATGAGTCTCCCAAAACGTTTTTAGCAGGCTCTCGTAGGAAATCTTTTTCGGATCGTACACCACCAGCACCACCTCGTTGTGGCCGGTGCGACCCGAGCAGACTTCCTCGTAGATCGGGTTCGGCGTAAATCCGCCGCGCGTAGCCGACCGCGGTGACATACACGCCGTCGCCCAGCTCCCAGAACTTTTTCTCGGCGCCCCAGAAGCAGCCGAGTCCGAATATCGCTTTCTCCAGACTCTCAGGATAAGGCCCTTTCAACGCGTGTTGGTTGACGAAGTGCGCGGCCGCGGTGCGGATCGCATGGTCACGGCCGGGCAACGCCTGCGCCGCCGTGGGCATGGCAATTTTCTTGAAGCCGAACATGGTTGGTTCTCCTGCAATCTTTGAGCGCAATATAAGCGTTCGAGCAGTGACGCGAAACGCCGGCGCCGATCACATCTCGGCCAGGGCGGCCGCACGCTGCGCTCACGCGGATGCGCGTGACGCGCTAGCGCGCGTAACCGATTAGCGGCTTCTTCTTGCGGCCGAACAGAAGTAGCAGGATGCCTACAAGGCCGAGCAGGCTCCAAGCCGGCGCCGCCAGGATGGAGACCGTCACCGGATCCCACAGCAAGCCGCCGGCGTAGGGCTCGAGCAGTGGTTTTAGCTTGGCAAGGCTGCCCGCATTAATGAGCTCCCACAAAGCCCGCATGGTGATGAGGGAGAGCTTGTTGCCGGCGATCGACTTGGTGCCGTCATAGATCACCAGGATAAAGGCGGCGGCCAGACAGATCAGGCCGAAAAAGCGGAACAGAAAACGGATCATGGTTTAGCGGTCTTTTCCATAACTCAACCGATCGATTACCCTTCGGCGCGGCCGGGTTCAACACGGGTATACCACCGCTGCCTTCCCTTGAGCAGTCGCGGCTGCTTCCGCTAACGTCGCCCTCGCCGGGCAGCACCGGTTGTGTCATGGAGTAGCAATGCCCGCAAAACCCCCCTCCGGCCGCGCTCGGCCGACTTTCACCGACCAAGAAGCCCTGCAGTTCCACAGCGTCGGCCGGCCCGGCAAGCTGGAGGTCATCGCCACCAAGCCGATGGCGACCCAACGCGACCTCTCGCTCGCCTATTCGCCCGGCGTCGCCGTGCCGGTGCTCGCCATCGCCGAGGATGCGAGCCGTGCCTACGATTACACCGTGAAAGGCAATTTCGTCGCCGTCATCACCAACGGCACCGCCATCCTGGGGCTGGGCAACCGCGGCGCCTTAGCGGCCAAGCCGGTAATGGAAGGCAAGGCGGTGCTGTTCAAGCGCTTCGCCGACATCGATTCCATCGATCTGGAAGTCTCCACCGAAGACCCCGACCAGTTCATCAATTGCGTCCGCTATCTCGGCGCCGGCTGGGGCGGCATTAATCTCGAAGACATCAAGGCGCCGGAATGCTTCATCATCGAGCAGCGGCTGCGCGAACTGCTCGATATCCCCGTGTTCCATGATGACCAGCATGGCACCGCGATCATCTCGGCCGCCGGATTGATCAACGCGCTCGATCTCACCGGGCGCGACATCGAGCACACCAAGTTGATCTGCAACGGCGCCGGCGCCGCCGGCATTGCCTGTCTGGAACTGCTCAAGGCGATCGGCTTCCGCCCCGAAAACCTGATCCTGTGCGACACCAAGGGCGTGATCTACCAGGGCCGCACCGATGGCATGAACCAGTGGAAGTCGGCCTATGCGATCAAGACCTCGGCACGCACGCTGGCGGAAGCCTTCGAGGGCACCGACGTCGCCTTCGGGCTCTCGGTTAAGGGCGCTTTCACGCCGGACATGATCAAGTCGATGGCGGCCAGGCCGATCATCTTCGCCCTTGCCAATCCGGATCCGGAGATCACCGCGGAGGAAGTGGCGGCAGTGCGCGACGACGCAATCATGGCGACCGGGCGCTCCGACTACCCCAACCAGGTCAACAACATTCTCGGCTTCCCATTCATTTTCCGCGGCGCCCTCGATGTGCGTGCCTCCACCATCAACATGGAGATGAAGATCGCCGCAGCGCGCGCGCTCGCCAATCTCGCGCGCGAGGACGTGCCCGACGAGGTTGCCGCCCTCTACGGTGCGCGGCCGAAATACGGGCCCGACTACATCATCCCAGTGCCGTTCGATCCGCGGCTCATCTTCACGGTGCCGCCAGCGGTGGCGAAAGCCGCGATGGACACCGGCGTCGCCCGCAAGCCGATCGTCGACATGGACGCCTACCGCCAGCAGTTGAACGCGCGGCGCGATCCGATCGCCGGAACGCTGGTGCAAGTGTTCGCGCGGCTGCGCCGGCAGCCGAAGAGCGTGGTGTTCGCCGAGGGCGAGGAAGAGCAGGTGATCCGCGCAGCCGCCAGCTTCGTGCATCAGGGGCTGGGTACCGCACTGCTAGTCGGCCGCGAGGACCTCGTGCAGGCCACCGCGCGCGAAGCCGGCATCGAGCTTGGCGAAGGCATCGAGATCATCAATGCCCGCGTGTCGACCCGCAACACCGTGTACACCAACTTCTTGTACGAGCGGCTGCAGCGGCGTGGCTATCTGGTACGCGACTGCCAGCGGCTGATCAACCAGGACCGCAATCATTTCGCCGCCTGCATGGTCGCGCTCGGCGATGCCGATGCCATGGTGACCGGCGTCACCCGCAATTTCTCGGTCGCGCTCGCGGATGTGCAGCGCGTGATCGATCCCAAGCCCGGCCACCGAGTGATCGGCGTCTCACTGGTGGTAGCGCGCGGTCGCACCGTGCTGGTGGCCGACACCGCCGTCACCGAGATGCCGGAGGCGCATGAGATCGCCGAGATCGCCATCGAGGCGGCCGGTGTCGCGCGCCGGCTCGGCTATGAGCCGCGGCTGGCGCTGTTGGCGTTCTCGACCTTCGGCCACCCTCAGGGCGAGCGCTCGGCACGGGTGATCGAGGCGGTGCGTATTCTCGACAGCAAACGGGTCGATTTCGAATATGACGGCGAAATGGCTGCCGACGTCGCGCTCAATCCAGCGCTGGCCGCGCCATATCCGTTCTGCCGCCTATCGGGCCCGGCCAATGTGCTGGTGATGCCGGCGTTCCATTCGGCCTCGATCTCCACCAAAATGCTGCAGGAGCTGGGCGGCGCTACCGTGATCGGGCCGCTGCTGGTCGGCCTCGACCGCCCGGTGCAGATCGTGCAGCTCGGCGCCAAGGACAGCCAGATCGTCAACATGGCGGCGCTGGCCGCCTATAATGTCAGCGGCTGACCAAAGTCCGACACCGAAACGGAGACCTTCGTTGCGTAATACCCTTTCCGGCGTGATCGCCGCCGTTGCCACCCCAATCGATGCGAGCGGCGCGCCCGATCTCAAGCGGGCGGTCAATCTGGCGCGCACTCTGCTCGACAATGGCTGCGACGGCCTCAACGTGCTCGGCACCACCGGCGAGGCCACCTCGTTCTCGGTCGACGAGCGCAAGGCGGTGATGAGCGCCTACAAGGCAGAGGGTCTGCTGCTCGACCGCCTGATGGTGGGGACTGGCGCTGCGGCGGTATCGGATGCCGTCGCTCTCACCCGCCATGCAGCCGAACTCGGCTTTGCTGGGGCGCTGGTGCTACCGCCGTTCTACTACAAGGGTGTGCCGGACGACGGGCTCGTCGCCTATATCGACACGCTGGTGATGGCGACGGTGGACAATCCGATCCCGATTTACCTTTATCACTTCCCGGCAATGTCCGGCCTGCCCTGGCATGTCACGTTGATCAAGCGGCTGCTTGAATCCTTCCCGTCCCGCATCGTGGGCTTGAAGGATTCATCCGGCGACATGGCTTTCGCGCGCTCGGCGGCGGCGATTTCGCCCGACTTCGCCGTGTTCCCATCGACCGAAGCCGCGCTGCTTGAAGCACGGGGCGGCGCGTTTGCCGGCTGCATCTCCGCCACTGCCAATCTCAACGCCGACCTGTGTGCGCGCGCGTGGCACGCGGGCGATGTGGGCGCGCTCGACGCCGCGGTGGCTATCCGCAAGCTGTTCGACGGCAAGCCGCTGGTCTCCGGCGTGAAGGCGCTGCTCGCGCATATCCATGACGATCCGGCGCTCGCCCGGGTCAAGCCGCCGCTTGCCGCCTTTTCGACCGCCGACCGCGCGGCGGTGTTTGCAGGCCACGATGCGGTACGGGCCAAACGGGTCGCCTGATCATCCTTTTTACGGGCGTTGACGCCTGCGCGGGGCCTTACTATAAGCCTCGCCCGTGGCAGCGGGGCGTCTTGCCGTCACGCTTTCTTGCAAAGATCAGTCGCTTGGGCGGTCTTTCCGCCGCGAAACGCCAGTTGTGAACGAGAGGCTCATGGCCAATACCAAGTCCGCCCGCAAAGCCACGCGCAAGATTGCGCGCCGGACGATCGTCAATAAAGCGCGCCGCTCGCTGCTGCGCAATTCGGTCCGCAAGATCGAAGAAGCGATCGCTAGCGGCGACCGCACGGCAGCATTGGCGGCGTTCAAGGAAGCGGAGCCGGCCATTATGCGTGCGGCGCAGCGCGGGGTCGTGCATAAGAATAATGCCAGCCGCAAAGTTTCGCGCCTTGCCCATCGGATCGCCAAGCTCGCCAAGTGAGCGGCGCCCGGTCATCACGCCGGGATATACCGCATCAAATTTATGAGAATGACGGCTAACCGCCGCGCAATGTACGGCGCCGAGACCGCGCCGTAGTCAATCCGTCATACCGGCGTTAAACAAATCTGCTCGTCACGAAATTGCTTGACAATGCACGGCGCTGGTCGCGCGGAAGTCGATGGTTATTTGGTTTTTACGCGAGGGCTACCTTGAAAATTCGCACAAGAATTTTTTTGCGTCATGAAAGACTTAACCGGCATACATAGGCGAGGACCACAAAATGCGAATATGACGGGCATTTTTTTAGCTCTCATCTTTTTAAATATGTTGCCAGCGCGCAGCCCCCGGAAATTAATTTCGACTTCGAAATTCCGCACGACTCATCAACACCTTGCAAACCAATTCATCCACAGGCGCGACACCTCGCCATCGTGCAAATTCATCATGTGGCACACGCACATCTGCGATTCCAATTGCGAGCCGTTAACGCTTGTGTATTTTTGAAAAACGCGCCCGGAAGTCCCGGACGTAATCAGAAAAAGGTCTCGCTACACGCTCATCGCGGATGAGAATAGCTTTTGTTTTCCTGCCCGCTTCACGCGGGGCCATTCGAAACGGTGGACAAGGGTGATTTCGAGTTCAGCATCGAGTTTCGGTGGGATGGCGTCGCGCAATCTGAACCTCAATCAGACGACGACGTAAAGGGGCTGCCGCAGCGGCGTGAGACGGACCACCGGGCGAAAGTCCGGAAAGCAATTCAAGGGGGAATTATGACGGCAGCGGGAAGAATTTGGGTGAGCAACACCGGTACCAATGATGTTTATTGTCCAATGTGCGTTCACCTGGCTTTGCATCCTGTGGTTCGTCCGTGTTCATGACCGGTATTCAGGGCGCTACGCCTCCGCCCACGGGCTGAGGCGCAGCAACCTCGACCCGCGTCGATGTCGCGCGGCCCGGCCTTATGCGCCTCGCCGACCGACACTCGTCCAACGGCAACGTCATCGAGTTTGTTGCGTCCCATTTCCGGCGCGTTGGCGGCAGCACGCCGTCAGTCCAGGACACCAAGTCCGTTCAACCATTACAGATTGAGAAGTAAGAAAATGTCGAACGCGGATCAGGAGGGATGGTCACGGGTGAAGGGGCGTCTGCGCGCCGAGGTCGGAGACGACGTCTATTCGAGCTGGTTTGCGCGCATGGACCTGGAAGCGATCGAGGAGGGAACCGTGCGGCTATCGGTGCCGACCCGTTTCCTCAAGAGCTGGATCCAATCGCACTATGCCGAACGGGTACTGGCCTGCTGGCAGGCGGAGCAGGCGCGAGTCGGCCGCGTCGAGTTGATCGTGCGCTCGGCGGTGCTGCGCTCGGCCATCGTCAAGCCCAAGGCCGAGCTCGAGCTGGGTGCCGGCAGCGATCGCGGCCACTTCAACAATGGCAATGGCCGGCCGATCCCGGTTGGCGATCCCGGCGTGCATGAGGCGCTCGGCGGCTCGCCACTCGACGCCCGCTTGACCTTCGACACCTTCGTGGTCGGCCGCTCCAACACGCTCGCGCAAGCCGCCGCCAAGCAGGTGGCCGCTGCCAAGCGTGGCGATGCGGTGATGTTCAATCCTCTCTACATCCATGCCGGTGTCGGGCTCGGCAAGACGCACCTGCTCCAGGCGATCACCTGGACCGGAAATGCCACAGGCGAGCGCAAGGTACTCTATCTCACCGCCGAGAAATTCATGTACGGCTTCGTGTCGGCGCTGCGCACGCAGACCGCGCTCGCCTTCAAGGAAGCGCTGCGCGGTATCGGCGTGCTGGTGATCGACGACCTGCAATTCCTACAAGGCAAGTCGACCCAGGCCGAGTTCTGCCACACGCTCAATGCCCTGATCGATGCCGGGCGCCAGGTGGTAATCGCCTCCGATCGGCCGCCCTCCGAACTCGAAAGCCTCGACGACCGGGTGCGTTCGCGGCTGGCCGGCGGCCTGGTAGTGGAAATGGGTCCGCTCGGCGAAGAATTGCGCTTCGAAATCCTCAAATCGCGGGTGACTGCGGCGCGGTCGCACCATCCCAGCTTCGACGTGCCGCTGCCGGTTCTGAGCTATATCGCCAAGGCCGTCACCCATAACGGCCGCGACCTGGAAGGCGCGCTCAACCGCCTGCTCGCCCATAACAAACTCACTGGCCATGCCGTGACCCTGGAAATGGCCGAGCGCGAGGTGCGCGACCTGATCCGCCCGCAGGAGCCCAAGCGGGTCAAGATCGAGGACATCCAGCGGGTAGTGGCTCGGCAATACAATGTCAGCCGATCCGACCTGTTGTCGTCGCGGCGCACCGCCAATGTGGTGCGCCCGCGCCAGGTTGCGATGTACTTGGCCAAGACCCTAACCCTGCGCTCCCTGCCGGAAATCGGCCGCCGCTTCGGCGGCCGCGACCATACGACCGTCCTGCATGCGGTGCGCAAGATCGAGGGCCTGGTCGGCAACGACATGGCGCTGGCCGAGGAAATCGAGATCCTCAAGCGCCAATTGCAGGAGTAACCAGGCCGGCCAGTCTCTCTCCGCCTGCGGGGAGAGGCGCCCTGGCTGTCAATGCCCTGGGGAAATGCCGCCCGGCCGGAAAGGCGCCCTTGCGTAAATCCCGCACATTCGTCACCTTTCTACCCCGGCCTCGCATTCCGCGAGCCGCCGGCTTGCCGTCGCGCCTTGTTTCAGGGTCGTTTTCGAAGGCGCCGAAGCGGGTCTCCCTATGAAAGTTACCGTCGAGCGTGCAGAGCTGCTGAAGTCGCTGGGCCACGTACATCGCGTGGTCGAGCGGCGCAATACCATCCCGATTCTCGCCAACGTGCTGATCAAGGCCGAGCGCGGCAAGCTCAGCATGAAGGCCACCGACCTCGATCTCGAAGTCATCGACAGCGTCGCTGCCGAGGTGTCGCCGGGCGGCGCCACCACCGTACCGGCCCACATGTTCTACGAGATCGTGCGCAAGCTGCCCGAGGGCGCGCAGATCGTGATCGAGGGCTCCGGCGACCGCGCCGTGCTCTCGCTGCGCGCCGGGCGCTCGCGCTTCACTTTGCAGACGCTGCCGGAAAGCGACTTTCCCGACTTGGCCGCCGGCGAGATGACGCATGCCTTCAAGCTCGCCGCCGCCGATCTCAAGCGGCTGATCGACAAGACCCAGTTCGCGATCTCCACCGAGGAGACCCGCTATTATTTAAACGGCATCTACCTGCACACGGCCGGGACCGCCAAGGCCGCAACGCTGCGCGCAGTGGCGACCGACGGCCATCGCCTGGCGCAGGTCGAGCTGCCGCTGCCGAACGGCGCCGCCGGCATGCCCGGTATCATCGTGCCGCGCAAAACCGTGGGCGAGGTGCAGCGCCTAATCGAAACCGGCGAAGGCGAGGTGGCGATCGAATTGTCCGCCGGCAAGATCCGCTTCTCGATCGGCGACGTGGTGCTCACCAGCAAGTTGATCGACGGCACCTTCCCGGATTATGCGCGCGTGATTCCGGCCAATAACGACAAGAGCCTCATCGTCGACAAGAAAGATTTCGAGGCCGCGGTCGATCGCGTCTCCACCGTGTCGAGCGAGCGCGGCCGCGCGGTCAAGCTCTCGATCACCGGCGGGCGGCTGGTGCTGTCGGTGACCAATCCCGATTCCGGCAGCGCGACCGAAGAGTTGGAAGTCGAATACGAATCCGATCCGCTCGATATCGGCTTCAATTCGCGCTACCTGCTCGACATTGCCGCGCAAATCGAGGGCGAGGTGGCCGTGCTCAAGCTCGCCGACCCCGGCTCGCCCACGCTGATCCAGGACAAGGACGCCAAGGGCGCGCTCTATGTGCTGATGCCGATGCGGGTATAGTGGCCTCGCAGCTTGCTCCGTTGCCCTCTCCCCTTGTGGGCGAGGGTGGCGAGGGACGGCAGGCCCGAGCCGGGTGAGGGGCGGTGGCGCAGTTTCAGTATCGTCCGATTACGCGACGCAGCCGCAATTTCGCGAAAGCTATGCGTCGTGTTGCGACCGACGCGGAGGTGGTGATGTGGCGATTACTGCGCGATCGCCGGCTCGCAGGCTTCAATTTTCGTCGGCAGGTGCCCTTTCAGAACTATGTCTTGGATTTCCCTTGTTTTGATCCGGAAATCGTCATTGAGGTTGACGGCAGCCACCATTTTGAATCGAAGCGCGACAAACGACGAGATTCAGCATTGGCGGTCGAAGGCTTTCGAATTCTTAGCTACTGGAACAATGATGTGCTTCAACGGCCGAGGTCCGTTTTGGAACGTATATTTGTGCATCTTTCCGGTGGCAGAGACTGACCCCTCACCCGGCACGCTTTGCGCGCCGCCCGCTCCCACAAGGGGAGAGGGTAAGCTGCGGCGCGTGGCCCGGCACTGCTCATGACCGCCGCCTTCATCCGCCGCCTGACGCTTGCCAATTTTCGCAGCTATCACGCCGCGCAGATCGAGCTTGGGCCGACGGGGCCGGTGGTGCTGACCGGGGCCAATGGCGCCGGCAAGACCAATCTGATCGAGGCGATTTCCCTACTGGCGCCAGGCCGCGGGCTTCGCCGCGCCACCATGGAGGAACTGGCTTTTTCCGAAGGCGACGGCGCCTGGGCGGTGTCGGCCGAGATCGAGGGCATGCTGGGGCTGGCCACACTCGGCACCGGCATCGATCCGCCGGCGGGCGAGGATTCAGGCCCCTCACGCAAATGCCGCATCGACCGCGAGAGCGTCGGCTCGGCGGCGGCCTTCGCCGATCACCTGCGCGTGGTCTGGCTCACGCCCGCCATGGACCCGTTATTCAACGGCCCGGCTTCTGAGCGCCGCCGTTTTCTCGATCGCCTAGTGCTCGCCGTCGATGCGCAGCATTCGAGCCGCGTCGCCGCGCTCGAACGATCGCTGCGCTCGCGCAACCGCCTGCTGGAGGACGCCCACAGCGATCCCCATTGGCTCGATGCGGTCGAACACGAAACCGCCGAGGTCGCGGTGGCGGTCGCCGCCGCGCGCGCGGAAACGGTGGGCCGGCTCGCCGGCGCGCTCTCCGCCGCGCGCGACCAGGCGCCGGAATTTCCTCGTGCCGAAATTGTGCTCGACGGCTGGATGGAGAAACTGCTCCCGCTGCACAGCGCGATCGAGATCGAGGACCGCTACCGCGCCTTGCTGAAGGACAACCGCGCACTCGACGCCGCCGCCGGCCGCACCCTCGACGGCCCGCATCTGTCCGATCTCGCCGTCACTCATGCCGGCAAGGACATCCCGGCATCGGATGCTTCGACCGGGGAGCAGAAGGCGCTGCTGATCCGCCTGGTGCTTGCCCATGCCGGACTAATCAAGGACATGACGGGGTACGCGCCGCTCTTGCTGCTCGACGAGATCGTCGCCCATCTCGACCCGGCCCGCCGTGCCGCGCTCTACGACGCGCTATCCAATCTCGGCGCGCAAGTCTGGATGACCGGTGCCGATCCAGCGGCGTTCGGCGACATCGTCGGCCGCGCACAAGTCTTCGAGGTGCGCCCCGGCTCGATCAAATTGGCGCCAGCGAAGGCGGATTAATCGTCCAAACCGCGGCCTGATGCTGCCCTCGACCTTGATTCCCATCGCCGAAACGAACGGCTGAATCGCACCGATCGGAAAATGGGTGAGCCAACAGGCGTTTAGACCGGCTTCCGCGCGGCCACGTTAGGTTTCACCGAGCAACTCGCGCCGCTGCCGTTCCGAAGCGTTGGAATAGCGCCGCAGCGCATGCGCCTCGCTGAGCAGGCCTATCACCTGGCGGCGCTCCGCCGAATCGACGACCGCCAGCGCTTCCGCCTCGAAGCGATCGAACGCCGCGATCGCTTCCTGCGCAGTCAATTGCGGCAGCAGGATATGATCGGCGTGGCGCAGGATGTCGCGCACCGAGGCGGTGGCGGGGAGTTCGGCCGCGTGCGCTTCCGCCACGATCACCATGCCGGCGCAACGGCCGTCCTCGTCCACCGCGATCACCTGGTTGGTCGACCCGAGCGGAAAGGTCTCGCGAAACGCCGAGATTGGCGTCTCCACCGGGGTCGTGCGCACGTCCGAGCGCATCATCTGACCGACCGTCAAATCCCTGATCCACCCGACATCGGCCGCGCTACGGATGGTCTCGCCGCGCAGATGGAAGCGCCACGTGGTGAAGGAATAGCCGAAGAATTCGCGCGTCACTTGCATCGAGATGATCACCGCGATCAGCACCGCAGTGGTGAGCCACAGGTCGCCGGTGGTCTCCAGCGCGATGAAGGTCATAGTCAGCGGCCCACCGATCACCGACACCGATAGCGCGCCCATGCCGATGATGGCATAGGCGTCCGGGTTGGCGTGCAAGCTAGGCCAAACCGCATTGAGCCCGACCGCGAATAATTGCCCGCCGAGCGCGCCGAGCAGGAGCGAGGCGAAAAACAAGCCGCCGCGGAACCCGGTGCCGAGCGAAACGATCGAGGCCAGCGCCTTGAGGACGAAAATCAGCGCAATCGTCTCGATCGGCAACTTAAAAATACCGGTCAGATGCAAGGCGCCGTGGCCGGACGACATCACCTGCGGCGACACCATCGCCAGCAGGCCGACCACCGCGCCGCCCAGCATCGGCCGTAGGCCCGGCTTCACCCGCAACCTTGAGAACAGCACCTCGCAGGCGGCGACGCCACGCATCAGCGCGATCCCGAATATAGCCGCAAGCAAGCCGACGCCGCCGGCAATCACCACGTCATGTACCGCCAGACTGGAGACAGCGCCGGTTTCGATGCCGAGCCGGTCGGGCGTGAAGATTTGCGCAGTCAGGTAGCCAAGCAAGGCCGCCATGCCGACCGGCGCCAGCGAGGCGACCGAATAGCTGCCGATGATCAACTCGAAGCCATAGAAGGCGCCGCCTAAGGGCGCGCCGAAGGCGCCGGCAATGGCGCCGGCGGCGCCGCAGCCGACCAGGATGCGCATGTCGCTGCGGCGCAGGCGAAACGCTTGCCCGATGCTCGAGGCGATGCCGCTGGCGAGCTGGGTATAGCCGGCTTCCAGGCCGACCGAGGCGCCGACGCCGCTCGACCACACGGTCTGCGCGGCCACAATCAGGCTGCCGCGTATCGACATGCGTCCGCCGTGCAGCGCATTCGCTTCGATCGGGTCGACCTCGGTGCCGCGCCGACGGGCGATATAGGCGGTGGCCAAGCCGAACAGCAGGCCGCCGAGGCAGGGGGTGAGGAACGCGTAAAGCGGGTTGAGTGAGACCCGGCCCGACAACCGCTCGCCCGGATCGAGCCCGAAAAAAATCAGATGCATCAGGCTGACCGCCTCGCCCATAGCGGCGATCACCAGGCCAGCAATGGCACCGACGATAAGCGCTAGGACGATCACGCTCGATTCACGAGCGCGCACAATGGCGCGCAAGCGATGCGGAACTTCAAGCTGAGTGTTGATCCAGCGCATGGGAGGCGGAATCGGGTCGGGAGGACGCGCCAATGCTTAGAGGCCAAGCCGCGTCCGCGTGCAAGAGAGCCGGACTTGGACGCAAGCCATGCCCGTTCCATGGCCGCGAAACGGTCGGCTTGCGAATTGTGCTTGGCATTGCCGAATTGGCCGCCGGACGGGCTCAAAATGCCGTAGTTTTTTGCGTCGTGCGCTCTTTAAAAAATCATTTTGAATCAACATATTAGTTACTATGACTTTGCTCTGTACGAGGCTCAATTTTCGTGTCACACCAAACACCAAATCCGACTCATTTTTCCGCCCGTTTCGAGGCTCCCGCCGATGGCTGAACCGGCCCTAAATATCCCACCCGACTACGGCGACTATGACGCGGAATCGATCAAGGTCCTCAAAGGCCTCGACGCCGTGCGCAAGCGGCCAGGCATGTATATCGGCGACACTGACGACGGCTCCGGCCTGCATCACATGGTCTACGAGGTGGTCGACAACGCCATCGACGAGGCGCTCGCCGGCTTCGCCGACCAGGTGACGGTCACGCTGAATGCGGACGGCTCGGTAACCGTCGTCGACAACGGCCGCGGCATTCCGACCGACATCCACAAAGGCGAAGGAGTTTCGGCGGCCGAGGTCATCATGACCCAGCTGCACGCCGGCGGAAAATTCGACCAGAATTCTTACAAGGTATCCGGCGGCCTGCACGGCGTCGGAGTCTCGGTGGTCAACGCGCTGTCGAGCTGGCTCAAGCTCAAAATCTGGCGCGACGGCAAAGAGCATTTCATGGAGTTCGCCGACGGCGTCGCGGTGGCCCCGCTGAAAGCTACCGGCGACAGCGGCGGTAAACGGGGAACGGAAGTGACGTTCTTTCCCTCGCCGAAGACCTTCACCATGGTCGAGTTCGACTTCGCCACGCTCGAACATCGCCTGCGCGAATTGGCGTTCCTCAATTCCGGCGTCACTATCGTGCTCTCCGACATGCGCCACGCGGTCGAGAAGCGCGAGGAGATGAAATATGACGGTGGCATCGAAGCCTTCGTAAAATTTCTCGATCGCAACAAGACGCCGCTGATCCCCAGCCCCATCATGATCAAGGCCGAGCGCGACGGCATCACGGTGGAAGCCGCGCTGTGGTGGAACGATGGCTATCACGAGAGCGTGCTTTGCTTCACCAACAACATCCCGCAGCGTGACGGCGGCACGCATCTGGCCGGCTTCCGCGGCGCGCTCACCCGCCAAGTCACGCAATATGCCGAGACCCTCGGTACCACCCGTAAAGAAAAGGTGGCGCTCACCGGCGACGATTGCCGCGAAGGTCTGACCTCGGTGCTCTCTGTGAAGGTGCCGGACCCGAAATTCTCCTCGCAAACCAAGGACAAGCTGGTGTCCTCGGAAGTCCGCCCGGTGGTGGAGAACGTGGTCAACCAGGCGCTGCAGGACTGGTTCGAGATTCACCCGCAGGAAGCCAGGGTAATCGTCGGCAAGGTCGTGGAAGCGGCCGCCGCGCGTGAGGCCGCGCGCAAGGCGCGCGATCTGACCCGCCGCAAGGGCGCGCTCGATGTGTCATCGCTGCCGGGCAAGCTCGCTGACTGCCAGGAGCGCGATCCGGCAAAGTCCGAATTGTTCATCGTCGAGGGCGACAGCGCCGGCGGCTCCGCCAAGCAGGGCCGCAACCGCGAATTCCAGGCCGTGCTGCCGCTGCGCGGTAAGATCCTCAACGTGGAACGCGCGCGCTTCGACAAAATGCTGGGCAGCCAGGAGATCGGCACGCTGATCACCGCGCTCGGCACCGGCATTGGGCGCGACGAGTTCAACCCTGACAAGTTGCGCTACCACAAGATCATCATCATGACCGACGCCGATGTCGACGGCAGCCACATCCGCACGCTGTTGCTGACGTTCTTCTTCCGGCAGATGGAGGAGTTGATCAAGCGCGGCCACATCTACATCGCGCAGCCGCCGCTCTATAAGGTCAATCGCGCCAAGTCCGAGCAATATCTCAAGGACGAGCGCGCGCTCGAGGATTATCTGATCGCGACCGGCCTTGAGGATTCGGTGCTGCGTCTCGCCTCGGGAGAAGAACGCGCGGGCGGGGACCTGCTCAAGCTGGTCGAGGAAGCCCGCGCTATCCGTAACATCCTAACCGGGCTGCACAGCCGCTATAACCGCAAGGTGATCGAACAGGCGGCGATTGCCGGCGTGCTGACGCCGAGCGTCACCAACGATCTCAAGACCGGGGCCGCCGCCGCCGACTACATCGCCAAGCGGCTCGACGCGCTCGAGGAAGAGACCGAGCGTGGCTGGAAGGGAAGCTTCGACGAGAACGGCTTCCATTTCGAGCGCACCGTACGCGGCGTCAAAGAAGTCGCGATCATCGACCAGGCGTTGCTCGGCTCGGCCGACGCCCGCAAGCTCGACGAGTTCGCCGCCACATTGCAGCAGGTCTATCCACGCCCGACCCCGCCGGCCATGCTGCGCCGCAAGGACGAGACCACGGCGATCCACGGCCCGGTCGGCCTGTTCGAGGCCCTCACCACCGCCGGCCGCAAGGGCATTTCGATGCAGCGCTACAAAGGGCTGGGCGAGATGAACCCCGAGCAATTGTGGGAGACCACGCTCGACGTCAATGCGCGCTCTCTGCTGCAGGTCCGCATCAAGGAGGTGGACGAGGCCAATGTGCTATTCGACCAGCTGATGGGCGACTTGGTCGAGCCGCGCCGGCAGTTCATCCAGGACAACGCGCTGAGCGCGAGTGTGGACGTTTAATTGTACATGCCCCGGATGCAGCGCACCACTACGTGCTGCGCTGCATCCGGGGCATGTACATTCACGACATCAGCTTGGCGCCGAGGACCAGGCCGATTGCCAGCGCGCCCAGGAACAGCACCAGGAAAATGCCGAACAGCCACTGCGCGATGGTGGCAGATGCTGCCTCCACGTCGGTGAAGCCGAAAATGCCGGCGATGATGGCGATCAGCAGGAAAACAAAGGCCCATTTCAGCATCGGCGGCTCCCGCACTCGGTCTCGCCAAGCTTAAATAGGTTTGGCCGTACCGAGGTTCCATGGCTCCGGGACCGATTTCTCCGCCATCGACCTCGGATCACGCGGCGGCCAACGGCCAGCATCGACGCGGGTCAGAAAATCACCGACAACCTGGTTGAACAGGTCGGGCTCTTCCACGTTCACCGCATGGCCGGTCTTCGGGAACATGATCAGGCCTGAGGCGGCGATGGCCGTTTTCAGGAACAAACTCGGCTCGATGCAGCGGTCGTCCTCGTCGCCGACGACGATCAGCGCCGGAATCGTCGACCGCCGGATGGCAACCTCGAAATCGTACAGCGAGGGCCGCGCGCCCTGGAAGCCGCGTGAGGTATGCGCCGAGCCTTGCGCATCGTGCTCGGCCAGATGTTTTGAAAATTCCGCGAAGCCGCGCGCATCCTTGATCATGAATGGCACACGGCTCGGACCGATGCCGTAGGTCTTGGCCACCTCGGCCGAGCCCTCGCGCTCGAACATCAGCGCGAGTTCGCGTGAGTTCTTATGAAACGTGTCTGTGTACCAACGCTCGCTGCCTGAGCCGGTGCCGGCGAGCGTCATCGAGCGCACGCGATTGGGATGATTGAGCGCGACCTGCAGCGTTATGTAGCCGCCCATCGACAGGCCGACGATATGCGCTTGTTCGATTTTTAGATGATCGAGCACGGCGACGGCGTCGCGCATCACATGCTGGTAGCTGTACGCGTCGGGAGATGGCGGCACGTCGGACGGCGGATAGCCGCGCGCGGCATAGGCGATGCAGCGGTAGCGCTTGCCGAATTCGCGCAGTTGCGGCTCCCAGCTGCGATGGTCACCGGCAAATTCGTGCACGAACAAAATGGGCGTGCCCTGCCCGACCTCTTCGTAATAGAGCTGCACTTTGTCGGATGTGACGGCGAAAGGCATAACTGAGCGCTCCGTTAAGGCGGCGGCACTCTATACGGATATCGCGCCGGACCGAAAGCTACTGGCAGTCGTCGCCTAATGGCAAAACGGCCGGCGTTGCGCCAGCCGCTGTATCGAATTTCGCTGCGTAAGTTCAGCCCGGGTGGCGGGCGGCCCAGCCCAGATCCATGCGCCGGCGCCAAGCGTTCTGCCTCAGGCCCAGCAACCGCTGCGCCGCGGTTTTTGCGTCGGCGCGGCTGGCCGCCGCGCAGGTGCGATATTCGAGGTCGGAGATGCGCGACACCAGCGGCGGCCGGCGAAAAAACTTGGCGAACGGATTGACGTCGCCGTTGAACTTCAACTCCGCGATCGCATGGGCGACATTGCCGGAATGCCCGAACGCCATCACCCGGCCGGTCAGCGTGTGGCGAACCTCGTAAACTCCAGGGCCAGCCGGCGCTTCGATGGCATCACCACCGCTTACGTCGGGAAACCGCTTCCAGCCGCTCCAGGTTTGCATCATGTGGAAAACCTCGATTTGCCCTAAGAACCGCGCTCCGTGAACGCGACACCTACGCTTATTTGTTCCCTCCCATCCCCGCCTTCGTATTGCGGTGCATCAATCATCATAAGTTTTTAATGGGCCCTATTGGCGCCACGCCTCAGTGGCCAGGCAGCACCAGGACTTTCGGCTTGGCTGGCAGGCTGGTCTTGGACACCACCATCGAGGGGACTTCGGCGATCTCAACCTCCCATTCCTGTCGCACGCGCTGCAGGAAGCGGTCGAGGGTGTAGGCGCTGAAATAATGCATGGGGATCACCAGCGCGGCCTTCAGCGCATGCAGTACCTCGACCATGCCGTCGAGGTCGAGCGTCAAGTTGCCGTCCACCGGCACCATCACCACGTCGATACGGCCGATTTCGTTGAGCTGCTGTTGTGTCAGCGTGTGGTGCAGATGGCCAAGATGGGCGATGCATAGATTGGCCACCTCGAAGATAAAGATCGAATTGCCATGGCGCTCGGTGCCGCCGTCCCAATTGCGGATATTGGTCGGCACGTTGCGCACGCGCACGTCCTTGTATTGCAGATCGATGCGCGCCGGCTTTTCGTCCCCCGTCCAGCCGCGCAACACGTGCTTGATGCTCGGATCGGGATGATCGCTGTAATGCGTCGTGTGCGCGTGGTTCATGGTCACTATATCGGGCAGCACCGCCGGCTTTACATAATCGTTGTAGTCGGTGGCGATGCGCACCAATTGCGGGCTTTCGATCAGGAAGGTGGAATGGCCGATATAGCTGATACGGACCTGATCGCGCTCAAGCGCGGCGAGCCGAAACGCGGCAGGATGCACGAAGGATGGCCGCGCCGCCACCAGGCCCGGGCAGCTCTCGGTCATCTCCGGCTTGGCCGCCGGCGGCGCCGCGCCTTGCGCCGAGGCCTGGTCCGCTCCGGCCACGATGCCCAAAGCCGCTGCAAGAATTCTCAGCAATCCGACGCTCATGCCATGCCATCACCCGCACCGATCCGGCGAGGTGAATCTGGCACGGTTTTCGTAGGCTTGCTACTAGCTCACGCGCAAATGAAAAGCGGCGCCCACAGGCGCCGCCATTTCAATCGAGACTCGACCTTAGCGCTCAGAATTCTTCGAAATGACGGCGGTCGCGCATGGACACGATGATGCCTTTCCGCGTTAGCACTATCCAGCGGCCGTCTTGCCGCTTGACCGATTGCACCGGTCCTAGGCCGGGCAGCGGGACGCCGAGCGCGACTTGATAAATCTCACCATGGTTTTCTACGTAGACGTAGCCGTTGCGGGCGTCGCGAATGGCCCAACCCGGCACCACTGCCACGCGCGCGGGCGGCGGGGGTTCCGTCGCGGTAATACGCGGCACCGGCCGTGGCGCCGGCAGCGGCACCGTGGTCTGCGGCGCCGATATCGAGCCGGTGATCTCTGCGGTCGCATGTTCGAGGCGTTCGGAAATCTTGGCGAACTGCGTGTGCGCCGACTTATTAGCCTGCTCGAGGCTCACCTTCAGCGTGGTGATTTCCTTGCTGAGCCGGGCGATCGATTGCTGCATCTCCTTATTCTGTTCGACGGCGGCAACATCGGGGCGCGTGGGCGCGGAGAATGCGCCGCTCGCCAGTGCGCCGACCACGGCGCCGATCGCGGCCGCGAAAGTCACCGAGGCGGCGAGCAAGGCATAGCGCTTCTGGCGAGGTCGCACGACAAAGCGCCGCCGTGTCGCATGCGCGGCCAAGGCAATCAGTTCGATCGCGGGCGCGACCTCCACGATCGGCTCGATCGCCGGCTCGGGTGTGTCCGTTGCAACCGCGGGCATTTCAGTGCCCGGCGATATCGGCGGCGATTTGACGGTCGGCAATTCGGCCTTGGCCGGCGTTGCCTCGGGTGCGCCATCCGGTTTGGGTGCCGCTTCCATGACGGGTCCTCGCAATTGGTTGTTCACCAATCGCTAACCACGTTCGGTTACCAATTGGTTACCAATTTTTCCCGCCGCGGGTTCCCGCGCGCTACTTAGCTCAGAATTTTCAGATGTTTAGACCGGCAGGCCGTTCTCGGCCGCCAGCGCCTTGAGCGAAACCGCCGGCCGCGCGCCGATATGCTGGATCACTTCGGCGGCCGCCAGCGCCCCGAGGCGAGCGGCGGTACGGTTATCCTTGCCGCGCGCCAGGCCGACCAGGAAACCGGCGGCGAACAGGTCGCCTGCGCCGGTGACATCGACCAGGTGGTCGATCGGCATCGCCTGCACCGCCTCGACCGTCTTGCGGGTGACCACCACGCAGCCTTTCTCGCTGCGCGTCACCACCGCGAGTTTGGCGTCGTGACGCAGCGCCTTCACCGCGGTGTCGAAGTCGGCGGTCTCATAGAGACTGTGCAGTTCGTGCTCATTGGCGAAAATAATATCCACGGTGCCCTTGCGGATCAGCGCGAGAAATTCCGCGCGGTAGCGATCGACGCAGAACGCATCCGACAGGGTGAGCGCCACGCGCCGCCCCGCCTTGTGGGCGATCGCCGCCGCCTTGACGAAGGCTTCCTTGGCCTGCGGCGGATCCCATAGATAGCCTTCGAGATAGACGAGCGCGGCGCTGGCGACCTTAGTCTCGTCGATGTCGGCGGGTTTGAGATCCTGCGCCGCGCCGAGAAACGTGTTCATGGTGCGCTCGCCGTCTGGCGTCACCATGATGTAGCAGCGCGCGGTCGAGGGGCCGTCGCCAGCAGGTTTGGTGTCGAAGGCAACGCGGGCGGCGCGGATGTCGTGGGCGAAGGCGCGACCGAGCTCGTCGTCCTTGACCTTGCCGACGAAGGCGGCGCGGCTGCCGAAGCTCGCCACGCCGACGATGGTATTAGCAGCCGACCCGCCCGAGCTTTCCACCGCCGGCCCCATCGCCTGATAGATCTTCTCGGCGCGCGCCTGATCGATCAGCGCCATGGTGCCCTTGTGCATGCCTTGCCCGACCAGGAAATCGTCCTCGGCGCGGGCGATCACGTCGACGATGGCATTTCCGATGCCGAGCACGTCGTAGCGGGGGGCGGTCATGCGTTACCTCGTTAGTCCGCGCGCACTATATCGGGCGAGTGCGCCGCTGCAAGCGCGCGCAGCATGTCATCCGCGTGACGGGCGCGCGCTATTCTTTACCGGCGCCGTTGGCTACGGCTCGATGCGGGCGCTGGGCGGAGGCTACCGCGCATCGTGATCGCCACCATCGTCATAGGAGCGGTGGTCATGTACGGGCTGGCCGACAGCCGTAGGTTTTTCCGGCATCGCCGAACTCATCCGCCGGCCGGCTCATTTTGCTCGCAGTTCTGGTCGAGCTTGGGGTCGTCATCTACCCGGCCACCTTGCAAATCCTGGGCGTGGCGAAGCTCAAGGACTCTCGTTGCGGCCGTGGGCCGGCAGGCTTGAGGGTCTTGCGCCGCGCGCCTCCGGCGTGGCATTCACGCCCGACAATCGATGAGGACCCGCAATGGCGTTCAAGGAACGCGTATTTTCCGGCGTGCAGCCGACTGGCAACCTGCATCTCGGCAATTATCTCGGCGCGATCACTAAATTCGTCGCGCTGCAGGAACGCTATGACTGCATCTATTGCGTGGTCGACCTGCACGCCATCACAGTGTGGCAGGACCCGAGCGAATTGCCGCGCGCCACGCGCGAGGTGACTGCGGCGTTCCTGGCCTGCGGCATCGACGCCAAGAAGCAGATCATCTTCAACCAGAGCCAGGTCGCCGAGCACGCAGAGCTAGCCTGGGTGTTCAATTGCGTCGCGCGCATGGGCTGGCTCAACCGCATGACCCAGTTCAAGGAGAAGGCCGGCAAGGACCGTGAGAACGCCTCGGTCGGTCTCTACGTCTATCCGAACCTGATGGCGGCCGACATTCTCGTTTACCGCGCTACCCATGTGCCGGTTGGCGAGGATCAGAAGCAGCATCTGGAGCTGTCGCGTGACATCGCGCAGAAGTTCAACAACGACTTCGCCGAATCGATACACGCGCATGGTTACGGCGAGACCTTCTTTCCGCTGCCCGAGCCCCTGATCCAGGGACCGGCGACGCGGGTAATGTCGCTGCGCGACGGCTCGAAGAAAATGTCGAAGTCGGAGCCGTCGGATTATTCGCGCATCAATTTGACCGACGATGCCAACGCCATCGCGCAGAAAATCCGCAAGGCTAAAACCGACCCCGAGCCGCTGCCGAGCGAGGAGAAGGGCCTAGAGCCGCGGCCGGAGGCCGACAACCTGGTCGGCATCTACGCGGCCCTCAAGGGATCAAGCAAAGCTGACGTGCTGCGCGAATTCGGCGGCGGGCAATTCTCGACCTTCAAGACCGCGCTAGCAGATCTCTCCGTCGCCAAGCTCGGACCGATCGGCGCGGAAATGAAAAAGCTGATGCAGGACCCGGTCTACATCGATTCCGTGTTGGCCGATGGGTCCGAGCGCGCGCAGGCGCTTGCCGCCGAAACCATGAAGGCTGTCAAGGACATTGTCGGCTTCGTGCGCCGCTAACGTCGCGTGTTCGCTCAGCAATTTTCTCGGTCGATGCGGCTTGTGGCGACCGCTTCCGGCGTGCAACCATTCACTGCTTGTGCGTTCGCAAATGAACGCATGAACCGGGAGCGACGATGAGCACCAAGCGCCGCAGCTACGAGGCCGGCCACAAACGCAAATATCTCGTCGTCATCGACGACACCGAGGAATGTGACCGCGCGGTCTATTGGGCTGCCAAGCGCGCGGGCCGCACCAAGTCGCAGCTGGTCATGCTGCGTGTGATCGACACTGGCGAGCACAATCAGCAATGGCTGGGCGTCGCCGACATCATGAAGGCCGAGGCGACGGAGGCGGCCAACGCCGCGTTCGACAAGTTCGCGGCGCGCGCCAAGGACATCGCCAGCATCACGCCCGACCGCGTGATCCGCGAAGGCGACCCGGCCGAGGAGATCGTCAAGCTGATCGACCAGGATACCGACATCGGCATCCTGGTGCTGGCGGCCGGTACCGCCAAGGAAGGCCCGGGGCCGCTGGTCTCCAGCCTAACAAAGACCGCCGGCACCTTTCCTATCCCGATCGCCATCGTGCCGGGGCATCTGAGCGACGAAGACATCGACGCGAGCTCTTAAAGCCTGCGCAAACTGCATTTTTGGGCGGTTGACCGCGGCGTGCGGGAGGCCCATTTATTGGGTATAGTTCGTGTGTGAAAGCCCACGGGCCTTGAACCCGCAAGGAGCAGAAAATGTTTATCCAGACCGAAGCCACGCCCAATCCGGCGACGCTGAAATTCCTGCCCGGGCGAGCCGTGCTAGAATTCGGCACCCTCGACATGGCGAACAAGGAAGCCGCCAAGCAATCGCCGCTGGCCGCTGCGCTGTTCGAAATTCCCAACGTCGGCGGAGTCTTCTTCGGCTCCGACTTCATTTCTATCACCAAGCGCGACGGTGACTGGCAGCAGATCAAGCCGGCAATCCTCGGCGCCATCATGGAGCATTTCATCAGCTGCGCGCCGCTCTTGACGAACGGGGCCGAGCCAGCGCCGGCCGATGCCGATGAATTCTTTGACGCCAAGGACGCCGACACCGTCGCCACCATCAAGGATCTGATCGAGACGCGCGTACGCCCGGCGGTAGCCGGCGACGGCGGCGACATCACTTTCAAGGGCTACAAGGAAGGCGTGGTGTTTCTAGAGATGAAAGGCGCCTGTTCGGGCTGCCCGTCTTCGACCGCAACGTTGCAACACGGCATCCAGAACCTGCTCAAGCATTTCGTGCCCGACGTGGTCGAAGTGCGGCCGATGTAGGCATTCTGTCATTCCGGGAGCGCGGCCTTTAGGCCGCGTGCCTGGAATCCATAACCCCATCTGCGAATATGGATTCCGGGTGCGCGCTGCCGGCGCGGTGCTACACTCAAACCATGCGTGTCCTTGCCATCGATACAGCGCTCGAGGCCTGCTCGGCCGCCGTGCTCGACACCGAACGAGCGACGATTTCCGAGCATGAGTTGCTGCCTATGGTGCGCGGCCACGCGGAAGCCCTGATGCCGCTGATCGCACGGGTGATGGAGCGCGCCGGCCTCGACTTCGCCGGGCTCGACCGCATCGCCGTCACCACCGGTCCCGGCAGCTTCACCGGCCTGCGTGTAGGCATTGCCGCTGCGCGCGGGATCGCGCTCGCCGCCGGCAAACCGGCGGTCGGATTGTCGACGCTCGCCGCCTATGCCGCACCCTTGGTTGCCGCAGACGATACGCTGCCGGTGGTCGCGGCCATCGATGCGCGCCACGATCGCGTCTATCTGCAAGTGTTCGGACCCGGCGGTCGCACCATCTTGGCGCCACGGCTCGCTCCCTTACGCGAAGCACTGCGCGCGGCGGCGACCGGCGCGCCGCGCCTGGTCGGTACCGCGGCGGCAATGTTGGCAGCGGCCTGGCCGGCCGGCGAACGCGCTCCGAACCTGGTCGATACGCGCCGCGCGCCCGATATCGACTGGGTAGCCCGGCTCGGCGCTGCCGCGATCGAGACCGGCGCGCCGCCGAAACCGCTTTACCTGCGCGCGCCCGACGCACAGCAGCAGAATGCCGCGCAATTGGCGCGCCGATAATGGGCCTTCTTTCCAACTTATTCGCGCACGGCGAGCCGGCGTTGTCGGAAGCGGTGAGCCGCGACGCCGCGGCGATCGCCGCGCTGCATGCCGTCTCGTTCCGACGCGGCTGGAGCGAGCAGGAAGTCGAGGGCCTGCTGACCGACCGCCACGTCATCGCGCATCGCGCGATGAGCGGATCGGCCATGGCCGGCTTCATCATGTCGCGGCAGGTCGAGGACGAGGCGGAAATCCTCTCGGTCGCGGTCGCCGGTCCCCGGCGCGGGCGCGGACTGGCGCGCAACCTGCTCAATCTGCATTTGCGCCGGCTGGCCGCCTTGGGCGCGCGCGCGGTGCTCCTGGAAGTCGATGAACATAATACCGCGGCGATCCGCCTTTACGATCGCGCCGGTTTTCGCGAGATATCCCGCCGCCCTAATTACTATCCTGGCCCCGGGGGCAAGGCGGTCACCGCGCTGGTGTTGCGGCGCGATCTGGTCTAATCGCTCGATAGACCATCCTGGACGGGCTCAATATGCTATGAGAGCCGGACCGCAACGGCGACAAGAAACACCACCGTGACCACGCCCGACAAAGCCATTTCCGACCGGCGCGACATCGAAGCCCTGTGCGCCGCCAAGGGCATGCGCATGACCGAGCAGCGCCGCACCATCGCGCGCGTCTTGGCCGGGTCCGACGACCATCCCGATGTCGAGGAGTTGTACCGGCGCTGCGCCAAGGTCGACGACCGGATTTCCATTTCCACCGTCTATCGCACCGTGCGCCTGTTCGAGGATGCCGGTATCATCGAGCGGCACGATTTCCGCGAGGGGCGCGCGCGCTACGAAACCGCCACGGAATCCCATCACGACCATCTGATCAACCTGCGTAGCGGCGAAGTGATCGAATTTCGATCGGCAGAGATCGAACGCCTGCAGGCGGAAGTCGCGCGCAAGCTCGGCTTCAAGCTGGTCGATCACCGGCTCGAACTCTATGCCGTTCCGCTCGATGATGACAAGGCGGGTTAGCGCATGATCCCGAAAAGTGGGAACTGGTTTTTGGATAAGATCATGCGCCCGAAAAGCTAATGGCGCTTGACTATTGATCGCGACATTCTTCTTCGCCATGACGCCGCTGCTAATCTCGGTGCAGTGGTTGCTCGATAAACTCAAATTGCCGGGCTGGGGCGTCATCGCCACTTTTTATTATCGCGTACTGTGCCGGCTGCTGCGCATTCACATCCGCGTGGTGGGCGAGCCGGTGCATGACCGCGCGATGCTGTTCGTGTCCAATCAAGTGTCCTGGATCGATATTTTGGTGATCGGTTCGATCGCGCCTGTGGCTTTCGTCGCCAAGCGAAGTCGTCAGCTGGCCACTGGTCGGCGTCACCGCACGGCTACAGCGCGCGGTATTCGTCGATCGCACATCGGCGCGGTGAAGGAGGCAAGCTCGCACACCGAGCGCAATATCCTCATTCAGCCGATGTCGATCGGCCACACTGACCTGCATGGCATTCCGGTGGGACGCCAGCATCGCCCGCTGGTCGTCTGGTACGGCGATCTCGACTTCATGCCGCACATCAAGGCTTTCGTCGCGCGCGGCGCGGTCAACGCGGTGGTCAGCTACGGGTCGAGGCCGACGCCATATCCGACCGCAAAGCCACGGCGAAATCGCTGTGGCGCGGTGCGGGCGCTTAACGCGGCGACGGTGCGCGGACGGCCGCGAACGGCTCACGCCACCACGTCTTAAAAGCGTCATGAGATCAATGGCATGGGTTTGGCGGGACAAACGCCGTCCCAACAGGTTAGATTAGCCTCCCGGTTCGAACGCTAGCGGCATGAGCAGAACCCGCAAAGTCCACGTCAAGTCCTTCGGCTGCCAGATGAACGTCTACGATTCCCATCGTATGGCGGACACTTTGGTGCCGGCCGGCTACACCGAGACCGCGCAACCTGACGACGCCGACCTGGTGATCCTCAACACCTGCAATATCCGTGAAAAGGCGGCGGAGAAGGTCTATTCTGAGATTGGCCGCATCCGCGTGCTCAAAGACGCCGCGGCTGCCGAGGGCCGCCGCATGCTGATCGCGGTCGCTGGCTGCGTGGCGCAGGCGGAAGGGCAAGAAATCATCCACCGCGCAGGCAGCGTGGACCTGGTGGTCGGCTCGCAGAATTATCACCGGCTGCCGGGCCTGATCGCGCGCGCGCAGGCGGGCGAGCAGATCGTCGATACGGAATTTCCGTTGGACGACAAGTTTGACGCGCTCGCCGCGCCCCGCCGCAAAGCAATCCGCAAGCGCGGCATTTCCGCCTTCGTCACCGTGCAGGAAGGCTGCGACAAGTTCTGCACCTTTTGCGTAGTGCCCTACACGCGCGGCGCGGAAGTCTCGCGCCCGGTTGACAAGGTCGTCGCCGAAGTCGAACGCCTGGCCGAAGCCGGCGTGCGCGAGGTGACACTGATCGGGCAGAACGTGAACGCCTATCATGGGCAAGGCGCCGACGGGCGCCCATCGACACTCGGCCGGCTGCTGCACCGTCTTGCCCAGGTGCCCGGCATCGTGCGCCTGCGCTACATGACCAGCCATCCACGTGACATGGACGACGATCTGATCGCCGCCCATGGCGACCTCCCCGCGCTGATGCCCTATGTGCACCTGCCGGTGCAGTCCGGTTCCGACCGCATTCTGGCGGCGATGAACCGCCGGCATACGCGTCAAAATTATCTCGACGTGATCGCGCGCCTGCGCGCGAACCGCGCCGATCTCGTGTTCACCTCCGATTTCATCGTCGGTTTTCCGGGCGAGACCGAGGACGATTTCCGCAGCACCCTGACGCTGGTGGAGGAGGTCGGCTTCGCCACCGCGTACTCGTTCATTTACTCGCCGCGTCCGGGCACGCCGGCGGCCGAGATGGACGTCCAGGTTCCGCAGGGCGAGCAGGCCGAACGCCTGCAGCGGCTGCAGGCAGTCATCACCCGCCAGTGGCGTGCCTTCAACGCGCAATTTTTTGGCCGCACCGTGGAAGTGCTGCTGGAGAAGCCGGGTAAGCTCCCTGGGCAATTGGTTGGCCGCACCCCATATTTGCAGGCGGTGCAGGTTATTGCGCCGCGTGCCATGATCGGTTCGCAGGTGCAGGTTGCCATCACCGAGATCGGCAGCAATACGCTGTTCGGCGCGCTCACCGAGCCAGTACAAGCGCCGGCCCTCGCGGCAGCAGGAGCTTAAGTAACCACTTGCGCACATCGGATCCTGCGATCCCGGCCGCCGCCGCCCCGGAAGAGACGGCCACGGCGCAGATCGTCCTCGCCTTCGAGGATAACCGGCTGGCATCCATCCTCTTCGGACAATACGGACAAAACCTCGCTCTGATCGAGCGCCGCCTCGGCGTGGTGGCCGAGCAGCGGGGCAATCACGTCACCATCGACGGCTCGCGCGGCGGCTGCGAGCAGGCTCGCCGCGTGCTGGAGGGGCTTTACGAACATATCAAGCGTGGCCACGAACTTGCCCAAGGCGACGTCGAGGGCGCCATCCGGCAGGCGATCGCGCAAGGTTCGCTGTTCGACTACGACCCGGCGAGCGCACGGCCGGCCTTCGAGGAAATCAACCTCAGGAAACGTCCTGTGCGCGCGCGCACCGCTGCACAAGACGCCTATATCCGCGCGCTCAAGCGCCACCATCTGGTGTTCGGCACCGGCCCGGCCGGCACCGGCAAGACCTGGCTGGCGGTTGCGCAAGCGATCCAGATGTTTGAGCGCAAGGAAGTTGACCGCATCATCCTGTCGCGGCCGGCAGTGGAAGCCGGCGAACGCCTCGGCTTCCTGCCCGGCGATATGCGCGAGAAGGTCGATCCATACTTACGCCCGATCTACGACGCGCTCTACGACCTGATGGACGCCCGTATCGTCGAGCGCGCGCTGCAGGCCGGCGAGATCGAGATCGCGCCGCTCGCCTTCATGCGCGGGCGCACGCTGTCAAACGCCGCCATCATTCTCGATGAGGCGCAGAACACCACCTCGATGCAGATGAAGATGTTCCTGACCCGCCTGGGCGAGAACAGCCGCATGATCGTCACCGGCGATCCAAGCCAGGTCGACCTGCCGAGCGGCCAGACTTCGGGGCTGGCTGAAGCGGTGCGGCTGCTCGACGGCATCGAAGGCGTCGGCCATGTGGCATTTACCCATGAAGACGTGATCCGCCACGAGCTAGTGGCTCGCATCGTGGAAGCCTATGACCGCAAGGCGGCCGCGCGCGAGGACAAGAAATGACGACCGCGCCGAGCCGGCGCGCGGCGGCGCCGTCGATCGACATTCAAATTCAATCGTCGCTATGGGACGCGCAACCCTTGGCCGCGCAGACCGTGCGCGACGCCATTGCCGCTGCGGCGGCGATGCTCGCAACGCCGGACGGTGAAGTGAGCGTCGTTCTGACCGACGATGGTTCGATCCAAAAGCTCAATCGCGACTGGCGCGGCATCGACAAGCCAACCAATGTGCTATCGTTTCCGGCCGCAAAATCGGTCGGTGCGGCATTCCTCGGTGACATTGTCATCGCCTTTGAAACGCTCGCCCGCGAATGCGCCGAGGAGGACCGAGTATTTCTTCCCCATCTCGCCCATCTCACTGTGCATGGTTTTCTCCACCTCATCGGCTACAATCACCAAAATGATTCTGATGCCGATGCGATGGAAGGGCTCGAAAGCAAGATCATGTTGTTCATGAAAATGCCGGACCCCTATCTCGCGCGCGATCTGAGCGATTCTTGACGGCTATGCCTGATAACGATCCTTCAAGCTCGAGTTCCGGCGACGCCGCTCCCTACGAGCCGCGCCATCTGCCGGTGCCGGTTCCGCCGCCGCGCGAAGGCGGCGAAAGCTGGGTGATGAGGGTGTTTCGCGCGCTGTTCGGCCGGAAGCCGAACTCGCGCGCCGATCTCAAGGATGTGCTCGACGCCATGCCGCCCGGCGAATCCGGCTTCTCGCCGGAAGAAAGCCGAATGCTCAAGAACATCCTGGGGCTGCGCGAGCGCCGGGTGGGGGATGTGATGATCCCCCGCGCCGACATCATCGCTGTGCAGCAGGACATCACGCTCGGCGAACTCGTACGCACCTTCGAGGGCGCCGCGCATTCGCGCCTGGTGGTCTACAACGACACGCTCGACGATCCGATCGGCATGGTGCACATCCGCGACCTGATCGCGTTCATGACAGCGCGTGCAGCCGTCGCCCCAGAAAAAAACGCCAAGCGCAAGAAGCCGCTGCCGGCCGGACTCGATCTCAAGGCGATCAATCTTTCCATGCCGTTGTCGGCGGCCAAGATCGTTCGCGAAATCCTGTTCGTGCCGCCGTCGTCGCGGGTGATCGACCTGCTCGCGCGCATGCAGGCGACGCGGATTCACCTGGCGCTAGTGGTCGACGAATATGGCGGCAGCGACGGCCTGGTTTCGATCGAGGACATCGTCGAGCAGATCGTCGGCGAGATCGCCGACGAGCATGACGAGGACGAAACACCGCACGTGGTGCGCCAGGCCGACGATTCTTTCATTGCCGACGCCCGCGCCCATCTCGAGGATGTGGCGGCAACTATCGGCAATGATTTCGACCCCGGCGACGTGGCCAAGGAGGTCGATACGCTCGGCGGCTATCTGGTGACGCGCGCCGGTCGCTTGCCGGTGCGCGGCGAGTTGATCTCCGGACCCGGGCTGTTCGAATTCGAGGTCCTAGACGCCGATCCGCGCCGCATCAAGCGTGTACGCATTACAAGACTGAAGGAAAAGCGCGGACGTCCGCGTGAGCAGCGCAAGCGCGGCGAGCCGGATGTGGTACTCGCCGACGCTACGCCGCCGACTTTGGCCGTCGACGACACGCCGGCGCAGAAGGATGCAGGGTTCTCCGCCGGTTCTCCCACCGGCGCGCACCGTCCGTGATTGTCACCCGCCTCACCTATGCAGTCGTGCTCGCCTTTGGCTGGCGGCGTGCGATCATCGCCTTTGTCGCCGGCGTCGCGTCGGCGCTGGCGCTGGCTCCGATCAATGCCTGGCCAATCCTTTTCCTAACCTTTCCAGTGCTGATTTGGCTGGTGGACGGTTCCGCCGCCGGCCGCTGGAGCGGCGCCGTGGCCGCGGCGGCCGCCGGTTGGTGTTTCGGCTTCGGCTATTTCCTCGCTGGACTTTACTGGATCGGTTACGCATTCCTGGTCGATGCCAAGACATTTGGATGGCTGTTGCCGGTGGCGGTCGCAGGTCTACCGGCCTATCTCGCGCTTTACATAGCGTTGGGGCTCGCCGCGGCGCGGCTGATCTGGGTGCGCGGAGCGACGCGCGTGCTGGCCCTCGCCGCCACGCTTACCGGCGCAGAGTGGCTGCGCGGCCATTTGCTCAGCGGATTTCCTTGGAACACTTTCGGCTATGCCCTGACTGAACCGCTGGCGCTGGCGCAAAGCGTTTCGCTCGTCGGCATCTGGGGGCTCACCTTCCTGTGCATCGCGATCTGCGCCAGCCCGGCCGTGCTTGCGGATGACTTGGCGGACACGCCGCATCCGCGGCGCGCCCCGCTCATCGGCGTCCTGATTCTCGTGGCGTTCGCCAGCTATGGCGTTGTGCGGCTATGGCAGCATCCGACCGCTTATGTGAGCGGCGTCAAGCTGCGCATCATGCAGCCCAATCTGCAACAGGACGAGAAGTTCAATTACTCCGCCAAGGAACAGGTGATGGAGCGTTATCTGCGCCTGTCCGACCGCGCCACCGGACCGAACTCGAACGGCGTGCACGACGTCACGCATTTGATCTGGCCGGAATCGGCGTTCCCGTTCTTCCTCACGCGCGAGCCGGACGCGCTGGCGCAGATCGCGGGCCTGCTGAAGCCTTCCATCGAGCTTATCACCGGCGCGGTGCGCGCTGCGCCGAGCACCGGCGCCAGCAATCCGCGTGCCTATAATTCGGTCTATGTGATCGATCCCGACGGCTCGATCCGCGGCATCTACGACAAGGTGCATCTGGTGCCGTTCGGCGAATACCTGCCGTACCAGCACCTGCTCGAACGGCTCGGCTTGAGGCAGCTCACCAAGCAGGTCGGCGGATTCCTTTCGGGCGATCGCCGGCGCACCATGGACGTGCCGGGCGCGCCGAAAATGCTGCCGCTGATCTGCTACGAAGCGATTTTCCCAGGCGCCGCGGTGCCGAGCGGCGAGCGGCCGGGGTGGCTGGTCAATGTGACCAATGACGGTTGGTTCGGTATCAGCTCCGGGCCTTATCAGCATTTCCAGCAGGCGCGCGGACTGGCGATCGCCGAGGGTCTGCCGCTGGTGCGCGCAGCCAACACCGGAATTTCCGCGGTGGTCGATCCGGTCGGCCGTATCGTCAAGTCATTGCCGCTGGGCGCCGAAGGTGTGCTTGACTCGCCGTTGCCGCGCCCCATCGAGCCGACGCCCTATGTGCGCTTCGGTGACGACACCTTGATTCTATTTCTAGTAGTAAGTTTGATAATGGTCGCCCGGCGGCGAATGCATCCTTAGATTGAACTAAATTCAGCTCTAGATTGCAAAATGTCGCCGATACATTCCTCAAGTTGTCCGACGACGATAGGACTTGCCCATTAAAACGCTGGGTTTCCACCATCCAGCATCACAAGTTGCTTTGATGCCGCCATTTATGACATTACGCTTCTGAATAGCGACATAGGAGACCTTTATGGCCAAGAAGATCCCTAATCCGATCGACAAGCACGTGGGTTCGCGCGTGCGCATGCGTCGGATGATGTTGAGCATGTCACAGGAGAAGCTCGGGGACGCCCTTGGCCTCACTTTCCAGCAGGTGCAGAAATACGAGAAGGGCACTAACCGCATCGGCGCCAGCCGCCTGCAACAGATTTCCAACATCCTGCAAGTGCCGGTTTCGTTTTTCTTCGAGGGGGCGCCGAATATGCCGGGGCATTCCGGCATGGGCGAAGCGCCATCGCCGGCCTATGTATCGGACTTTCTCGCCACCTCCGACGGCCTCTCGCTGACCAAGTCGTTCATGAAAATCAAGAACGGCAAATTACGCCGGCGCATTGTCGATCTGGTCGAGCAGATCGCCGGCGAGGACAAAGGTTAGGCTCGATTCCATCGTCGGCGAACTGGCTGCCCACTGCTGCCCGCATCTTGACCGCGCCCACCAGCACTGCAAGAACCACCCGTGAAATGACGCCGTCGTGAAGGCGCATCTCGGGAGGAGTATTTAGCGGTGTCTCACAACAATTTTCTGTTCACCAGCGAGTCGGTTTCCGAAGGTCATCCGGACAAGGTCTGCGACCAGATTTCTGACGCGGTGCTCGACGCGTTTCTCGAAAACGACATCAAGCTCGGCATCGCCGACGACAGCAAGGTGAATACGCGGCTCGGCTGCGAAACGCTTTCCACCACCAACAAAATAGTTATCGCCGGCGAGGGCCGCGGCCAGGCGCCGTTCTTCCACAAACACGGCGACAAGGCGGTGGTTGATCGCGAACTGATCAGCGCGGATCGCGCGCGACGTGGTCAAGGAGATCGGCTATGACCAGGACGGCTTTTCCTACTACGGCGCCGATGTCGAGGTGCTGCTGCACGGCCAGTCGCCCGACATCGCCATGGGGGTGGACGCCAAGAAGAAGAAAAGCGGCGACGAGGAAGGCGCCGGCGATCAGGGCATGATGTTCGGCTTCGCCTGCACCGAGAGCGAGATCTACGAAAAGAACTCCTTCATGCCCGCGCCGATCTATTTCGCGCACAAAATCCTGAAAGTGCTTTCCGACAAGCGCCGCTCGGGGCAGTTGTTCGACCTGCAGCCCGACGCCAAGAGCCAAGTCACCGTCCGCTACGTTAATGGCAAGCCGGTCGGCTGCACCAAAGTGGTGGTCTCGACCCAGCACAATGCCCAGAGCCGCAACGGCAAGAAGTACACGCCCGGCCTGATAAAGGACATGATCGCGGACGCGGTGGAATCCGCACTACCGGACGGCTGGATGCCAAAGCGGCCATCCGACTTCCTGGTCAATCCGACCGGCAATTTCGTGGTCGGCGGCCCCGACGGCGATTGCGGCCTCACCGGTCGCAAGATCATCGTCGACACCTATGGCGGTTACGCGCCGCATGGCGGCGGCGCCTTCTCTGGCAAAGACCCGACCAAGGTGGATCGCTCGGCGGCCTATGCCGCGCGATATCTCGCCAAGAACGTGGTTGCCGCCGGCGTGGCCGAGCGTTGCACCATCCAGATCGCCTATGCGATCGGCGTGGCCGATCCGATGTCGGTGCTGGTCGACACCCACGGCACCGGCAAGGTGCCGGAAAGCAAGCTGGAAAAAGTCTTGCCGGAGCTTTTCCTGCTGCGCCCGACCAATATCCGCCGCACGCTCAAGCTCAGCCGCCCGATTTACCGGCGCACCGCGGCCTACGGCCATTTCGGCCGTGCTCCCGAGAAGGACGGCGGTTTCTCCTGGGAAAAGACCGACCTTGCCGCCGCGATCAAGAGCGCGGTGAAATAGGCTTCCTTCGAATAATCTCGCATTGTTGACGTGATGGCCGGCCTTGTGTCGGCCATTCACGTCTCTAATAGTCGGCATATGGAGCCGAGTTCATCAATGTCGCAGCGCGCCTTCTTTGGCCGACGCAAGGGTCATCCGTTGCGGCCGCGGCAGGTCGCGCTGTTCGACACACTGCTACCGCGCATCGCGCTCGATCTGAGCAAACCAGCGCCCGCCGATCTGCGCGGGTTGTTCGACAAGCCGCTCGACGATGTGCGCCTCGAAATTGGTTTTGGCGGCGCCGAACATCTGATCGCCCAAGCGCAAGCGCATCCGCGCAGCGGCTTCATCGGCAGCGACGCTTTCGTCAACGCCACCGCCAAGGCGCTCGCCGCGATCGATGGCAATGCGCTTGGCAATATCCGCCTGCATTTCGGCGATGCCAGCGCGCTGATCGACTGGCTTCCGGCAGGCGCGCTGGCGCGCATCGACCTGCTCTATCCCGACCCATGGCCGAAACGGCGGCACTGGAAGCGGCGCTTCATCCAGGACGACAGCCTAAAGCGGTTGGCGCGCATTCTCACGATCGGCGGCGAATTGCGTTTTGCGACGGACATTGCCGACTACGCGGCTTACGCGCTGGCGCGCGCGCTGCGGTCGCTGGATTTCGTCTGGACGGCGGAGCGTGCCGATGACTGGCGGAAAGCCTGGCCGGATTATTCCGGAACGCGTTACGAAGCCAAGGCCAAGCGCGAAGGGCGCGCACCGGCTTATTTTATCTTCCGACGGGTGTAATTATTTCCCGGTGTCCCTGCGCACTTGCCAGAAGCGCACCACGCGCTGGGCGGTGGCCGCGGTCAACCGTTCGAATTTCTCGCGCGCGGCATCGATCGTCTGGCTGGAGGGCTTCGGACCAGGCCGCGAGTTCATGATTTCCCGTGCCGTCCGCCAACCGAAACCGGCCGCGCGCGCCAGGATCAGCACCGGATCGGCACGCTCGCCGTTCATTAGCCGGTCCACCACCTCGACCGGCACCGCGCTCACCGTCGCCAGCACGGCGATAGTCTCTTCGTACGCGCCGTTCCTAGCATAGTCGGCGACGTCGGCCTCGGTGAGCTTGCGCTCCTTGTGCTGCGTCTGCACCGCCGCCAACGCCGCGGTGTAGTTGCGCGGCGCGGCCTTGTCGGCGACCTCGTCGGTCACTTTCGCCAGCACGCGCCGGAATTCGGCCTGGATATCCGGCTTGGCCTGCGCCAGCAGACGCTTCTGCACCACCTCGCTCGCCTGCATCAGCAGCTGACGGAACAGGCGCGGTGGAATATCGGTGCGCAGGCCGACTTTCTCGGCCAGCACGCCGTCTCGTTCGGCGCGCTTGACCAAAGTGGTGAACGCATTTTCCGATAAGCGCGCCTTTTGATTGGTGGCAACGCTGCGCACCACCGCGCCGTCGCCGCGCCGCACCAGCACTTCCGACAGGGCCTCGCTGATTCCCAAACGGGTGGACAGCGCCAATAGGTGCGCCTGGCTCTTGGTCTCGGCGATATATTTGAGATCGGGATCGTCGATACGAGCCTGCTTAAGCATCGGACCGGCGACGGCGATATTGTCGTTCTTGGCAAGCGTGGTCACCACGCCATGCGGTGCATTCGGCACCGGCGCGATGCCGCCGCGCCAGCTCGGCTAGCGGTTTGACCTCGATCTCCTCGATCAGGCAGCCGATGACGTCGTCGAACAGCGCGACGTGTTCATCATTAAAGTTCGGCGCGCTGTGCAAAAAGAGGCTGGTGATGCGCCGAAGGGTTTCGGCCCGCTTGTCCGCCGAGCCGTGCTGCACGACCTCTTCCAACTCTGGCAGCAGCGAGGCGGGAACACTCATTGGAAAAACCTGCCAAACGGTCTGTGGAAGTCGCACGATCGGTGATTTACCCAAATTTAAGGGCAGATTCTGAAGGAAGGGTTAGCCGCAAAAAGCGCCTTCACCCTTGCATGAAGCCCGGAAATCGCTATATTTCGGCGTTGTTAAGACACCCTCATAACCGACCGGGTTTTGAGAGTGGGTCCCGCGGGACCCGCTCTTTTTTGTTAACAAAATGGCTGCAAGCGAGGCACGACAGGCGGTTGAAACCGCCACCCAGATCGAGACGGAACCACGGCTGATCGTCGAGCCGGGGTTATCTGCCCGTGTCGCGGCCATCGCCGAGCCTGTGATCGAGCAACTCGGCTACCGGCTGGTGCGGGTCAAGGTATCGGGCGCCGACGGTTGCACCGTCCAGATCATGGCGGAGCGTGCGGACGGAACCATGAAAGTCGAGGATTGCGAGACGGTGTCGCGTGCACTGTCGCCGGTGCTCGATATGGCCGATCCGATCGAGCGCACCTACCGGCTCGAAATATCCTCGCCGGGCATCGATCGCCCGCTGGTGCGCAAATCCGATTTCGATCGTTATGCCGGCCATCTGGTCAAGATCGAGACAGAAATCCCGATCGATGGGCGCAAGCGGTTTCGCGGCCTGCTGGTCGGCATCGAGGGCGAAGCCGCGCGCATTCGCGGCGACGAAACGGAAGCAGGCGAGCCCACGGAATTTTTGCTTCCGATCGACGAGATGAGCGAAGCCAAGTTGGTGCTCACCGACGAACTGGTGACGCAAGCTTTGCGGCGCGAGAAGGCCGCCAAGCGCGAAGCGCGCGCGGCGAAACGAGAAGAACGACATCGTAGGCATAAGTCCGACCAGGCCGGGCATGCCACCAACCAAGGAGACTGAGCTATGGCTGTCAGCGCCAACCGGCTCGAACTATTGCAAATCGCCGACGCGGTGGCCCGCGAGAAGGCGATCGACCGCGGCATCGTCATCGCGGCCATGGAAGACGCCATCGCCAAGGCGGCCCGCTCGCGCTACGGCGCGGAAACCGATGTCCATGCCGAGATCGAGCCGAAGACCGGCGATCTCCGCCTCACCCGCCATATGTTGGTGGTGGAAGCCGTCGAGAACCCGTCCAATCAGATCACGCTAGAAGGCGCGCGCAAGCACCATCCGGCCGCGCAGGTAGGTGACACCATCGCCGATCCGCTGCCGCCGCTGGAATACGGGCGCATCGCCGCGCAATCGGCCAAGCAGGTGATCGTGCAGAAGGTGCGCGAGGCCGAGCGCGACCGGCAATATGCCGAGTACAAGGATCGCATCGGCGACATCGTCAACGGCGTCGTCAAGCGCGTCGAATACGGCAACGTGGTGGTCGATCTTGGCCGCGGCGAGGCCATCGTGCGGCGCGACGAGATGCTGCCGCGCGAAGTCTTCCGCAACGGCGACCGTATCCGCGCCTATATCTATGACGTGCGGCGCGAGCCGCGCGGCCCGCAGATTTTCCTTTCGCGCACCCATCCGCAATTCACCGCCAAGCTGTTCGCGCAGGAAGTACCGGAAATCTACGACGGCATCGTCGAGGTGAAGGCGGTCGCCCGCGACCCCGGCTCGCGCGCCAAGATCGCCGTGATCTCGCGCGATTCCTCGGTCGATCCGGTCGGCGCCTGCGTCGGCATGCGCGGCTCGCGCGTGCAGGCGGTAGTGAACGAACTGCAGGGCGAGAAGATCGACATCATCCCGTGGTCACCCGACATTGCCACCTTCGTGGTGAATGCGCTGGCGCCGGCGGAAGTCGCCAAGGTCGTGCTCGACGAGGACAAGGAGCGCATCGAGGTGGTGGTCCCCGATCAGCAGCTTTCGCTCGCGATCGGCCGGCGCGGACAGAACGTACGTTTGGCGTCTCAACTCACCGGCTGGGACATCGACATTCTGACGGAACAGGAAGAGTCCGAACGCCGTCATGCCGAGTTCGAGAGCCGCACCAAGATTTTCGTCGAAGCGCTCAATCTCGACGAGGTGGTCGGGCAATTGCTCGCTTCCGAAGGCTTCGGCTCGATCGAGGAACTCGCGCTGGTGGACGAAAAGGAAATCGCCGGCATCGAGGGCTTCGATGCCGACACCGCGCGCGAGCTGCAGGAGCGCGCCAAGGAATATCTCGACAAGCAGGAAGCCGAGCTCGACGCCAAGCGTGTCGAGCTGGGCGTCGAGGATGCGATGAAGGACGTGCCCGGCGTGACCACCAAGATACTGGTCGCCTTGGGCGAGAACGGCGTGAAAACCGTCGAGGACCTCGCTGGCTGCGCGACCGACGATCTGACCGGCTGGACCGAACGCAAGGACGGTGAGAGCAAGCATGAGCCGGGCTTCCTCGACGGCCTCGACGTGTCGCGCGAGGACGCCGATGCCATGATCATGCAGGCCCGCCTCAGGGCCGGCTGGGTGACCGAGGCCGAATTGGCGCCGCCGCCCGCGCCGGAAGCTGAAGCGGCGCCGGCGGACGCTCCCACGGCAGAAGCATAAAGAGCACGACAACGACGATGCAGGCGACGGCGCACTATAGCGAGTTCGACCGCGGAGCGACACGGATCGTTCCGGCGATGCAGCGGCATTGCGCGCTCACCCGCACGCTCAAGCCGGTCGACGAGATGGTCCGCTTCGTCATCGGGCCGGGCGGCCATACCGTCCCCGACGTTAAGCGCAAACTGCCCGGCCGCGGCCTTTGGATTACCGGCACGCGCGCCGCGATCAATGAGGCGATCAAGGGCAACGTGTTCGCCCGTTCCTTTAAGCAGAACGTGCGGGTCGCCGCCGATCTGGCGACAACCACCGAGCGGCTGCTGGAGCGCAGCGCGCTTGACGCGCTGGCGATCGCCGGCAAAGCCGGCCAGGTGATCGGCGGCTTCGCCAAGGTGGAGGCGACGATCGGCCGCGACGACCTGCGGGCGCTGATCCATGCCGCCGACGCCGCGGCCGACGGAAAGCGCAAGCTGGACGCGGCCTTGCAGCGCAAAACTCCCGAAAAATCGCGTGAAATCGCGATCGTCGAAGGATTAACCGGCGCACAATTGGATTTGGCATTGAACCGCTCAAATGTGGTACATGCAGCCCTGCTTGCCGGACCCGTGAGCGATACTTTTCTCGCTCGCGTGAGGCGCTTAGAGCGCTTTCGGACCGGAACTTCGCCCGATTTGGTTAGCGCGCATGCGCCACGATGGCGCACAAGGACAGAATACGTAATGAGCGAAACGAAGAACCCTGGCGAAAAGAAACTCAGCGTCACGAGTAAGTTGACGCTCAAGCCGCGCACCGAGACGGGCGTGGTGCGCCAGAGCTTCAGTCACGGCCGCAGCAAGCAGGTCGTGGTCGAGAAGGTCAAACGTCGCAGCATCGGCGGACCGGCCGAGATCAAGGCCGAGCCGGCGCCGGCCGAACCGGCGCGCAAGCCGGCTGCCATGGGCAAAGCGGCGCCCGCGCCCGCCGAGGCGCGCAAGCCATCCGGCGTGGTGCTGCGCACTTTGACCGACGAGGAGCGTGCCGCGCGCGCTCATGCGCTGGCGGATTCGCGCGTGCGCGAAGCCGAAGAGCGCAAGATCGCCGAGGAAGAGGCGCGCCGCCGCGCCAGCCGCGAAGTGGTCGACAAGACAGAGCGCGAAGCCGCGGAAACTCGCAAGCGCGAGGAGGAAGAACGTCGCAAGCACGACGAGGAAACTAAGCGCAAGGCCGGCGAAGTCGCCAAGAAGCGTCTTGGCGAGGACGAAGTCAGGAAGCCGGGTCCGGGCCGCATGGCGCTCGAAGTCGATGAGGACGAAGCGCCGCGCGCGCGGCGTCCCGGCGCGGCGCGTCCGGCCGCCGCGCCCCGCCCCGCTCCGCGCGGCGGCGCCGAGAAGCAACGCGGCCGTCTCACGCTGGTTACGGCGCTGCGCGCCGACGAAGTGCGCGAGCGTTCCGTCGCTTCATTCCGCCGCCGCACCCAGCGGCTCAAGGGTCAGGCCTCCGCCGAGCCGAAGGAAAAGCTCGTGCGCGAAGTCACCATCCCCGAGGCGATCACGATTTCCGATCTCGCCAACCGCATGTCCGAGCGCGCGGTCGACGTGATCCGCCTGCTGATGCAGCAGGGACAGATGCTACAGATCAACGACGTGATCGACGCCGATACCGCGCAGCTGATCGCCGAGGAAATGGGCCACAGCGTGCGCCGCGTGTCGGAAGCCGACGTCGAGGAAGGCCTGTTCGGCGTCGCCGACGATCCGGGCCAAGCGGCGCCGCGCGCGCCGGTGGTCACCGTCATGGGTCACGTCGACCACGGCAAGACCTCGCTGCTCGACGCCATCCGCTCGACCAATGTGGCGGGCGGCGAAGCCGGCGGCATAACCCAGCACATTGGCGCCTATCAGGTCACCGCGCCATCCGGCGCCAAGATCACCTTCATCGACACACCCGGCCACGCCGCCTTCACCGCCATGCGCGCGCGCGGCGCCAAGGTCACTGACATCGTCGTGCTCGTGGTCGCCGCCGACGACGGCGTGATGCCGCAGACGGTGGAAGCTATCCATCACGCCAAGGCGGCGAAGGTGCCGATCATCGTCGCCATCAACAAGATCGACAAACCCGACGCCAAGCCGGAGCGCGTGCGCAGCGAGTTGCTGCAGCATGAGATCCAGGTCGAAGCCATGGGCGGCGAGGTGGTGGACGTGGAAGTCTCCGCCACCAAGAAAACCAATATCGACAAGCTCTTGGAAATGATCGGGTTGCAGGCCGAAATCCTTGATCTCAAGGCCAATGCGGACCGCCCGGCCGAAGGCACCGTGATCGAAGCCAAGCTCGACCGCGGCCGCGGCCCGGTGGCGACCGTGCTGGTGCAGCGCGGCACGCTTCGGGTCGGCGATCTGGTGGTGGCGGGCGCCGAATGGGGCCGCGTGCGCGCACTGGTGTCCGACACCGGCGAGCCGATCGAGAGCGCCGGCCCGTCGACGCCGGTCGAAGTGCTCGGCTTCTCCGGCACGCCCGATGCCGGCGACCGCCTGGCGGTGGTCGAGAACGAAGGGCGCGCCCGCGAGGTTACCGATTACCGCGCCCGCCAGAAGCGCGAGAAGACGGCTGCCCGCGCCACTGGCATGCGCGGCTCGCTCGAGCAAATGATGGCGCAGGCCAAGACCTCGGGCCGCAAGGAATTCCCGCTGGTAATCAAGGCCGACGTGCAGGGTTCGCTGGAAGCGGTCGTCGGCGCGCTCGACAAGCTTGGCACCGACGAGGTGGCGGCGCGCGTGCTGCATGCCGGCGTCGGCGGCATTTCCGAGTCCGACGTGACGCTGGCGGAAGCCTCTGGCGTTCCGATCATCGCCTTCAACGTGCGCGCCAACAAGGAAGCGCGCGAGGCGGCCGAACGCTCGGGCATCGAAATCCGCTACTACAATATCATCTACGACCTCGTCGACGACGTGAAGAAGGCGATGTCCGGCCTGCTGGCGCCGACACTGCGCGAGACCATGCTCGGCAATGCGCAGATCCTGGAAATCTTCAAGGTCTCCAAGATCGGCAACGTGGCCGGCTGCCGCGTCACCGACGGCACCGTCGAGCGCGGCGCCAATGTACGGCTGATCCGCGACAACGTCGTGATCCACGAGGGCAAGCTCAGCCAACTCAAACGTTTCAAGGACGAAGCCAAGGAAGTCAGCGCCGGCATGGAATGCGGCATGGCCTTCGAGAACTACCAGGACATGCGGCAAGGCGACGTGATCGAATGCTACAGGGTGGAGACGATTCAACGCAGCCTCTAAGTCCGATACTTAGGTCTGCGCGCAGATAATCGCTCCGCCATTTCCACCGTCATGCCCGGGCTTGTGCCGGGCATCCCGATAAGGAGGGTACGAACAGTGCCTTCCTAAGCGAGATGGCCGGGACAAACTCGGCCATGACAAGCGAGTTTTTGGTAATTTGTAATGCGCAAGAAGCGACACCACGACGGCCCGCCCGGAGGCTCGCAGCGCCAGTTGCGCGTCGGCGAGTTGGTACGTCACGCCATGGCCGACATGCTCATGCGCGGCGACGTGCACGACCCGGTGATCGAGGGTCATCTAATCACAGTACCGGAAGTGCGCATGACCGCGGACCTGCGGCTGGCGACCATCTACATCATGCCGCTCGCCGGCCGCGACGCCGACGAGGTGGCCGCCGCCTTCGAGCGCCATAAGAAATTCCTGCGCGGGGAAATCGCCCACCGCGTCAATCTGAAATTCGCGCCCGATATCCGATTCCGCATCGACGAGCGCTTCGCGGAAGCCGAGCGCATCGACAAGCTGCTGCGCTCGCCCGCGGTCAAGCGCGATCTCGAACATGAGGACGACGAGTGAGCGAAGAAATTTTGAAAAGTCTCGATCGGCCTCATGCCGAGGAACTGCCGAAGCCCTCCCCTCAGTATGAAGGCGGAGGCCGGCGGCGTCCAAAGCAATTCAAGCGCGACAAACGCGACGTGCATGGCTGGCTGGTGCTCGACAAGCCGGTCGGCATGACCTCCACCCATGCGGTGAGCGTGGTGAAGCGCCTGTTCTCGGCCAAGCGTTCAGGCCACGCCGGCACGCTCGACCCGCTCGCCTCCGGTGCGCTGCCGATCGCGCTCGGCGAAGCGACCAAGACGGTTCCCTTCGTGATGGACGGCCGCAAGCTTTACCAATTTACCGTTCGCTGGGGCGAGGAACGTGACACCGACGACGCCGAAGGCCGCACCATTGCCAGCAGCGATCAACGCCCCTCACCGGAGGCTATCCGCGCCTTGCTGCCGTCCTATACCGGCACAATCCAACAGGTGCCGCCGCGCTATTCCGCTATCAAGATCGAGGGCGAGCGCGCCTACGACCTAGCCCGCGACGGCGAAACCGTGGAACTCGCCCCCCGCCCGGTCGAGATCACCCGGCTGGACCTGGTCGCCACCCCCTACCCCGACCATGCGATCCTGCGTGCCGAATGTGGCAAGGGGACCTATGTGCGGTCGCTCGCCCGCGACATGGGCCGCGCTTTGGGCTGTTTCGGCCATGTCAGCGCGCTGCGCAGGGTCGCGGTAGACCCATTTGGCGAAGAAACCATGATTTTACTGGAAGATTTGGAGGCACTGTGCCATAGAGCCGCGGCCGGCGAGGCTAGCCTCGCCGACGCTCTCATGCCCGTTGAGACCGCGCTGGACGACATCCCGGCGCTGGCCGTCAGTCGGGCGGATGCGGCAAGGCTCGCAAGAGGCCAAGCCGTTTTGTTGCGCGGACGGGACGCTCCCAATTTCCGTGGGCTAGTCTATGCCACGGTATCGGGCCAACTGCTGGCCCTTGCCGATCTGGATCACGGCGAAATCGTCCCCAAGCGCGTGTTCAACCTGGCCGGGCTGATCGGCAGCGCCGGCCGCAAGAAAGGATAACCGATGTCGGTAACCACCGGCCGTAAGGCCGAAGTAATCAAGACCTATGCGAAAAAGGCCGGAGATACCGGATCGCCCGAAGTGCAGGTGGCGATCCTGTCCGAGCGCATCAATAATCTCACCGAGCATTTCAAGACCCACGTCAAGGACAACCATTCCCGCCGTGGCTTGCTCAAGATGGTGAGCCAGCGCCGCACGCTGCTCGATTATCTGCGGCGCTCCAACGAAGCTAGCTACAAGACTTTGATCGAGAAGCTCGGCATCCGCCGATGATTTTGTACCCGCGCCGGACGCTAAGCCCCGCGCGTTTAACGTGAAGCGAATGCGCGTGACGCATTCGCTGATTTGAGCCGGCGGCGATCCGCGCTGCCGGCGACAAGCAAGGGCCGACAAAGGTCGCTCTTGCGACAAGGCAAGGTTCGAAACGCCATGGCAGGATCGCCAGACGCTGTCCGCTTCCCGCATCTCACGGTGACGCGCCGCAGTCTCTCGCCGTCTTGCTCATGGCTTTCGGGTCCGGCCGAAAACCATGAGAGAAAAACGCAATGTTCGATATGCATCGAGTTGAACTCGATTGGGGCGGGCGCAAGCTCGTCCTCGAGACTGGCCGGGTAGCGCGCCAAGCCGACGGCGCCGTGCTCGCCACCTACGGCGAGACCACCGTGCTCGCCACTGCTGTCGCGGCCAAGCAGCCGCGTGAAGGCGTCGACTTCCTGCCACTCACCGTCGACTACCAGGAAAAATATTACGCCGCGGGCCGTATTCCCGGCGGCTATTTCAAGCGCGAAGGCCGTCCGACCGAAAAGGAAACGCTGGTCTCCCGCTTAATCGACCGACCGATCCGGCCGCTGTTCGCCGATGGCTGGCGCTGCGAAACGCAGGTGATCGTCACTACGCTGTCACACGATCTGGAAAACGATCCCGACATCCTGGCGCTGATTGCATCCTCGGCGGCGCTCACGCTGTCGGGCGCGCCGTTCATGGGACCGATCGGCGCTGCGCGCGTCGGCTTCGTCAACAATGAATACGTGCTCAATCCGCAGCTCGATGAAATGATCGAAAGCCAACTCGACTTGGTCGTGGCCGGCACCAGTGACGCGGTGCTAATGGTGGAATTGGAAGCTAATGAGCTGTCCGAGGAGATCATGCTGGGTGCGGTGATGTTCGGACACCGGCATTTCCAGCCGGTGATCGACGCCATTATCAAGCTCGCCGAAAAAGCGGCAAAGGAGCCGCGCGATCACCAGGTCGCCGACGACAAGGCGCTGGAAAAGGAAATTCTCGGCATCGCCGAGAAGGAATTGCGCGCCGCCTATGCCATCCCGGCCAAGCAGGAGCGGCAGAATGCCGTCGCCGCAGTCAAGGCTAAGGTGCTGGAGCACTATTTCCCCGGCGGCGTGGACAATCCGGACTACACCAAGCTGCGCATCAGCGGCGTGTTCAAGGAGTTAGAGGCCAAGATCGTGCGCTGGAACATTCTCGACACAGGCAAGCGCATCGACGGCCGCGATCTCAAGACCGTGCGGCAGATCGTGACCGAAGTCGGCCTGCTGCCGCGCACCCACGGATCGGCGCTGTTCACCCGCGGCGAAACCCAGGCGCTGGTCGTTGCCACGCTCGGCACCGGCGAGGACGAGCAGTGGATCGACGCCTTGCAGGGCAGCTACAAGGAATCCTTCCTGCTGCACTATAACTTCCCGCCCTATTCGGTCGGCGAGACCGGCCGTATGGGCGGAACCAAGCGCCGCGAAATCGGCCACGGCAAGCTGGCCTGGCGCGCGATCCATCCGCTGCTGCCGAAGGCGGAGGAGTTCCCCTACACCATTCGTCTTGTCTCCGAGATCACCGAGTCAAACGGCTCGTCCTCGATGGCGACCGTGTGCGGCTCTTCGCTCGCGCTGATGGATGCCGGCGTGCCGATCAAGCGGCCGGCCGCGGGCATCGCTATGGGCCTCATCCTCGAGGACAAGCGTTTCGCCGTGCTTTCCGACATCCTCGGCGACGAGGACCATCTCGGCGACATGGACTTCAAGGTGGCCGGCACCGAAGATGGCATTACCTCGTTGCAGATGGACATCAAGATCGCCGGCATCACCGAGGAGATCATGAAGGTCGCGCTCGGCCAGGCGAAAGATGGCCGTATGCATATCCTCGGCGAAATGGGCAAGGCGCTCGCCAGTGCGCGCGCCGAGCTGGGCGAGCACGCCCCGCGCATCGAGATGTTTAAGATCCCGACCGACAAGATCCGCGAAGTGATCGGCACCGGCGGCAAGGTAATCCGCGAGATCGTCGAGAAGACCGGCGCCAAGATCAACATCGAAGATGACGGTTCGGTGAAGGTGGCTTCCGCCAACGCGGATTCGATCAAGGCGGCAATTAACTGGATCCGGTCGATCGCCTCCGACCCCGAGCCGGGCAAGATCTACGAGGGCACCGTGGTCAAGGTGATGGACTTCGGCGCTTTCGTGAACTTCTTCGGCGCCAAGGACGGCTTGGTGCATATCAGCCAGCTCGCGCCGCACCGGGTGAACAAGGTCACCGACGTGGTCAAGGAGGGCGACAAGGTGAAGGTCAAGCTGCTCGGCATGGACGAGCGCGGCAAGGTGCGGCTGTCCATGAAGGTGGTCGATCAGGCGACTGGCGAGGACCTCGAGGCCAAGCAGAAGGCCGAGGGCGGCGCGCCGCAACAGGCGGCCGGCGGCGCTGCGGAGTAATCCCCGCTACAAGCTAAACTAAAGGGCGGCCTTCGCGGCCGCCCTTTTTATTGAAATCATTGATATTTTAGGATCATTTCCAAAGCGACCCCCGTTTAAACCCCCGTTCCACTTGGGGTTTTCTGCAGAAGATCTGCAGAAGAAATGACTACACGCCAGCTCGATAGCCGAGCTGCGCGGCCACCCTGGGCTCGTGGCCTGGGGCGCGGCCCAAGGTGGCAGTCAAAATACAGAAAATCGACCAAGGGGGTTGGGGGTCGATTTCAGCTCTGAATTACAGCCTCCAAAAATCGGACAAAAATTTTGTATCTTGTCTAAAAACGAAACCGGCCCTTTGAACATAGGGAAGGTCTTTTAAACGCACTACGGGGCATTCACCGGACGACGCACTGATTTGCGCAACGCTCACAGCGGTTCAGGTATAGGCATCAGCAGCTTATTCTGGATTGAGCGAGGCGGTCATGGCGCACCCGGCGGGTGTATCGGACGTTGTTCAACTCGATCAGGCATCGCAATGACCAAGCCACACGCCCCAAACAAAAGCTCCCCGACCTTCATCACCGGAGCCAACGACAAATATTTTTTCATGTGCGCGATGCTGCTGGAAAGCCTGCAACGCTGTTTCCCGGGCCTGCCTTGCCCGGTCATGGATTTGAGATTGAGCGACGCCCGCCGGAAATATTTCGAACAGAAGAAGCTGCTTTTGAAATTCCCCGCCGGCCTCAACAAGGCCGACCATCCCTACAAGCTCAAAAGCAGTATGGCGTCGTTTTTGGGCGACGCGCGCTCGTCCATGCCGATCTGGATCGATTGCGACATCATCGCCATCAGGCCCGCAAGCCAGGAACTATCCGATCTGGCGCGCGATCTGGTGTCGCAAGCCAAGGACATGGCCATGGCGACCGACGAGGGTCCCAACCAAACCCTTGGCGCCATCGGCAGTTCGTTCGGTGAGGCCAAACTGCTGGCGGCGATCGTCAACGATCCGTCGCTCAAAGAGCGCCGCTGTTTGAACGCCGGCCTCGTGGTGTTTTCAAATCCCGATACCGCTGGAAACTGGCAGACCGTTGCTGCCGCGCAGGATGGTGACAAGTTTCCCGATCAAAACGCGCTCAATCTGATGGCCTATCGGGATCTCGATCACGTCACGGTTTTGGATTCTCGCGTTTGGAACGTCCATGCGCGGCTGTTGAAAGCGGTCAAGGCGAGCGGCAACGAGGTGACGTGCGACGGGCAAAAGCCCATCTTCGTGCATGCGACCTCGGCCTATGAAGGCGATTTACTCGGCGGCCCCATGCCGATCTCGGCGAAAGACTGCGACTGCGAGGCCTATTTGAGATTTTTCGTCAACGAGCATCTCAGGAAGCTGCAGGAGGACTACCTTGCCGGCTTCCTGCGCCATAATTTCGAGACGCTGGGGGATTTGGGAATCCTGATCAAAGTCTCGGGCGCGCGCCTGTCGTCTGCTGGCTCTGAAGGCGTATACGAGGGGCGCGATCGGAAAACGAACGAGGTCAATTGGACCGGCACGCGCGTCGACCTGATCTTCGGTTCACACTCGCAGCTGCGCGCCCTTGCGGAAGTCTATGCGTGCGCGGACTCGAAGGAGAAGTTTGTGAAAGACTTCGTGGCGGCGTGGACCAAGGTGATGAACCTGGACCGCTTCGACCTCGCCTGATCTCTGCGGAAAGGATTTCGAGGGCTTCTGACCCGCGAGAAGGCCTCAGAAAACAGCCCAGCAGCAGAAAATGCCGCAGGGTTCGCAAGCGGCTGAATAAGGCACACTGCACAGACGAAACGAAACGGCCGGGGAAATCCCCGGCCGTTTTTTATTTCTTCATCCCTCCCCCGCTTGCGGGGGGATAAGGAAAGAATTACTGCCCGTTGCCATCCACCGACCCATGCGCTTCCTTGAGCGCGTCGGGCCGCGGCATGGCGATGACGTTGTAGCCGGAATCGACGAAGTGCACTTCGCCGGTGACCCCGGTCGACAAATCGGACAGCAGATACAGCCCGGCGCCGCCCAGTTCCTCCAGCGTCACGCCACGGCCGAGCGGGGAATATTTCTGCTGGAACGCGAACATGTAGCGCGCATCGGTGATGCCGGCGCCGGCCAGCGTGCGGATCGGCCCCGCCGAGATGGCGTTGACGCGGATCTTCTGCAGCCCGAAATCCACCGCCAGATAGCGCACCGAGGCCTCCAGCCCGGCCTTGGCCACGCCCATCACGTTGTAGTTCGGCATCGCGCGCAAGCCGCCGTTATAGGTCAGCGTCACCATGGCGCCGCCGTTCGGCATCAGCGCGGCCGCGCGCTTGGCCGCCTCGGTGAAGGCGTAGCAGGAGATCACCATGGTGCGGATGAAGTTCTCGCGCGTGGAGTCGGCGTAACGGCCCTTTAGTTCGTTCTTGTCCGAGTAGGCGACCGCGTGCACGAGGAAATCCATCGTGCCCCATTGCTTGGCGATCTCAGCGAACACCGCGTCGACCGAGGCGATGTCCTCGACGTCGCACGGCATCACGAATTTCGAGCCGACCTGCTCGGCCAGCGGCTTCACCCGCTTGGCCAGCGCGTCGCCCTGATAGGTGAAGGCGAGCTTGGCGCCGTGGTCGCTCAGCGTCTTGGCAATGCCCCAGGCGATCGAGTGGTCGTTGGCGACCCCCATCACCAGCCCGCGTTTGCCCTCCATCAATCCCGGCATTTTACCCTTCCTACCTCGGCGTCATTCCGGGGCGCGAGCGGAGCGAGCGAACCCGAAATCCAGATGCTAGCATTTGGCTCTGGATTCCGGGTCCGGCGCTGCGCGCCGTCCCGGAATGACAAGAAAAAATTACGCTTCCAGCCGCTTGAACACCACTGACGCATTGGTGCCGCCAAAGCCGAACGAGTTCGAAAGCACGGCGCTGAGCGTCACATTGTCCTTACGCTCGCGCATGATCGGCATGTCGGCGAAGGCGGGCTCGAGATTTTCGATATTGGCGCTTTCGCAGATGAAGCCGTTGTTCATCATCAGCAATGAATAGATCGCTTCCTGCGCGCCGGCCGCGCCGAGCGAATGGCCGGTCAGCGACTTGGTGGCGGAAATCGGCGGGCACTTCGCCCCGAACACTTCGCGGATCGCTTCGATCTCCTTGAGATCGCCGATCGGCGTCGCGGTGGCATGCGGATTGATATAGTCGATCGGCGCCTTGCAGGTTGCGAGCGCCATCTTCATACAGCGCACCGCGCCCTCGCCCGAGGGCGCCACCATGTCGTAACCGTCGGAGGTAGCGCCATAGCCGGCTACCTCGGCATAGATCTTGGCGCCGCGCGCCTTGGCGTGCTCGAGCTCTTCCAGCACCAGCACGCCAGCGCCGCCGGCGATCACGAAGCCGTCGCGGTCCTTATCATAGGCGCGCGAGGCCTTCTGTGGCGTGTCGTTGTACTTGGACGACATCGCGCCCATGGCGTCGAACAGCACGGAGAGCGTCCAGTCCAGCTCCTCGCAGCCGCCGGCGAAGATCATGTCCTGCTTGCCCCACTGAATGATCTCGGTGGCGTTGCCGATGCAGTGGTTGGAGGTCGCGCAGGCGGACGAGATCGAATAGTTCACCCCCTTGATCTTGAACCAGGTTGCGAGCGTCGCCGAGGCGGTCGACGACATCGCTTTCGGTACGGCGAACGGGCCGACGCGCTTGGGGCCCTTGCTGCGCGTGATGTCGGCGGCCTCGACGATGGCGCGCGCTGAAGGCCCGCCGGAGCCCATGACGATGCCGGTGCGCTCGTTGGAAATATCCTTTTCCTCGACCCCGGAATCGCGGATCGCCTGGTCCATGGCGACATGGTTCCAGGCGGCGCCGCCGCCGAGAAAACGCATGGCGCGGCGATCAACCGACGTGGACGGATCGAGCGTCGGCGCGCCCTGCACCTGGCAGCGGAACCCGAGCCTGGCGTAATCCTCTGCGCGCGAGATGCCAGACTTGGCCTCGCGCAGGCTCGCCAGAACTTCCTGGGTATTGTTGCCGATGGATGAGACGATGCCCATCCCGGTGACGACGACCCGTCTCATTGCCGCATACCCTCATTCGCGCTGCGGATTGCCGATGATTGCTCGATACATGGGCCGCCCCAAGCCAGCGTGCAACACCGCGGCTCTGCTCAAGCGCCGCTCGGCTGCAACGCTTCGTCCTGTTTGAACAGGCCGACTTTGAGGTCGAAGGCCCGGTAGATCACGTTGCCGTCCGCCGAAAGCCAGCCGTCGGCGATGCCGAGCACCAGCTTCGAGCGCATCACCCGCTTGAAGTCGACGCCGTAGACGACCTTTTTCACCGTCGGCAGCACTTGCCCGGAAAACTTCAGTTCGCCCAGACCGAGCGCGCGGCCTTTGCCCGGCGAACCCAGCCAGCCGAGGAAGAAGCCGACCATTTGCCACAGCGCGTCGAGGCCGAGACAACCCGGCATGACCGGATCGCCTTTGAAGTGGCAGAGGAAGAACCAGAGGTCCGGTTTCACGTCGAGTTCGGCGCGGATCATGCCCTTGCCGTGTTCGCCGCCCTGCTCCGCGATTTCCGAAATGCGGTCGAACATCAGCATCGGCGGCAGCGGCAACTGGGCATTGCCCGGTCCGAAGAGCTCTCCTCGCCCACAGGCAAGCAAGTCTTCGTATTCAAAGCTGTGACGCCTGGTGTCCATAAGCGCGACATCCCCGCTGGGCGGGCCTGCTGTCTGAAATCCCATGCGCGGATTCGTAACACACCGAGGTAAGCCGGCAAAGATGGCGGAACCACGCGGTGCGGGACAATCTTCCTGCCCGAACACCACGGTATTCGACCGCACCGACAATTGCGAGAGAGTTGCATCTAAGCTTGCTAATGCGTATATGTTGCAACTGAAACGGTTTTTGCCGCCCCGCTGAATGTGGGTGCCGACTGATACGAAGAGCGAAGTGCGTACCATGGTGTTCCCTTCCGCCAAGCCCGCCGCGGCACCGGCAGTAGCCGACCGCTCCGAGTTCACCGGCTGCCCGTGGCATGACGTGAAGGCGATGCTGCGCCAAGTCGGCTTGCGGCCGACGCGCCAGCGCATGGCGCTCGGCTGGCTACTGTTCGGCAAAGGCGACCGCCACCTCACCGCCGAAATGCTTTACGAAGAGGCGACGCGCGCCAAGGTGCCGGTGTCGCTGGCCACCATTTACAACACGCTGCACCAGTTCACCGAGGTCGGCCTGCTGCGCCAGGTGGCGGCCGACGGCTCGAAGGCGTACTTCGATACCAACACCTCTACCCATCACCACTTCTTCATCGAAGGCGCCGACGAATTGCTCGACATCCCAGGCGCCGACGTGGTGGTCGGCAAGACCCCGGTCCCGCCGGAAGGCTTTGAGATCGCACGCGTGGACGTAGTGGTGCGGCTGCGGCGGAAGAGCTAATTCTGTTTGTCATGCCCGCGAATGTGGGCATCCAGTAATCACTGAAAATATTGGGAGTACTGGATCATCCACGCAGATGATGATGGTGGAGTTTGTTAGTCCACCTTCTCGTTCGGGTAGGCGCCCCACAGCCGTTCCTGGCGGATCCAGCCGTCGAAATTCTTGCCTACAAACTGGCACCAGTTGCCGTTGCAGGATTTGAGCTGGCCGAGCACGCCGGATTGCAGGCGCGCGGTCTCCGGGGATTTGGCATCCGCGCTTGCATAAAGCGGCACCAAATCACCCTTCAAGGTCGACACTACCACCGCGGAACGCTTGCCGGACAACAGCGAGTGGTAGACCCATCCTTCCGCCCCCTCCCAGTCGCGGATGCGCCGCCAGTTTTCGAACTCGGCGGTGATCTCCACCGGCATGCCGGCGCGGGTATAGACCCAGCGCACCTCCTGGTCCTTGTTGGGGCCGGAGCGCACGTTGACTCGGTCCGACTTAAGGCTGACGAAGCGCGGGACCGGCAGGCCGCTCGCCGAGCCAGCGGTCACATTTCCGGCGGCATGGCCCGCGGCTACCTGCATGGCCACAATTGCGGCGGCCAGCGCCGCGAAGCCCAGGCGGCGGAGCACGGCTCCAAAGCTTTGTGTTGTCACTGCCATCTGGTAGGAAATTGTACGGATTTCGACCCCACGCGGGAGAACCGCAGTGTGGGCGAGTACGGTTAAAGAGGGCTGAACGGCGCTCAAACGGCACTACGATAGGCCGCCGGACGCCACGGTAAAAAGCACATGCCGAAGGCCAAAAAACCGCTGGTCGTCGTCACCCGCAAGCTGCCCGACAGCGTAGAGCTGCGCATGCGGGAACTTTTCGACGCCCGGTTCAATCCCGACGACAAGCCGATGACGCAAGGCCAACTGGCCGAGGCGGTGAAAACCGCCGACGTACTGGTGCCGACCGTCACCGATCGGATCGACGCCTCGGTGCTCAGCAAATCGGGCGAGCAGCTCAAGTTGATCGCCAATTTCGGCAACGGCGTCGACAATATCGACGTCGCCACCGCCGTGCAGCGCGGGATCACCGTCACCAATACGCCGGGCGTGCTGACCGAAGACACCGCCGACATGACCATGGCGCTGGTGCTGGCGGTGCCGCGCCGGCTGGTGGAAGGCTCCGCCGTGCTGACGTCCGACAAGGGTTGGACCGGCTGGACGCCGACCTGGATGATCGGTCACCGCATCTGGGGCAAGCGCCTCGGCATCATCGGCATGGGACGGATCGGCCAGGCGGTGGCGCGCCGCGCGCGCGCCTTCGGCCTGCAGATCCACTATCACAACCGCCGCAAGGTTGCGCCCAAGATCGAGGAAGAGCTCGACGCCACCTATTGGGAGAGTCTCGACCAGATGCTCGCCCGCATGGACATCATCTCGGTCAACTGCCCGCACACGCCGGCGACTTATCATCTGCTGTCGGCGCGCCGGCTCAAGCTGCTGCGGCCGGAGGCCTATATCGTCAACACTTCGCGCGGCGAGGTGATCGACGAAAACGCGCTCGCGCGGCTGATCGAGTCGGGCGATATCGCCGGCGCGGGGCTCGACGTGTTCGAGCACGAGCCGGCGGTGAACCCGAAGCTGGTCAAGCTCGCGCGCGAGGGCAAAGTGGTGCTGCTGCCGCATATGGGCTCGGCCACGCTGGAAGGCCGCGTCGACATGGGCGAGAAGGTCATCATCAACATCAAGACCTTCATGGACGGGCATAGGCCGCCGGACCGCGTGCTGCCGTCGATGCTTTAATGGCCTCGTGTCCCGGGCGCAGCGTGCGCTGCAGACCCGGGACCGTCACAACTTCAGAACTTGGAAAGGTCCCGGATCAGCGGTGCACCGCATCCGGGACACATGAGTCATGTGTGTCCAGCCAAATCCCTGATCGTCGGCTTGTCGCCGCTGAGCGGATTGCCCGGGTCCCATTCGTAACTCAGCGTCTCGAACCGCATCGAGCGCGCGTCCATCATCAGCAATCGCCCGACCAGGCCTTCGCCGAACCCGACGATCTCGCGGATCACTTCGAGCGCCATCATCGAGCCGAGCACGCCCGGCAGCGCGCCGAGAATGCCGGCTTCCGCGCAGGCCGGCACTGTGCCGGCCGGCGGCGGCTCTGGAAACAGGCAGCGGTAGCTCGGATTGCGCGTACCGTCGGCCCGCATCTCGTGCGCGCGCAGCGTGGTGAGAGTGCCGTCGAAGGTACCCACCGCGGCGGTGACCAGCGGCTTTTTCGCAAAGTAACAAGCGTCGGAGACGAGATAGCGGGTGGCAAAATTGTCGGAGCCGTCGGCGACGATGTCATATTGCAAAATAAGGTTGAGCGCATTGCTCGCATCGATCCGCGTCATGTGGGCGTCGACCGCCACATGCGGATTGAGCCGCGCGATAACGGCCTCCGCGCCGTCCACCTTGCGCTTGCCGATATCGTCGGTGCCGAAGATTACTTGCCGCTGCAAATTCGACAGCGACACCGCGTCGTCATCGACCACGCCGAGCGTGCCGACGCCAGCGGCCGCAAGATAGAGCAGCACCGGCGCGCCGAGGCCGCCGGCGCCGATGACCAGCACGCGCGAGGCCTTGAGCTTGGCCTGTCCCGGCCCGCCGACCTCGCGCAGCACGATGTGGCGCGCGTAGCGTTCGAGTTCCTGTACGTCGAGCATCTAACAAACCTATGGCTTCGCAGACGTTTCGGCCAGCCTCTTGATACCTTGCACCGCTGTCTCGATCGGCTAAGGTGCCGCAAAACATCGTGGGTGGCGTTAAAAACGATGCGTTGCGGTCCGTTCCTGCTGATGCTCGCGCTGCTGCTCGGTGCCGCTCCGGCGCTGGCGCAGGAATCGCCGGGCGTCGTCCCGACGCCCAAGCAGCCGGACGCCGCGCCGGCCAAAAAACATGTCAAGCGGAAGGCGACCAAAGCAAAGCCTGCCGCAACCAAGCCCGCCGAAGCCAAGGCCGTCACGCCCAAAACTGCCGCTGCGAAGACCGCTGCCACGAAGCCCGCTGCCGCGAAGGCCGTCGCGGCAAAGCCTGCCGAGCAGAAAATCGCCGAGGCTAAAGCCGCAGAGGCCAAAGCCGAGCCGGCGCCCGACGGTGTCGCGGGAATCGCGCGGGGCGAGCGCCGGCAAATTCAGGCGGCGCTGCTTTGGGCGGGCGACTATAGCGGCGCGTCCGGCGGCGACGATCCGATGCTCACCGCGATCAAGAATTTCCAGAAACGCCATAAAGCCAAGGTCACCGGCGTGCTCACACCCTCCGAGCGCGCGGACCTGATCGGCGCCGCCAAGGCGCACGAGGACGAATTCGGCTGGAACGTGGTGGTCGACCCGACGACCGGTATCCGTATCGGGCTGCCGACCAAGCTGGTGCCGCAGGCGCGCGACGCCGAGAACGGCACGCGCTGGTCCTCGGCCCATGGCGAAGTGCAGCTCGAGACCTTCCGCATCAAGGATCCGAACCTCAAGCTCGTTGCGCTTTTCGAGCAGCAGAAGAAACAGCCGGCCACGCGTAGGGTCGAAACCAGCGTGCTGAATGACGACAATTTCTTCGTCAGCGGGCAGCAGGGCCTGAAGCGATTTTCCGTGCGCGCCAAGGTGCGTGACGGCGAGGTGCGCGGCTTCACCCTACTGTACGACCAGATGATGGAGACCATCGTCGAGCCGGTGATGGCCGCGATGGCGAGCGCCTTCTCGCCGTTTCCTGAGCGCAGCGCGCCCTACGCCGCTCTGGCGAAATCGGTGGAATACGGCAACGGGCTGGTAGTGAGCGCGCAAGGGCACATTGTCACCGACTTGAAGCTCACGCAAGGCTGCCAAGTGATCGTCGCTTCAGGACTGGGCGACGCCGACCGCGTGGCCGAGGACAAGGACATTGGGCTCGCTTTGCTGCGCGTCTACGGACCGCGCAAGATGTCGCCGCTGGCGCTCGCGCCGGATGCTCCCAAGTCCGGAGAATTGACGCTGGTCGGCATTCCCGATCCGAAAGAGCAGAATGGCAGCCGCAAGCTGACCGAGATCAAGGCGCGGCTGGCGGACGGCAGCGCGATCGAATTGCGCCAGCCTGTGCCGATGGCCGGATTTTCCGGCGCCGCCGCTCTCGATGCGCAGGGTCAGTTCCTCGGCATGATGGAAATAGGCCATATGGTGCTCGCTAGCGTCGAAGTTTCCGCGCCGGCGGTGCGGCTCGTCAGCGCCGAAACCATCCGCGGTTTCCTTAGCCGCCATCAAGTGCAGGAGGCGCCAACGCAAACCGGCGACGCCAAGGCGTCGGTCGTCAGAATTATTTGCGTGAGGAAGTAACTTTCTTACGCTCTGTGGGAGAGGGGAAGTAAGTGCGCTGCACCGCATCCGGGGCACCGACCAGTTATCTATTCTTCCACTGCGGCTTGCGCTTCTCGACGAAGGCTTTCATGCCTTCCTTCTGATCCTCCGTCGCGAACAGCGCATGGAAGATGCGCCGCTCGAACACCACGCCTTCCGCCAACGGGCTTTCGAAAGCGCGGTTGATCGCCTCCTTGCCCGCAAGCACCGAGGGCAGCGAAAAATTAGCGATCGTTTCGGCCACCTTCATCGCCTCGCCTATCAGGCTCGCCGCCGGCACCACGCGCGCCACCAGCCCCGACTTTTCCGCTTCCGCCGCATCCATCATGCGGCCGGTCAAGATCATATCCATCGCCTTGGCCTTGCCGACCGCGCGCGTGAGCCGCTGCGTCCCGCCGATGCCGGGAATGACGCCGAGCTTGATCTCGGGCTGGCCGAATTTGGCGGTGTCGGCGGCGATGACGACATCGCACTGCATGGCGAGCTCACAACCGCCGCCAAGCGCGAAGCCGGCGACCGCCGCGACGATCGGCTTGCGCGCGCGCAAGGCGCAGTCCCAGTTGCCGGCGAAATTGCCGAGATAGGCCTCGATGAAGGTCTTGTCGGCCATCTCCTTGATGTCGGCGCCGGCCGCGAAAGCCTTCTCGTTGCCGGTGATCAGCATGCAGCCGATATTCTCGTCGGCCTCGTAGGCGTCGATGGCTTGCCCAAGCTCGGCCTTAAGCGCCATATTGAGCGCATTGAGTTGTTGCGGACGATTGAGCCGGATAATGCCGACCCGGCCTTTGGTCTCGACGATGATGTTCTGATAGCTCATGACTTGCCCTTACCGTTTGACGTCACTCGAGCTTCGCGCCCGAACGCTTGATCACGTCCGCCCATTTAGCGGAATCGGTCTTGATCGTTGCGGCGAATTCTTCCGGCGTGCCGCCGCCCGGCTCGTCGCCGATCTTGGCGAATTTCTCCTTGAAAGCTTCCGAATTGAGCGCCTTGTTGATCGCGGCATTGAGCTTGTCGACGATAGGGCGCGGGACGTCGGCCGGCGCAATCACGCCGGTCCAGGTCGGCGCCAGATAGCCGGGCACACCGGCCTCGGCAATCGTCGGCATGTCGGGAAATGCCGGCGAGCGCGTGGCGCCGCTCACACCGAGCGCGCGCACCTTGCCGGCACGGGCGAACACCGCGATCGATTGCAGGCTTTCGAACATCAGATCGACGTGCCCGGCGATCAGATCGTTGATCGCCAGCGCACCGCCGCGATAGGGCACGTGCACGATGTTGGTGCCGGTCATGAATTTGAAGAGCTCACCGCCGACATGGCCGGGCGAGCCGTTGCTCGACGAGGCATTGGTCAGCTTGCCGGGATTGGCCTTGGCATAGGCGATCAGTTCCTTGACCGACGTGACCGGCAGATTGGGCGATACCGCGAGCAGAAGATGCCCGCGCGCGACCAACGCGATCGGTTGGAAGTCGCGTTCGATGTCGTACGGCAGCTTCGCCACCATGTGGCGGGTGATGGCGAGCGCGCCAATCGGTCCCATGCCGATGGTGTAGCCGTCGGGCGGCGATTTCGCGACCAGATCAAGCCCAAGCGTGAGCGCACCGCCAGGACGATCGTCGACGATGATAGGCTGACCTAGTTCCTTGCCAAGTTCGGCGCCAAGGACGCGGGCAACCGTGTCGGTGGCGCTGCCGGCCGCCTGCGGAACGATGAACCTGATCGGGTGGTCCGGATAGTCCGCGGCCGACGCGGCGCCGGCCATGCAAGCGAGAAGAAAAGGGATGAGGGCAAGTTTGCGCATGTCACCGGTCCCGGCTTCCGAGAGGCACAGCTTGGCTTATTTCTGACAGCTCGGGCAATAGAACGTCGATCGGCCGGTCTGCACGATGCGTTTGATCTTGCCCTTGCACTTTGGGCACGGCTCGCCTTCGCGGTCATAGACGCGGAAATTGTGCTGGAAATCGCCGAGTGCGCCATCGGTGCGGCGGTGGTCGCGCAGCGAGGAGCCGCCAGCCGCGATGGCGTCCTGAAGTACCGCTTTGATGGCATCGACCAGCGCAACGGCGCGCGCATTGGGCTTGCCGTCGCGGTCGGCGATGGTCGAGGCTTGCCTTCTGGGCGAGAGCCGCGCGCGGAACAGCGCCTCGCAGACATAGATGTTGCCGAGTCCGGCGACGACGCGCTGGTCGCTGAGCGCCACCTTCAGCGAGGTCTTCTTGGCCGTACAGGCGCGCGCCAACATAGCGGCGTTGAATTCATTGCCGAGCGGTTCAGGACCAAGCGAACGTAGCAGTGGTTCGGAATCGAGTTTGCTGCGCGCAACCAGCTTCATCGAGCCGAAGCGGCGCGGATCGTTGAAGGTCACGATTGCGCCGTTCGACATGTGAAACACCACATGGTCGTGTGCGGTGCTTTTCGAGCGCTCGTGATAATAGACGCCGGGCTTGGCGTCCTGGCCGACGCGGAACGAGCCCGACATGCCGAGATGCATCACCAGCACGTCGCCCGACGACAGGTCTGCCAGCAGATATTTAGCCCGCCGGCCCAGCCCTTCGACAGTCTTGCCCTCCAGCCGCTTGGCGAAGTCCTTCTGCAGCGGCCAGCGCAGATCGCGCCGCCGCGCCTCGACCTTGGCAAAACGCGCGCCTTCCATGGCGGGGGCCAGGCCGCGGCGCACGGTTTCGACTTCGGGGAGCTCGGGCATGGTTAATCTCAATGCGTCATTCCGGGACGCGAGCGAAGCGAGCGGACCCGGAATCCATAACCCCGGTCTGTGACTATGGATTCCGGGTTCACGCCTTCGGCGTGCCCCGGAATGACAGGAGGATATGACACATAGCGCCCCTTAGGTTCCCGCGCTATGGTCCTGCCCGCAAAGGATTATTGGCCATGGCCAAGACCAGCAAAAGGGTTGGCGGCGAGACCCATTTTGGCGAAAAACCCGTGCCGCTGGCCGACAAGCAGGGGTTGGTGGATGACGTGTTCCATTCCGTTGCCCGCCGCTACGACCTGATGAATGATCTAATGTCGGGCGGGTTGCACCGGGCCTGGAAGGACGCGCTGGTCACCGCGGTCAATCCGCCGAAGAGCGACCGGCCATTTGCCCTGCTCGATCTCGCCGGCGGCACCGGCGATGTGGCGTTCCGCGTGGTGGAGGCCGGCGGTCTGGGCGTGCGCGTCACCGTCTGCGACATCAATGCCGACATGCTCGCCGTCGGTCACGAACGCGCGCGCGAACGCGGGCACGACGAGGCGGTGACCTTCGAGCAAGGCAATGCCGAAGAGCTGCCCTATCCGGATCGGAGCTTCGATTGTGTCACCATCGCCTTCGGCATCCGCAACGTGCCGCGCATCGAACGCGCGCTGGCCGAAGCCTATCGTGTGCTCAAGATCGGCGGGCGTTTCCTGTGCCTAGAATTTTCGTCCGTCGACTTGCCGGGCCTCAGCTCACTGTACGACGTTTATTCCTACAACATCATCCCGCGCATCGGCGAGGCGATCACCGGCGACCGCGACGCCTACCAGTATTTGGTGGAATCGATTCGAAAATTTCCGCGCCCTGAACCTTTCGCTGACGTGATGCGGACCGCGGGTTTCCGCCGCGTCTCGTTTTCGACCATGACCGCCGGCGTGGTAGCGCTGCATTCGGGCTGGAAGTTGTGATTTCTGGGATTTCCCATCTCACCCGCCTCGCGCGCGCCGGTTTCGTGTTCGCGCGCGAAGGCGTGTTCGCGCTGGTCGATACGCGCCCCTTGCCGCTTCCGGCTAAGACCGGTATTGCGCTCGCCCGCCTGCTCGAGCGCCCCACCGCGAAAGACGGCTCAAGCCGGCTCGCTGCCGCGCTCACCAAGCTCGGGCCGACTTACGTCAAGCTCGGTCAGTTTCTCGCTACCCGCCCCGACGTGGTTGGCAACGCGATCGCGCGCGATCTCGAAAGCCTGCAGGACAAGATGGCGCCATTTCCGCAAAGCGAGGCGGAAGCTGTCGTCGCTGCCGCGTTCGAAAAGCCAGTGAATGAAGTCTATGCCAGCTTCGGGTCCGCCGTCGCCGCCGCCTCGATCGCACAAGTGCATCGGGCAGCGGTCGCGCAAGAAGGCGTCAACAAGCCGGTGGCGGTGAAAATATTAAGGCCCGGCATAGAGCGCCGCTTCAAGTCCGATCTCGACGCTTTCTTCTACGTGGCGCGTAAGGCGGAAAGCTTGTCGCTCGAAGCACAAAGACTGCGGCCGGTCGAGGCGGTGGCGACGCTTGCCCGCTCGGTGGCGATGGAAATGGATTTCCGGCTGGAAGCGGCCGCGCTCTCCGAGATGGCGGAGAACACGCGCGAGGACACCGATTTCCGCGTGCCGACGGTGGACTGGGACCGCACCGCGCGCGAGGTGCTCACGCTGGAATGGATCGACGGCACGCCGCTTAACGACCGCGCCGCGCTCGAGGCCAGGGGCCTCGATCTGCCAGCACTCGGCCACAAGGTGATCCAGAGCTTCCTGCGGCATGCTTTACGAGACGGCTTCTTCCATGCCGACATGCATCCCGGCAATCTGTTCGTCGACGCCGACGGCCGCCTGGTCGCGGTCGACTTCGGCATCATGGGCCGGCTCGGCCCGAAGGAACGGCGCTTTCTCGCTGAGATCCTGTTCGGCTTCATCACCCGCGACTATCAGCGCACCGCGCAAATCCATTTCGACGCCGGCTATGTGCCGCGGCACCATTCGGTGGAGAGCTTCGCGCAGGCGATCCGTGCCATCGGCGAACCGATCCACAACCGCACCGCCGAAGACATCTCGATGGCCAAGCTGTTGATGCTACTGTTCGAGGTGACCGGCCTGTTCGACATGCGCACGCGGCCGGAACTGCTGCTGCTGCAGAAGACCATGGTGGTGGTGGAAGGCGTCGCGCGCACGCTCGACCCCAAGCTCGACATGTGGAGCGTGGCCGATCCGGTGGTGCGCGAATGGATCGAGCGCAATCTTGGGCCCGCCGGCCGGCTGGAAAACGTCGCCGAAGGCGCCGGCGAAATCGGCCGTTTCGCGGCGCAAGTGCCGTCGCTGCTCACGCGCGCCGCCACGCTGATCGACCAGCTCGACGACATCACGCGCGACGGATTGGTGCTGTCGCCGGAGACGGTGGAAGCGATCGGCCGCGCCGAGCAGCGCCGCAACCGCTGGACTGCGGTTGCGCTCTGGACGATCGCCGCGCTGCTGGCGTGGACGGTGTGGCTGCTGGTGTGACAGCGATCAACCGCCCGCCGCCAGCTCCTGCAACTTGTCGAAGCTCTGGGTCCAACCCGCCTCCATGCCGGCGAGCATCTGCGGCGCGATGAGTACGAGATCAACCGCATGGGTCCGCAAAGTGAGCGCAGTCTGCCGCCTTGTTTCAGCGAAGGTGACTGTGCGTCTCGTCCAACGTCGAGCGAGATCGCGATAGCCGTCTAATTCATCAGGCCCTTGTCGGCGCCGTATTCCTTAGCCGTCGGGCACGTTCTTTCGCCGATGGAAATGTCCCGCGCCAGGTGAGCCGGGTCTTGCCGCCCAGGTCCTCACATGTGACGATCTGCGGGACTGCATCGGCTTCGACATCGTCTCCGCCGTCATGACGATAGACGATACGCTCGGGCGGCACCATTCATCGAAGATGATGCGGTTCTGACAGTCGCGGCCGTCGGGCCCGTGCATGATGAAGCGCCAGACGCCGCTGGGCCGGAACTCGAATGCGCTGGTGGTCGTGGTGAAACCGTTCGGGCCCCACCATTGCGCCAAGTGCTTGGGGTTGGTCCGCGCCGAAAACATTAGATCGCGTGGCGCGTCGAATACGCGCGTTCCGATGATGGATCGCGGGTCCTCCAAGTCGATGCTATTTTTTTCGCTCACGCTTCTCCCCTCTTGGCTTGCAGCGTTTTCAGATAATCGTCGAGGCGGTCGAGCCGTTTCTCCCAGAGCCGGCGATATTCGCTAAGCCAGTCGTCGACCGGCTTGAGCGCCGCTGCCTCGATCCGGCACGGGCGCCATTGCGCCGTGCGGGAGCGCGCGATCAACCCGGCATGTTCCAGCACCTTGAGATGCTTGGAGACGGCAGGCCCGCTCATCTTGAACGGCTTGGCGAGTTCGCTCACTGTGGTTTCGCCCATAGCGAGCCGCGCCAGGATCGCGCGCCGCGTCGGGTCGGCGAGAGCGGAGAAGGTGGCGCTGAGACGGTCCGTCGTCATTGTATATAACCATTAAGTTAAATAACTGTTTGGTTAAGTACACAAAGACCCGGCGCCGGTCAAGCGCTCGCGCATTAATTTTTTTGGAAAACGATTGATAGCATTGATTGCAATGCGATCATATTGACGCTAACTATCCTGAAAGATAACGGATTTTCCCATGGCCTCACTCACCGTCCGGCAGCTCGACGAGCGACTCAAGAAACTTCTGCGCCTGCGCGCGGCCAAGAGCGGCCGCTCGGTCGAGGACGAGGTGCGGACGATTTTGCGCTCGGCGGCGGAGGAGACCGGCATCGACGTGTTGGAGGCGTTCAACCCGCCGGCGGCGAAATCACCCCGCCGCGCCGCGCCCGTGCCCGCCTCCGGCACCAAGCGCGTGCTGCTGATCATCGGTGGCGGCATCGCCGCCTACAAATCGCTCGATCTCATCCGGCGCTTAAAGGAACGCGGGCTCGCCGTGCGCTGTATCCTCACCAAGGCGGCCGAACATTTCGTCACGCCGCTGTCAGCCGGCGCCATCGTCGGTGAGCGCGTGTTCACCGACCTGTTCGATGCTGGCAGCGAATTCGACGTCGGCCATGTTCGGCTTGCGCGCGAAACCGATCTCGTCGTGGTGGCGCCGGCCACCGCCGACCTGATGGCCAAGCTCGCTGGCGGTCACGCCAACGATCTCGCCACCGCCGTGCTGCTGGCGACGACCGCAAAAATCCTTTTGGCTCCGGCGATGAATCCGCATATGTGGGCAAACAAGGCGACGCAGCGCAATCTCGCGCAGCTCGTTGCCGATGGCATCGCGCTGGTCGGTCCCAACGAAGGCGAGATGGCGGAAGCGGGCGAGCGCGGAACCGGTCGCATGGCTGAGCCGCTGGAAATCGCCGCTGTAATTGAGAAATTTCTCGGCGCCGGCGACGGACAGCCGCTCAAGGGCAAGCGCATACTGGTCACCTCCGGCCCGACCTACGAGCCGATCGATCCGGTGCGATATATCGCCAACCGTTCGTCCGGCAAGCAGGGCCGCGCCATTGCCGCGGCAGCGGCACGCGCCGGCGCCGAGGTGACGCTGGTCAGCGGCCCAGTGAATTTGCCCGACCCGCCGGGCGTGACCACCGTGCATGTCGAGACCGCGCGCGAGATGCTGCAAGCGGTCGAGTGCGCGCTGCCCGTCGATGTCGCGGTCTTCGCCGCCGCGGTGGCCGACTGGCGCGTCGCCAATACCGGCGAGCAGAAGATCAAGAAGAAAGCCGGCCAGGCCACGCCCGACTTATCGCTGGTGGAAAATCCCGACATTCTCTCGACCATCGCGCATCACAAATCGCAACGCCCGAAGCTGGTGATCGGCTTTGCCGCCGAAACTGAAAACGTCGCCGCCAATGCCAAGGCCAAGCTCGTTGCCAAAGGCTGCGACTGGATTTTGGCCAACGACGTCTCGCCGCAAACCGGCATCATGGGCGGCGACTGCAATACGATCGAGCTGGTGACCGCGAAGGACATCGAGCCCTGGCCGCCGCAAACGAAAGAAGACGTGGCCACGATGCTGATCGCGCGCATTGCTAAGGAGCTTGCGTGATGAGCGGCGCCATCGACGTTCACATCATGCGGCTGCCGCACGGCATGGATCTGCCACTGCCGTCCTACCAGAGCGCACTCGCCGCCGGCCTCGATCTGATCGCGGCAGTGCCGGCAGATCGCGCACTCACGCTGGCGCCCGGCGCGCGCGCCCTCGTTCCCACCGGCATCGCCATCGCGCTGCCGCCCGGTAGCGAGGCGCAAGTTCGACCACGCTCCGGCCTCGCCGTTCGGCACGGGCTCACCGTGCTCAACGCACCCGGCACCATCGATGCCGATTACCGCGGCGAAATACAGGTGTTGCTTGTGAATCTCGGCGCCGAAGCGGTGGCGATCACGCGCGGCATGCGAATCGCCCAGTTGGTCTTTGCAACCATGGCGTGCGCGCAATTACGCGAAGTCGAATTTCTCGACGAAACCACACGCGGAACCGGCGGCTTTGGCTCCACCAGCGGCTGACATCGGCGCAATAAGTTATTCGTCTAGACGGATGTTAAAACCCGTACCCTAAAATCCAATCATACCGCTTGGTTTCTCGCAGAGGTATCCTTGCCATTGCCGCCGTGCTCGATGTGGCGATCCGCGCGTCCGGCCGGTCTCAGCCAAGGCGCTGGCGGCGCGCCATAAGCTTCCCCGCGCCATCTCGATCCGGTTCTGCAAGCGCTGGTGCGCGAGGGCATCCCGCGCGGGCGTGCGTGGGCCGCACGGCGGCTACGAACTCGCGGGCGAGCACCGCCGCATCAGCGCCGACGACATCCTGCGCACCGCCGGCGCCGCCGAGGACGCCGACAATCCGCCGCTGCCTAACTCGGCGCTGGCCAATGACGTGGTGAATCCGGCTCTGGTCGAAGCTGCGCGCAAATTTTCGTTGGCGCTCGGCCGCATCAGCGTCGAGGACATGGCGAAGCGGGCCGACGCACTCAAATAACATTTAACATTGCCGCGCGGCCACTTCCTGCTCCCGTTCACGATCTGGACTCTTTCGGCATGAGTCCTCACGGGGGTAAAGTCCTGCGATTCGCGAACGGCGCGGCGGACGCCGCTCGCATTCCTGGGGCAGGTCTGAATGCCGGAGACGATCCGGACGGCAAACGAGAGGCTGCGTTCTCGTCCGAGGCGGGGCGGATTCCTCGCCGCCTTCGTTTTAGCAACGATTTGCAGCACGCCGGCTCACGCCGGGGTGGACGCGGCCTTTAGCCTCGTCGATAACATGATCCGCGCCGGCGCGGCGGTCGGCCGCCAGCAGCTCGCCATGCTCACGTTGACGCTCGGGCTGATTTGCTTCGCGGTGCTCGCCACCATCGTGCTGTTGCGAACGCGCAAGGCGGCCGCCACGAATGAAAGCGTGGCGCACGACGAGGCCATGGCGCTGCGCGCCGAAATCGACCGGCTCAAGACGCTGCTGCTGTCGCAGCCGCAGGTGCTGGTGGCCTGGGCAGCAGGCGGCGACGTGCCGGAAATTTTCGGCGATACCGGCATCGTCGTGTCGGGTTCGGTGCCGGAACGTGTGCTCGCCTTCGGCGCCTGGCTGGAGCCAGCGGCAGCGCAACGCATGCAGCACGCGATCGATGATCTGCGCAGCGACGGCCGCAGCTTCGTGATGACGCTCACCACCCGCGCCGGCCATCCGCTCGAGGCGGAAGGGCGCGCGGTGGCCGGGCGCGCGGTGCTCCGCCTGCGCGACGTCAGCGGTATCGAGAGCGAGCTCATAGATCTAGCCTCCCGTCATGATCGGCTTATGGGCGACGTCGAGACCATGAAGGCGCTGCTCAATTCGCTGCCCGCCCCGGTGTGGGCGCGTGACCACGATGGCCGGCTGATCTTCGTGAATTCCGCCTATGCTCAGGCCGTGGACGCCGAGGATTCCACCGACGCATTGACGCGCGAACTGGAACTGCTCGACCGCGCCGCCCGCGAAAAGCTCGCTAACGCGCGCGCCAGCGGCGGCCCCCATTCAGAACGGCTGCCGGCCATCGCCGCCGGCCAGCGCCGCATCTTCGATGTAGTGGACGCGCCGAGCGGCGCTGGCAGCGCCGGCATGGCGATCGACGCCACCGAGGTGGAGGCCATGCGCGCCGATCTTGCACGCATGATCGAGGCGCATCGCCGCGTCCTCGACCAGCTCGCTACCGGCGTCGCCATCTTCAACGTCGACCGCAAGCTGATCTTCTACAATGCGGCGTTTCGCTCGCTATTCGAACTCGAAGCCGGTCTGCTCGACCATACACCGACCAACTCGGCCGTGCTCGATACGTTGCGCGCCGAGCGCAAGCTGCCCGAGGAGCAGGACTTCCGGCTGTGGAAGCAGCAGCTTTATGAGGCCTATCGCGCGGTCGAGCCGCAGGAGCACATGTGGCACCTGCCGGACGGCCGCACGCTGCGCGTGGTGACCGCGCCCAATCCGGAGGGCGGCGTCACGTATCTTTATGACGACGTCACCGAGCGCCTTGCCATGCACCGCCGCTACGACGCGCTGATCAAGGTGCAGAGTGAGACGCTCGATCACCTGGCCGAAGCAGTCGCGGTGTTCGGCTCGGACGGCCGCGTGCGGCTGCACAATCCAGCGTTCCAGCGCATGTGGAAACTGGCCCCCGAGTTGCTCGACCAGCATCCGCATGTGGAAGCGGTGACCGCCTGGGCGCAGGCGATGCATGACGACAATGCGGTGTGGCGAAACTTACGCGCCGCGGTGACGGCGATCGACAACCGCGAGCCGATCGTCGCGCGCATCGAGCGGCGCGACGGCATGATGATCGACATGACCACCATGCCGTTGCCCGACGGCGCCACCCTGGTCACTTTCCAGGACGTCAGCGACACGGTGAACGTCGAGCGCGCGCTGATCGAGCGCAATGAGGCGCTGGAAACCGCCGACGCCATCAAGATCGATTTCGTACACCACGTCTCTTACGAACTCCGCTCACCGCTCACCAACATCATCGGTTTCGCGCATTTCCTCCGCGATCCGGCATTCGGTCCGCTCACCGACAAGCAGCGCGAATATCTCGGCTACATCACCGCCTCGACCAATGCGCTCCTCGCGCTCATCAACAACATTCTCGACCTCGCCACCATCGACGCCGGCGCCATGTCGCTGAACCTCTCCGACGTCGACATCCGCGCCACCATGGAGGAGGCGGCCGAGGGCGTGCAGGACCGACTCAAGAAGGACGGCATCACCCTCGACATCCGCGCCGTGCCCGGCATCGGCAGCTTCACCGCCGACGAGCGGCGCCTGCGGCAGATTCTGTTCGACCTGTTGTCGAACGCGGTCGGCTTTTCTCCGCCGGGCGAGACCGTCACGCTTTCGGCCGAGCGGCGGCCGGATGCTGTGGTGTTCAGGGTCACCGACCACGGCCCCGGCATTCCGCCCGAGGCGAAGGACCGCGTGTTCGAATGGTTCGAGACCGATTCGATGGGCTCGCAACACCGCGGCAGCGGCTTGGGCCTCTCACTGGTGCGCTCGTTCGTCGAACTGCACAGCGGCACGGTGACGATCGACTCCACGCTTGGAGAGGGCACCACGGTGAACTGCGTGTTCCCGACCGTGCAGGAAGCCAAGCAGACAGCAGCCTGATTATTTCGGTGATGGCTCGCGCGGCGCGCGAAGCGTTAGGCGTGCTCGGCGCGGCCGCCGAGCTGGCTTTGACGCAGCGCGCCCGGATTGAGCCGCGGCTCGGCGCCGATCCAGTATAAAACATTGGCCAAGATGCAGAGGCCGGTCGCGGCAAACCAGACCATTGCGGTGCCGACGAAGCCGGTGAACAGACCCCACCACAGGCTGTGCATCAGGAACAGAATCGAACCCAGCGTAATATTGACGCCAACCGTGACATAGATGCGCCGTTCGAGATACCAGCTGTCGGTCTGCAGGAAATAAAGTTTCCCGTGGTTCAGCGCCCTAAGCGCCGGCTTGAAACCGAGCAGAAGCAGTGCATTGCCGATCGGGCAGAAACCGGTCAGCGCGACATTGATCGAGACAAGCCCGGTGGCGATGACCCCGAAGATCCACAGCGGATTGACCAGCACTGCCAGCAGAGTGCAGGTCAGCAGAACCACGCCGGCGATCAACCAGACGGTCCGCTCGATATACCAGCGGTCGGTGGGAACGACGTAAATGCCCTTGCGCAGTATCATGGCTCGAATGTACTCCGCTCGCGCGCCGGCGCAAGTCCGCATAATCTAGGTAAACCCTTTGCGATTGCATTGATCTACATCACAGGACTAATCCGACACTGAGCAGCAGGCTGAACAACAACTGGATTTGCACGGTCCAAACCAGAATCCGGTTGAAGCCGCGGCCGGGCGGCTCGCGCATGAAGCGGTAAATCAATGCCAGCGCCAGCGGCAAAGTAATCAGCGCGGGCCAGACATGACCATGCGGCAGGGCGCGGCCGATCAGCGACAATAGCATGTAGGGAAGCAACATCAGCCCGGCAAAAATGCAAGCCGAGCCCTGCGCGCCCGCCATGATGGCGAGCGTGCGCCGCCCCACCCGCGCATCAGCTTCGATGTCGCGAAAATTGTTGACCAGCAGCACAGCCCCGGTCAGCAGGCCGAGTGCGAGACCGACCGCCAGCGCCGGCGCGCCGAGATAGGCGGTGCAAAGCCAATAGGTACCGCCCACCGCGCCGACGCCGAAGAAGGCGATTACGAACAGTTCTCCCAACGGCGTATAGGCGATCGGCAGCGGGCCACCGGTATAGGCCCAGCCTGAGGCGATCGACAGAATGCCGAGCAGGAGAATCGGCCAGCCCCCGACGGCAACTAGATAAAGCCCCATGAGCGCCGCCACGGCGAAACACACCGCCGCGCCGCGTTTGACGTCGCCGGCGCTCAATAAGCCAGACGCGGTCACGCGCGGCGGTCCGACTCGATCGGGGCCATCGCCGCCGCGTTCAGAATCGACCGCATCGTTGTGCAAATTAGTGCCGAGCTGAATGCACATGCTGCCGAGGAGTGCCGCCACTACTGCCGGCCCATGAATCTGTCTGTCCACCGCCCACGCCAGCGCGACTCCGACCGCCACCGGCGTGATCGAAAGACTGAGCGTGCGCGGCCGCGCCGCCATGAGCCAGGACGAAAGGTTCATACCCTCATAACGAAACTTGTGCGCAGCCCTATGCGCTTGATTTCGGGAACAATGTTCAGCGTCGGCCGTTGACACTCGACATTGGAGTGCACCGTCGTGCTCAAAAAGCTGTGCGCTATCGCTTCACTCGTTACCATCATAGCTCCGCTCTCAGCCCTCGCCTACACGCAACAGGATGTCGATGACTGCACGCCGGGTGCGATGCGGCGTTTGCCAGAACACCATCCCCGATGAAGCGCGGGTGACGCACTGCCTTGCCGAGAAACAAACTGCAGCTCAGCCCGGCCTGCAAGACCGTGTTCAGCCGGCCCGCTACGGGGCCTTAGCGCCGGTGGCCGAGCGTCCGTCTTATGGTCGTACCGATTATTGAATGCATTAGCCGGAGGCGTAGCCCGCTCGTCCGGCCGAACATCAAGGCGGAATGAATGCAAAGGGCCGGAAACTGAATGCCGGCCCTTTGTACTTCTCCATTTCCACCGCTCAGTCGAACGAACCGAAGCTCTTTCTGCCTTCGGCACGGTGCCGCTATACTTCTCCGCTCGAACGAGCTGAACGCGGTGCCCGAATAACAACATGGCATCGTCGACCGTATCGAGGGAGGAGACCAAGATGAAACGTTTGGCGGTGTGTTTATGCGCGGCCGCGACCTTGCTGGCCGCGCCAGCGCTGGCGGAAACGGTCAAGATTGTCGTGCCGTTTGCGGCCGGCGGCCCCGTCGATCAAATGGCGCGCGTTCTCGCACATGAACTGGGGCCGCTGCTCGGGGCGGATGTCATTGTCGACGACAAGGGCGGCGCCGGCGGCGCGATCGGTTCTGAAATGGTGGCGCGCGCGGCGCCGGATGGCCGCACCATGTTGCTGGCCAGCCTTGGCTCGCAAGTGATCAGCCCGACGCTGCATCCGCCCGGCGGTTACGACCCGAGAAAGGCGTTCGATCCGATGATGCTGGTCGGCTCGGTGCCCACGCTACTGGTGGTCGGCCCGAAGCCCGGCGTTTCAAATCTCAAGGACTTGATCGCGAAGGCGAAGCAAGGTCAGGCCATGACCTACGGATCGGCCGGGCCCGGCACCACGATGAACATCGCCGGCGAGCTGCTCAATTCAGCCGCCGGCTTGAAAGTCGCGCATGTGCCGTATCGCGGCGCCGCTCCGGCGCTGAGCGATCTGATGGGCGGTCAAATCGACATGCTGAACGCCGACTTCCCGGTGCTGCTGCCGCTGGTCAAGGCCGGCAAGGTCAAGGCCTTGGCGCTGTACGGCACCGAGCGTTCGCCACTGCTGCCGGACGTGCCGACCACGGTGGAGCTCGGCCTGCCCGATGTGGTGATGGAAAACTGGTACGGCGTTTTCCTCCCGGCCGGCACGCCCACACCGGTACACGATAGACTGGTGAAAGCATTGTTTGCGGTGGTCGCGCTGCCCGCGGTCAAGGAACGCTTCGCCACCCAGGGCATGCACGGCACGCTCGGCAGCGCGGCGTTCAAAGCCCGCTTGGCGAAGGAATTCCCTTATTGGCAGGATACGATCAAGAAGCTCGGCATCAAGGCAGAGTAGCTCTTTTTACCCTCCCCGCCGCTCGCGAACGCCCGCGGACGAGGGGAAAGTTACTAGGCGAAAATCCGCGCACTATTTCTGCTTCGGCAACAACTCCGCCACCGGCACACCCGACGCGATCTTGGCTTCGCGCACCACCTCACTGGCCGCAATCTTTCGCGCGCGCGCAAGAACATCGGCAGCCCGCTCGCGCGGGATGAAACACACGCCGGTTTCGTCGGCGAGCACGAGATCGCCGGGATTGACAGCGATCCCGCAGATCGTGACCGGCTTGTTGACCGCGATCGTCTTGACGCGCCATTTGCCGGTGATCGGGCTGACGCTGCGCGACCAGATCGCATAGCCGATGTCGCGCGAGTGATCGACGTCACGCACCGCGCCGTCGACGATGGCGCCGAGTTGGCCCTGCCGATGGCCGATGGTGGCGGACATACCGCCCATATTGGAAATCTGATCGACCCCTTTCAGCACCAGCACGTCGCCCGGCTCGGTGAGATTATGCGCCTCGATCTCGGCCATGCCGGAAACGCCGCCAGCGACGTTCTCCCGCACGCGGGCCGAAGCCGCGACGTTCATCACCGTCAACGCCCGCCCGACCAGACGTGCCTTCGGGTCGGTCGGCTTCAGCACGCTCGCCGGCACGACGCCGACAATGCCGAGTTCGTCCATGGCGTCCGACGACATGCCGGTCAGATCGGGCAAGGCGCGAAAGCCCTCAAGAATTTCGGCGCTGAGGACGGGCAATTCCAGCATCCCGAAAGCATCGGCGGGGAGTTTACCTAATGACTGCTTGTTCATGGTCGCACCTTAACCGCCAAAAGATGATTCCGGCAGGCCCTGCACACCCACCGAAACGGGAAACAGGCCGCCCGCCTTCCCCTGTCCGTCACCGTAAGGTGCGAGCGACGCGAGCCTCGATGGGCGACGGCCCTGGCCGTGCATCCTTCGGGGCTCGACGCAAGCAATCCGCAAACTTGCGCATATAAAAGCGCCAGGCACCGCAGGATGACGGAAATAAAACGCATAGCGGGATAGCCAAAAGCGCAATCTGTCGCTCCCGTGGAGAGGCGCGAGAAATCTTTGCCTGTCTAGCTCGTCTTCGCGGACGTTTTTTCAATGGGTTTCGCAGCAAGCAACTTTGCGGCAATCGAAGAAGATCGCGATGACTGGATATCTCCAGAAGACCATTTAGATGCGACAGGCACGCCTAGGTTCGCGAAGCGACGCTAGTGCGCGCTCTTATCTGGCCCCACCCCACCTACCAAGTTTATAAGGTTCGGACCCCAAGGCGGATGATTCGATGTTCCCCACGACCTCCGGCAGCTACAGCTTCACGGTGGCGCTCGCCGACGAAGAGGCCACGCGCCGGCTGATGGTGGACATCGCCGCCGCGCTCGCGCCCGGCGACCTGATCACGCTGTCCGGCGATCTCGGGGCTGGCAAGACCACTTTCGCCCGCGCTTTGATCCGCCATCTCGCCGGCGACCAGACGGTCGAGGTACCGAGCCCGACCTTCACACTGATGCAGGCCTACGACCTGCCGCGATTTTCGCTGGAGCACGCCGATCTCTACCGGCTGTCCGGGCCGGCCGAGCTCGCCGAGCTCGGCTTCGAGGATATCGCGCCCGACGCGGTGACACTGCTGGAATGGCCGGACCGCGCCGCCGGTTTCCTGCCAGCCGATCGGCTCAACGTCGCGCTGACACTGTCGCCGCAGCAGGGCGAAACCTTTCGCAACGCGCGTGTCACCGGTTATGGCGCGTTTGCTGCGCGCGCCGAGCGCATCGCCGCGATCCGGGCCTTCCTCTCCCGTTCCGGCTTCGCGCAAGCCGAGCGGCAATACGTCCAGGGCGACGCCTCCACCCGCGCTTACGAGCGGCTCACGCTCGAAGGCGCGAGCTACATCCTGATGAATTCGCCGAAGCGGCCGGACGGACCGCCGGTGCGCGACGGCAAGCCCTACAGCGCGATCGCGCATCTCGCCGAAAACGTGACGCCGTTCGTCGCCATGGCGCAGGCGCTACGCGCGCAGGGCTTGTCCGCGCCGGCGATCTTTGCCGCCGACCGCGACGCAGGGTTGCTGGTGATCGAGGACCTCGGCAGCGAATTGGTGGTCGATGGCGACCCGCCGGCGCCGATCGAACCGCGCTACGAGGTGGCGGCCGATCTGTTGGCGGCGTTGCACCGTGCGCCGCTGCCCGGTGTGTTGCCGGTCGAGCCGGGCGTCGATTACACCTTGCCGCGCTACGACCTGGAGGCGTTCCTGATCGAGGCCGAGTTGCTGGTCGACTGGTATCTGCCGCGGCTTGACATCAAGCTGGTGCCCGCCAAGCGCGAGGCCTATGTCGAACTCTGGCGCGATGCGCTGGCGCCAGTGGTCGAGGCACCCGCGACCTGGGTGCTGCGCGATTACCATTCGCCCAATCTGTTGTGGCTGCCGGAACGCGCAGGCGTCGCGCGCATCGGCCTGCTCGATTTCCAGGACGCGGTGATGGGGCCGGCGGCTTACGACCTAGCCTCGCTGTTGCAGGACGCCCGCATCGACGTGCCGGAGATGATGGAGATCGCGCTGCTGTCGCGCTACACCCGCGCGCGACGCGCGGCCGATCCCGGTTTTGACGCGCCGGCTTTCGCCAAGGCTTACGCGACGCTCGCCGCCCAGCGCGCCAGCAAGATCCTCGGCATCTTCGCCCGCCTCGACCGCCGCGACGGCAAGCCGCAATATTTGCGTCACATGCCGCGGGTATGGGCCTATTTGCACCGCTCGCTGGCGCATCCGGCGCTGGCGCAGCTCTCCGCGTGGTATCGCGCCAATGTACCGGCCTTGAAATCCCTATGGCCCAGCCGCTAACCGATAAAATTCCGCGCCGTGCCATGGTGCTTTCGGCCGGCTTGGGCACGCGCATGCGCCCGCTCACCGAGCGCATGCCGAAGCCGCTGGTCGAGGTCGGCGGCAAGGCGTTGCTCGATCACGTGCTTGACCGACTGGCGGAGGCGGGCGTGGAGCGCGCGGTGGTCAACGTGCATCACTTCGCCGAGCAGATCGAGCGCCATTTAGCCGCGCGCTCCAAACCGCAGATCGTGATCTCCGACGAGCGCGGCTTGCTGCTCGGCACCGGCGGCGCGCTGGTGAAGGCGCTGCCGGAACTCGGCGGCGCGCCGTTCTTCCACATCAACTCCGACACCATCTGGATCGACGGCGTTCAGCCCAATCTCGCGCGCCTGGCGGAGAATTTCGATTCCGCCGCGATGGACGCGCTGCTCCTGCTGGCGCCGACCACCTGCAGCATCGGCTATGCCGGACGCGGCGATTTCGCCATGGCGCCCGATGGCCGGTTGCGCCGCCGGGCTGAGCGCGAAGTGGCACCTTTCGTATTTGCCGGTGCGGCTATCCTCGCGCCCGCGCTGTTCAAGGATGCGCCGCAAGGCGAATTCCCGCTCACCGATCTGTTTGAGCGCGCGGCGGAAGCCGGCCGCCTGTACGGCCTGCGCCTGGAAGGCCTGTGGATGCACGTCGGCACGCCTGACGCCATCGTGCTGGCGGAAAACATAATCCGCGCTAGCACGGGGTAGCGCCGCGCCAAAGCGTGTATGATTCGACGCATGCCCGCCGCCAAACCCAATGTCTTCAACATCCCCGCCTCGGCGCCGTTCTTGGCCGTGCTGATCGACGCCTTGTGCGCCGGCAAACTCGTGCCCGACTTTCCGGCCTCGCACGATCCGCTTGAGCTCGCGCGCGCTACGCTCTATCTGCCGACCCGGCGCGCCTGCCGCCTCGCCCGCGAGGTTTTCCTCGACGAACTCAAAGGCGACGCCGCGATCCTGCCGCGCATCGTCGCGCTCGGCGATCTCGACGAAGACGAGATTGCCTTCGCTGAAGCCGCCACCGGCGACATGGCCGAAGCCGCGCTGGCACTGCCGCCGGCGATCGCGCCGCTGGAACGCCGGCTGCTGCTGGCCGAGCTGATCCTCAAATGGGCGAACACGCCGAAGCTGCGCGGCGCCGAAGGTTCCCCGCTGATCGCCAACACGCCCTCCGCCGCGCTCGGCCTCGCCGACGATCTCGCCCGGCTGATGGACGACATGACCACGCGCCAGGTCGCCTGGGATAGGCTCGATAAACTTGTGCCGGACGATCTCGATCCCTATTGGCAGCTTTCGCTGCGTTTCTTGCAGATCGCGCGCGAGGCCTGGCCGGCGCTGCGCCATGAGCGCGGCGCCATCGAATCCGCCGAGCGCCGCGACAAACTGATCGAGGCCGAGGCCAAGCGGCTTGCCGGCAGCGACGCGCCAGTGATCGCCGCCGGCTCCACCGGCTCGATGCCGGCGACCGCCAAGCTGCTCGCCACCATCGCGAAACTGCCGCATGGCGCGCTGGTGTTGCCCGGCCTCGACATGGAGCTCGACGACGCCAGTTGGGCGCTGATCGCCGGCAACGACGACAATCCGAGTCATGACGGCGCGCCCGCTTCCGGCCACGCGCAATTCGCCATGCACGCGCTGATCGACCGCATCGGAATCCGGCGTGAGGAGGTGAATCAACTTGCACCGCCGCAGCCGCACGGGCGCGAACTGCTGGTGTCGGAGGCGCTGCGCCCGGCCGCCACCACCGAGCGCTGGCAGCTGCGCGCCAAGACGAAAGACTTCGACACCGCCACCGCCATGGCGCTTGCTTCCCTCTCGATGATCGAGGCGGCCAACGCCGAAGAAGAAGCGCTCGCCATCGCGGTGGCGTTACGCGAAGCCATCGAAATCAAGGACAAAACCGCAGCGCTGGTGACGCCCGACCGCGCGCTGGCGCGCCGCGTCGTCGCTGCGCTCGCGCGCTGGCAGGTAGAGGTGGACGATTCCGGTGGCGATTCGCTCGCCGACACGCCAGCCGGCGTATTCGCCAGGCTGTCAGCCGACGCCGCGCTGGCCGGCCTCGAGCCGGTGACGCTGCTGGCGCTGCTCAAGCACCCGTTGCTGCGGCTCGGCGCGGCGGCGGGCGCACACAACACCGCGATTGCCACGCTCGAGCGCGCGCTGCTGCGCGGCCCGCGGCCGCGACCGGGCAGCGACGCCCTTGCGCAGGCGCTGGCGACTTTTCGCAACAATCGCGACCAGCTTCACCGCAGCGATCCGCGCTGGCTGATTGCCGACGACGAATTCGACGTGGCTGCCGATTTGGTCGCCCGGCTCGGTGCCGCGCTCGCGCCGCTGGAAACGCTGAGATCCCGCGCTCTTCCGCTCGCCGCGCTGGCCACGCATCACCGCGATGTGATTACCGCTCTCGGAAAAGACGCCGCGGGGGAAATCGCCGCTTTTTCCGGCAATGACGGTACTGCGCTCGCCCGCACATTCGAAGAACTCATCGAAAGCCCGTCCGCCGCCGGCCTTGACGTGGCTAAAAGCGACTACGCTGAACTGTTCCACGCCACCATCGGCGACCGCGTGGTGCGCCGCCCCGAAACGCCTGACGTGCGCGTGCGCATTTACGGTCCACTGGAAGCGCGCCTGCAAACGATCGATCGCGTCGTGCTCGGCGGCCTCAACGAGGGCACATGGCCTGGCGAAACACGCAGCGATCCCTGGCTGAGCCGGCCGATGCGCCGCGATCTCGGCCTCGATCCACCCGAGCGCCGCATCGGATTGTCCGCGCACGACTTCGCGCGGGCGTTGGGCGCACCCGAAGTGATCCTCGCGCGCGCGGCAAAAATTGCCGGCGCGCCAACCGTGACCTCTCGTTTCGTGCAGCGCATCGCCGCGCTCGCCGGCGCGCGCTGGACCGACGTGCTCGCGCGCGGCAACAATTATCTCGCCCTCGCCCGCGCGCTCGATCATCCGGCGTTGGTGAAATCCGCCGAACGTCCGGCGCCGAAACCGAAGCCCGAGGCGCGGCCGTCTCGCCTGTCGGTCACCGCGATCGAGGACTGGCTGCGCGATCCCTACACCATCTACGCGAAATATATTCTCCGCCTGCAGCCACTCGATGCCATCGACACGCCGCCGGGCGCGCGCGACCGCGGCACGGTTATCCACGGCGCCATCGGCGACTACACGAAAGACTTCGCGCAAGCGCCGCCGGCCGATCCGATGAAGGAATTACTCGCGCTCGGCGAAAAGCATTTCGCGACGCTGACCGATTATCCGGAGGCGCGTGCCTTCTGGTGGCCGCGCTTTGTGCGCATCGCGCAGTGGTTTGCGCAATGGGACAGAGCGCGGCGCGAAGGCGTCACGTCGCTGCATGCGGAAATCCGCGGCGAGCTGAAATTCCCGACCGGCAAACGCGAGTTCACGCTGTCCGCCATCGCCGACCGCATCGAGAAGCGTCAAGACGGCAGCTACGCCATCCTCGATTACAAGACCGGCGCGCCACGCACCGAGAAACAAGTGCGCACCGGCTTGGCCCCGCAATTAACGCTGGAAGCCGCAATCCTGCGCGCCGGCGGCTTCAAGACCATCGCGGGCGGCTCGGTTTCGCAAATCGCTTACGTCACGCTGAAGGGCGGCGAGCCGGCAGGAAAATCGCTGCCGATCGCCTTCAAGGAAGGCACCCCCGACACGCAAGCCGACCACGCGTTGGCGCGGCTGAAGGAGTTGGCCGCGCGCTTCGGGGATGAAGCGACGCCCTATCTCTCGCTCGTGCATCCGATGTGGAAGACGCATTACGGCGACTACGACCACCTCGCGCGCGTCAAGGAATGGTCGGCCACCGGCGGCGGGGATGAGAGCAAGTCATGATTGCGCCGAGTCGCACAGCCTCGTGTCCGGGGCGTAGCGTGCACGCACTCTCAGCTCCCTTCCCCCCACGGCCGCTTGCGAGTGGCGGGGAGGCGTTGGGGGTGGGGGGCACAATACTCGACCAAATTCCGCAGCGGTTCCCCACCCCGGTTCGCATTGCTAACGCGATGCAAACCGACCCTCCCCGCCGCTTCGCGGAGGGAGGGTTGTCATGACCACCCCCCGCACCATCCCGCCCGCCGTGCGCCGTGTGCAGGTCGAGGCCGCCGACCCGGACGTCTCCGCTTTCGTCTCGGCCAATGCCGGCTCCGGCAAGACCTATGTGCTGGCGCAGCGCGTGATCAACCTGCTATTGCGCGGAGTCGATCCTGCCAAGATTCTCTGCATCACCTTCACCAAGACCGCCGCCGCCAATATGGCGAACGAGGTGTTCAAGCGGCTGGCGGCATGGACTGCGCTCGACGATGCCGCGCTCGACCAGCAGATCGCGCTCTCGACCGGCCGCCAGCCCGATGCCGGGCAGCGCGCGCGGGCGCGCCGGCTGTTCGCCTCCGCGCTAGAGACCCCGGGCGGCCTGAAGGTGCAGACCATCCACGCCTTCTGCACGCGGCTGCTGCACCAGTTCCCATTCGAGGCCGATGTGGCCGCGCGCTTCACGGTGCTGGACGATGCCGCGACCACGCAACTGCTCGACAAATTGACTTTGGATGTGCTGCTGGAAGCCTCAGCCAAGCCGGACGGCGCGCTCGGTCAGGCACTCGCCACGGCAATCGTAGTCGCCGCCGACCAGACGTTCAAGGACTTGGTCGGCGACGCGATCCGCGAGCGCGACGCGATCGATGCCTGGACCCAGCGTGCCGGCAGCGTCAACAAGGCAATCGTGCAATTGTCGCAGACCCTGGAGCTCGATCCCAACGACACGCTTGAGTTGGTCGAACAGGAGTTCTTTTCCCATTCACTGATTCCTGCGGCGGAATGGCCGGCTCTGATCGAGATTCTCTGATTCCGGCTCCGCGTCCGACCAGAAGCACGTCGCCACCCTCGAGGCTGCGAGCATTGCCGCGGGGCGCGAGCGGATCGACAATTATCTGAAAGTGTTCTGCACCACCGAACTCGCGCCGCGCAAAAATATCGTCACTAAGAAGCTCGCCGACAAACATCCCGATTGGCTGGCGCGCCTGATCGACGAACAAGAGCGCGTGTGCAAGCTGATCGAGCGCGAGCGCGCGCTTGCTGCGCGCGACCGCACCCGCGCACTGGTCACCATCGCGGCGGAAGTGATCGCGCGCTATCAAAAGGAAAAAGAGCGCCGCGCGCTGCTCGATTACAATGACCTGATCGACAAGACGCTCGCGTTGTTCGCGCGCTCGTCGGCGGCCTGGGTGCTCTACAAGCTCGATCTCGGCATCGACCACGTGCTGATCGACGAGGCGCAGGACACCAACCCAAAGCAGTGGAGCATCGTGCGCACCATCGTCTCGGAATTCACGCCCGGCGGCGCGCGCGCCAACACGCGGCGCACGGTGTTCGCGGTCGGCGACGAGAAACAATCGATCTTCTCGTTCCAGGGCGCGGCGCCGCACGCCTTCGACGACATGCGCCGCGAGTTCGAAAAGCAATTCAACGCGCCGGACCAGGGCTGGCGCTACTTGCGCTTCCATCACTCGTTCCGCTCGGGCGCGAACGTGCTTGGCGGCGTGGACCGGGTGTTCGCCGCGCAGGAAATCTTCGCCAGCGTCACCACCGATACGGCGGGCGTGCCGCCGCATGAATCGCTGCCCGATGCCGCGCCCGGCCTGGTCGAACTATGGCCGTTGGAGAAACCGGCCGAGCGCAAGGAAATCGAAGGCTGGGACGCACCGTTCGACACCGAGAGCGAGATAAGCCCGCGCGTCGTGCTGGCGCGCCGGATCGCGGCGCATGTGAAGCTATGGATGGAGCGCGGGCAAAAGGCCGGCGATGTGCTGGTGCTGGTGCGCCAGCGCGGGCCGCTGTTCGAAGCGATCATCCGCGCCTTGAAAAATGCCGGTATCGCGGTCGCCGGCGCCGACCGGCTGGTGCTCACCGAGCACATCGCGGTGATGGATCTGATGGCGCTTGCCGATGCGCTGCTGCTGCCGGACGACGATTTGGCTTTGGCGAGCGTGCTCAAAAGCCCGCTGTTCAGCTTGAGCGAAGAGCATCTGTTCGGTCTGGCCTGGAACCGCAAGGGATCGTTGCGCGCGAGCTTGCGCAGCAAGGCTCACGAACCGGATTTTGCCACGACCGAATGCGCACTCGATGACCTCGCCAACGCTGCACGCAAGCTGACACCTTTCGCGTTCTTCGCGCATGTGCTGGGCGCCGCGCGCGGGCGCGCAAAATTTCTCGCGCGGCTCGGGCCGGAAGCCAACGACGCGCTCGACGAATTCCTCAACCTTGCACTCGACTACGAGACGCGCGAGACGCCGTCGCTGCAAGGTTTCCTCGCCTGGCTGCGCGCCGCGCAAAGCGAGGTGAAGCGCGACATGGAGATGGTGCGCGACGAGGTGCGCGTGATGACGGTGCACGGCGCCAAGGGATTGGAAGCCAACACCGTGATCATCGCCGACACCACGACGAAGCCGACCGGCCCGAAAGATCCGCGACTATTGCCGTTGCCGGATGGAGCATTGGTATGGCTGACGGCACAATCTGAAGACGTCGGCGCCATGGTAGATGCGCGTAGTCAAGCGCAACATGACGCGCGCGACGAATACCGGCGGCTGCTGTACGTCGCGATGACGCGCGCCAAGGAGCGGCTAGTGATTGCCGGCACCCAGGGCCGGAATAAAATTCCAGATGGCTGCTGGTATCAGCTGGTCGAGGACGCGCTGACACCCGATTGCGTCGCCGAACCGGCTGACGACGGCGGCGGCGAGGTGTGGCGTTACCGCAAAGGGCCGCCGCCAGAACAAGAGCAACAGAAGAAAGAAACTTCGGCCGCGATCAAGCCAACGTCTGTGCCGGCCTGGCTTACGACCAACGCCACGTCTGAGATTTCTGCCGTGCGGACCATCACACCTTCGAGCGCCGAGGACGACGACGCCCGCCCGCCCGCGTCCGGCGACCGGGGCGCGGCGCTGCTGCGCGGCTCGCTGGTGCACCGACTGCTGCAGTCGCTGCCGGCTATCCCTGCGCAACGGCGCACCAAGGCGGCGGAAGACTATTTGGCGCGCGGGGGTGAGAAGTTGGCGGCCGAGGATCGCGCAAAACTCGCCGAGCAAGTCATGCACGTGCTCGAGGATACGCGCTTCTACGAGCTCTTTACTCGCCGCAGCCGGGCCGAAGTGCCGATCGTCGGCCGGCTTATCCTCGGCGGCGAGGAAGTGCGCGTCTCCGGCCAGATCGACCGCCTGGCAGTGACGCAAACGTCTGTCCTGATTGGCGATTTCAAGACCAACCGCCCCGCCCCGCGCCGAATCGAAGACGTGCCGCACCCTTACGTGCGCCAGCTAGCCCTCTACCGCGCCGTGCTGGCGAAATTATACCCGGAGCGGCCGCTGCGCGCCGCTTTGATCTGGACTGAAGTGCCTGATCTCATGGAGCTTTCGGGCGAGGTACTGGATGCCGCGCTGGCGCGGGTCACGTCCGCGCGATAGCGCCTTGACGCTGCCGGATCGCGTTCATAGGTTCGTCTCCTCACCATTTCGTGGCGCGATTCTTCGCTCGCAATCCACAAGAGGTAATCCCCATGGCCGTCGGCAAAACGTCGGACGCAAGCTTCGAATCTGATGTTCTAAAATCCTCCGAGCCGGTGGTGGTGGATTTTTGGGCGGAATGGTGCGGGCCGTGCCGCATGATCGCGCCGGCGCTGGAGGAAATCGCCGGTCAGCTTGGCGACAAGGTCAAGATCGTCAAGCTCAATGTCGACGAGAACCCGAACACGGCGGCCAAATACGGCATAATGTCGATTCCGACCCTGATGTTGTTCAAGAACGGTGAGATCGCCTCGCGCCAGGTCGGCGCGGCGCCGAGGCAGAAGCTGCATCAATGGATTAGCGACGCGGTCTGATCGACGCGCAGAAATAATTCTCTGGCGGCCGGCCCCAAAGGCCGATCGTTTTCATTTCAGGCCGGCGGCGTGCCGTTTTTGCGCAAGACTTCGCCGGCAAGGTAGAGTGAACCCGTAATCAGGATCCTCGGCGGCGGGTCGAGATCGAGCTTGCGCGCCGCATCGAGGGCCTCGTCGAGATTGTCGCGGCTGGTGGCGGGCAGGCCGATAGCGCGCGCCGCATCCGCCACGGCTTCCGCACTCAGGCCCTTTTCGGCGCCCAGCACCGGCACCGCGATCATCCGGCGGGCGAGCCCGGTGAAATTGCTCAAGAAACCTTCGCAATCCTTGCTCGCCAGCATCCCAACGATCAGCACCAGCGGACGCGAAACGCGCTCCTCAAGATCGGCGAGCGCCGCCGCGATAGCGCGACCGCCGTCGGGATTATGCCCGCCATCCAGCCACAGCTCGCTGCCGATGGGCGCCAATTCGACCAGCCGGCCCGCGGCGAGCCGTTGCAGCCGCGCCGGCCAGTCGGCCTTGACCATGCCGGCCTCGTAGGCGGCAGGCGCAATCTTGAACGGCTTGATCGCGCGCAGCGCCGCGATGGCGAGCCCGGCATTCTCGAACTGATGGCGACCGTAAAGTTTCGGCGCCGGCAGATCGAGCAGACCCGACTCATCCTGATAGACCAGCCGCCTGCGTTCCTCGGTCGCGGTCCAATCCTCGCCAGCGATCTTCAGCGGCGCATTGAGCCGTGCCGCCTGCCGTTCGATCACGGCGAGTGCGGCGCGCGCCTGCGCGGCAACGATGGCCGGCGTCCCGCGCTTGAGAATGCCGGCCTTCTCATTCGCGATCTTGTCGAGCGTATCGCCCAGAAAATCGGTGTGGTCGATCGCGATGCGGGTGATGACGGTGGCGAGCGGATGATCCACCACATTGGTCGCGTCCAGCCGCCCGCCCAGGCCGACTTCCATCAACAGAACATCGGCGGGATGGCGCGCGAACGACACGAGGCCAACTGCGGTGGTGATCTCGAACACGGTGATGGCTTGGCCTGCGTTGGCGCGCTCGCATTCCTCCAGAGCGGTGCTGAGCTCCGCGTCGCTTACCAGCACGCCCCCCCCCGGTTGGCCGAGCCGGTAGCGCTCATTGAAACGCACCAGATGAGGCGAGCTATAGACATGCACGCGTTTTCCCGCGGCTTCCAGGATCGCGCGCATGAAGGCGATGGTGGAGCCCTTGCCGTTGGTGCCGGCAACGTGAATCACCGGTGGCAATTTCCGTTCGGGGTGATCGAGCGCAGCCAACAGACGCTCGATGCGATTGAGCGACAGATCGATACGCTTGGGGTGCAGCGCGGCGAGCCGCGCGACGATTGCGTCAACCGGCGTCGTCATGGCGGCGCGCTCACGCGTGCGCCGGAACCGGCAATTGCGGCTGCGCGCCCGGCACCGGCGCTCTGGTCAACAATCGGCACAATTCGGCGAGCGTCGCGCGCAACTTGTGCCGATGCACCACCATATCGACCATGCCGTGCTCGGCAAGATATTCGGCGCGCTGGAAGCCTTCCGGCAATTTCTCGCGGATGGTCTGCTCGATCACGCGCGGGCCGGCAAAGCCGATTAGCGCGCCCGGCTCGGCAATGTGCACGTCGCCCAGCATCGCATAGGACGCGGTAACGCCGCCGGTGGTGGGATTGGTCAGCACGACGATATAGGGCTTTTTCGCCTCGCGCAGCATCTGCACGGCGGCCGTGGTGCGCGGCAATTGCATCAGCGACAGGATGCCTTCCTGCATGCGCGCGCCGCCGGAGGCCGCGAACATGATGAACGGCGTCTGCCGGCGCACCGCCGTCTCCAGCCCGGTGATCACGGCCTCTCCCGCCGCCATGCCGAGCGAGCCGCCCATGAAATCGAAATCCTGCACGCCGATAGTCACCATCAAGCCTTCCAGGCGGCCGATACCCGCTTTCACGGCGTCCTGCAGGCCGGTCTTGGTGCGCGCGTCCTTCAGACGGTCGGCATAGCGGCGCTCGTCGCGGAACTTGAGCGGATCGAGCGGCACTTCCGGCATGGCGATGTCTTCGTACTCGCCACTATCGAACATCGCTTTCAGCCGCGCCGCCGCGCTGATGCGCATATGATAGTTGGAGCTCGGAATGACGAACTGGTTGGCCTCGACGTCTTTGTAAAAGACGAGCTGGCCGGTCTCCGGACATTTGATCCAGAGATTTTCCGGCGTCTCGCGGCGCAGGAAACTGCAAATCTTGGGGCGGACGACGTTGGAGATCCAGTTCATGGCTCGCCTATATAGGCCCGATTCGTCAGAATTATAACCGCCGCGGCAGCCAGATATTTATTCCGCTGCCACGCGGCGTGCGGAGCGCACGCCATCGGCCAGCGCGGACGCCAGCGAAGTCACCGCTTTCACGGTTCCCGGGCCGGCTTTGCCATTTTCATCGAGGCTTAGGCGCAGTGCATCCACCAGCGCGGAGCCGACCACGACGCCGTCGGCGCCGGAAGCGATGGCGCGGGCCTGCTCAGCGGTTTTCACGCCGAAGCCGACCGCGACGGGCAATTTGGTGTGCCGCTTGATGCGCGCAACCTCCGCAGTGACCTTGCCGCTATCGGGCGCCGCCGAGCCGGTGGTCCCGGTGATCGAGACGTAATAGACGAAGCCCGAAGTGTTGTTGAGCACAGCCGGCAGGCGTTTGTCGTCGGTGGTCGGCGTGGCGAGGCGGATGAAGTTGAGGCCCGTTTTCAGCGTCGGCAAACAAAGCTCCTCGTCTTCTTCCGGAGGAAGGTCGACGACAATCAAGCCATCGACTCCGGCAGCCTTGGCGTCGGCGAGAAAGCGATCGACGCCATAGATATAGATCGGATTGTAGTAGCCCATCAGCACGATCGGCGTCGCGTCGTCGGTTTTTCGGAACTCGCGCACCAGCGCCAACGTCCTGGTCATGCGCTGGCCGGATTTCAAAGCGCGCACGCCGGCGGCCTGGATTGCCGGGCCGTCGGCCATCGGATCGGTGAACGGCATGCCCAGTTCGATCATGTCGGCGCCAGCATTCGGCAGCGCGTTGGCGATCGCGAGCGAGGTTTCGTAATCCGGATCGCCGGCCATGGTGAACGTCACCAGCGCGGCGCGGCCTTCGTCTTTGAGCGCGGCGAATCGGCGGTCGATGCGGGTGGTCATCGGCGCTTGCTTTCCAGAAAGGCGGCAACCGAATCTAAATCCTTGTCGCCGCGGCCGGAGAGATTAACGACCATTAGGTGATCTTTCGGTCTTTGCGGCGCGAGGTCGAGCACGCGGGCGAGCGCATGCGCCGGCTCCAGTGCCGGGATGATTCCTTCGAGCTTGCTGCAAAGCTGGAACGCCGCCACCGCCTCGTCGTCGGTGGCCGAGAGGAATTTCACGCGGCCCATGTCGTTGAGCCAGGCGTGCTCGGGACCGATGCCGGGATAATCGAGGCCGGCGGAAATCGAATGGGCTTCCTCGATCTGCCCGTCATCGTTCATCAGCAAATAAGTGCGATTGCCGTGCAGCACGCCGGGCCTACCGCCGGCGATGGAGGCCGCGTGCTGTCCACTCGGAAGGCCGTGGCCGGCCGCTTCCACGCCGTAGATTTCGATCACACGCTCGTCGAGGAATGGATGGAACAGACCCATGGCATTGGAGCCGCCGCCGATGCAGGCGATCAACGAATCCGGCAGCCGGCCTTCGGCGGCGTGCATCTGCTCGCGGGTTTCGCGGCCGATGATACATTGGAAATCGCGCACCATCGCGGGATATGGGTGCGGGCCGGCGACGGTGCCGATGCAATAAAACGTGTCGGCGACGTTAGTTACCCAGTCGCGTAGCGCTTCGTTCATGGCGTCTTTTAGCGTCTTAGAACCCGACTCGACGGCCCTAACCTCGGCCCCGAGCATCTTCATCCTCAGCACGTTCGGTCTCTGCCGCTCGACGTCGACCGAGCCCATATAAACGATGCAGGGCAACCCGAACTTGGCGCACAGCGTGGCGGTGGCAACGCCATGCATGCCGGCGCCGGTCTCGGCGATGATGCGCTTTTTGCCCATGCGCAAAGCCAGCATGATCTGGCCGAGCACATTGTTCACCTTGTGCGCGCCGGTGTGGTTGAGCTCCTCGCGTTTGAAATAAATCTTGGCACCCCCACAGTGCCGCGTGAGGCGTTCGGCGAAATAAAGCGGCGACGGCCGCCCGATGTAGTTCGCCAGATGGCCATCCATCTCCGTCTGGAATTTCGGATCGGCCTTGGCCGCCGTATAGGCTTTCTCCAGATCGAGGATCAGCGGCATCAGCGTCTCGGCGACAAAACGGCCGCCATAGATGCCGAAATGCCCCCGCTCGTCGGGGCCGACGCGGAACGAATTGGGCTGTGGCGCGGTCATGCGCTGACCTTCGAGGCGAGCGCGGCCTCGGCCGTCCGCGCGGCGCGGATGAAAGCGCGGATCTTGTCCGGGTCCTTTTCGCCGGGCGCACACTCGACGCCCGATGAGACATCGATGCCCGGCGCGCGCGTGATGCGCAATGCTTCGGCGACATTGCCGGCGTCAAGCCCCCCCGATAGCATGAACGGTATCCCTGCATCGATGCCCTTGAGCAAGGTCCAGTCGAACGGCTGGCCGAGGCCGCCCGGCCGCGTTGCGTCCTGCGGCGCGCGCGCATCGAAGATCAACCGGTCGGCGACCCTTTTGTAGAGATCGATACGCGAGAGGTCCTTGCGCTCGGCGATCGGCAGCGCCTTCATCACCGGCAGGCCGAAGCGCGTGCGCAGCGCCGCCACCCGCTCCGGCGTCTCAACGCCGTGCAATTGTAGCATGTCAGGCTTGAGCGCTTCGACGACGGCGCGCAGCGTCGAGTCGTCGGCATCGACGGTGAGCGCGACCTTGCCGGCACGGCCATTGGCCCGCTCGCCCAGCAGACGCGCGGCCGCCAGCCCAAGATGGCGCGGGCTGGGGGCAAAGAATACGAAGCCGACTAGGTCGGCGCCGGATTCGAGCGCCACATCAAGTGCTTCAGGGGTCTTCAGCCCGCAGATTTTGACGGTCAACGGCATGGCGGGGTTCTAGCAGCCTTCGCCACCTCCCCGCAAAGCGGAACCCGCATTTTGCTGGCGCATGATCTAATCCAAAAACGGGTACCCCCTTTTCGGGATCATGCGCTAAGGCGTTAAGGCATGGGCGGCGGGATCACCGCCAGCGGGCCGGTGTCCCGCGTGGGCGCCGGGTTCTCGGGCGCGCCGAAGCGGCGGCGGATGGCGTCCATCTCCTGGTGTAGCCCGCGCACCTCGCCGTCGAGCCGGCGGGCCGCGCGCCGCCATTTGCCCTGGCGGATCCACGCAGCGATGCCACCGATCAGTACGCCCAGGATCAGCACCGCAAAGAGAACCGCGAACAGCGGCAAAGTCGCCGCATAGGCCGGGCTCGCCGACGAGAACGGATCGAACGACACCGTCACCGACTGCCGGTTCGCCACCGCGAAGGCGATGATAACCGCGGCGAGCGGGACGACAATGATTGCCGTGACGATTTTGCGGAACACCGGTTACGCCTCTTCCCAAAAACATCGATGGCCGGGTCATGCCCGGCCACCACAATACCATTCTAACCAAACGTTGAAACTGGCCGCTTACGCCGGCCCTGTCTTGTTCAGCCGCTCGCGCATTTCCTTCCCGGTCTTGAAGAACGGCACCGATTTTTGCTCGACCGAGACATGGGCGCCGGTGCGCGGATTGCGTCCGGTGCGGGCCGGTCGGTGCTTGACCGAGAAGGCGCCGAAGCCGCGCAACTCGACGCGGTCGCCGCGCGCCATCGCATTGGTGATTTCGCCGAGGATCGCGTTGACGATGTTCTCGACATCGCGCTGGTAGAGATGGGGATTCTGGGCGGCGATATGTTGCACAAGCTCGGACTTTATCATTGCGGCCGCCTTGCTCGATCAGTGGTCAGTTGGCGGATGGAGGGTGCCAAAGCGCCAAGAGACCGTCAAGATTGAGTCGCTCGACCGCTTGCACCGCACCCCACGCCTCGATGCGGTGCGCAATGGCGCTTAAGCCCATTGCCTCGAAGGTCCAGGCAATGACATGGAGGAAGGAAAGCTCGCTGAATCGCGGCTCCAGGGAGTAATCGCGCACCGGCGTCGATGCCGGGACCTTCTTTTCCCTCTCCAGCCAGGCCAACGCGGTCTTTTCGTTGCCGAGGCTGTCGACCAGCTTGAACCCAACGCCCTGGCGGCCGGTGAAGACGCGCCCATCATCCACCGCGGCGAGCTGCGCATCGTCCATCTTGCGGCGATCCTTCACCAGGCCTTTGAACCAGGCATAGGAGTCGGTGACGATCGCGGCGATCGCGGCACGCGCTTCCGGGCTGGTCGGCTCGAAGCCGTTCGGCGCCGCCTTGAGCGGCGACGATTTGATCTCCTCGACCTGGATGCCGATGGTTTTGAGCACCTGCGTAAAATTCGGATATTGGAACAGCACGCCGATCGAGCCGACCAGCGAGGTGTCCTGGGCGATGATGTGGTCGGCCGAGATCGCCGCGATATAGGCGCCAGAGGCGGCCAGGCCATCCACCACCACCACCATCGGCTTCGTCGCCTGCAAGGCGCGCAGCGAGTCGTAAAGCTGTTCGGAACCGGCCGTGGTACCGCCCGGGCTGTCGATATGCACGATCACCGCGCGCGCGCTCGACTTAGCCAACCGGTCGAGAGCCTCGACGCGATCCTGATTGCCGCGGATCAGGCCCTGCACCTTGATGCGGGCGATATAGGCGCCAGGCACCGTCAGTCGGCTGCCGGGCGCCAGCGCGGCGGCCAGGCCGACCAGCGCGAGTAGAGCGATCAGCAGAGCGCTGACGCGCCAGAAGGTGAGCTTGCGCCGCATGCGGCGGCGATCGACGATGGCATCTGCATCGAGCGACATGGGGTTCGTCCTCTAAGTCGAATCGCGCCCCGGATATTACAGCGAAACGCCGCTATCCGACCGCCTTTTGGCAACGTGGTGTCGTAAAGCAAAACCCCCGGGTCAAGCCCGGGGGTCACTTTGGCTAGGCATGGAACCGGGCGCCGATGGCCTATTCCTCGGCCTTTTCGGTTTCGGCCTTGTCCTCGACCTTGTCGTCGCGCTGCTTGAGCGCGGCGCCCAGGATGTCGCCGAGCGAGGCGCCGGAATCGGCAGTGCCGTATTGCGCGATCGCTTCCTTCTCCTCGGCAACTTCGAGCGCCTTGATGGAGACGCCGACCTTGCGGGTCTTGCGATCGAACTGGGTGACGCGGGCGTCCACTTTCTGGCCGACCGCGAAGCGCTCGGGCCGCTGTTCGCCGCGCTCGCGCGCGAGATCGGCGCGGCGGATGAAGGCGGTCAGGTCGGTGCCGACGATCTTGACCTCGATGCCGACCTCCTTCACCTCCGTGACTTCGCAGGTCACCACCGATCCCTTCTTGAGATCGCCGGCGGACTCCATCGGGTCGCCCGCGAGCTGTTTGATGCCGAGCGAGATACGCTCCTTCTCGACGTCGACGTCGAGCACCTGCGCCTTGACCATGTCGCCCTTCTTGTATTCCTCAATCACCTGCTCGCCCGGACGCTTCCAGTCGAGATCGGAGAGGTGGACCATGCCGTCCACGTCGCCGTCGAGGCCGAGGAACAGGCCGAACTCGGTCTTGTTCTTGACTTCGCCTTCCACGGTCGAACCCGGCGGGTGCTTCTCGACGAACACCTCCCACGGATTGCGCATGGTCTGCTTGAGACCGAGCGAGATACGACGCTTGACTGGATCGACTTCGAGGATCTGCACCTCGACCTCTTGCGAGGTCGAGACGATCTTGCCGGGGTGCACGTTCTTCTTGGTCCATGACATCTCCGAGACGTGAATCAGGCCCTCGATGCCCGGCTCCAATTCGACGAAGGCACCGTAGTCGGTGATGTTGGTGACGCGGCCCTTGAACTTGGTGCCGACTGGGAACTTAGCCTCGATGCCCTGCCACGGATCGTCGAGCAGTTGCTTCATGCCGAGCGAGATGCGGTGGGTCTCGTGATTGATCTTGATGATCTTGACCTTCACCTGCTGGCCAATATTGAGCACCTCGGTCGGATGATTGACCCGGCGCCAGGCGATGTCGGTAACGTGCAACAGCCCGTCGATGCCGCCGAGGTCCACGAACGCGCCGTAGTCGGTGATGTTCTTGACCACGCCGTCGATGACCTGACCCTCTTCGAGGTTCTGTACCAGTTCCTGGCGCTGCTCGGCGCGGGTCTCTTCCAGTACGGTTCGGCGGGAGACCACGATATTGCCGCGGCGGCGATCCATTTTCAGAATCTGGAACGGCTGGTTGACGTTCATCAGCGGCGTGACGTCGCGGATCGGGCGGATGTCCACCTGACTGCGCGGCAGGAAGGCCACGGCGCCGTCGAGATCGACGGTGAAGCCGCCCTTGACCTGGTTGAAGATGACACCGGTGACCTTCTCGTTGTTCTTGAATGCGGTTTCGAGCTTGCCCCAGCTTTCCTCGCGCCGCGCCTTGTCGCGTGATAGCACCGCTTCGCCGAGCGCGTTCTCGACGCGCTCCAAATAGACTTCGACCTCGTCGCCGATCTTGAGTTCGGCTTGCCGGCCCGGTCCCGCGAACTCGCGCAGGGCCACGCGCCCTTCGGTCTTCAAGCCGACGTCGATGACGGCCATATCCTTTTCGATGCCGACGACCTTGCCCATGATGACCGCACCTTCCTGGAGGTTTCCGGTCCCGAACGATTCGTCGAGCAATTGGGCGAAGTCTTCACGCGTGGGTGCAGCAGCGGTGGCCATAAGTTCTCCTAAAAGCGGTGCGCCGGCGGGTTGAAAATGGCATTCCGAATGCGCGGGCCGTTGATCCCGCAGACCAACGGCGGCCCCGGAATCCCGGTTGGCCGGCGCTAAAACCGTGCTTTCAGAACGATGGTTCGGTCAGGCGCCCAACGCAGAGGCACGAGCGGGGCTTTGTCCTCCAATACGAGGGGCGTTAATCGCGCCCTCGGCCCGCTCGGGTGGCCTCGACGATGTCAATGGCAGCCCGGATGGCCGGGTCTATAGCTAAATGCGTAGTATCGAGCAAGTGCGCGTCCGGAGCCTGTTTCAGGGGCGCGGCGGCGCGCTGGCTGTCGCGCTCGTCGCGCTTGAGGATGTCGGCCAGCACCGTGGCCTCGTCGACATGGCGCCCCTGGGCCTGGTATTCGGCTGCCCGGCGGCGAGCGCGCACTTCCGGGGTGGCGGTCACGTAGATTTTAACGTCGGCATCCGGGCAGATGACGGTGCCGATGTCGCGGCCGTCGAGCACCGCGCCGGGCGGCCGGGCGGCAAAATCGCGTTGGAACGCAAGCAAGGCCGCGCGCACTTCGGGCATTTCGGAGACCACCGAGGCCGCCTCGCCCACCGCATGGGTCTTGAGCGCAACTTCGTCAAAGCGCGCCGGATCGAGCGCTTTGGCGGCGGCGACGGCAGTCGCCTTATCATCGGGGCGGCGGCCGGCATCGAGCACGCTCTTGGCTACCGCGCGGTAGATCAGCCCGGTGTCGAGATGGCGCAGACCGTAATGTGCGGCCAGCCGCTTGCCGAGCGTCCCTTTGCCCGACGCCGCCGGTCCGTCGATGGCGATGATCATGACAAATCCGCGCCGCGCGCGCGCATCAGCTCGACGAAGCCTGGGAAGCTGGTGGCGATGAACGCTGAATCATCGATGCGCACCGGATTGTCGGTGGCCAAGCCCATCACCAACGCCGCCATAGCGATGCGATGATCCATGTGGGTGGCGACTTCGCCGCCGCCGGCAACGTTTGGCTTGCCCTGCACGATCAGGTCGTCGCCCTCGATTTCGACGATGACGCCATTGGCGCGCAGCATGGCGGCGGTCGCTTCGAGCCGGTCGGATTCCTTGACACGCAATTCCTTTAGTCCCCGCATGCGCGTGACGCCTTGCGCGAACGAGGCCGCCACCGCCAGGATTGGATATTCGTCGATCATCGCGGGCGCGCGCTCGGACGGCACGTCGACGCCCTTGAGCGCCGAGCTCCGCACGCGCAGATCGGCAACTTCCTCACCGCCGTCATCGCGCGTCGCCACCGCCTCGATCGCGGCGCCCATCTCGCGCAGCGTCGTCAGCAGCCCGGTACGCAGCGGATTGGTCATCACCGCATCGAGAATAAAATCGGAGCCGGGCACCAGCAAACCCGCCACCATCGGAAACGCCGCCGATGACGGATCGGCTGGCACCACCACATTGGCCGGCTCCAGTTCCGGTTGCCCCTGCAACGTAATGCGGCGGCCATGCTCGCCATGCGGCTTGCTGGTCAGCTTGGCGCCGAAATGTTTCAGCAGCTGTTCGGTATGGTCGCGGGTGGCCTCCGCTTCGATTACCGTGGTTTCGCCCGGGGCGGAGAGGCCCGCCAGTAGTATCGCCGACTTGAGCTGCGCCGAGGGTACCAGTGATTCATAAGTGATCGGAATAGGATCCCCGGCGCCTTGCAGTGTAAGCGGCAGCCGGCCGCCCTCGGCCGCTTCGATCACCCGCGCGCCCATCTGCTCCAGCGGATCGAGCACCCGCTGCATCGGCCGCTTGCTCAAGGAGGCATCGCCGACGAAAGTCGCGGTCACCGGGGAGCCGGCGACGGCGCCGATCGCCAGCCGGCAGCCGGTGCCGGAATTGCCGAAATCGAGCACGCCGGCCGGTTGGGCGAAGCCGGCGACGCCGACGCCATGAATTCGCCACACGCCGTCGGCCGACCGCTCCAGCCGGGCGCCGAGCGCGCGCATGGCTTCGGCAGTATGCAGCACGTCCTCGCCCTCCAGGAGACCGGCCACCGTGCTCTCGCCGACCGTCAGGGCGCCTAGAATCAGGGCACGGTGCGAGATCGATTTGTCGCCCGGCACCCGGGCACGGCCTTGCAAGGGGCCGCCGCGGCGGGCGGTCAGCGGTGTCGAATCGGCAGGGTTCACGGGCGCTATCCTTAACAATGAGCGCCGTCCTACCATGCGCCCGCGCGGCGCGTCATCCGGCGGCGGGTAGCTCGTTTCAAGGCACGCCTGCGCTATTGACAGGGGCGTTGCAACTAGCCAAGTGAAACACCGATTTACCGACCATATTGAGGAACCTGACCGTGGCGAAAGCTGAACTCGGCACTAAGCGCGTCTGTCCGGAAACCGGCCGCAAGTTCTACGATCTTGGCAAGACGCCGGTGATATCTCCCTATACCGGCAAGGTCGTACCGATCGTGGCTCCTGCGCCTTCGCGTGTGCGGCCCGAGCCGGCAGCGGCGGTCGCGCGGCCCGCGCCCGTGCCGGAGCCCGAAGCGATCGTGCCCGAGACGGCGGATGCCGAATTCGTCTCGCTCGAGGACGCCGAGGCCGAACAGCAGGGCAAGAAGCCGGTGGCGGCGGAAGGCGCGGCGGTGCCAGGCGAGACCGAAGAGGTCGAGATCGACGAGAGCCTCGACGACGCCGCCTTCATCGAAGAAGAGGAAGAAGGTGATGCCGATGTAACCGACATCATCGGCGAGACCATCGAGAAGGAAGAGGAGACCTGAAGCTACCGCGCGCCGCACGCGTTTCCCAAAATGCGGCTACGAATTTTGCGAATTGGGGCCATAGCTCAGATGGGAGAGCGCGTGAATGGCATTCACGAGGTCGGCGGTTCGATCCCGCCTGGCTCCACCAGCCTTTGCGCGCTCCGCGAACTACGGCTGGCAAGCCGCCCACCCGGGCGGCTTTTTTGTTTCACGTCACCAACGCGACGTTGCTGACAGCGGCCGCCGCGGCATTGCATGATGCCGGAAAAACCACGGGAGATACGAGATGCAGGGCAAGATCGCGCTTGAGGAACACGTTGCCATCGAACCGACGCTGGGCGACTCGCAGGTGTTCGGCGCGCATGTGTGGAATGACCTCGGTCCGCGCCTGCTCGACGTGCAGAGCATGCGCTTGCGCGAGATGGACAAGCATGGGATCGAAATGATGATCCTGTCGCTGAATGCGCCGGCGGTGCAGGCGATCTACGACGTCACGCACGCGATCGCGGTAGCGCGCCAGGCCAACGACTCCTTGGCCTCCGAGGTGCGCAAACGGCCCGATCGCTTCGCCAGTTTTGCCGCGCTGCCGATGCAGGATCCGGAAGCGGCCACGGCGGAGCTCACCCGCTGCGTCAAGGAACTTGGCTTTGTCGGCGCGCTAGTCAACGGCTTCTCGCAAATCGGGTCGCCAGACAACGTGACCTATTACGACCTGCCGCAGTACCGGCCGTTTTGGCGCGCGGTCGAAGCGCTCGACGTGCCGTTCTACCTGCATCCGCGCAATCCACTGCCGAGTTGGACCAAACAATACGAAGGCCATTCATGGCTACTGGGGCCGAATTGGGCGTTTTCTGCGGAGACGGCGGTGCATGCGCTGCGCCTGATCGGCAGCGGATTATTCGACGAATGCCCGCGGCTGAAGATGGTGCTTGGCCATCTCGGCGAGGGCATCCCGGTGCAGCTTTGGCGCATCGACGGCCGCAACGGCTGGATGAAAGCGCCGCACAAATACGCCGCCAAGAACGGGGTCGGCCATTACTTCCGCAAGCATTTCCATCTCACCACCTCCGGCAACTTCCACACCCCGTCGCTGATCAATGCGATGACCGAGATGGGCGCCGAGCGCGTGATGTTCTCGGTCGACTGGCCGTTCGAGGACGTGGGCGAAGGCGCGCAGTGGTTCGATAAAGCTGCGATCAGCGAGGCCGACCGCGCGAAGATCGGGCGCGAGAACGCGATCAAGTTGTTCAAACTGAAGCTGCGCTAGTTTATCTGATAGCGATCAACCGCCGCTTTGTTCCATGCCATGCCGTTGCCTGGACGCTCCGGCACAATTGCTTGGCCGTTGACAATCTGAAGCGGCTGCTCGAGCAGCACATTCGCCCAGTCGACATATTCGAGGAAATGGCCGGTCGGCGTGGCGGCGAGCAGATGCGCGCTCACTTCCGGAAACAGATGTGACGACATCTTGGTGCGGTTAACCGCGGCCAGCTCCGCCGCCTGCCGCCAGCCGGTGACGCCGCCGATGCGCTCGAGATCGGGCATCACGTAGTCCGGCTTCGCCTGCTCCAGCGCGGCGCTCATGCCGGCGGGTAGCGAGAAATTCTCGCCGATCTGGATCGGGACGTTAAGCTCGCGCGCAAGCCTGGCGGCGCCGGCATAATCGTCGTGGCGGATCGGCTCCTCCAGCCAGTAAATATTTTCCGCGTCGAGCGCGCGGCCGCGCGCTAGCGCTTCATCGACGGTGAGCACTTGGTTGTAGTCGGTCATCAGATGCACATCGTCGCCGATGCGTTTGCGCACCGCATGCACGGCGGCGGTATCGTCTCGAAGCGTCGGATAGCCGAGACGCAGCTTGACGGCGCGGAAATTGCCGACCGCGAGCAGTTTCTCGGCCTCGGCAGCGAGCGCGCCAAGATCCTCCATCAGGCCGAGACCGCAACTATTGTAGGCGGGGATAGGCTTCGGGTCGGCGCCGAGCATGCGGACGAGCGGTTGCCCCGCGGCAATCGCAAGCGCGTCCCAACAGGCGACGTCGAAACCGGCGAGCGCCATGCGCACGATGCCCTGCACGCCGATCAAAGCGAACCGGCCCGCGAGCTTGCCCCAAAGCGCGGCCGGATCGATCTTATCGCCATTGGTCACGGTCTCGACTTCGCCCAGCAGACTCATGATCGCCGGCGCTGCCGCGCGCAGATAGCAGAACAGATAAGAGCGGCCTGTGACCCCCTCCTTGGTCTCCAAATCGATCAGCAGCAGCGGCACCTGGCGAAAGGCGCCGCGGCTGGTGCCGAGCACGAAATTGGGTGGAACCTCGACAGGCGTGGCGCGGATAGCCCGCACGGTGAGGACCGGCATGAACGGCTGATCTGGCATATGGGAACCCCCGTCGATGTCCGACTATAGGCCGTCCAGGCCAAATTCCCCTTGTTCTTGAACCTTTAACCCGCCCTGCCCATATTAGGCACGATCGGCCGGCAGTTGCCGCCCGGTTGGGGTGCCCGCAAGGGGCTCCGTCAAAGTCGCTTCATGCGAGGGCTTTGAGACCATGTCACGAGTTCCGTCACTATCCAGCCCGTTCCTGCTGGGCTTCGACGAGATCGAGCGCGTGCTCGACCGCGTCGCCAAGGGGGCCGACGGCTACCCGCCCTACAACATCGAACGGCTGGTGCACGACGGGCAAAACCCGGAGCGGCTCCGCATCACGCTCGCCGTCGCCGGCTTCACCCGCGATCAGCTCGAGATCTGCGTCGAGGAAAGTCAGCTGGTGATCCGAGGTCGGCAGCAGGACGACAAGAGCCGCCAATACCTCCACCGCGGCATCGCCGCGCGCCAATTCCAGCGCACCTTCGTGCTGGCGGACGGCATGGAGGTGCTGGGCGCCGACCTGAAGAACGGGCTGTTGTCAATCGATCTGGTGCGGCCGCAAGCCGAGCGGATCGTGAAAACAATCTCGATCAACGAGCAGGAATGACGCATTCGTGAAAACAGGACTCGACCGCGTCGAGCGTTCAATTAAAGGAGTCGAGGGCCATGAACAACGACAAGATGACTGAAACGAACACCACTCACCCGGCGATCACGCAGGAAGCGCTCGCGCATCTCGGCGACGGCCGCTTGGCTTACGTCAAGGCGATTAATTCCGAGGACGTCGCCAACCTGTTCCCGCAGGCGCCGAAGATCGCGCCCGGCATCAAACTGTTCGCTTTGCACAGCGCGGATGGCACGCCGATCATGCTGACCGACACGCGCGAAGCCGCGCTCGCCAATGCCTGGAGCCAGGAACTCGAGCCCGTGAGCGTGCACTGATTGCATGCCTCGCGGGCCGATGTCGCGTATACACGATATCGGCATTTACAGTGCGCAAGTCGACTAAAGCCGACTTGCGAGGGGGCATTCAGTAATCACGGGCGGTGAATAAATCCGAGAGAATTGACGCTACTGGATCGTCCGCCTGCGCGGACGATGACGGCTGCGGCTACGCCGCGCTGCTCGCCGCCGGCATCGCCAGCACGGCATAGAGCGCATCGGCGTTACGCGAGTCGCGCAGCTTGCGCGCGACCTCGGGGTCGCGCAACAGGCGTGCCACGCGGGCGAGCGCCTTGAGGTGATCGGCGCCGGCAGCTTCCGGTGCTAGCAAAAGAAAAATGAGATCGACCGGCTGGCCATCGAGCGCCTCGAAATCGATGCTGTCCTGCAGCCGCGCGAACAAACCGAACAGGCGGCCGAGCTTGGGCAGCTTGCCGTGTGGGATCGCTACGCCATTGCCCACCGCGGTCGAGCCGAGCTTCTCGCGCTGCAGCAGAATTTCCAAAATTGCGCGCTCGCTCTGACCCGTGAGCTCGGCCGCGCGGGCGGCGAGTTCCTGGATCGCTTGCTTTTTGCTATTGACCTTGAGCGCCGGAACAATCGCATTGGGCGCGACGAGATCGGTGAGCGTCATGGACATGGCCAATGATCGGAAATGGCAGCGCTAAATTGCAAGGGGTGTTGAAGGCGGCGGACCATAAGGACGGTCCGCGTCGGCGTCAATGGCCGGGGCCGGGTACCGCTTGCCACTTTTCTTGCATTTTGGAGGTTTTCAGCCGCCGCGTTGGGCCTGATGGTCTTTTCGGCGACGCTTATAGCGCCGCAGCCGCTTTTCGATGTGGATCGCAGCCTGATCGGCGCTTTCGTAGGCGTCGGCCGCCATTCCCTCAGCTTCGAGCAATGTGCCGGAATCCAGATGCAACACGCATTCAGTATGAAATCCGAAACCATCCTTGCCGACGGTGGCATGCCCGGAATAGCCGCCCCGGAAATATTTCAACATCGCCTCTTCGACGCGATCGACGATCCGCTGCCGCAACGCCACGCCGATATTGATGTTCTTGCCCGAAACGCGCAAAGGCATTGGTCTGCCTCCATTTTCCGTCCGGCTGATTATTTCAGCTAAGGAATGTTCCGTTAAAGGTCAATGCACCGCCCGGTAGTGGGATCTACGGCGCCGCCGCCTGTTTCTCGCGCCGGCGCTGCACCGAGGACGGAATGCGCATCGCCTCGCGGTACTTGGCGACGGTGCGGCGCGCGATGTCGATGCGGGCCTCGCGCAGCTTGTCGACAATCGTATCGTCGGAGAGCACGTCGGCCGCGGTCTCGGCGTCGATCAACTGGCGGATGCGATGGCGCACGGCTTCGGCAGAATGCGCCTCGCCGCCGTCGGCGGACGCGATCGACGAGGTGAAGAAATATTTCAGCTCGAAGATGCCGCGCGTGGTCGCCATGTATTTGTTGGCGGTCACGCGCGAGACGGTCGACTCGTGCATGCTGATGGCATCGGCGACGGTCTTGAGATTGAGCGGCCGCAAGTGCTGCACGCCCATGGCGAAGAAGGCGTCCTGCTGGCGCACGATCTCGCACGATACCTTGAGAATGGTCTTGGCGCGCTGGTCGAGCGCACGCACCAGCCAAGTCGCAGTCTGCAGGCAATCGGCGATATAGGTCTTGTCTTTGTCGCTGCGCGTGGTCTTCGATACTTGTGCGTAATATTTTTGGCTGATGAGCACTTTCGGCAGCGTGTCGGAATTGAGCTCGACCTGCCAGGTGCCGTCGGACGCCGTCCGCACATACACATCCGGCACGATCGGCTGTACTATGGTCGAGCCGAAGGCGAGGCCCGGCTTCGGATTGAGATTGCGAATCTCGGCGATCATGTCGGCGAGATCTTCCTCGTTGACGCCGCACAGGCGGCGCAACGCGGCGAGATCGCGCTTGGCCAAGAGATCGAGATGCTCTACCAGCGTCCGCATCGCCGGATCGAAGCGGTCGCGGTCCTTGAGCTGGATGGCGACACATTCGGTGAGATTGCGCGCGCATACGCCGGGCGGATCGAGCGTTTGCAGGATGGCGAGCACGGCCTCGACGTCGGCGCGCGGCGCGCCGAGCTTGTCGGCGACGGCGTCGAGATCGCCGGTGAGATAGCCGGCCTCGTCCACCATATCGATCAGGTATTGCCCGATCATGCGGCCGGCCGGATCGGAAATCGCCAGCGCCATCTGTTCGGCGAGGTGGGCGGCCAGCGTGATCTCGGCGGTGACGAATGCTTCCAGATTGTAGGCGCTGTCCTCGCCGCCGCGGGTGCCGGCGCCCGACCATTCCGAATAGGCCGGCGGCGGAGTTTCCGGCGACGCGCTCTTCTCGCCGCCGTCGTCCGGGAAGACATTTTCGAGTTCGGTGCCGAGCCCCTCTTCCATCGATGTGCGGCTGGTCTCCATGTCCTCTCCGATCCAGTCGGAGGCTGCTGCGGTCTCTTCGCCGCCCTCGCCGCCTTCACCGCTTTCGGAGGCGGAGCCTTCAGGCTCGGCGCCGCCCGCCGCCGATTCGTCATCGTCATTGGCGCGCTCGAGCAGTGGGTTGCGCTCAAGCTCGCCTTCGACATAAGCCGCGAGATCAAGACTGGAGAGCTGTAGCAGCTTGATGGCTTGCATCAGCTGCGGCGTCATCACCAGCGCTTGCGTCTGGCGGAACTCCAGTCTTTGCGACAACGCCATAAAGGTTTCCCGGCGGAAACTGGTCCGATTCTTGCTTGTTTTTGCTTATAGCAGGTCTTTGCCGCCACCGGTATGCAATTCCGCACTGCGGCATTGCATAAGTTTTGTCCGTAAAAGCCGGTCTAGAGCTTGAATTCCTCGCCCAGATAAAGTCGGCGCACGTCGGGATTGTTGACGATGTCGTCGGCGCGGCCCTCCATCAGCACTGCGCCGGAATAGATGATGTAGGCACGGTCGGTCAGGCCGAGCGTCTCGCGCACATTGTGGTCGGTAATCAAAACGCCGATGCCGCGATTGGTCAGATGGCGCACCAGCGCCTGGATGTCGCCGACCGCGATCGGATCGATGCCGGCGAACGGCTCGTCCAGCAGCATGTAGCTCGGCCGCGTCGCCAGCGCTCGGGCGATTTCGACGCGGCGGCGCTCGCCGCCGGACAGCGCGACGGTCGGCGTCTTGCGCAAGCGCGCGATGTTGAATTCTTCCATCAACGCGTTGAGATCGGCTTCGCGCCGGCGGCGATCGGGCTCCACCATTTCGAGCACCGAGCGGATATTGTCCTCGACATTGAGGCCGCGAAAGATGGAGGCCTCCTGCGGCAGATAACCGATGCCGAGCCGTGCGCGTTGATACATCGGCAGCACGGTGACGTCATAACCCTCGAGCTCGATACGGCCGCGGTCGGCCTTGATCAGGCCGGTGATCATGTAGAACACCGTGGTCTTGCCGGCGCCGTTCGGTCCCAGCAGGCCTACGGCCTCGCCCCGCCGAACATAAAGGGTGACGCCCTTGACCACCGTGCGACCGCCGAAGCTTTTCTCCACGCCATGGACGGCGAGATAAGCGGGGCGGGCGGCTTGCCGGCCATCGCCGTCGCGTCGGGGGTGACTGGCCGCCGGTCGCGAATTGGCGTTGGCCTGACGCGCGGACTGCGCATTCGCCGCAGCCGGGGTAACCTGGCGGATCACCGGCGCAGCTGGCTGCCGGACCTTACGGCGGACGGGCTGTGGCCGGCGTCGAAACAACGAGAGGATGTTCACCGGACTACCTCGCGGCGCACGTTTCGAACCGACCGGTCATCGATCACTGCCCGGCGGGCCACATTAGCTGATTCCTCGCCGCCGCGAGCAGCCGCCGTTGGTGAGAGTGCGTTTAGAGTCAATTGGATGGCCGAGCCGGCGCCGGCGCTGACCCGCCCTGCACGCCCGACTTAAAATCGAGCGCCCCATTGCTGGGCTGGAACAGGCCTTGCACGCGGCCGCCGCCCTTGCCGGATTCGACCCGCGAGACGCCGCTGGTCAAATTGACCACCAAGCGATCGCCGCGCAACACGTTCTGCCCCTGCGTCATCACCACTTTGCCGTTGAGCGTGACGATATTGGTCTTCATGTCGAATACACCGGTCTCGCCGGTCGCGGTTTGCTCCTTCTGCGTCACCACCACCCCGCCGCGCGCTTCCAGCCGTTTGATCCTCTGCTGGCCGCCCGGGCCGGGGCTGGCCGCCTTCAGGGTCTTGCTCTTGTCGGCGGAAGCTTCGTCCTGTTCGTAGAACACCACCAGCGATTTGCATCGCAGGTTGGTGTCACCCTGCGTCACGTGCACGTCGCCGCTGAAGGTCGCCACCTTGTCCTTGTCGCGCACTTCCAGGGTCGCCGCTTCGATCTGCACCGGCTGATCGCGATTCTGCGAAAAACCCTGCAGCGCGTTCGGCGGCCCTTTCGAAGGCTGCGCGTGCAGCGGCGCGCTGGCCATGGCCAGCAACGCAGCGCCGATCAGGAGCGGATGATGACGCAGCACGGTCATTGCACTCCAGTTTTGGTTGGCGACGCCGCGGCATCGCCGAGCATCAAGTGCATCTTCACGCCGCCGTCGAACCGTACCAGATCGCCGGAATCGACGATCTCCAGCCGGTTGGCATTGAGTGTGCCCTGCAGCATCTCAATCACGACCGGCCGCTCCGACACCACGTGGCCTTTGCGGACATCGACCATCGCCTGGCTCAGCAGGCCGCGATAGCCGGTCGACGAGCTGAGCACGATGTTCCGATCGAGCTTGATGGTCTCGCCCTTGCTGTCATAGATGCCGGCGGTCGCGGTCAGTTCCAGCGTGCTTTTATCCTGCAACTGCAGCTTGGCGCGGATGTTGTGCAATTCGATCATGTCCGGCTTTTTCAGGTCCTGCTTCGCCGCGTCGGCGGAAAGCTCATAGGCGCGCGCATCGCTCGTGAAGCCGGACAAATGCGGCTTCTCCATGGTGATCTTGGTGCCGGAGACCATCAGATTGCCGATATCCGCCGGCAGCTTAGCGAGCATGCGCAATGGATTAAGATAAGCGATCAGAAAAGCGCCGCCGAATCCCAATACCACCGCGAGCGGAATTGCGACGCGCAGGATACGAACCACGCGGCTGTGCTGGCGCGCGGCGCGAAAAGCGCGTTCGCTGTTGCCGCGGCCCATGGTCCAATAAGCGTGCGCGATCGGTGGATTGGTCTGGGCTGTGGTCATGCGGTTGGTGCCAAGCTCGGCATTTGGCTCCGTTCGATGTCGATGTTGGAATTCACCTTACGTCCCGTCACCCAACTTGACGCGCGAATATGGCCCCTGCGCGGCAGCCGATATCGACGGATATAGGCTTTAATACAATGACTTATGCAGAGTGCGAAAAAATGTCCTCGGCCGCCCAGCCAGCGAGGTCGAGGCGTACGCGATTGGGCAGAAAGCGGAAGCAGGCCGCCGCAAGATCGGCGCGGTTCTCGCGCGCCAGCATGGCGTCCAGTTTCTCCCTGAGCGCATGCAAGTGCAGCACGTCGGTCGCCGCATAGGCCACTTGCGCGTCGCTGAGCGCGTCGGCGCCCCAGTCGGATAACTGCTGCTGCTTCGACAGGTCGACGCCGAGCACCTCGCGCGCCAGGTCCTTGAGCCCATGTTTGTCGGTATAAGTGCGCGCTAGCCGCGACGCGATCTTGGTGCAGTAGACCGGCCCCGCCATCACGCCGAAGGCCTTGGCCAATACGCCAAGATCGAAACGCGCGTAATGGAAAATCTTCAGGATCGACGTGTCGGCGAGCAGCCGCTCGATATTGGGCGCCTTGTTCTGCCCGGCCGCGATCTGCACCACGTCGGCCGAGCCGTCGCCGGGCGAGAGCTGCACCACGCAGAGCCGATCGCGGTTGGGGTCGAGACCCATGGTCTCGGTGTCGATCGCCACCGCGCCCTTGTAGGCGGACAGGTTGGGCAGATCGCCGCGATGGAGGCGGATGGTCATTATCTTTACCCGGCTTAATTGCGCATGATCTTATCCGAAAACCGGTGCCCACTTTTCCGGATCATGCGGGGAGAAACTGGTGCCCAGGAGAGGATTGTACCGTACGGCACGATAGCTCAACAAAATCATGGCCTTAGCGAATGGCTTGATGCGTCGTGTGTACCACCCTTGTGGTCTTTTTGTCGAGCGATTTAGGCATTGGGTGCCGCGCAAATGTTGCGGTGAGCGGCTTTGCCAACAAGTAGGCACGCATAGATGGCCGCCAAGCCAATAATTGACCCTACGCGGCATTTTCTTCACCCACAAATATTTGGCCGCCTCAGAACACTTCCACGGCCTCCTACGTCTCGTTTTCCAAGGGCGGCAATCCGAACGGTCTTCGGATGGCCGTACGAAACAATTGCGCCGATGGCTCGAGTAGTCTTTCCGGAGCCATGACGCGCTTTCCAAACCTCAGGCGCAACGATTCCATTCTTCGATGCGCGCATTAATACCGGGTGGGCCACCTTCGGTAGTCGGACATCAGGCGAGGATTACAGCCACGTCTTGCCAAGCCTCGGCTAACCGTTGCTCGACTGCTTCCGACAGTTTTACGGCGATACCGCCCTCTGCGGTGGCCGCGCTAGCAATGCGATGGTGTTTTTCGGGTTGAGGGACTTGGCGAACTCGTGACGCTCGACTTTAACCTCCCTGATGGGCATCGAATAACGCGTTCTCCCATCATGTCCCTTCGGTCAACGCAATGAACTTGCGCCCGATTATCAAAGTCGCAACAATCACTGTGGGGTACGCGCCGTTGCCCGTTTAGGACTTATCAGCACTGAAGCATTGCAGATTGATACGGTCGCTGTTCGAGATTGGAGAGTAGGTACGTGCTAGATACCAGCAAGTCGCAAAGTTTTAACGCCTACGACAACCCCCATGCGGATTTGCGCGAATTCATCGAACGAGCCGAGGCGGCCGGCGAATTACTGCGGATCAAGGGCGCCGATTGGAACCTTGAAATGGGGGCGCTCGCCGAGGTCGTCTATCACGCCAAATCTGAGCCGCCTGCGATCCTGTTCGAAGATGTGCCGGGCTATCCGAAGGGAATGCGGCTACTTTCCGGCGCAACCAACTCGTCGAAGCGCCTGGCGATCGCCCTCGGCTTCCCGGTGCCGCGCAATCCCCTCGACGTCGTTCGCGCCTATCGCGATCGTATGAAGACGCACCGGCCGATTCCGCCGAAAACGGTTACGAGCGGACCGGTGTTGCAGAATGTCGATCGTGACGAGCAAGTCGACTTATTGAAGTTTCCGGTGCCGCGCCTGCACGAGCTCGACGGTGGCCGCTACATCGGAACAGACGACCTCGTGATCATGCGCGATCCCGAGGAGAACTGGATCAACGCGGCGACCTACCGTTCAATGGTGCAGGATCGCAACCACGTTAATATCTGGATGTCGCCGGGCAAGCACGGCCGCCAGATCCGTGAAAAATATTTCCGCAACGGCAAGCCCTGTCCAGTGCTGATAAGTTGCGGCCACGATCCGCTGCTGTTTCTTGCTGGTGGCAACGAGCTCAAGTTCGGTTTGTCAGAATATGATTACGCCGCAGGCCATCGCGGCTTACCCTACGACATCGTGCTGAGCGAATTGCACGGCCTACCGATGCCGGCTCATGCCGAGATCGTCCTCGAAGGCGAAATGATCGCCAGCGATTTGGCGAAGGAAGGTCCGTTCGGGGAATTTACCGGCTATTACGCGAGTTCGCCGAGCGAGCAGCCGGTGGTGCACGTGAAGCGGGTCTATTATCGCAATGATCCGATCCTTTCGATCGCCTCGCCGATGCGGCCGCCGTCCGACTTCTCGTTCAGCAAATGCGTGATGAAGGCTGGGATGATCTGGGACGAGGTCGAACGCGCCGGCCTCTCCGGCGTCAAAGGCGTATGGTGCCACGAGGCAGGCGGTGCGCGCATGTTTAATGTGATCGCCATCAAACAAGCGTATCCCGGTCACGCGCGCCAGGCCGGGATGCTGGCCGCGAGCTGCCAGTCGGGCTCCTATCTCGGTCGGTTCGTCGTGGTGGTGGACGAGGATGTCGATCCGACCGATATGTTCGACGTTCTCTGGGCCATGTGCACGCGCTGCGACCCGGCTCAGGACATTGAGTTCATTCGCCGTACTTGGAGCGGTCCGCTTGACCCCATTCTCGATCGGGCGAGCTCCACCAATTCGCGCGCGGTGATCGACGCTTGCCGGCCGTTCGAACGACTTAAGGATTTTCCGCCGGTCGCCCGCGCAAGTCCGGAGCTGCGGGCCCGCGTCGAAGCAAAGTTTGCCGACGTGCTGGCGAAGCTCGGCGTTTAGCTGGTTCCTAAAATCCTATCCGTCGGCTTCGCGCTGTAAAAGCAGGGTCATCGCATCATTTGGATCGATATTTGCGATCCGCAATGGGCTCGGAATGTTTGACCCCGACATGTTCAAGTCGCGACGTCGGCTACGCGGCCTCTGGTATCTAAGCAGCGCATGGCTACGAAGGGTGCGATCCACTTTGCGCCTCTCCAAATTAGCATATAATTCCTTTTTGCAGATGGAATAGTAGCCAGTCATCAGCGCATGAGCAGGAGCCGGGACGTTATGGCAAAGTCAATGCTGCGCGTCCTTGTAATTTTTTACGCGATCTTCGCATTGTTGAGCGTGGCGGCCAATGCCAGCTCCTATCCGAATTGACCCGTCCGCATCATCGTTCCGTTTTCTGCGGGGGGCCTTAACGACAATGTGGCGCGTGTAATTCAGCCTTCATTACAGGAAGAGCTTGGGCAACCGGTCATCATTGAGAACCGCACTGGCGCCAGCGGAATCGTTGGAACCGACGCGGTCGCGAAAGCCGCTCCCGATGGCTACACATTACTGGTAGTAGCGTCCTCGCACACGGTCTCGCCCGCCACCAACGCAAAGCTGCCATACAATACGGAGCGCGACTTCGCACCGATTAGCTTGCTGGTGAGGGACCCGCTTTTGTTTGTTGTCGGCTATAGCGTGCATGCAAACACTCTGTCCGCCTTCATCGCGCTGGCAAAATCGGAACCGGGAAAAATCAACTATGCAACGCCGGGTACTGCGAGCCAGTCGCATCTGGTGACTGAGCTTCTCAGTCAGCGCGCCGGCATTAAAATGCTTGAGGTCCCGTACCGTGGCGGCGCCCCTGCAATGCTGGCGTTGATCTCAGGCGAAGTGCAGTTCGCCGTCTTGTCGACCCAACTCTCGGCACCACAAATTAAAAGCGGAAAGGTTCGTGCCCTCGCTTCCGGCGGACGGATGCGAGACCGAAATTTTCCCGATCTGCCAACGTTGAACGAATCCGGCTTCTCGGGGATGGAAGCGCTGCAATGGGTCGGCATTCTGGCGCCTGTCGGAACTCCGAAAGATACAATATTGCGCCTCAATTCCGCGCTCCGGCGCATTCTCGGAAAACCCGATATCGTGAGCAAACTTGCCGCGCAGGGGATGACGGCAGCGGCGAGCTCGCCTGAGGAATTTCAGACTCTGATTTCGTCTGAAATCCGGGAATGGAAGGACGTGGCGCAAAAGGCTGGAATGTCACCCCAGTAACGAGCCTTCTGGCTGAGATTGTTCGCAAAGGCTTTCGACGAAGCATGTCATCTTGGCCTTGGCCTTGGCCGCGACCGCAAGCAGGCCAACTCGTGCGGTTTGATGCATCCGCCCCACTCGTACGGAGTAACGACATGACCCACGACGAGATAAAGCAGCAGCTCATCTGGGCCGGCAAGGTACTCGTCGCCGAGGGGCAGGACGATTTCACGCGCGGCCATATTTCGTTTCGGCTGCCCGACAATGCTTCGGTATTCTTCATGAAGCCGCATAGTTTGGGTCTCGACGAGATCACCATTGAGAACCTCCTCACCATCGATCTCGACGGCAACGTGGTCGCAGGAACCGCACGCCGGCACAGCGAGGTCTACATCCACTCGGAAATCTTCAAACTGCGCCCCGACGTACATTGCGTGATCCACACGCATCCGCCCTATTCCGTCGCACTGTCGGCAACCGGTCGGCCGATGCGCTGTTACAGCCAGCCAGGCGCGTTGTTCTACGAATCGGTTGGCGTCTACGCCGATACGATCAATCTGATCCGCACCCACGCGATGGGCGCGAGCGTCGCCAAGGCGCTCGGTCCGCACCGCGCGGTGCTGCTTAAGAACCACGGCGTCGTTGCAGTCGGCGCGAGTATCGCGGAGGCGGTGGTCGGCGTGATCATGCTGGAGAATGCAGCGATGGTGCAGCTGACCGCCGAGGCGGCTGGCGAGCCGGCACCCGAGTTCCCGCGCGCCGATATCGAGAAGCTCAAGCACGACATTGCCAGGCCCGAGCAGTTCGTGGTCAATTTTGATTATCTGGTGCGGCGGTTGAAGCGCCGCGAGCTGGCAAGATGAAGCAAGCACCAGTCATGCGAAGAGAGTGGCCGTCACCGAGTAGGACAGTCTGGAGCAGGCACAGGCGTTCCTTGGGTCGAAAGCTTGGACAGACTTCACTGCTTTTATATTTCCAAAGTAACTATCATATAACGCATTGAATTGAATGAACTTAGGCCTAGCAGTTTGCTGAAAAACTATTTTGGAGGGGGTCTATGAGTAATATTAATTCAAGCTCCGTATCTGAAACGCACGATCGAATCAAGTCAGTCCGTTTTTGATTCGATTGTTGCGCAAGAGCCCACCCATTCCGAGTTTTTCAGCAAACTGCTAGAGGGTTATATGCGAAATGCAAACGGCGTATAACACAGCAACTTCAGAGATCAGCGGCGATATGACCTGCGATTGGCGGCAACGACCGCACCAGCGGGCATTTATAGAGGCTCATGCGGTATGCACGCGCCGCCGCTGCGCGCGCCTTTTCCGGGCACGCACGAGAGCTGCCCATTTAGGTTCGGGCTTAGATCGCGCATTGTGAGGTGGGTTTCTTTTCGTGGCCGTTGGTCGCTTCGTTTCGGCAGCCTTCTCGCTTCTTTTTTTCGTCTTCGAAAGAGGCGGCTGCTTCTGCGCGGTTGGTGTGTGAGTATTGATACGGGTGGTTTCAGCCATCTCCAACCCGAACAGGGCGGCGACATCGCTTTCGTCAAGTACTTTCGCCGCGTTTGGCGCCGCTTTTGTTAGCGGAAGATCCTGTCCGGCACTGGCAAGCAATTCATTTTCATCCACGTCGCGCAGCACAAAGAGAAGCTGAGGCTGTTCGTCGAGCCTGGCGCCGACGCCATACAGTACCGCCGCAACGTGCTTGCACATGTCTGCCCAATCCGGACAACTGCAGGACAGCTTGATTTCCTTCGGCGCCGGAAACAGGCCGGCCCCCTCTCGACAACTCGGTCCATAACGCCTTTGGCGAAGCGGCCCTGCAGGAGTTCGACCAGCGAATCGACGGTTCCGGCGCAATCCCGGCAGATGGCTTTCCAGCGTGCTCGCGTAACCGGCGCAATGGTGATCCAGATCTTGTAGAGTTCAGACCCGGCTACCATCGCGGCGATCTTGCCCTTGGCGATCTGTAGGTCGACGACGGAGCCGTTGCGGACATAGGTCCGTCCGCGCGGCAGCCGGTTCTCATAGTCGCTGTATCGTTCGAGGTTGTTGCACCAAGACTTGCCCCAGAAGCTCTTTGCAATTTTGCGGCCCTCGATACTTCACGGGGGCAACGGCTTGCCGCGCTTCCTGAGCTCGGCTAACTTTTGCTCGGCCTGCCGCCGCTTCTCGGCCACCGGTACATAGGAGTGCCATCGGTAGTAGCTCATTCATCACCCCTCCTTCATCGCCGCACCCAGATCGAGCGCCACGAGCTTCAAGCAATTCCTCGTCCTTCATCTCCGTCAACAGCATCTCCGCACCGCCGCTCGAGAAAATCCCCAGCCAATTGCTGCTTCGACTCGATCATCTTGTCGATCTTGTCCTCCACGGTGCCGCGGCAGACGAACTTATGCACGAGCACGTTCTTGGTCTGTCCGATTCGGAAGGCGCGGTCGGTAGCCTGATTTTCGACCGCCGGATTCCACCATCGGTCGAAATGAATGACATGCGAGGCCGCGGTGAGATTGAGTCCGGCGCCGCCCGCTTTGACCGAGAGCACGAAGAACGGGACGTTCTCGTCCTCCTGAAATTGGCGCACTAGGTCCTTGCGCTTCTTCGACCTCCGTTTCGCCATGCAGGACGAGGCCGGGTCGCCCGAACACCGAGCTCAGGAATGCCGCCAACGGCGCGGTCGTCTCCTTGAACTGGGTGAAGATAAGTGCCTTCTCCTGCCGGGCGGCGACCACCTCCGCGATGTCGCGCAGACGCCCGAACTTGCCGCTGTCCTCCTCAGCCCATGCGCCGTCGCCGAGCCACTGCGAGGGATGGTTGCAGATCTGCTTCAGCCGCATGAGGAAGGCCAGGACGATGCCCCTGCCGTTTCATCCCATCGACATGCTTCGAGCTGGCTGGCCAGTTCCTCCACCGCCTGCTGGTAGAGCGCCGCCTGCTTGCGGCTCAGCGGGCAGAAGGTCTTGACCTCCGTCTTGTCGGGCAGGTCGGCGATGATGCTCTTGTCGGTCTTCAGGCGCCGCAGGATGTAGGGGCGCACGAGCTCGCGCAGCGGGCCGTAAGGATTATGAGGCCGGTCGGCGAGCTTCTTGACGAATGCCGAAAACTGGCTTGGACGATCCCAACAGACCGGGATTGATGAAGTCGAAGATCGACCAGAGGTCGCCGAGCCGGTTCTCGATCGGCGTGCCGGTGAGCGCGATGCGCGTTTCGGCCCTGAGCTTCTTGACCGCCTTTGTCTGCTTGGCGGCCGGGTTCTTGATGGCCTGGGCCTCGTCGAGCACGACGAGCCGCCAGGGTGTCGTCGCCAGCCATGGCGTCGCGCGCCAAGAAGCCATAGCTGGTGATGACGAGATCGACATCGGCCAGACTCTCCGCGCCATCCGACTTTAGTTTCTCGGCCGGCATCGCCGAGGGATGGACCACGACCGCTTTCGAGGTTCGGCGCAAATCGCGCGATTTCCGCGGCCCAGTTGGCGAGCAGGGAGGCGGGCGCCACCAGCAGGCTCGGCTTTCGCATTGTCCTCGGCCTCGTTCTTGAGCACCAGCAGCAGCGACAAGACCTGGATGGTCTTGCCGAGCCCCATGTCGTCGGCAAGGCAGGCCCCGAGCCTGAGCCGGGTCAGCAGATGGAGCCATTGCACACCGGCCTGCTGATAGGGCCGCAGGGTGCCCTGGAAGCGATCTGCCGGGGTCGACGCGCGAGAGCCCGTCGGGACGGCGCAAGCGCTGCCAGCGTTTCCGCGAGCCAGGGACCGGCCACGGTCTGGCTCCAGTCGATGTCGGCTTGCCCGGCGGGCTCATCTCCGGCAATGCCGGCGCCGGCCAGCAGGCGCATCGCCTCGCCGAACGACAGGCCATCGGTGGCCGCGCGGCGCTCGATCGCCTCGAATTGCTCCAGTGTGCGGCTCAGTCGTTCATGATCGACCTCGACCCACTTGCCGCGGATCAAGGCGAGTCCTTCGGATTGCGCCAGCAGCTGCTTGATCTCGGCCGCCGAGAGGCTTTCGCCGTCGAGCGTCACCTCCATCCGGAAGTCGAGCAGCGCATCCATCCCGAGCTGCGACGGCGCCTTGCCGCCGACCGTCGCCTTCACCTGCGGGCGTGCGGGGCGGTTCATGCGCCAGCTTGCCGGCATCCGCACGACCACGCCGGCGCTTCCGAGGCCGGGAACGTCCTTCAGGAATTGCAGGGCCTGCCGCGGGCTCCAGCGCAGCGGATGGAAGATCTCGCCCGCATCGACCATGGCCTTCAGCCACGGGCATGCTCGGCGGCGCGCTGGACGGGCATCAGCAGCGACAGCAGGCGCTCGCGGTTCCTTGCCCCGGCATACTCCTGCAGGGCCTTGCCGAGAGGCAGATGCTGGGCCTTGGCCTCAGCCGAAAGCCGCGTCGTGTAGGTCGCCAGGAACGCGAACGGGGCGTCCTCGTCCTTCCTGTTCTCGGCGAGATTGAAATGCACGCGTCCAACCAGGTTCCAGGCCGGATGGCGGCCCTTGAGAAACTCCTGCACGGAGAGCCTGGCTTCGGCCAGCTCGGCATCGAAGGCCGCATCGATGCGCGCGCCAAAGATCGGCCAAGACGGCGGCCGTCAGATATTCCGCGCCGATCATCGGCGGAACGGCCGCGGCCATCGGTCCATTCGCCATCTGCGGGGATCGGCACAGGCGGCTTGGTACGGCCGTCGCCGATACCAGGAAGCGCGCACAGCGCCGTCACGTAGCGGCCCCCGAGCTCGCGCCAATATGACAGCACCGGCGGCAGAACCGCGCCGACTTCGTCGGCGCCGAGACACAGCAGTCCGTGGCCGGCGCCGCGTATAAACGCCTTCTCCAACCGCGAGCCCTGATCGGGCTCCAGCGCCGGAGCTTCCTCCTTCTGTCTGAGCGTCAGCAAACCATGCGGAGTGAGAACGGGTTCCACGCTTCTTAGCCCACTATCAATTCACGAAGTGCCAAGCCTGGTCGCAGTCAGCAATTCCTTGATCAACAGGAACCGCCGGCTACGCTCCTCAACTGCAGTGGGAATTTCACGAAGAGGGTTATCCTCCTCCAAAACATCAATGTCGTTTTCGCTTGGCGCACGCTCAATTTGCGCCAGGCGCATTGGGATCTCATCTGGCGTGAACATGCGTTTCACCTCGGATACAGACCACGGCAGCTCTCGCGGAAGTCAGGATGTTTTGAGGCAGTACTGGTATAATTCATCAAATTCTCACCGACAAAGTAATCGAAGGCCGCCGCGAGCCCGAAGCGTGCCTTGATAATTTGAACCGCCTCCCACTGCTCGATCTAAATCTTATGCGCTTTGCGTACATTCATAGTCCGCCCACTATTCTGTCGGCGTCATGTCCGCTTCCTGGCACAAAGCGGACAATCTGACCGGGCCGCCGAATGTCCGCTATCGGGGGTAAAGCGGACATCGCGCGGACATCGCCGAGAAGTCCGTGAGCCGAATAACTGCGCGCAGATCGACCGATGCTGCCGGTAGGCCCATTTGATTTAATGCACCTAAGTACAATTGAATCTATGAGATTAAGCGTTTAGCCAATTTATATTGTTGGCCGAAACTTGGAAATTTAGGGGGTCAAAGCCACGGCCTTCAAGATTACCAGTGTAAACGACGGCTTCGCTTGCCGATGCTGACGCTCAAACGCACCTACGAAAGCCCCCGGTCGGACCATGGTCCGACTACGACTACGACGTGTTCGACGGCGACCAGCGCGTCGGACGCATCATGCTCGCACAGCAAATGCCCGAAGGTCGGCCGTGGTTCTGGATGGCCGCGCGCGTCCTGCAAAGCATGGATGATCATGGTTACGCAGCGAGCCGTGAAACGCGATGGCGGATTTTGAGGCGCGGTGGGAAGAAGGGCAAATTCACATTGCGTTCAACAGCAACAGAAGAACGAGGCCGCCAAGTCTTGCTATTCGCGCTCAAACATCAAGAAGTGAAACTGGGCTAATGGTAGCTATTGGCACCGAAAGCGGACATTCCGACCGAACCCGCGTTTGCCCGCTATTGGAGTAACAGCGGCGATGAATGGCTCGGTCGCGAATGACCGAGGCTGTGGTAAAACGCTACCAACAGCTTTCAGCGCGCAACAAAAGATCGAACTTGCTGCCTTCGCGGTGCCCCGTTCGCTAAAGGCGTTCCGCCTGAAATCAATCTTGTGCGAGAGCGACGTGCAGAACCGTTTTCACACAGCCTCGACCCATCAGCGGACATGCCGGTGAGGCTGGCTACTGTTCACTCTTGAGGTAAGAGCCGACATGTCTCGGACGTTCGGCGTCAACTCGCCAGCGAACATTCGTGCGTTCCCCCACTTTTCCAGCAAAGCAGCCGCGGTGTCGCCGAAGAACAGCTTCTCACCCGGGCGGCGGCCAACGCTCCCCATGACCACCAGATTGTGCCGGCAGCACGCCATTTCCTGCAGGATCGCTTCGTCAGGTGCGACGTTGGCGCGGACGGACGTGCGTAGGTCGACCTCATAGGTTTCGGCCAGTTCGACGATGTCCTTGAGGATTGCTTCCTCGTATTGCTGCGGCCTCTTCTTCTTGCCGCCGGTGGCAACGTCCAGGGCGCGGTGAGCGGCGCCTTGCTCGCACGTGCGAGCGCAATGGCGATCTCGGCGGCGCGACGCGATGGTGCAGTCCGTTGACCGGGACCAGGATGCTCCAGCTTGCCATGCAGCGGATTTTCGACGTGCTCTTCCTCGCGCGCATCGGCCACGACAATCGGTCCGTGGAAAACGGCGTGCAGACTAGCCACGTCGTCGATGAAATATGGTCGTGGCGAATGGCGGTCTGTTCCATGCCGATGATCTAACTAGGTAGTAGCCCTTCTTGGCTTCCTCGGCGACCGCCTCCTTCTTCGGCGCTTTTTCAACCATCGTGGTCACAACGAGCTTGATATCGGTCTCTTCTTCGCAAGCCTTTTCCAGCTCCGCCCGCTTGGCGACTTCCTTCACGGTTTCGCCCGCTTCTTCCGCCTTTTCTTCAACGTTGTTGGCCCACTGCCTTTCCAGTCTTCTTGTCGGTCTTGATGTGCATCACGGTCGTTGGCATCGCATTGCTGCTGGCAATCGTCTCCGCCATGCGCGTGGCAAACTTGCCGTTGGTGCTCTCATCGATGACGAGGAGGACGGCTGGATATTCGGCACGAAGCCCTTTGCTTCCATGTCTTCGCGATCGAGCCGCTGCTTTTCTTCCTTGCGCATCGGCAGCCGGGCCAGCGCCCAGTGCAACGTCGGCGGCATTGCCACGGTGGTGATTACCGCCATGGTGACGATCATGGTGAACAGGTTCGGATTAAGGGCTCCCCATGGATGGGCCGTTGGTCGCAACGATCACCTCGGTGGAGCCGCGCGCATTGGTGCTGGACGCCGCCAGCCGGCGAATGCGCGCCGCCGGGTAAGGCCAGCAAGCTTTACACCGATCAACGCGCCGCCAGATATTGCCGAGGCTGGCGATGACGATCAGTCCGAAGGTGAGCGCCAGCAGGTCCCGTTCTTAGAGGATGGTGAGGTCAACAATTAACCCGGCGGTGCCGAAGAACACCGAGCGACTGAAGAACGCGAAGATGACCACACGCAACTGCTCGTCGATATGACGGGTCCCCATCGGCGATTGACCGATCAGGATGCCGGCGACGAAGGCGCCAAGCACGGTATGCACGCCGATCAGATCGGTGATGATCGCCATCACGCACATGATCGACAAGATCGCGGTGATCGCCGCGAAATCGCTTTCGAAATTGTCATTGACCCAGCGGAT
>CAVPXX010000002.1:0-55478 GCA_963709855.1 uncultured Alphaproteobacteria bacterium | reverse complement strand
AGACTTAAAATCCCTTGGGAGTAATCCCGTCCGGGTTTGAGTCCCGGCGTCCGCACCAGCTTTTTGCCGTTTTTGGCGTGCTTAACTGGCTATCATGCCTATGCGCTTATCTGTGACCTTATCCTTCTGCGCCGCGCTAGCCGCATTGCTGTCCGGCTGTGCCAATTCGGAAGATAGTCTCTCGTCATTCCTGGTCGCGCCGGGCAATTACGTCTTGTTCAGCTGCGACGATATCGCGCGGACCGCGAAGAGCACGGAGGCGCGCCAGAAAGAACTGGAACAATTGATGGCGAAAGACAGCACAGACGCCACCGGGCGGATCATCGCCGACACCACATATGGGACGGAATACGTCACGACGCGTGGTCAACTGAAGAGTTTGCGGGCCACCGCCGCTGAGAAGAACTGCGGTGGCGTGCCGGGCGTCGACAAACCCGCCGCACCGGCGGGCAAGCCCCCAGCCCACTGAGGGTGCAGCGATACCGCGATTTGCTGACGGCGGATCACGACGAGCGATCCGTCGGCGAGGCCGACCCTCGATCTTGTCGGCGAGGATGCCGTGGTCGTAACGGTCGGTCGGCTCGGCGAGCGGGCCATCTCGCCTTTGCCGGTGGCGACCTTACCGTCGGGCAGGGCGCCATCCGGAAAGTTTCGGCTGTGCCGGCGTGTCGATGAAGGCGAGCCCGGCGTTGATCTGAGTTTGCTCGCTCGACAGTCTCGATCGCGTACACGCGGGCCGGCGCGTTGACGTGGCTCACGCGTCATTCGGCGGCGCTGGCGCTGCCGGTCCATGCCACGGAGACACAGTGTGCATAGGTGGGCCTACAATGCCGCGCGCCGCAGCCGCAAGGCATTGCAGACCACGCTCACCGACGACAGCGCCATTGCCGCGGCGGCGATGATCGGGGAGAGCAGTAGACCAAAGGCGGGATAGAGCACGCCGGCCGCGATCGGCACGCCGACGGAATTGTAGATGAAGGCGAAGAACAGGTTTTGCCGAATATTGTGCATCACTGCCTTCGATAGCGCGCGTGCCTTGACGATGCCGGTGAGGTCGCCCCTGAGCAGCGTGATGCCGGCACTTTCGATCGCCACGTCGGTGCCAGTGCCCATGGCGATTCCGACTTGCGCCGCGGCGAGCGCCGGGGCGTCGTTGACACCATCGCCGGCCATCGCCACAACGCGGCCTTCGCGCGCAAGCTCTTCGATTACCGCGCTCTTCTGATCGGGCAGGACATCCGCCTCGACCTCGGCAATGCCAAGGCGCCTGGCGACCGCGAGCGCGGTGGTGCGGTTGTCGCCGGTAAGCATCACCACGCGGATACCGTCGGCGGCGAGCGCCTTAAGCGCCTCCGGCGTGGTGGCCTTAACCGGGTCGGCGATGGCGATCACCCCTGCTAGCTTACCATTGACCGCAAGGAAAATCGCGGTGGCGCCGTCCTGGCGCAGGCGCTCGGCTTCCTGCGCGAGCGCCGCCGAATCGATGTTGAGTTCGGCAAGGAATTTCGGCGTGCCGAGCGCGAGCCGCTTGCCCTCCACCATGCCGATCACACCCTTGCCGGCCGGCGCATCGAAACCGCGCACCGGCGCAAGCGCGATGTTGCGCTCGGCGGCCGCAGCGACAATGGCCGCCGCCAGCGGATGTTCGCTGCTGCGCTCGACGCTAGCGGCGAAACGCAACACCTGCGCCTCGTCGAAGCCGGGTAGCGCGACGACCGCCACGACCTTCGGCTTGCCTTCGGTGAGCGTGCCGGTCTTGTCGACCACGATGGTATCTACTTTCTCCATGTGCTCGAGCGCCTCGGCGTTCTTGATCAGCACACCTAATTGCGCGCCGCGGCCGACGCCGACCATGATCGACATCGGGGTGGCAAGTCCAAGCGCACAGGGACACGCGATGATCAGCACGCTCACGGCGGCGACCAGCCCGAAGGCCAAGCGCGGTTCCGGCCCGAACGTGGCCCAAGCGGCAAATGCGATGAGCGCGACCGCGATCACGGTCGGCACGAACCAGCCGGCGACCCGGTCGGCTAGCCGCTGGATCGGCGCGCGGCTCCGCTGCGCGCTCGCCACCATCTGCACGATTTGCGCCAGCAGCGTGTCACGGCCGATCTTGTCGGCGCGCATCACGAAACTGCCGCTCCGGTTGATGGTGCCGCCGATTACGTGCGAATCTTTTTCCTTGGTGACCGGCATGGATTCCCCGGTCACCATGGATTCGTCGAGCGAGGAGTGGCCCTCCAGCACGACGCCGTCGACTGGTACTTTTTCGCCGGGCTTGACACGCAAGCGCTCGCCAACCTGGACGGCGTCGAGCGAGACTTCCTCGTCGCTGCCATCGTCTTTGACGCGGCGCGCGGTCTTGGGCGCGAGATCGAGCAGCGCGCGGATCGCGCCTGAGGTGGCATCGCGCGCGCGCAGTTCGAGCAGCTGGCCGATCAGCACCAGCACGGTGATCATGCTGGCGGCTTCGAAATAAACTGCCGGCGCGCCGCCGTGGCCACGGAAGGCGGCGGGGAAAATGCCAGGCGCGAAGGTTGCGACCAAGCTGTAGATGTAGGCCACGCCGACGCCCATGCTGATCAGCGTGAACATATTGAGGTTGCGCGTGACCAGCGATTGCGCGCCGCGCACGAAAAATGACCAGCCCGCCCACATGACCACTGGGGTGGCGAAAGCGAACTGAATGTAATTCGACAGCGTCGGATCGACCCAATTGTACGCCCCTACGAAGTGCGCGCCCATCTCCAGCACCGTCACCGGAACGCTGAGCGCGAGGCCGATCCAGAATCGCTGCGTCATGTCGGCGAGTTCGGGATTGGGGCCGGTGTCGGCCGTCGCAATCTCGGGCTCCAAAGCCATGCCGCAGATCGGGCAGGCGCCGGGGCCCACTTGCCGGATCTCGGGATGCATCGGGCAGGTGTAGGTCGCGCTTTCGACCACCGGCTCGGGTTCGCGCTTGTCGAGGTATTTCTGCGGATCGGCGATGAACTTAGCTCGGCAGCCGGCGGCGCAGAAATAATAGGTGTGACCGCGATAGTCGGCACGATGCTTGGCGGTATGCGGATCGACCGTCATGCCGCAGACCGGATCGATGACGCCACCGGCAGCCGCGGCTAGGTGATGATGGTGATTGGCGGTCATGGACATGGCACTCAACCCTTGGCCGGGTGGTATCCGGGGGCTCTTGGCTTCGATACCCCCATGGGGTATATAGAACGCATGCGCAAGGACGGCAAGACGGCAACGCTCAAGCGGCTCGGCCGCATCGAGGGCCAGGTGCGCGGCCTCGCCCGTATGGTCGAGGACGAGCGCTATTGTATCGACATCGTGACGCAGATCGGCGCGGTGCGCGCCGCGCTGCGCCGGGTCGAGGAGGAAATCCTGCGCGACCACGTCGCGCATTGCGTCGAGCAGGCCATTACCAGCGGCGACAAGACCGATCAGCGCCGCATGGTGGCGGAGCTGATGGATGTGATGGGAAGGGCGGGGCGGTAAGCGTTACGCGTATTGTTCGCGCGCGAGCTTCGCCCCGGCACCCAGCGCCAGCAATTTAGCTACGGCCACGTCGCGCCGCATCGGCGCCATACCGCAATTGGTGCAGGCGACGATGCGGTCCTTGGGCACGAACTTCATCACCTCGCCAATCACACGCGCGACCTGCTCGGGCGTTTCGATTGTGTCGGTCGCCACGTCGATGACGCCGACCAGCACATCCTTGCCGTCGAGCAGCGCGAGCAGTTTCAACGGCACGCGCGAATTGATGCACTCAAGCGACACCTGGCGGATCCGGCTTTTGCCGAGTGCCGGAAAAATCTTCTCGTATTGCCGCCATTCGCCGCCGAGCGAACTCTTCCAATCGATATTGGCCTTGATGCCATAGCCGTAGCAGATGTGCACGGCGGTGGTGCAGGTGAGCCCGTCGATGGCGCGATGCAGCGCCTCGATGCCCCAGCCGGGCACCTCGTCCATGAACACGTTGAAGGCCGGCTCGTCGAACTGGATGACGTCGACGCCGTCGGCTTGCAGCGCGCGCGCTTCCTGATTGAGAAGATCGGCGAAGGCCATCGCCATTTTCACTTTGTCGCCGTAATGGGCGTCGGCGATGGTATCGGAGATTGTCATCGGTCCCGGCAGCGTGATCTTCAACTGGCGCTTGGTATGGGCGCGGGCGTGGCTGGCTTCGGCTTGGTGGACGCGGCCTTTCAGCGAGAGGGAGCCGCGCACCACCGGTACCATGGCTTTGTAGCGGTCGGCGCGGATGCCCATCTCGACCTTGTTGGCGAAATCGATACCGTCGACGAATTCCAGAAAACCGTGCACGAAATGCTGGCGCGACATTTCTCCGTCGCAGACGATATCGATGCCGGCGTCCTCCTGCGATTTGATCGCCAATAGCGTGGCGTCGAGCTTGCCTTGCGCAAGCTCATCGCCGGAAAGCCGCCACTGCGGCCACAGCTTGTTCGGCTCGGCGAGCCAGGACGGTTTCGGCAGGCTGCCGGCGATGCTCGTGGGAAAAATCATGCAATTGTGCTCTGAAATCTTTCGGGCGGTTGCCAAGTATAGATCCAGTCGTAGCGGCTGAGCAGTTTTTCTCCGCCCATAGCGCGCATGGCGAGATTGCGGACCAGTGCTTCGGGGCCGCTCACCCCATAGATGCGGCCCTGGCGGCGGGACGTCTGTTGGGCCCGCGCGGTGCGGTGGTGGCGCGCGCCCTCATAAGCGCGCAGCGCGTCGGCAGGATCGTCCAAGTATTTCCCCAGCATATCGGCAACCACCGCGGCATCCTCAATCGCCATACCGGCGCCTTGCGCGAGAAACGGCAGCATCGGGTGGGCGGCGTCCCCGATCAGCGTCACGGGGCCGCCGCCGCCGCGAAATGGCGTCTTGCGGTCGTAGAGCGCCCACTTCAGCCACTGGTCGGGGATCGCGATCAGCGCGCGCGCCTGCTCGGCCCACGACCAGCGCGCGAAATGGCGCAGTATTTCGGAGCGATTGCCGGCGGCCGACCAGCCGATCTCTTTCCATTCGTCGTGCACGATGCCGACGATGTTGATGAGGCGGCCCGCCTTCACCGGATAATGTACGAGATGGGCGTTGCTCCCGAGCCACAGATGCACCAGCGGCTGGCAGAATTCCTCCGGCACTGCGGCGGCCGGCACCAGCGCACGCCAGGCGGTGCGATGGCGGAAACTTGGCGGGCGCCGGCCCTGCATCTGCGCGCGCAGCGTCGACCATACGCCGTCGGCGCCGATCAGCGCGACCCCGCATTCCTCCACCAGGCGCTGGCCGCAGCGGCCCTGCACCGTGATGTCGTTGACGTGGGCGGCAAAGTTCTCGACGCGGGTCCCGAGTTTGAGTGCGATGCTCTGCGTGCTCTGCGCGGCGGCGGCGAGCGCCGCTTGCAGATCGCCGCGATGGATCGTCCAATAGGGGGCGCCGTAGCGGCGCTCGGCGGCGCTTCCGAGCGGAATGCGAACGATCTCGCGGCCCGAGCCGCCCGCCATCGCGCGGATCGCCTCCGGCGCCATGGCCGACGGCGCCAGCCGATCGTGCAAGCCGAGCGCGATCAGCACGCGGGTGGCATTAGGCGAGAGTTGAATTCCAGCGCCGGTCTCTTCGAGCTTGGCCGCCTGTTCGAGCACCGTCGTGCGCAAACCGGCGCGCGCCAGCGCCAGCGCCGCCGTCAGCCCCGCGATGCCGGCGCCGGCGACGATGACGTGACGCGCGGACGCCAAGGCTCAGAGCTCCGATCTTGGATCAGGCGGCTGCGGTGACCGCCAACGCGCATTCCGGGGGGCGCGCCGCATGCGGATCGAGCGCGGGATCGAACCGGTAAAGCGTCGAGCAATAAGGGCAGATGATCTCGTTATCCCCGCCCATGTCGAGGAATACGTGCGGATGATCGTACGGGGGTGTGGCGCCGATGCACATGAATTCCTTGGACCCGATCTCGATCACCGGTACGCCCGGATCGTTGTGGAAATGGGGGACGACGTGCTCCGCCATGGGGAACCCTTTTGTTACCGGAATCGTAGAGATTTTGGCGGCACCATAGCGAGGCGGCCGTCTCGTGCCTAGAGCCATTTCCGATAGGTGAAAATCATAAAATGCACGGCGCCCGAGACGTTATGTCTATGGGGTGTCTGCATTGCTCTTGCCGGATCGAGCCGATAGGCTGCCCAAAAATAAAATAAGCGATAACGATGTGGGGCATTGCGATCCGGGCCCTCATCGAGCGCCGGAAGATTTGGGAGGAACAGGTGAGCCGCGCGCGACGGATTGCCCAGCCATGAAAGGCCCCGGCGACTCACGGCTGGTGGTCGCGAACGCGTGCCTGCGTTATGGGCAGCTCGACGTACTCAACGAACTTAGCCTCAGCGTGGGCAGTTCGGAGGTTGTCAGCATCGTCGGTCCGTCCGGATGCGGCAAGACCACGCTGTTGCGCTGCGTCGGGGGCTTGAACCAGCTCAATCGCGGCGAGATTCGCATCGACGGGCAGCGGGTCGAGAAGCCGCTGCCGATCGTGTCGATGGTGTTTCAGCACTTCGGGCTGTTCCCGTGGAAGAACCTCTGGAACAATATCGCCTACGGGCTAAAACTTCGTCACACGCCCAAGGAAGAGGTCGAGCAGCGCGTCGCCGACGCGATCGATCTGGTGGGCTTGAAGGGATTCGAAAAATCTTATCCGCATCAGCTTTCCGGCGGCATGCAGCAACGCGCCGGCTTGGCGCGCGCGCTGGTAATGGAGCCCAAGCTGTTGCTGATGGACGAGCCGTTCAGCGCGATCGATGCGCAGACGCGCGAGCAGCTGCAGTTCGAACTGCTGCGGATTTGGGACAGCCGGCCGACCGCGATGATGTTCGTCACTCACTCGATCGACGAGGCGGTGCTGATGGGCGACCGCGTCGTCGTGCTGGCCGGCCGTCCGGCGCATGTGCGCGCCGTGCGCAAAGTGGACCTGCCGCGGCCGCGCCAGCGTAGCGTGGTGTCGAGCCCGGCTTTCATCAATTTGCGCGAGCAGGTCTGGCATGACCTGTTCGACCAGCCGGGGGCGAACGGTGCCCGCGTGCAATAAACTTCAACAAGAAGCGTTTAAAAAAGACGTAACCGTAAACAGAAGAAGGAGGAGACCAACGATGAGTAAAATGACTGGATCAGGCTTCGTGCCGAAAAAATCGCTATTGAGCACAATGCTCGCGCTTTCGGCGATGACGTTCTGCATTCCCACCAGTGCCAATGCCGAAGACATCAAGCTCGCGTCCTCGGCGATCGGGCGGCCCCCGATCTTCTCGAACACATTCGTCGATGTCGGCCAAGACTTGGGTTATTGGAAAAAGGTCGGCCTCGACATGAGCTTCCGCTGGTTCCAGCGCGGCACCGACACCGCGAAGTCAGTCGTCACCGGCGACGTGCAGGTCGGCTACACCGCGACGCCGGTTGCGGTTAATCTGATCGCGGCGGGCGCGCCCATCGTGGTGATCGCCGGTATGCCCAACCAGGACTGGATCATCGGATCCGACATACCAAGCGTTAAAGGCTGCAGGGACCTCAAGGGCCAGACCGTCGCCGCTGACGGCATCAACAATGCTCGCTGGCTGTTCTTGAAATCGGTCGCCGAGTTGTGCGGGCTCAAGCTGACCGACATGACACCGATCGACCTCGCCAACGCACCGCTGGTGAAAGCGGGTATTGCGGGTCAAGTCCACACCGCCGTATTCCACGTTGACGAACTGGCACAAATCGAATTCAACACCAAAAAGAAATGGCAACTGATCGCGGTCCCGGCATCGATCAAGGAAGGTCTGCACTACGGATCGGTGCTGGCCAGCAAAAAGGCCATCGCAGAGAACCGCGAGGGCGTCATTCGCTTCCTCGAGGGCTGGATTCTCACCCAGAAGCTGATGAGCAGCACCAAGCCGGCCGATCAGGAGACTTTCGCCAAGATCGCGGCAAAAGCCGGATCGTTCGACGTCGGGGTTGCCAAGGGCGCCATCGATTCGTTCCACAAGATCAATTACTGGGTGAACAATGACGGCCTGAACGAAAAGCAGATGATGGGCCAGGTCAATGAAATGGTGAAGGACGGTTTGATGAAGCCCGAGGCCAAGCCGAGCTACGACAAGCTCGTCGACAAGTCGCTCTATGCCGAGGCGATGAAGCGGGTCGAGAAAATGGACGGCATGAAGAAGTAGCCATGGCGATGACTACCGCAAGCGCGGGAACTGAAATGATAACGGCCGGAAGGGAAGAATCCTTCGGAACACGGCTCGCGCGCTTCCGCGTCGTGAATGCGTGGTGGATCCGACTGGCCTGCTACGCGCTGAGCATCTTGCTTTTGCTCGGCGCGTGGCAGGCGCTCGGAAACAGCTTCGGCGTCCTGTTCGTTCCGTTCACGACCACGATGGGCCGACTGTGGGACATGCTACAAAGCGGCCCCTTGCTGCTGGGGCTGGTGGTGTCGGGAAAGCTTTACGGCGTCACGCTCGTCATCAATATCGTGGTCGGGGTGACCGTCGGCTTATTGCTTGCTCGCAACAAGCTGATATCAGCGGCGTTCGAGCCGTACATTTACATCTTGTACGCGACGCCGACGATTTCGCTGGTGCCTTTCGTATCGGTGATATTCGGCTTCGAGTTTGGGTCGCGCGTGCTGGTCTCCGTGCTGATCTCGATCTTCCCGATCCTGATCGGGGTGACGGAAGGCGCGCGCAGCATTCCGCGCCAGCATCTCGACGTAGCGGCGATTTTCGGATCGAGCGAGGGACAGCTCTGGCGCGACGTGATCGTGCCTTATGTTACGCCCTACGCGATGTCGGGCATCAAGCAGTCGATCGCGCTGTCGATGGTCGGCACGCTGGTCGCCGAATTCTTTCTCAATCCCGACGGGGTGGCCGCGGTTCTGCTGCAAGGAACCACCATCGTCGACTTCGGGCTGGGTGCTCGCCGTCACGATGTTCATCTGCGCGATCGCGGTGGTGCTGGTCGGTGTCGGAGAACTTATCGAACGATATCTGGTGCGATGGCGACATACAGCAGTCGGATAGAAACGGCGCCGGCCGCCCGTTGGAACTGGGGCAGCGGCTTGATCACGCGCGAGCGTGTCGCGCCGGCGGTGGCCGGGGCGGTGCTGCTCGTCATCTGGGAAGTGTGGGTGCGCAGCCAGCTTCCCGATTTCGTCGCACGGCCGAGCGGGATCGTCATGGCGATCCCGTCCACCATCACGACCGGGGAATTCTGGTCCGATGTTGGGGCAACCCTCGGCGCGATCCTGGAGGGCGTGGCGATCGGCAGCGTGGCGGGAGTCCTGATCGGCGTCGCCATGGGCCGGGTGCGCGAGATCGACTGGTTCCTCTCCACCTATATCCGTGCGCTCTACGCGTTGCCCCTGATCGCGCTGGTGCCGATCGTCATCCTCTGGGTCGGGTACCAGCCCGCGGCGCGTCTCGTGATTGTGGTGATCTCGGTGTTTCTGCCGGTTGCCGTCACCACGGCGGATGGCACGCGGGCGATCTCCAAGGATTACCTGGACGTCGGAAAGATGTTCGGCGCGCGCACGCATAATGTCTGGTTCGGCATCGCGCTGCCGTCTGCCACGCCCTTTATCGTGGCCGGCATCGAGCTCGGCTTTGCGCGCGGCATCACCAACGCCATCGCCGTCGAGATTCTGGCCAGCGTCAATGGCATGGGCATGTCGGTATTCACGAAATCGAACGAGCTCAACGAGAATGCGTCGCTGGTCTATGTGCTTTGTCTCGCGATCTTCGCGGTCGGCGTGCGTGCGCTGATGGTTCACTTCCGGCAATGGCTGGCGCCCTGGTATCACCGTTAGGTTGAGGCGCGCGCGCTAATCACGGGTCCAGGCAAAATGCCGAGCTTTCACCATGATGATGTCGAGATCGCCTATCTCGATGAGGGTGCGGGCGAACCGATCGTCCTAGTGCACGGCTTTGCCTCCACCAAGGAAGTGAACTGGGTCAACCCGGGCTGGGTGAGGACGATCACGGGCGCTGGACGGCGGGCGATCGCACTCGACAATCGCGGCCATGGCGCCTCGACCAAACTGTACGATCCCGCCGCCTATCACAGCGCCGTTATGGCGGAGGATGTGAGGAGACTACTCGATCATCTTAGAATCCAATGCGCCGACGTGATGGGCTATTCCATGGGCGCGCGCATTGCGACCTTCCTCACTGTCAATCATCCGGTGCGCGTGGGTTCCGTCGTGATAGGTGGGCTCGGCAATCGCATGGTGGAGGAAGTCGGGCTACCGGACAAAGTGGCCGAGGCGCTGGAGGCGCCGTCGCTTGCCGATGTCAGCGATCCGACCGGGCGCATGTTCCGCAGTTTCGCCGAGCAGACCAAATCTGATCTCAAAGCGCTCGCCGCCTGCATCCGCGGCAATCGTCAGACCTTGAGGCGCGAGCAGGTGGCCGGTATTCGTGTCCCGGTACTGGTTGCGGTCGGGACCGAAGACAAAGTGGCCGGCTCTGCGCAAAAATTAGCCGCGCTTATACCGGGGGGGCGCGCGCTCGATATACCGAACCGCGACCATATGCTGGCGGTCGGCGACAAAGTGTTCAAAGCCGCGGTGCTCGACTTCCTTAACCAACGCGCATGAGCCATGCGCGGGATACGTTTGCGGGCCTCTTGGCCCCTCGAAAAATGTGATAAAAGACCCATGTAGGAGTTCGAGGGCGCTGGAGAACCGATCATGGCTCAATTTCAGACGCGGCCTGCAAAGGGCCTCGACAAGGTCGATCCGGTCTGGGCGCGTATCCGCAGCGAGGGGGAGGACGTCGCGCGTCGCGAGCCGGCGCTCGGCACCTTCATTTATGAGAACATCCTGCACCACGACACGCTGGAAGCCGCGGTCATTCATCGCGTCAGCGAGCGGCTCGGCAACGCCGATATTTCCGGCGACCTGATTCGCCAGGCATATGGCGACGCGCTGGACGACGAGCCCGCGCTCGGCGAAATCTTCCGCGCAGACATCGTCGCCACCGTCGACCGCGATCCGGCGACCAGCCGCTTCATCGAGCCGGTGCTCTATTACAAAGGCTTCCACGCCATCCAGACTCACCGGCTGGCGCATTGGCTCATCGGCAAGGGCCGCAAGGACTTTGCGCTCTATCTGCAAAGCCGCGCCTCGGCGGTGTTCCAGTGCGATATCAATCCGGCCGCAAAAATCGGCCGCGGCATCTTCCTCGATCATGCTACCGGCCTGGTGGTGGGCGAGACCGCGGTGATCGAGGACGACGTCTCGATCCTGCATGATGTCACGCTCGGCGGCACCGGCAAGGAGCACGAGGACCGCCATCCGAAAATCCGCCATGGCGTGATGATCGGCGCCGGCGCCAAGATCCTCGGCAATATCGAGATCGGCCATTGCGCGCGCATCGCTGCCGGCTCGGTCGTCATCAAGCAGGTACCGAACAATGTCACCGTCGCCGGCGTGCCGGCCAAGGTGGTTGGCGAGGCTGGCTGCCCCGAACCCTCGCGCGCCATGGACCAGATGCTTTACGGCATCATGCTTGACGGCTGAGCTAGGCTCTTAGCTTGCGTTGGGCGATCCGATCGGGCAACTAGACGTCGCATTCAACAAGGAGCGGCCCGGTGGACCTATCTGAAGTCAGAAAGCTCGACGCCTACCTCAAAAAGCTGTTCGGCAACGCTTTTATCCGCGTGGTGCCGCGGACGGGCGATAGTGCCGAAGTCTTTGTCGGCGAGGACGATCTCGGCGAGTTGACCGTCGACGACGAAGAGGGCGACCGTTCGTTCAACTTAAGGATGGTCATCCAGGTCGGCAGCGATCCGAGCATCCAGCCGGTGCCGACGCTCAATGCCTATCTGCGGCGCAAGTTCGATAATGAGAATATCCGCGTTGTGGTGCGGCCGAAGAAAACGGATTCACTGGAAGTATATATCGGCGAGGAATTTCTCGGCGTGTTGTTCGTCGAGTTCGAAAAAGGCCGGAAGTCCTACATCTTCGAATTGCCGATTTTGGACGTCGATTTGGTCGATTAACTCGGATGTAGCCGCGCGATCACGCGGTCGATGCCAATGGCGACGCTTTTCCAATCGCTCAGCCAGTCGCGCGGAAAGCGCAGCGTGATGTCGGCATTGCCGATGCGCCGTTCCAGCAAACACGTGCCGGAATTGGTGACGCCATTGCGCGAGCAGCGTGCCAGAAAATGCTCGGGCGCAGCCTGCTCGAACACCAGCTCCTCGCCTTGATAGGGCGTGCCGTCGCGGAAGCCGCGCAGCGTGAGCCCGTCCGGCCCGGCAGTTGGCTCCGGCACCAGGTAGCGCGGATAGATCGTCTGCACGCGTTCGATCAGCGGCAGCGTGCTGCCGCCCGCAGCGATGGTCACAAACAAACGCTCATTGGGATCGATCGGCACGCCGAGCGCGGGCCGGAGCGCGGGATCGGGCGGCGTCAGTGACGGCCAGAGATAGGCGAGGTCGACGCGTTCCTGCGTGCCCGGGCGGCGCTGTACCGGCATACGGATCGCTGCCGGCTCGATGTTGAAATAAACGCCCGCCACGATGACCGGCAGCGACGGCGCGTTGAGCGTGACGGGCGCGTCCGGCCAGCGCGGCCACAGTACATAGGCCACATAGACGGCTGCAACCAACGTGGCGGCGGCGAACAGCAAGATAGGCGCGGTGAGCGGACTGCGGCCGGCATGGCGGCGGCGGCGCGATTTTGCCGCCTTGGCGGGCCGCTGCGTGAGAGTGGTCATTCCACGTTTCATTTCGCTTGAGCATGATCCCGAAAACCGGTTCCCACTTTTCGGGATCATGCTCGAATTCGAATCGCACCCGATTATGCCACGGCGGCCGGGGCAGCCCCGGTTTCCCGCGTTTTGGCTGGCGTGGGCCGGCTGGCTTTGCGAAACATGGGCTCCTGTATTGCGTTAAGGCAGAAATGACGCCGCAATCCGTGCAAAATCTACTGGCCCTTGCGCTCGGGTTTGGCGTGGCGGGCTTGTGCAGATCGGCCTACCAACTCGTCACCGGCCGCCTGCCGAGCTTCGGCCTGCTCAGCGCCGGCCCCAGCCCGTCGAGCTTCGCGGTGGTGCCCGTGTCGATGCTGGCGGCGCCGTTTCTGATCATGCGAGACACGCTAACTACTTCCAATTTTCCAAATTCGTTGCGATGGTCGCCTTAATCAGGAGGCGGGAATGCCAATTTATGAACTCGACGGACAAGCGCCGGAATTTCCCGGCGAGGGCGAATATTGGGTCGCGGAGACCGCAACGTTGATCGGCCGCGTGCGGCTTAAACGCGAGACCAGCGTTTGGTTCGGCGCCGTGCTGCGCGGCGACAATGAATGGATCGAGCTGGGCGAGCGCTCGCAGATTCAGGACAATTCCACACTGCATACCGATCCAGGTTTCCCCATGGTGATCGGCAGCAATTGCGTGATCGGCCACAACGTCATCATGCACGGCTGCACCATTGGCGATAACAGCCTGATTGGCATGGGCGCGATCATGCTCAACGGCGTCAAGATCGGGAAGAATTCGTTGGTCGGCGCCGGCAGCGTGGTGCCCGAGGGCAAGAGCTTTCCCGACAACTCGCTGATCGTGGGTTCGCCCGCGCGCGCGATCCGGACTATCGACGACAGATTGATCGAAATGATCCGTGGCGGCGCCGACATCTACGTGCGGCGCTCGCAGCAATACGCCAAGGGCTTGAAGCGAGTCGGCTGACTCCAGTTGCGCATGATCTCATCCGAAAACCGGTTCCCACTTTTCGGGATCATGTGCTAGGCAGCTTTGCACCCCCAGAAACAGGGTGCGGCCGATCCTTGAGAGAGGGCCGGCCGCTCGCGAAACCGGTCTGGGACGGGCAGGGGGTCGGGCGCGAATTCCTCGTTCGAGTTTGCTCAGGCGAAGTGTTAGCGTGCAGACGCGGTGGCCGGCGCGGCCCGCGGCTCGCCAAGCGCGACCCAGACATTCGGATCGGATTGCGACTGCCGTTTCACGAAGCGGTAGCCGGTCTTGTCCCAGGGAATGATTTGCGGTTCCTGATTATCGAGAATGAATTCGCCGCGATTGGTCTTGACCGTGAGCACGGCATGGCCGTCGCCATGCGTGTCGCGCACCACGGTGATCAGCAGCGCCTCGCGCGGCCAGCCGGCCTGCATCAGCATGCGCCGCTTGAGCAGCACATAGTCCTCGCAGTCGCCTTTGCCGTCATCGGGGTAGTTCCAGCGCTCGACCACGCCCCAATGTTCGAGGTCGGTGACCGGTTGGATATTCTGGTTCGCCCAAGCGTTTACCTTGACCATGTCGGTCCAGGCCTTCGGTGTGAGCGCCACATCGCGCGGCGTTGACGGCTTGGTGTTGCACTCAGGCTTGTACTCGACGCAGAACTCGACCCAGCCGATCGGCGGGCGGGTCGCCTCGCCAACCGCAATATAGGTAGCCTGCTCGTGCGACGTGGGCGGCCCGCCGTAGGCGAGCCGCTCGCCCGCGGCGGCGGCGCCGGCCGCCAGGACCGCCACGCCGGTCATGAGCGACATGCCGCGCGCAATTCGTTTGAAACGCCAGCCCATTGTTGTGGCCCCTTCCCCGTCGTGTTGGGACCACAATTCGCACAAAGTTTTTGCATCGCCGCTAAGTCAATGAAGTACTTTTGAAGATAACTACGATAAATAAAGAGATGAATACAGTGAAACTTGAAATATAATTCGATTAAAATCTTACAGAATACAATTTATCTAAAATTGTATACATTAATAGACGAAACGCAGCAACGACGCACCCGCGCGCGTTTCCGCGCGCGCAACGTTTACCGTAAGCGGTTCCTGGATTTCGGCTTTGGGACACCGGCGAGCTGCGCAGCTGGCACAAAAACACCCCCGACGATGCGTGCAATTTGACGCGAGGCGTTTACCAGCGGCTGACGCTACTCGCCGGTGACGTTTTCTTCGATGAAATCGGAGTGCTGCAGGCGGGTGAATTCAATGGCGAATCCGTCCTCGATGTGGCGGACCCGACGAGCTCCAGTGTTCGGCGCGCCGACTGAAAGAGCTTCGGGATGCGAGGGGATGTGACGAGCGCCTAAAAAGGCGCGAAGAACTCGCAAAGCGCGGCTTACAGGAGGGCGAAAGCCCTCCTTTTTTCTTGCCGTCGATGCTTGCAGTTAGGCGGTCAAGCGGCGTAACTCAAACCTCTCACGCAAACCTTTGGATTCTTGTGAAGCGCGAACCTCTCTTCCACATCCCTCCCGTCATCGTCACGGTGCTGGCCGTATTGGCGTGCATTCACGCTGTGCGCACTTATGTGCTCACCGACGAGCAGGATATGGAATTTCTGCTTACTTTCGCATTCATTCCCTCGCGCTACGACACATCCATCGTGCTCGGCGGCGCGCTGCCGGGCGGCTTTGGCGCGCAACTGTGGACTTTCGTGAGCTATGCGCTGATCCATGCCGACTGGACACATTTCGGCGTCAATGCGGTGTGGCTGCTGCCATTCGGCAGCGCGGTGGCGCGGCGGTTCGGCCCGCTTCGATTTCTTGTATTCTTCGCGGCGACAGCGGCGGCCGGCGCGGCGCTGCATCTGATTACCCATGCCGGTGAGCAGGTACCGGTGATCGGGGCATCGGCGGCGATTTCTGGCACCATGGCGGCGGCGATGAGGTTTGCGTTCCAACGCGGCGGTCCGCTCGGCTTCCGGCGCAGTGGCGACGCTACCGACTATCGCGTGCCGGCGATCCCGCTCAGCGGCGTGCTGCGCGATCCGCGCGTGCTTGCCTTCTTGGCGGTGTGGTTCGGGATCAATATTCTGTTCGGGGTTGGCTCGCTAGCGATTCCCGGCGTTGGATCGAACCAGGTCGTCGCGTGGCAGGCGCATATCGGCGGCTTTCTCGCCGGCCTGTTTTTGTTTTCGTGGTTCGATCCCGCGCCCCACGAGCCGCGCACCGACGATTTTGGTGCAATGCCGCAATAATCCGGGTGCAACGCGGCGTTAGCAATGTGATCCCGGGGTATCAGCCGCGTCGATATTCTTCTTGACGGAACAAGGATAGCAGCAGGATCGTTTGGCGGAATGCGGGACTGTGTCAAATCCGCAGCCCGGTCCAAGGAGGCTGCCATGAACGTCAAAGCAATCTTAGCCGCCAAGGGCGGCGACATCGTTAGTATCGAGCCGACGGCGGATCTTGCGGCGGCAGCGCGCCTGCTGGGCGCGCGTCGCATAGGCGCGGTTGTGATTCGCGGCGCGGGAGGGCGCCTCGCAGGGATATTGTCGGAGCGCGACATCGTGCGCGCGATCGCCGAAGAAGGCGCCGCCGCGCTTACGTCGCCCGTCGGGCAGGTGATGACTCGCAACGTCGCCACCTGTAGCGAGGACGACAGTATCGCCAGCATCATGGAGCGGATGACGGAAGGAAAATTCCGTCACATGCCAGTGTTGACCAAAGACGAACTAATCGGCTTGGTATCGATCGGCGACGTGGTCAAGCAACGCGTAGGGGAGATCGAGCAGGAGTCCGAGGCGATGCGGGATTATATCCGCACCGCGTAAAGCGGTTTACTTGGCGACTTACTTAGCGGCGACCCCATTGCCACTATAAGGCTGCGACAGCGCGGTGATCGCTTCGGTCACCGCGCCGATGTTCTTTTCGGTCGCCTCGGCGCCGATGCTGATCGCTTCGGCGGCGCGATGGAATTCGAACCAGCCGACCGCGCCGAGCCGCGGGCTGATCAGCACGTCGGGCGGATCGCCGGCGAGCCGCGCGCGGGTGATGCGGTCTTGCATCACGTTGAACGCTTCGACCATCACGGTCGGAATGCCCGGGCGGCCGCGCCGCCCGAGGAATTGCCGGCGCAACGAGCGTTCGCCGCCGAAGAGGCCGCGCAGCCCGTTCGACTTGGACGTGTCCTTGATGGCGTCATCGCTGGAGTCGGAGCCGTGATCGGAAATGATAGTGCCGCGCCCGAACAGATCGGAATTGAGATTGACCGCGATCACCAGCCGCGCGCCCAGCGCGCGCGCCGCTGACACCGGCACCGGGTTGACCAGCGCGCCGTCCACCAGCCAGCGCCCGCCGATGAGTACCGGCGGGAAAATTCCCGGCAGCGCATAGGAGGCACGCAGGGCCTCGGCCAGCCGGCCGCGGGTAAGCCAGATTTCATGGCCAGTGTTGAATTCGGTGGCAATGGCGGCGAAGCGGATCGGCAGGTCGTCGATGCGGCTGTCGGTGAGCGTGGATTCCAATTTGGCGGCGAGGTGGCCACCGCGGATGAGCCCGGAGCCGGATAGGCTGATGTCGAGATAGCTAAGTATGCTGCGAACATTGAGACCGCGCGCCCACTCCTCGAGGCCGTCCATCTGGCGGGCGGCATAGCAGCCGCCGACCACCGCGCCGATCGAGGTACCGACGATGACGTCCGGCACAATGCCGTGCGCGGCGAGCGTGCGCATCACGCCGATATGGGCGAAGCCGCGCGCGGCGCCGCCGCCGAGCGCGAGCCCAATGGTGGGACGCGTAATGGCCGGCTGCAGTGGCGTGGTGGTGGCTTCCGCGGAGCGGTCGCCGTTGCGCACGCGCGCGAATAGGCCCTCAAACACCAAAGGTATTCTCCCGTCTCCCGATTTTCGGATCGGGCCAGCCCGGACAAGCGCTTCACCCCGATAGGGTGAAAACTGGTGACGGAGTCTTGTGACCGAAACGTGACAGGGAGCGTGCGCTTACGTGATTACATAATGGTTAAATGCCGCAGAACTGAATTAGTTCACCGGTCGCGGCATCGCAAACACGCTTTCGACCGCGGCATATTGGTCGTAGCCGCAGCGGGCGATCGGCCGCATGGTCGCGGTGTCGAGCCGGCCATCGACGATAAAGCAGTCGTCGATATGCACGCCGACGACCTGGCCGAACACTACGTGGCAATCGAGCGGCTTGCCGTCGAGATCCTCCATCGTCACGATCTTGAGGCGCTTGCATTCGAGCGCGCAGGGCGCGGCCTTCACCCGCGGCGGCTTGACCAGCCGCGACGGCGCCGGCTCGAGGCCGGCGTGCTCCATCTCGTTGGCGCCGCGCGGCAGCGGCGCCGAGGTGGCGTTCATGGCCTCGCGCAAATCCCAAGTGGCGAGATTACAGACGAATTCGCCGGTCTCCTCGATGAAGCTCACCGAATCCTTGCACCCTTCGCTGGCGAACATCACCAGATTGGGGCGGCTATTGACGCCGTTGAAGTATGAGTAGGGCGCGCAATTCACCTCGCCTTTCGAACTCATAGAGGTGATCCAGCCGATCGGGCGCGGCGCCACGATGGCTTTGAATGGATCATGTGGAAGGATGCTCTTATCGCGCTTGTGAGGCTCGTAGAACATCACTTCCTCGGCCCCGAATAGTGGGTGACGATGGCATCGAGCGGCGGCCGTTCGCGATCGTCGGGCGGCTTGGCGGCGCGCCCGATATGGACGAAGCCGGCAACGCGCTCACTGGGCGCAATACCGAGCTTGTCTAGCACACGCCGATCGTAGGCGTACCACTCGGTGATCCAGCTCGCCGCGTAGCCCATGGCGTGGGAGGCGAACACCAGGCTCATGGCGGAGGCGCCGGCGGAGAGTTGCTGCTCCCATTCCGGAATCTTGACGTGCGGGGCGGCGCGGCTGACCACCGCGATCACCAGCGGCGCGCGCGCCAGCCGCTGACGTTCGAACTCGATTTGCGCGGGCGTGGCGTCGGCTCGATCGGCGGCAAACGTCGTGGCGATCGCTGCGCCGGCGGCGGTGCGGGCGTCGCCTTCGAACACGATGAAACGCCAGGGCGCGAGCTTGCCGTGGTCGGGCACACGCGAGGCGATGGCGAGCAGGACGTCGATTTCCGGTTTGCTTGGGCCGGGGCCGGTCAATTCCATCGGCTTGACCGAACGGCGAGTCTTGAGCAACTGCAAGGCGTCAGGCATGTCGTCCCCTTGGAAACAGCGGTTGCGCCTAGCATAGGGCTTCCAGGGTGACAAACCGGCCTACCGGCTTGAAATCGCCGCGATTTAGGCCGAAAACGGCCGCGCCATGAGCACTGCACCCGCATTCGCCGCCCGCAACCGCCTGTGGCTGGCGCTCGCGATCGTCCTGCCTTTGCTTGTGCCGAAGGCGGCATCGGCGCAGGTGGGCGGGCAGAATTCATTGTTGTCGGCGGCGCCCACCAGCGGGCTGATCGCGCCGGGCCCGGCCTCGCGCGGCGAGCCGTTCGGTCCGGGCGGCGTACTGGCGCCGCAATCGGAATGGCCGCCGAGCAAGCCGCACGCGACCGCGCCGACCACGATGCAGGTGGTGCCGACCGGGCAGGTGGCGCTCGCGCTTTCGGCGCGCTTCGGCAAGGACGCCCCGCTGATCGACGGCGGCCTGACCTGGCGCGTCTATTCCGCCAAGCGCGACACCACCGGGACCTACCGCTTGGTCAAGGAAGATAACTCGCCGGCGCCCACGCTGGTGCTGCCGTCCGGCGCCTATATCGTGCATGTCGGCTTCGGGCTCGCCACTGCGGTCAAGCCGGTGACCTTGAACGGGCCGTCAGTGCATGAGGACTTCGATCTTCCGGCCGGCGCGCTGCGCCTGGAAGGCCGCGTCGGCGACGTGCGCATTCCGGCCGGGCAGGTTTCGTTCGACGTCTACAAAGGCAGCCAGTTCGAGCCGGGCGACCGGCGGCCGATCGCCGAACACGTGATAACCGGCAACGTGGTGGTGGTGCCGGAAGGCACCTATTACATCGTGTCGAACTACGGCGACGCCAACTCGGTGGTGCGCTCCGACATCCGCGTGCAGGCAGGCAAGCTCACCGACATCACCGTCACCCACCGCGCCGCCGCGATCACGCTCAAGCTGGTGAGCGAAAAGGGCGGCGAGGCGCTCGCCAATACTGCCTGGTCGGTGCTCACCCCCGGCGGCGACGTGATCAAGGAATCGATCGGCGCCTTTCCGCGCGTGATCCTGGCCGAGGGCGAATATCGCGCGATCGCGCGCAACGAGGGTAGGGTCTACGAACGCGAATTCAAGGTTGCCACCGGCGTTGACGGCGACGTCGAAGTGCTGGCGCGGTAGCGCACGACCCCATCAGTGGCGGGAACCAACCCGCAAATCCGGTCGTTGGAATAAATTATGGTGACGCAACTGATTGCGAACGAAGCAGCCACGGATAATTTCGCCGAGTTCGATGCCAAATCGATCGCGCTGCTGCTCGACGTGGACGGCACGCTGATCGATATTGGGCCGTCGCCGAACGAAGTGCATGTCGGTGACGATTTGCGCGACTCGCTCGCGCGCCTGTCGCGGGCAACCGGCGGCGCGCTCGCTTTGGTGAGCGGCCGTCCGATCGCCGATCTCGATGCGCTGTTCGCGCCGCTCAAGCTGCCGGCCATCGGCGGCCATGGTGCCGAGCTGCGCGTGCGCGAGGTGATCAGTTCGGCGGCGCCGCTACCGCAGGATCTGCGGCGGCACCTCTCCGAGGCAGCCACGCCGGGCTCCGGCATCATCGTCGAAGACAAGGGCTATTCGCTTGCGCTGCACTATCGCAAGGCGCCGCAGCACGAAGATCGCTTGCGGTCGCATATCGCCGCCGGCCGCGCGGCGTTTCCCGCCGAAGCGACGGAAGTGCTGCTGGGCAAGGCGGTGCTCGAAGTAAAGCGGCCGAACGTCAACAAGGGCGACGGCGTGCGCGAATTGATGCGCCATCCGCCGTTCGCCGGCCGCATGCCGGTGTTCGTCGGCGACGACGTCACCGATGAATCGGTCTTTGCGGTATTGCCGGGATTGGGCGGCAAGGGCTTTTCTGTCGGCCGGCATTTTGCGGGGCTGGCGGGGATTTTCCATTCTCCAATAGAGGTGCGTGAAGCCTTGCGGCGGCTGGCGTCCAACGGAAAGGCGCGCCGGCCATGACCGAGGCCACGCTCGATCTGGCGGTCATCGGCAACGGCCGCACCGCGGCGCTGGTCGAGCCGTCCGGGCGCATCGTGTGGTGGTGTCTGCCGCGCTACGATGGCGACCCGGTATTCTGCCGGCTGCTGGCTGGGACTGAGGAAAAAGGTTTCACCGACGTGGTGCTCGACGGGCAGGTCGAGAACCGTTCGGCCTACATGCGCAACACCGCCATCGTAGTGACCGATCTCGTCGACAACAATGGCGCCGCCGTGCGCATCACCGATTTCGCGCCGCGCTTCCAAAATTACGGCCGCATTTTTCGCCCGCCGCTGCTCGTGCGCATCATCGAGCCGCTCGCCGGCATGCCGCGGATCACCATCCGCTTCCGCACCGCGCACCGCTATGGCGTGCCGGTGGCGACGCGCTCGTCCGGCAGCAACCACATCCGTTACTGGCGCGATGACGTGCCGGTGCGCCTGACCACTGATGCGCCGCTCTCTTATTTGGAGACCGAGGCCTCGTTCGTACTCACGCGCCCGGTGCACATGGTATTTGGCACAGACGAGCCGTTCGAGGGTTCGCTTGAAACCACCTGCCGGGAATTCTGCGACCGCACGCGCGACTATTGGATGGAATGGGCGCGGCGGCTCGCCTTCTCGGTCGATTGGCAGGACGAGATCATCCGCGCCGGCATTACGCTCAAGCTGTGCAATTTCGAAGACACCGGCGCGATCGTCGCGGCGCTCACCACGTCGATCCCGGAAGAGCCGAGATCGGGGCGCAACTGGGACTATCGCTACTGCTGGATGCGCGATGCGTTCTTCGTGGTGCGCGCGCTCAACCGCATCGGCGCGACACGCACGATGGAGCAATTCATCTCATACATCCTGAGCATCGCCGCTGGCCGCGCCGACCGTCTCAATCCAGTCTACGGCGTGGTGCACGCCCATGCGCTCGAGGAGCGCACCGCGGAGGCGCTCGCCGGCTTCAACGGCGACGGGCCGGTGCGCATCGGCAATGCCGCGGTCCATCAGGATCAGCACGACGTCTATGGCAGCATCATCATGGCGGCGACACCGATGTTCTTCGACCGCCGGCTGCCGAAGCCGGGCGATGCCGCGCTATTCAAGGTACTCGAGCCATTCGGCGAACAGGCGGCGCGGCTGGCGCTGGAGCCGGACGCCGGCATTTGGGAATACCGCGGCCGCAAACGCGTGCACACTTATTCGGCGGCGATGTGCTGGGCCGGCTGCCACCGGCTGGAGGCGATCGCGGGCCATCTCGGTCTAGCAGAGCGCGCGATACATTGGGGTGGAATTGCCGGCCGGATCGGCGAGGAGGTGCTGCAACGCGCCTGGAATCCCAAACGCAAGGCGTTTTCGGCCTCATTCGGCAGCGACGACCTCGATGCCAGCTGCCTGTTATTAGCCGAACTCGGGCTGATCGCGCCAAATGATCCGCGCTTCGTTTCCACGGTGGAGGAGATCAATCGTGAACTTCGGCGCGACTTCAACGTTATGCGGTATGTCGCCGCAGATGATTTCGGCTTTCCGGAGACCGCTTTTTTGATTTGCCGATTTTGGCTAATCGATGCAATGTGGGAAATTGGCCGATGTGACGAGGCCCGCGATATTTTCGTCGACGCACTGAAATTGCGAAATCGCTACGGGCTGCTGTCGGAAGATGTGCATCCCGTGACCGGAAAACTGTGGGGCAATTTTCCACAGACCTATTCGATGTCAGGATTGATATTGACCGCGATCAAGCTGTCGCGGAGCTGGGGAGACCGATATTGGCGCGGCTCGTCGTAGTATCGAATCGGGTTGGCGTTCCTGATCGCAGCACGCGCGCCGGCGGGCTCGAGGTCGCAATCCGGCCGACGCTGCGGCGGCGAGGCGGGCTTTGGTTCGGCTGGAGCGGGCGCGTCGCGGATAACGATCCGGGTCCCGCCAAAATCATCGAGACCGACAACGTCACTTACGCCACCATCGACCTGCGCAAGGACGACTACCTGGAATTCTACAACGGCTTTGCCAACCGCGTGCTGTGGCCGATCCTGCATTATCGGCTCGACCTTGCCGAATTCACGCGCCGCGATCTTGGTGGCTATTTTCGCGTCAATGAATTCTTCGCCAGACGTCTGGAGAAGCTGCTCAAGCCCGACGACGTGATCTGGGTGCATGATTATCATCTGATGCCATTGGCGAAGGCGCTGCGCGAGCGAGGCCACAAGAACAAAATCGGTTTCTTCATCCATGTTCCGTGCCCGCCTCCGGAAATTCTCACTGCGCTGCCCAACCATGAGCAGCTCATCCCGGCGCTCGGCCAATACGATCTGGTCGGCTTTCAGACCGAGGTCGATGCCACCAATTTCGCCCGCTATCTGGCCAGCGAGCGCGGGCTCAATCGTGTCGATGACGAAGGTTTTGCCTTCGGCGACCGCATCGTTAGCATCGGCGTGTTTCCGGTCGGGGTCGAGACCGAAGCCTTCGCGCGGCTGGCGCGGCGCGCGATCGAATCGGACTTCGTGCGCGAGGTGCTCGACAGCCTGTCCGGACGCGCCATGATCATCGGCGTCGACCGGCTCGACTATTCCAAAGGTCTGCCCGAGCGGATGAACGCGTTCGAGCGCTTCCTCGCCAATTTCCCGGACTGGCGCGGCAAAGTCACCTATCTGCAAATCACCCCGCGCAGTCGCACCGGCATCCAGGAATATGCCGACATCGGACGGCTGGTGGGCGAGGCGGTCGGGCGCATCAACGGCACTTATGGCGAGGCGTCGTGGACGCCGCTGCGCTACATCAACAAGGCGCACAGCCGCACCGCGCTGGCCGGACTTTACCGGGCCGCGCGGGCCGCGCTGGTGACGCCCTTGCGCGACGGCATGAACCTGGTGGCCAAGGAATTCGTCGCCGCGCAAAACCCGGATGATCCGGGCGTGCTGGTGCTGTCGCGCTTTGCCGGCGCTGCGCGCGAATGCACTGCCGCGCTACTGGTCAATCCATACGATCCGGAAGGCGTCGCCATCGCCATCAACCGTGCGCTGTCGATGCCGCTGGAGGAGCGGCGCCAGCGCCAGGCGGCCATTTTCAAGGTGCTGGTGGCAAACGACCTTGGCCATTGGGCGGAGCGGTTCCTGGCGGCGCTTGACCGGCCGCACGGCGCCGCCGGCGGCGAGCGGGCCCAAGTCCGCGCTGCGGCCGGACGCTGACTTTCGCACTTGATCTAGGTCACATTGACGATAGCTTGCACTGCTAAGATGCATTCCCATCAACGAGGTCGCCGCTCATGCGTCGAATACTCTCCGGACTGTTGCTGCTCACTACCGTCACGACACTGCCGCAGGCAGCGCTCGCAGCCGATGCGGCGAATGGCGAAAAGTTGGCCAAGCGCTGGTGCGCGGCCTGCCATGTGGTCGCTACTGACCAGAAAAGCGGCAATACGCAGGTGGCGCCATTCTCGGCCATCGCTAAGGAGCCGGCTTTCGATGCCGCCAAGCTCGCACTCTACCTTCTGCTGCCGCATCCGAAGATGCCGGACATGAACCTCACGCGCAGTGAGGCCGCCGACTTGACGGCCTATATCGTGAGCCAGGGCCCTTAGTCTACATCGTGTCGCGGCCGCGGAGGCGCAACATCAGCCCAGGCACTTCTTCACCTGCCGCGGTTGATATCCGCTCAAATGTGCGAGCGACTATCGAAAGGGATTGATGGAGATGTTTCGCTTTCTTGAATCGACGACCGCTCGATATATGACGCCCGCTGTAAAAAGCGTGACGCGCCAATGCAGCATGGCGGATCTGGAAACATTGTTTGCGCAATACGATTTCGATGCGTTTCCGGTCGTGGAAGGCGACAAACTGCAGGGCATCGTCACCAAATTCGATTTCCTGCGGGCCTTCGGCTTCACGACCGGGCAACTGGTTCCGAGTTACGATGAGCTGATGAAGCGGACGGTCGGGGAAGTGATGACCGAGGGCGTCGTGCACGTCGAGCCGACAATGCCATTGACTCGCGTGCTGCAGTTGATGGTGAGCCTCAAGCTGCGCAGCTTTCCGGTTCTGGGCCCCGATCGCCAATTGTTGGGGATGATCTCGCGCGGCGATGTGATGCGCGCCCTCAAGCAGGCAACGCAGGACGCCCCGTGACCGGTGCCTTTGAACCCGCAATCAGGCGGCGCGCACGGTATTGATGAAATTCTTTACCTCGAGGTCGAGCTTGCGGCTCTCGCCCGAAAAGAATTGCGTCGCCTGCAGAACCTTTACGGATGCACTGGTCTCATCGGCCTGGTGGCTCACGTCGGTGATATTGACCGCTACTTGCGCTGCGCGTTACGTGGTCCCTGCGATGTTGTGAGCGATCTCCTGAGTTGGGGCGCCCGGCGCATTGACCGCAGCGGAGTGGTCGCGGCAATTTCCGAAATACGACCGATCGTGCCACTGATCTCGTTGATCGCAGCAACCGAGTCCTTGGTCATGTGCTGCATTTCGGCGATCAGTGTTTTGATCGTTTCCGTAGCTTTGGCGTTCTCCGTTGCCAGCATTTTCACTTTCGTGGCGACTACGGCGAAACCGCGGCCAGCTTCTCCGGCATGTGCCGCCTCGATGGTGGCATTGAGGGCGAGCAAATTGGTTTGCCCGACAATCGTAGTGATGAGTTTGACGACGTCGCCAATGCGGCTTGCTGAGTGCGACAGCTCGGCAATGCGTGCGTCGGTCTGTTCCGCCTGTTTCACCACATCAGCGGCAATCCTGGTTGATTGCTGCACCTGCCGGCCGATTTTCTCAAACTCGCCGATCCGCCAGCCGCGATTTCGCCGCTTGGCCGGACCTGATATCAACGAAAACCGGAACCCGCATAATTCTCGCCAAGATGCTCGGATGTTTAAGTCGCCTTCGCCCGCTTCATGTCGGGCGGCACCGCTTCGGCGAGAAGCGCCTTGAGTGCGGCGTCGAGCGGCATCACTTCCTGCTTTTCCTGGCCGATGCGGCGGATCGAGACCGTGCGCTCGGCCGCTTCCTTCTTGCCGACCACCAGCAGAGCTGGGACCTTGGCGACCGAGTGCTCGCGCACCTTGTAATTGATCTTCTCGTTGCGCAGGTCGCCCTCCACGCGCAGCCCGAGTTGGCGCGCCGCCTCGATCATTTCGCGCGCGTAGTCGTCGGCGTCCGAGGTGATGGTGGCGACTATCGCCTGCACCGGCGACAGCCAGAGTGGGAGATGGCCGGCATAATGCTCAATCAGAATGCCGGTGAAACGCTCGAGCGAGCCGAACATGGCGCGGTGGAGCATCACCGGCGTCACCTTGTTGGAATGCTCGTCGATGTAAAAGGCGCCGAGCCGGCCCGGCATGTTGAGGTCTACCTGCACGGTGCCGCATTGCCAGTCGCGGCCGATGGCGTCGCGCAGCACGTATTCGAGTTTCGGTCCGTAGAACGCGCCTTCGCCCTTGTTGAGTTTCCACGGCCGGCCGGAGGCTTTCAGCGCCGCCATCAGTGCCGCTTCCGCCTTGTCCCAGATGGCGTCGTCACCAATGCGTTTTTCCGGGCGGTCGGAAAATTTGATGGTGACGTCGAAAAAGCCGAAGTCTTCGTAGATCGACAGGATCTGGTTATTGATCTTGAGCGACTCCTCGGCGATCTGACTTTCGGTAATGAAGATATGCGCGTCGTCTTGAGTAAAGGCGCGCACGCGCATCAGCCCATGCAACGCGCCCGAGGGCTCGAAGCGATGCACTTTGCCGAATTCGGCGAGCTTGAACGGCAGTTCGCGGTAGGACTTTAAGCCATTCTTGAAAATCTGGATATGGCCGGGACAGTTCATCGGCTTGACTACGAATACGCGCTCGTCGTCCTCGCGCGGCTGCGTCAGGAACATGTTCTCGCGGAAGGTCGCCATATGGCCGGAGGCAACCCACAGCGATGAATCCATGAGCTGCGGCGCGTTCACCTCGGCGAAGCCGGCGGCGGCCTGGCGGCGGCGGATGTAGTTTTCCAGCGCCTGGAATAACGTCCAGCCTTTCGGATGCCAGAACACCGAGCCGGGTGCTTCTTCCTGGAAATGGAACAGGTCCATTTCGCGGCCCAACCGGCGATGGTCGCGCTTCTCCGCCTCCTCGATCTGCTTGAGATAAGCGTCGAGCTCCTCCTGCTTGGCGAACGCCGTGCCGTAAATGCGGGTGAGCATCGGGTTGTTGCTATCGCCGCGCCAATAGGCGCCGGCCACCTTCATCAGCTTAAAGGCGTTGCCGACCTTGCCGGTCGAGGTCATGTGCGGGCCGCGGCAGAGATCGAACCAGTCGCCCTGCTTGTAAATCTTGATTTGCTGGTCTTCCGGAATGGCGTCGATGAGCTCGACCTTGAAATTCTCGCCCACGTCGCGGAAGGTTTTCTTGGCCTGCTCGCGCGACCAAATTTCCTTCGTAAACGGTTTGTCGCGCGCGACAATCTCCTTCATTTTCTTCTCGATGACGGGGAGGTCTTCCAGCGTGAACGGCTGGTTGCGGAAGAAGTCGTAATAAAAACCGTTCTCGATCACCGGGCCGATGGTGACCTGCGTGCCCGGCCAGAGGGATTGAACGGCTTCCGCTAAAACGTGCGCGGCGTCGTGCCGGATCAACTCCAGGGCGCGCGGGTCCTCGCGATTGATGAACTCAATTTTCGCATCACGGTCGATCGGGTCGGCCAGATCGGCCACGGTGCCATCCAGCGCCATCGCCACGGTGCGTTTGGCCAGCGAGGGCGAAATGCCCTTCGCAACGTCAAGTCCGGTAGTGCCTTGGGGGTAGTCCCGACACGCGCCGTCGGGAAAGGTCAGCGCGACCATGCCTTGTCTCCATGCTCACTCGCTGCCTACGAATGCAGGTAAGCGTGATTTGAATTGGCAGGGATATAGCAGCCGATTGCGGCGTTGCAACAAGTTTTAGCATGCCTGGGATGGCATGACGCCCGCCCGATAGACGCTCGAAACGACCAGCACACCGAGCGCGATCAAGAGCCCACTTAGATTGGCGAGAAATTGGCTGGCGGCATCGATATTGCCGCCGATCCCGTAACCGAGCCCGAGATAGGCCGAGGTCCAGATTAGGCGTCCGAACAGGGCGAAACCCAGAAAGTGCGAAAAGCGATAGCGGCTCACGCCGGCGAAGATGCTGACCACCGAGCTTAATGACGAGGTCAGTGTGCGCGAAACGATCACCGTGATGCCGCCCCATCTTTGCAACAGTCCTTTTATGTTATCCCGGCGCTGCGGGCTGTATCCGATCCAGCGGCCATGGCGCGCGAGTAAACCGTCGCTGACGGCCCGGCCAATTCCATAGGCGATCATGTCGCCGGCGAATGAGGCCGCGACGGCGATAAGTCCGGCCCAATCCCAACGCAAGTTTCCCAGCGCGACGAGCGAGCCGGCGAGCACGGCCGCTACTCCGATCGGCAGCGGCAAGCCGATCGCACCGAGCAACAGCGTCAACGCCAGCGCGGGATAGCCGTAGATCAGCAATGCCGACAAAATGCGATCGGTTAGCCCGCCGGAGATTTGACCGCTCTCGGGCTCCGGCGCCGATTGGCCCAGCACGCGCTGGACTTGCCGCACGAAATCGAAGCGCGCGACGCCGCGTTGGTCAGCAATTGTCTTGAGGCTTTGATTGCCGCTTGTATCGGGCGGCAGACCGAGACGTGGAATCAGGTCGTCCATCGGTACGCGATAGGTCGCCGCCACATGATCGAGCGTCATCCAGGCCCGCAGACTGCTGACCTGCGGCCGGCCGGCCTCATAGGCCGACCGCAACAGCAGGTACGAGCCATAGCTGCGCAGACCGAACAATATCGATGCGAGTGCGCTCAGCGCGATCACCGCCATGAGAATTCGGCTGCGGCGTTCGCTCATCGCGGGGGCGCTTCATTCGTCCCGCGCCAGCGCCCATAGCGCCACGGCGTCCACCAATGGGCACGGGGAGTCAACTCGGCCGGCACGAAATCGAGCCCGTGCGTCCCCCAGGGCTGGCAGCGCAGGATGCGCGCGAGTGCCATCCAGCCGCCCACCCAAAGCCCGAAGCGGGCAATCGCCTCGTCGGCGTAGTCGGAACAGCCCGGCAAATGCCGGCAGCGCGGGCCGATCAGCGGCGCGAGCGTATAGCGGTAGACTGCCACCAGCCCGCGCCCGAAGAGCCGCGGCAGGCGCGAGAAGCCGGAGGAAGGCGCTCGTTGTCCGCTCATTTTCCGCCATAAAGTTCGGGGATAAAGTTCCACTAGGAGTTCCATCGCGATGGAGCCGTCAGTCTTGATCTAAGACAATGTCGATAGCGGCATTTTTACACTAGATCCGAATCTGCCGGCTCATTAAAAAAGATCTAGACCGGGGGTCTCAAAAGCCGCCGAAGCCCAATACGAACGTGGACAACCGCGCCAACAATAAGGGTTTGACGGCGAGAGAGGAAGAATGGCTCGCTCTCTGGTGTTCGCTATTGCGCTTGCTTCGGCGGCGCTGGCCAAGCCGTTGCCGGCATGGGCGGAGGTTGTCGATCGCACGCTGCCGATGCGCTTCGATATACGCCTGCAAGGCCCAGCCAAGAGCTGCGGCGCCAAGTGCAAGCTTTGGATTTCGGCAAGCGGCGCCATCACGGCAGAGACGTCGCGCGATTTCGAATTGTTTGCGCAAAGTCACGATCTCACCGGTGCCACTGTGGTGCTCGATTCCGATGGCGGTTCGGTGCTTGGTGCCATCGCGCTCGGGCGCGATATCCGTCGCTTCGGCCTCGACACCACGGTCGGCCGAGTCATCGATCTCGATGTCGCGGAGCAGGGTACGCCGCGCGCCAAATTTATCCCGCGCGCCGATTGCGAATCCATGTGCGGCTTTGTACTGCTCGGCGGCGTGCACCGCATGGTGCCGCCGGAAGCGCGCGTGATGGTGCATCAGATCTGGCTCGGTGACCGCCGCGACGATCCGACTGCGGCGAACTACACGGCCGAGGATCTTGTGCTGGTCCAGCGCGATATTGGGCGGCTGGCGAGATACACTATTGACATGGGCGGCTCGATCGATCTGCTCAATCTGGCGCTGCGCATCCCGCCGTGGGAGCCGATGCATGCCTTGACGGCGGATGAGACGCGCCGCACGCGGCTTGCAACCGATGCGCCGGCCGCGCCGGTGGCGGCGGCTACGGTCGCAGCGCCTCCGGCGCCGGCCGCGGCGCCTCCTGTTCCGCGGATGACCAATGGCGCCCACGCGACCAGGATCAGCGAGCGGCGCTGGTCGATGGTCGATCACGCCGGCAGCGCGTCCTTGGCGCGGCGCCAGCTGCTCACCGTCGAAGGCGACGATATCGGCAGCTTCGATCTCATCCTCGCCTGCGGCTCCGGCGGGGACAGCTACGACGTAAGCTATGTCGAGCGGCGCCATAACGGCGGCCGCATCCAGGTGTTGGCCGAACTCGGCGCGGTGACCATGACGGTCGGGCGCATGTCTGCCTCGCTCAAGGTGGTGTCCTCGGAGCGACGCACGCAGCCCGACGAACTCGTTACTTACGCGGCCGGCACGGTGCCGGCCGCGCTGGTCGGCGCCTTCGCCGCCGCCGGCAACCACTCGATGATGATCGAGACCAAGAGCGCTGGCACGATCACCGGCGTCCGCCTCGGCAATACCGGCGCGCAGCAGAGTTTGCCGCGGCTAGCGGCGGGCTGCGTGAAGGCGATCGGCGACCGCGCCGACTTGTCGGCGCCCAAGACGGGCGGCATAGCGTCAGCGAAATAGCTTATTCGGCGGCGTGCGCCCGTTTGGCCTCGATCTGATCGAGCGCCGACACGACCGCGTCGAAAGTCAGCATGGTGGAGGCGTGGCGCGCCTTATAGTCGCGTACCGGCTCGAGTACGGCGATATCGGCCCATTTGCCACCCGGGGGCGGGCCGTTTTCCTTCAGCATCTTGCGCACGGCCTCGCGCAGTTCACGTAGTTCCGCCGGCTTGGCGCCGATCACATGACGGGCCATGATCGAGGATGAGGCCTGGCCCAAAGCGCAGGCCTTCACGTCATGGGCGAAATCGCCGACCACCGGGCCGTTCATCTTGAGGTCGACCGTGACGGTGGAACCGCACAGCTTGGAATGGGCCGTGGCGCTGGCATCGGGCGCATCGAGACGTCCCAGGCGGGGGATATTGCCCGCCAGGTCAAGAATTTTGGCGTTGTAAACGTCGTTGAGCATTTAAGTTTTACCGAATTGCCCGTTGCTACAGATTGCCTCTGCCGCGCAAACGAATATATAGAGGCTGACCCGATGGCGCGAGAAGGGGTTCTTGGCGCTGGGGCATGGTTTACGAGCCATGCCGAAAGGGAATGCGGCGTCCAGGCGCCCCGCATTGGACCGAACCGGTCAGCGGGTTACTGACGCGGCCACCCCGGTGACACTCCGGCGCAGCCCTGATGGGTGTGTGCCGGTCGAACGGAGAGACCGTCATGGACGCCAAGAATACGATCATAAAGCCGTGGCCCAAGCAGGGCTTATCTGAGCATGTGCGGGCGGCGCCCGCGCCGGTCGAGCCACGCCCCTCGCGCGAGCAGGCGGAAGCCGCCGTTCGGACGTTGATCGCCTATGCCGGCGACAATCCCGAGCGCGAAGGTCTGCTGGAGACGCCGAAGCGCGTGATCGGCGCCTTCGAGGAAATCTATCAGGGCTACCGCGAATGCCCGGTGGAAGTGCTCGACCGCACCTTCAGCGAGACCGGCGGCTATGACGACTTCGTGCTGGTCAAGGACATCGCGTTCAATTCGCATTGCGAGCACCACATGATGCCGTTCTACGGCAAGGCACATGTCGCTTATATGCCGGTTGAGCGGGTGGTGGGCCTATCGAAGCTGGCGCGCCTGGTCGACGTCTATGCTCGGCGGCTGCAGACGCAGGAGCATCTCACTTCGCAGGTGACGACCGCGATCGACGAGATCCTGAAGCCGCGCGGCGTGGCGGTGATGATCGAGGCCGAGCATATGTGCATGTCGCTACGCGGGGTGGAGAAGCCCGGCGCGCTGACGGTGACGACACATTTCACCGGCGCATTCCGCGAGGATGCCAACGAGCAAGTCCGTTTCATGACCATGCTGCGTGGGGCGCAACGCTAAGCCCCGCGTCAACACGCGAGGCCTCACTTGACCGACAAAATTTCATTTGCGCCGCGTGGCTCGACGATTGAGATCGAGGAGGGCTTGGGCTTTGCGCCGAAATTCGATCCCGACGGCTTGATTACCGCGGTCGCCACCGACGCCAAGTCGGGCGACGTGCTGATGGTCGCGCACATGAACGCGGACGCTTTACGCATGACGATCGAAAGCGGCGAGGCTTGGTACTACAGCCGCTCCCGCAAGGCGCTGTGGCGCAAAGGCGAGAGCTCCGGCCACATCCAGCGCGTAGCCGAGCTTCGCGTCGATTGCGATCAGGACGCGCTCTGGCTCAAGGTCGAGCAGGAGGGCCCCGGGGCCTGCCACACCGGACGGCGCTCGTGTTTTTACCGGGCGGTTCCGCTCGGCAAAAACGGGGCGGTCACACTCGAATTCCGCAACGCCGACAAGACGTTCGACCCGCATTCGGTCTATGGCGGTGCAGCCGACAAACCGCGCCGTTAAGCAACGAAAGCGGTTTCACAGAACGAAAATCGCATTTACGCTCATGTACGCTAATACGTGCGCCGTGGGTGGTTACGTCGTTGGACGACGGGATTAGTATGGGTGCGGCAGAGGCAGCTCAAGTCGGCACACGGCGGAGTTTCCAGTTACATCCTGGGTTTCCCCAACGACACGTTCGAGTCGATCACGCGCGACATCGACGTGATCCAGCGCGAACTGCCGATCGATCTCTTAGAGTTCTTCATGTCACGCCGCTGCCGGGCTCCGAGGATCACCTCAAGCTTGCCCGCGCGGGCGCGCCGCTATGTCGCGACGAGTGGGAGCGTGCCTACACCATGGCCTGGCAGCGCTATTACACCGTCGAGCACGCGGAGATGATAATACGGCGGGCGGCGGTGACCAAGGCAAATGTCAGCAACGCGGTTTTTCTGCTCACTTGATTCATGAGCAGCATCAATTTCGAAAACGTCCATCCGCCCGAAAGCGGCTTGCTGCGCCTAAAATTCCGTCGCGACCGGGGGCCAGGCGCCCGATCGAACCGATTTGATCGTTTTATCCGAGTTATTTTACCGAGGCCGTCGCCAAATTGGTCAAGTGGGCGGCGCTCTATATCAAACTCCGCCGCATCTATCTGCGTATCATAAACTTCAGCCCACGCGCGCCAGCAAAGCCTGCGCCCGCAGCAGGTGCGGGCGGTCATACATCTTGCCGTCGATGCCGACTGCGCCGGCGCCGGGCTTGGCCTCAAAAGCGGCAACCACCGCCTTCGCCTTCGTGATCTGCTCGGGGCTAGGCGTAAACACCTCGTTGATGACTGCCACCTGCGCCGGATGAATAGCGAGCCGTCCCGTGAAGCCGTCACGGCGCGCGAGATCGGTGTCCCGGCGCAAGACGTCAGGATCGCGAAAGTTGACGTGGATGGTCTCGATCGCCGGAACCCTCGCCGCCGCCGCACCAAACAGACAGATTGAGCGCGCCAATCGATACGGCTCGGTGAGCGTGCCGTCCGCTTCGCGGTTGACTTCGGCGCCCAGTTCCGCTGACAGATCTTCCGGGCCCCAGGTTAGCCCGATCAACCGCTGGCTCGAGTTGCGAAACGTGCCGGCGAGGAAAAAGCCGACCGCCGATTCCACCGACTGCGCGAGAATCTTGATCGAACCCTCTGGCAGCCCGGCGATGGCCTCGCGGGCGGTGAGCTTGGCATCGAGATGGGTCACGCTCGCGCCACCTTCCGCCTTCGGAAACAGAATGGCGTCGGGCTTTCCCGCCACCACGGCGTTGAGATCGGCATCGGTCATGCCGGTGTCGAGGCCGTTGATGCGCACCAGCAGGCGCGGGCGCTGCAGCTTGTTTTGTGCGGCCTTGAGGAATTCCAACGCGGCGGTGCGCGCCTGCGCTTTGCGTTCGGGCGTGATCGAATCCTCGAGGTCGAGGATCACGGCGTCGGCGCCGCTCGCCATCGCCTTGTCGAGCTTGGTCCCGCCGTCGGCGGGAACGAACAGCAGGGAACGCATCACTTCCGTGTCACTTCGGCCGCATGTTGATGAAGGCGTTGCGGTGGCATTCCGCCACCAGCGTGCCGTCCTGCTTGAACGCCTTGTGATGGAATTCGACGATACCGGCGCCAGGGCGCGATTTGGACTCGCGCTTGCTCACGACCCGCGTGCTACAGTGGACGGTGTCGCCCTCGAACAGCGGGTTGGGGAATTTCACGTCGGTCATGCCGAGATTGGCGATTGTTGTGCCGACCGTCATGTCGGAAACCTGGATGCCGATCATCAGCCCGAGCGTGAACAGCGAGTTCATCAGCGGCTGGCCCCACTCGGTTTCCTGCTCGCAGAAATGCCGGTCGATATGCAGCGGCTGCGGGTTGAGAGTCATGTTGGAAAATAACATGTTGTCCATCTGGGTGACGGTGCGCGTGTAGCGGTGCTCGTAGGTTTTACCGACCTCGAAGTCCTCAAAATAGAGCCCGCCGCGCTTGTGCCGCTGGATCGTGTCCACTATCGCTGTCCTCCGCATCTTGACCGGCGCGCCCCGTCGCTGCCGCCGTTAACCGTTTATTTACCATAATTACCCAGCTCTCGACAGAGCTCGCGAATGTCAGGTGTCCGGTTTGGCCATAGGTTAGGCCCGCGACATTGAGGCCCGTCATGGCGATCGAATCCATCATAGCCAATGCGTCGGCGCGTGTCGCCAACGCGATCCGTGCCGCGGCGCGAATAGCTGATGATGTCCGCAGTGATGGAATCCAACTCAATCCGGCTGCGCAGGCAACAACTTCGTCGGCCAGGAGATTTACCAATTCATCGATCAGACCTGGACCCTCACCCAGACCAATGCCGCGCAACTGGCTGCCGCGCTTTTGGCCGTCAGCCTTCCGAAGGCGAGCTGCTCTACATCGCGCATTTCCTCGGTCCCGACGGCACCTCGAAGCTGATCGACGTGGCGGCGAGCCAGCCGGGCGCTAATGCCGTCGAGCTGTTTCCGCGAGCCGCGGCGGCGAACCCGAGAATATTCCGCTCCCTCGCTCATGCTCAACTTGTTCAGCGGCCCGCTCGCGAACGGGCGCAAACCGGCCGCCGGCAAGATCTGAGGCGGCGCGTGCGGCTTACCGCATCGTTAACGGCATGATAATTTCTATGGTGAACCGTTTGTTAAGTGTTGTCGCTTAAGCTTAGCCCTGCCGTCAACGATGGCTATCGGTCGGGTCAGGTTGTGCCAATGATTGTCCGTCAGTTTTTGCAGTGGATCCAACACGCTCCGCCCGGCGAAAGGGCCGAGGCCACATCGGCGCTGGCACGCGCCTATCTCTATTCCGATCTGTCGCCCGATGATATCGCCGCCGCCGAAGGCGCGATGATCATGCTGCTGGACGATCCCTCGCCGCTGGTGCGGCGCGCGCTCGCGGACGTGTTCGCCACCTCGCAGAATGCTCCCCTGGTAGTGGTGCACGCGCTCGCCAATGATCAGCCGGAAATCGCGATGTCGATACTCGCGCTGTCGCCGCTGTTGGAGGAAGCCGATCTGGTCGACCTGGTGGCCATGGCACAGCCAGCGGCACAGATCGCCATCGCCAGCCGCGCGATGCTGCCGCGCTCGGTTGCCGCCGCTATCGCCGAAGTGGGATCGGCGCAAGCTTGCCTCGCGCTGCTGGAAAATCGGGATGCCGAGATCGCCTCGTTCTCCATTGACCGCATCGTCGATCGGTTCGGCCATCTGGCAGCGATCCGCGAACCGGTGATGGCGCGCGCCGATTTGCCGATGGCAATCCGCCAAGCGCTGCTCAGCAAGCTGTCGCAGACGCTCGCCGGTTTTGTCGCCGGGCGGCAATGGCTGAGCTCGGAACACGCGGAATACGCGGCGCGAGAGGCCTGCGAGAAGGCGACGGTCGCGCTCGCCGCAGACACGCCTTACGAAGAGATCGGCCAACTGGTGCAGCATTTGCGGCAGAGTGGACAGCTCACCGCCGGTATGCTCCTGCGCGGATTGCTCGCCGGCAATGTGGTGCTGTTCGAGGAAGCGCTGGCGGAATTGTCCGACGTGCCGATCGACCGTGTCACGAGCTATGTCCACGACCGAAATATTTCCGGCCTAAGCGCGCTCTACCGCAAGGCCGGGCTACCGGATCAGGCTTATCCAGCGTTCCGCGAAGCGATCGCGGCGATGCGCGATGGTGTGCTCATCGGCGAGCGGGGCGGAGCGGGGCAGCTCAAGCGGCGCCTGGTCGAGCGCGTGCTGGCCGCTTGTACGGGCGAGCGCGGTCGCGATCTCACGTCGCTGCTGGCATTGCTGCGGCGGTTTGCAGTCGAGGCTGCGCGCGAGGAAGCGCGCATGTTCTGCGACGATCTCGTCGCCAACGATCATGCGGTCGACACCGGCCGGCTGATCGACGAGGCGCGGCTGGTGGCATAGCGCCCCGCTCGCCATTGCTGGGCTTGGCCGGCAATCCCGTTAAGCGGCGCAAGCCGGTTCGCAGAATAATGCCCATCTAAGCGGAATGGCAACGCAACTAGGGTCTGTCTGAATTGCGCGCTATTTTTTGCGTCGCAAGTCGCGTACACGTGATTTGCGATGACAAGCGCGCCGGCGAATGATCTGGGTTAGCTCGAATCCGTTGAAAATCGGCATCGCCCAGTCCGTGATGATTATATCTGGCGTGTGATGGTGAAGGCTTCCAGACCGGCCGTGCCGTCTTCCGCCTCATCGGACTTTGAGCCCGATTCCATGGGCGAAAAGCTACTGGGGCGCCGTTAACGAAAGGTTTAGGATAACATTTAACATGCCGGCGCTGAGCCGCTTGGCGCCAAAACCATGGTTTTGGCCTGGATCTCTGGACAAGGTCCGCCCATTGTCGGCGGTAGGCGTTGCTCTCAAACGGCCTCGGCATGAAGACCATTTTGATACCGACCGAGGATCATGACGCTATGGCGTCGGTTCTCGAAGCCGCCCGCCTGGTGGCGCGCGAATTCGGCAGCCACATGGAAGGCTTTGCGGTTCGCCCTTCGGCCGGCACCTACGTGACCGTCGAGCCGGTCAGCAGTCTGGCGATCTCGGGCGCCTTCGAAGGCGATACCGCGAACCAAGCGCGTGCCGAATTTGAATCTTTCATGCAAAGCCATGGGATACCACAAGCCGACCAGGCGCCGGCGGTCTATTCTTACGGCTGGCCGTGGGCGGAGCCGGCGGAAGACGCCTTCATCGGTAACTACGGTCGCAACTTCGATCTGATCGTTCTCGGGCGGCCGGGACCTAATCCGCAAAATCCCCGGATGCCGCCATTGGAAACAGCGTTGTTCGACAGCGGCCGGCCTGTCCTGGTCGTCCCGCGGGGCGCGCCGCGAACCCTTGCGCGTAACGTCCTGGTTGCCTGGAATCGCAGCACGCAACAGGCGCGCACAAACGCCTTTGCGCTTCCGCTGATGCGCCTCGCCGAGCAGGTGACGGTGTTGATGGTGGAAGGCGGCAAGGTATCCGGCCCGACGGGAGAGGAGGCCGCGCGGTACCTGCGCCGGAACGGGATCAAAGCGGCCGCATTGACGGTCAAACCTGGGGCGCGCTCGACTGGAGAAGTCATTCTCGACCATGCGGCATCGCTCGGCTGCGATCTGCTGGTCAAGAGCGCTTACACCCAGAGCCGTTTGCGCCAGATGATCTTCGGCGGCGCGACCCGTCACATTCTCGCCAATGCGACCTTGCCGGTCTTGATGGCACACTGATAAGCCTGTCGGCCGCACGAGACCAGGACCTCAGTCATTTGTCGAACGGGCCCGACCAAAGCAAACGCCCCATCCGGCCCGCGTCAGCGAAATATCCGGCGTTCCTGACCGTCTTCCCCTCGATCATGCTGCCAATGTTCCTGGCGGTGGTGGACCAGACCATCGTCGCCACCGCGTTGCCGGCGATCGCGGCCTCTACCGGCCAATTCGAGCGCGCGTCGTGGATCGTGGTCGCTTACCTGATCGCATCGACGATCGCGGCGCCCATCTATGGCCGGCTAGGCGACGCGTTCGGCCGCCGACGCCTGATGGTCGCGGCGCTCGCCGTTTTCATCATCGCCTCGCTGCTGTGTGCGGCCTCACCGAGCATCGAACTGCTGACCCTGGCGCGAGTGTTGCAGGGACTGGGCGGCGGCGGGCTGATGACGCTGTCGCAGGCGCTGGTCGGAGAAGCGATCCCACCACGCGAGCGCGCGCGCTATCAAGGCTACCTCGCGGCGGTCGCGGTCTGCGCCAACACATTCGGACCGGTCGCCGGCGGCTATCTGACCGAAAAATTCGGGTGGCAGGCGATCTTCCTGGTCAACCTCCCGATCGGGCTGGGTGCGGTCGCGCTGACCTGGCGGCTCCCCAGCCCCAAAGTAGAGCGGCTTGCCTGGCGGGCCGATCCGGGCGGCCTCATCCTGTTCACGGTGTTTGTTGCGACGACGTTGCTCTCATTGGAGCAGGTGCAGCAGGTCGATCTCAGCGTCATCCCTCTGGGCGGCGGCTTGCTCGCCGCGGGCATCGTCGCGCTGGTGCTGCTGGTTCGCCATGAGAATCGGACGCCATCGCCGCTCATTCCGCTTGGGCTTTTGCGCCAGCCGGCGATCTGGCACAGCGACGCCTTGGCGGCCTGCCACGGCGCCGCCCTGGTGTCCTTGATCACGTTCCTGCCGGTTTATCTGCAAGTGGTGCGGGGGGCTTCGCCGTCGGAGACCGGATTTTTGCTGGTCCCGCTCACCATTGGCATCGGGACCGGATCGCTGGTGACCGGCCGGCTGATGAACAGGACTGGATTAACTACGGTTTATCCGATTGTCGGGCTTTCGCTGGTCACCGCGAATTTCGTGGCTCTCGCCTTTTGGGCGTCCGCACTCGGCACGTCCACGCTGGCCGGCCTGCTGCTATGCAATGGGCTATTCATGGGGACGGTAATGGGCGTCGTGCAAGTAAGTGTGCAAAGCGCCGCCGGCCAGTTGCGCCTCGGGGAAGCCGCCGCCTCGGTACAGTTTTCGCGATCCATCGGCGCCGCTTTCGGAACCGCACTGGTGGCGACCGTGTTGTTCGCCTACCTCGCCATCCGGAATCCGGAAGCTGCCCGCATCTTCGCGACCATGGTCAAGCACGCGCATGTCGGACCCGCGCTGCTGCCCGATCAGCGGGCCGCCATTCAAGCCGATATCCAGGAAGCGTTTCGCGCCGCTTTCTTGACAATGGCGGCATTCACGACCGGCGGCTTTTTCCTTGCCCTCACCAATCCGCTACGCCGGATTTGAAGCGCGACCGTTTGCTCAGTCTTGGCGACGTGTCGAATATCCAAATGGCGGCCGCCAATTGCAGGCAAATGCGATGTAATCGCCGTATTGAAGGTGAATGCTGGTAGTGCGGGCAAACTTCTTGTAGCGCGCGCAATGCTCCGCCGCCCATTCCGGCGCAAGGAGCTGATGCTCCGGAGACCACGAGATGATACCGCCCATGTCATTGCCTTTAACAACATCCCACGACGGCTCGGCGTTACTGTTGATCCATTCATGGGGTCTCTCCTGCGCGAAGCGATCTTACGCCGGAAACCTAAGCGCGCAATGCGTCCTCAGGTCTTTAGCAAGGTGGCCATTATGCGGTCGCGCGTCAGCGGCAGATCGCGAATGCGCGCGCCGAGTGCGTGCGAGACCGCATTGCCGATCGCTCCGGCGGTCGGGCCGGCGGTCACTTCCCCGACGCCAAGCGGCACCTCGTCCTTGGTGTTGATTAGTTCGATGTCGATCTCCGGCACCTCGCTGAATGTCAGCACCGGATAGGTCTCCCAGTCGAAGGAGGCGATGCCGTTGTCGAAGCGTACCTGCTCCTTGAGCACCCAGCTCGCCGACTGGATGATGCCGCCTTCGAGCTGATTGATCACGCCGTCCGGATTGATGACGAGACCGGCGTCAGTCGCGCACCACACATGGCGTAGGCGGATTTCATCGTCAACGTCGAGATCGACCACGCAGGCGGAGTAGGCGGCTCGGTTCTTGTAGCGTGCGAAGGCGATGCCGCGGCCATGGCCGGTGCCGCCTTGTTCCTTGGGATTCCACCGCGCCATGGCGGCGACCTTCTCGATCACCGCGCGCGCCCGCTTGTCGGCCGTGATGGAGAGCCGATATTCGACCGGGTCCTGGCCGGCACGCTCGGCCAATTCGTCAATGCAGCATTCGAGCGCGAACACGTTGGGCATGGCTCCGAGCCCGCGCAGCGCGGAAGGACGAACCGGCGTTTCCGTCACCAGGTGATGAATGTGGCGCTTGGCCGCGATGTCGTAGAGCGGCTCGGCATTACGGGTGGCGCCGCCGCCATTGGATTCCGGCACGTCGTTCGGCGGCGGCTCGGGCGGCGGATTAGGTAGCGCCAGCGCGCCGAGCAAATTGCCGCCGGCGCCTGGGCGAAGATTGTGCGTCGGGCTCCAGATCTCCTGCGTCCAGTCGACCGGCTTGCCGGCATCGTCGAGCAGGGCGCGCACTTTCACGATCATCGCCGGCGTCTTCGGCTCATAGACGAACTCTTCCTCGCGGCGCCAGCGCACGCGGATCGGCTTGCCCGGCATCTGCATGGCGATGATCGCGGCATCGGCTGCGGCGTCGTCGGCGCCGTTGTGGCCGTAGCAGCCGGAGCCTTGCACATGATGCACGGTGATGGCGGAGGCTTCGAGGCCGACCGTCTTGGCTAATGCCGCCCGCAGAGGAAACACGCCCTGGCAATGCGTCCACACGGTCAAACGGCCGTTGCGATATTCCGCCAAGCCACATGACGGCGAGATAGACGCGTGCGCGAGATAGCCGCGCGTATAGGTCGCCTCGTAGCGCTGCTTGTCTTGCGGATTGCCCTGATCCGGTGCGCCGAAGACGCGGTCGACCGCCGGCCGTTGCAGCAGCCAGTTGGCCTCCTGCTGGGTCGCAGTCGGCGCTTCGACATTTTGCCAGGTGACGTGGTTGATTGCGGCGGCAGCAGCAAGGTCAGCGGCAGTCTCGTCATCTCCGATGATGGCAAGGAAGTTTCCGTGCCGCACGAATTGGACCGACGCCTTGGCGGCCCGCTTGATCGCCGCTTCGTCGACCTTATCGATGGTGGCGCCGCGGTTGGGCTGGCGTACGACGCGCGCATGCACCATGCCGTCGATCCGCATGTCGTGGATGAACACGGCCTTGCCGAAAATCTTGTCCGGCAGGTCGAGGCGCTCGCTGCTTTCGCCGATCCACATCATGTCCGCTACCGGCTTGCGCTGGCCGCTGCCGGTCGCCTTGACGGCGAGATTCACCGCGCCGGCGAGCGTCCAGTAATCTTGGCCGGTCGGTGCGTCGTTGCGCAGGATGCTGCCGTCGCGGATGGAAAGCACGCTGGCCTTGCAGCCGATGATCTTGGCCGCCTGATCAAGAAACAGCGCGCGCACATCGGCGCAGGCTTGCCGCATGGCGACGCCGCCAAATTGTATCGATTGGCTGCCCGCGGTGTAGCCTTCGTTCGGCGTCAATTCGGTGTCGCCGGAGCGCATCGTGATTCGCTCCATCGCCACGTCGAGTTCGTCGGCGGCAATTTGCGCCATGGCGGTGAGCACGCCCTGGCCGAGTTCGACGCGGCCGGTGCCGATGGTGACCTTGCCGGGCGAGGGGAACGAAACCCAGCGATCGAGGCTTGGGTTGTCGTTGAGCGGTCCGGGAAGCGGCGCGTTCATGGCTTTGCTCCCGCGCGGATCTGCGCCGCGGCCTTTTCGACAGCGCGCAGGATGCGGTTATGCGAGCCGCAGCGGCATATGTTGCTGTCGAGCGCGGTAGCGATTTCGGCGCGCGTCGGCGACGGATTTTTGTCGAGCAGGCCCTTGGCGGTAATCAGAATGCCGGAGAGACAGTAGCCGCATTGGCCCGCCTGCTCATCGATGAATGCTTGCTGCAGCGGGTGAGGGCGCTCGGGCGTGCCTAGCCCCTCGATAGTGGTGATGGCCTTACCGGCGATGCTCCACGCCGGTTTGCTGCAGCATTTTTCAGGTACACCGTCGATCAGCACCATGCAGCAGCCGCATTGCTCGAGCCCGCAGCCGAACCGCGTACCCATCAGGCCGAGCTCGTTGCGCAAGACATTGAGCAGCGGCGTTTCTTCGTTATCGAGCGAAACGCTGACCGGTTTTCCGTTGACGTGAAAATCGAATTTTTGAGTCATTTGCGGCTCAGATCCGTATACGAGGTGAAATCAAAACCCGAACTGTTCGCGCAAAATGCGCTCGTCGAGACTGTGGCCGGGGTCGAACAGCAGATTGATCGACACGCCATGGTCCATCTCGATATCGACGTTACGCACCGAGCGCACCTCGTCGGAATCGGCGACGGCGGCCACCGGCCGTTTGTCGCCATCCTGCACCTCGATGGTGACCCTGGCCTTGTCCGGCAGCAGCGCCCCGCGCCAGCGTCGCGGCCGGAACGGACTGATCGGCGTCAGCGCGAGCAGCGACGCATTGATCGGAATGATCGGGCCCTGCACCGACAGGTTATAGGCGGTGGAGCCGGCCGGCGTCGACACCAGCAGGCCGTCGGCGATGAGCGCGGCCAGCCGCTCCTGGCCGTCGATCAGGATGCGCAGATGCGCGGCCTGCGCGCTCTGGCGGAACAGCGACACCTCATTGATAGCGCGATGCTCGTGCACGCGGCCGGCGGCATCGCGCGCGCGCATCACCAGCGGGTGGATGACGGTGATATGCGCGGCGGCGAGCCGGTCGGGGAGACCTTCCATCGAGAATTCGTTCATCAGGAAGCCGATGGTGCCGCGGTGCATACCGTAGATCGGCTTGCCGGAATTCATGAATTTGTGCAGGGTTTGCAGCATCAAGCCGTCGCCGCCGAGCGCCACGATCACGTCGGCTTCCTTCGGCTCGACATTGCCGTAGCGGCCCTGCAGCCGCTCATAGGCCTCGTTCGCTTCCGGCGTCGTGCCGGCGACGAAGGCGAAGTGCTTGAAACGCTGCGGCGGGGGGCTCATTGGGGCCAACTCTTAAGGACTGCACGATGGAACGCGCGGTGCTCGTCTATACGACTTGGCCCTCGATTGTCGAGGCGGAGGTGGCCGGGCGCAAAATCGTCGAGCGGCGGCTGGCGGCTTGCGTCAATATCCTGCCGGGGATGATTTCGCACTACTGGTGGGAGGGCAAAATCGAGCGGACCGAGGAGGTGGTGATGCTGATCAAGACCCGCGCCGCGCTGGCCGAGCCGATCAGCGCAGCGGTAAAGGAATTGCACAGCTACACGACGCCGGCGGTCATGGTCTTGCCTGTGGAAACCCTCGACTCGGCCTATCACCGGTGGATCGTGGAGGAAACGTCCCCGTGACAAACGTGAAATCGCCGGGCTAGGCCCAGCGATGACGTATTGCCTGCCAGTGTGACCCGTCTCTTAGTAGCTGCCCGTGCCGTCGATCACGGCCTTCAGCTGGGTATATTCCTGGCAGTCGGTGTTGCCGCACAGCGCGTTCACCTTGTGAAGGAAATCTTCGGCCTTGAGCCGGTTACCCTGTTCCATTTGCCACATGCCGTAATAAGACCAGGTGCGGGTGTGGTTCGGATCGGCCTCGAGCGCGGCCTCGTACCAGATCTTCGACTGCTCATAGTTGCCCAATTTGCGGTTGGCATAGCCAATGTAGTTGGCGACGTCCGGATGCTCGTCATGGCCGAGCGCGTGCATGGCGGCGATGCCGGCCTGGTAGTTGCCGGCCAAGATGAGCTGGCGGGCGGCGCCGTAGTCGCGCAAGAATTTCTTTTGCGCCAGCTGCTGCTCCGGCTGCTCGATCACGTTGTTCTTCTTTTTCTTCTTTTTGCCGTCGTCATCGGTCGTCGGGTACGGCGTGTCGGTGCCCATGGCGTAGACGACGACCGGCTTGACGCTCACGGCGGTCACGAGCAAGGCGGCGGCGGCGAAACGGCCGACGTGGCGCAGCGCTTGCGTCGAGGTCATAGGGAACCTCTCCTCTAAATGGGATCGGGCGTCAGAATACGCCGAATCGTTTCGGTACCGACAAAACAATCCGTGATCGGGGCCTACTCCTGCCCCCGGCGAAAAATAATACGCCGCCTTTATCCGGCCGTGGTTCCAACACCGGCCGGGCGGGTCTTTGAATGGGGGATAACGGCGCCACTCAGCGGGGGTTCAGCGGGTCAGGCGCAGTCTTGCGACAACGATCGGCGGATATGCCGGTCGGCCGAGCAACCCCCGGGTTTGCGGCAACCCGATTGATGAGGATAATGTCCATGTTCAACAAACTCGCTACCGCCGTCATAGCGGTAAGCCTGATTGCCGGTCCAGCGCTGGCCCAAGGCACATCCATGGTTCCCGCCAGCATCAGCAAACCAGCGGCGAAAGCCGACACGGCCAAGTCCACCACGACGGCGAGCGTGAAGCACGCCGGCAAAACGACCAAGCACATGGCCAAGATGCTTAAGCATCGGAAGCACTTTGCCCATGTGAAACATGTCGGGCATTTGAAGTACGCCAAACAGATGACGCGTCCGGCGAAGATCAAGACCGTCGGCTGAACCGTCGATTTGATCGAGCGAGCGCCGCTGGCGGCGGCGCTTGACTCGAAACGACCAGCGTGCGCCGCAGACCAACGAAGGCTCGATCCATATGGTCGTTTCCAACAAATTCCTGGTCACCGTGGAGGGCTCGGCCGAGCTGGCATCCAAGCTCGACTATGCCAAGGCCGTAGACATCGCCAAGCTGTCGAATATGTGAGGCGCGCTATAGTGGCTGCCACATCGTCGGCACGAGTTCGTAGCCGCGGCCGCTCTTGACCATGTGGCCGCAGGCCGGGAAGGGGAAGTGATAAGCCTCGACCAGCATGCGGTCGGCGGCCGCGCGGTCGAGCATAACCGTGCGCGTTTTCGCAGCCAACGGCCCATCCATATCGTAGCTCGGCTGCCATTCGGGATAGCGGACGAACAGCCACGGCTCGCGCGCGGTGTCGCTCATCGCCAGCATCGACTGATTGGCCGAATAGATCCCGAAGGCTGTGTGCCCGGGCGTGTGGCCGTAAGCCGGGAGCGAGATGATGCCGGAGGCGATCTCGGCGCCGGGCTGGAACGGCCGCACATCTTTGGCGATGTCCTTGAAGATTCGCCGCGCGTTGAGGAAGTAGCGATGCTCTGCGCGGGTCGCCCGGCTCATGTTGCCGTCGTCCATCCAGAAATTCCACTCCGGCTCCGGCACCAGAATCTCGGCATTGGCGAATACCTTGTCGTCGTCCTTGGTCTTGATGCCATCGATATGGTCGGGATGGAAATGTGAAATGATGATGGTGTCGATCGCGCTCGGCGTAATGCCGGCGGCGGCGAGATTGGCCTTCATGGAGCCGGCGCTGTCGGTGATTTGCCCGGCGGTGCCGGTGTCGATCAGCACCAGCTTGGCGCCGGTGTTCACTAGCAGCGCGGTGAATGAAATCGGCAATATGCTTGGCGCCAGGAAGGCGGCGGCGAACGCCTCGTTCACTGCCGCTCCGCTGGCATTGCGCACGAACTTACCTTGCGCATTGGCCGCAAGCGCGGCGGCGCGTCCGGCCACCGGCAGCGCGGCGCAGCCGGCGGCGAGCAGGGGGCCGGTCAGGAACGAGCGGCGGGAAAGCGCTAGCATAGTGTCCCATCTTGCAACGTGAGCAAGGCAATTCTTCGGCAGGCGGCCGTAGATATCAACACCGCGGCCCCTACGTCTATTTCGCTAGTCGCCCTTGATGTCGTGATCCTTCACGACTTCTCCCCACACCCGCATTTGGCTGCCGATGAACTCGCGCAGGACCTGCGGGCCGCCGAGCGTCAGCGATACCTGCTGGGTTTCGGTCAACTGTTTTGCGATCCGTTCTTCGCGCAGGCATGCAGCCATTTCATTGCCAAAGCGTTCGATGATCAGCTTTGGCGTTCCGGCCGGCGCGAAGATGCCCCACCACGCATAGGCTTCAAATCCGGGATAGCCGCTCTCGCTAACGGTCGGCACGTTTGCGAGGAAAGAATTGCGCGACTTTCCGGTCTGCGCGAGGGCGCGAAGGTTCCCTGTTTTGACCTGCGGCATCGATAGTGCGGTGCTGCCGACAAGTAGATCGACGTGACCGCCAAGCGCGTCGGTCATCGCCGGTCCGCCGCCGCGATAGGGCACATGCACGAGTTTCACGCCGGCCCGGTCCGAGAGCAGTACCATCGCCAGATGACCGACGCTGCCGCTTCCGACCGAGGCATAGCTGACACTGCCGGGTTTTTGTTTGGCGGCGGCAACGACGTCGGCCAGGGTATTGAACGGCTTTGCGCGCGCCGTTGCGATCAGGTAAGGCGCCGTGCCGATGAGCAGGACCGGATCGAAATCTTTTTCGGTGTCGTAGGGTAGGTTGGGCAACACAAACGGATTGGCCGCGTGGTTGTCGAATACGGCCAGCCAGGTATTGCCGTCAGGTGGGGATTTCACGACCCAACCGGTGCCGACACTGCCGGAAGCGCCAGCTCTATTTTCGATGATAATCGTCGTGCCGAGACGGTCCTGCAGCGGCGTCTGAACGAGACGCATGATGGCGTCGGTCGAGCCACCCGGCGGATAGGCAACGACGATTCTGATGTTGCTGGGCGGCCAGGCTTTTTGCGCTTGCGCCACAAATGGCGTGGCTATGGCGCCAAGCATGATCGCGCGTCGTGAGATTTTCATGTCTACCCCCCTGAGAATTTTATTATGGCCGTTAGCATACAATTGCTGCGACCATTGCGCACGGTATCCCTAGCCGATCCGACCCAAGTCGCTATGATCGCGGCGGCGGGCGTAAGGCGGGCATTGCGGAGAGGGCGAATGCGGTGGTTGGCGTTGGCAGCGGTGCTCATGGTCGGCGACTGCGCGACCGAAGTCGGCCCGACCCCAGCCGAACTGAAGGCGCAATGGGAGGCGCAGAACGTCTTTCCGCAAAACTATAAGGCCGACTTGATGGCCTATATGCGCACTTATCTCAACGACCCAACCCATGTTCGCGGCGCGGCGGTATCGCAGCCGCAACTCAAGACCGTCGGGCCTGGGGAGCGATACGTCGCCTGCGTACGCTACGATGCGCGCGTCGACGGCAAATATGCCGGCTCCAAGGACGGCGCCGCGACCTACGTGTCGGGCAAGCTCGACCGCTACCTCGACGCGCCGATAGAGGTTCGAGAATTTTGCAAGGACGCGGCCTACGCGCCGTTTCCCGAATTGGAGACGCTCACGCGCTGACGCACGATCGCGAAGATAGGGCCCCGATTTGAACCGACAGTTGCAACCGGTTTTCGGAAAAGGTCACGCGCGCATAATTCTTCGCACGCCAAACAGGCGTGCAAGCACCGCCGGGCTTTACCAGCTCGGCGGCACTAGGTTCAGACAAAAAGGCCGCAAGTAGCCTCGGGCGACGAGGTCACTTAACCTTGAGGTTCTCCGCGGATGTCTTTCCGCGATTTTCTACGAGCTCGAACTGAACGGTCTGGCCTTCGTTCAGTGTGCTAAGTCCAGCGCGTTCAACCGCCGAAATATGCACGAACACATCCTTCCCGCCTTCTTGCGGTTGGATGAAGCCATAGCCCTTCGTCGGATTGAACCACTTTACGGTGCCCTGAGGCATGCTAGATCTCCGAGGTATTACGAGTAACGCCACAGTTTGGCACAGTCGGTAACCACCGAACAAGGTCCCCGAGAGCCGGCGTCCTCTTACTTTCGGGTGATTGGCCAGCCCAGCTGAAACCGCTCTTTTCCAGTGCCGGACGCGGCAATCGAACCCTAGCCAACGGTTTTCAGATCGGCGCGTTCAGTTGGAAAGGCCAACCATATCATCGGGTTGCTCAGTTATTGAATTTCGGTCGAGGTTGGCTTCGCGGAACCTCGCTTGGCGCACAAAATTTCATCAGAACTTCAGGCGGCTGATGACGAGCTCGGCGCAATTGCCGCTGAAGCTTTTTCTCCCTCTGCGGTCAGATTTGGCCGGACGACCGTAACGGTACAGAGGGCCTCAGCGGCAACTTTCGCCGACACGCTGCCGAGCAGCGTACGCAGCAGCGAGTTCTGCCGCGCACCGATCAGGATGTGATCAATTCGGTTGTTCTGTGCGAATTCGAGAATGGCGGCGGCGGGATCGACCGCTTCGAGCACGTGCACCGTGAGGCGGGGTTCCTCCAGCTTCAGCGGTTCGGCCCAATGCCGCAGGCCGACTAGCCGGTCGATCTGCCTGTTGTGGCCCTGCTCGTCGAGCGTGAAGTCGATCGTGAGCCGGCCCTGCTTGAGCACGTTGAGGCAAGCAAGGCGCGCGGACGGGAGCGTCGCGAGAATACGCCCGGCCGTGGCGCGCAACGCATCGTTGAGGGCCGCGGACCCTTCCGCAAGGTCAATGGCGACGGCAACGATCGGCGCGGACGAGAGCCGGGCGGCCAGCGTTTGCCCGCCGCGCGGTCGCGTCATGTCGGTATTGAATCGCCGCCGCAACACGGTGGTCAGCGGATCGCGCCGCAAACGTTCGGATCTCGCAGTCAACTTAACCTTATCCTGATGGGTCAGATCGAAAGCGACTTGCGCCGCTGTCGGATAGCGCCAGCCTGGCTCGATCTCGAGGCAACGCAGCACGATTTCCTGCAGCCAGGGCGGATAGTCGCTCCGCAATCGGCGCGGCGGCACCGGATCGCGCCACAGCCGCTGGCGCATGCCGCGCAGCGTCTCACTTTCGCCAAACGGTCGCTCGCCGGTTGAAAAGAAGTAGAGCAATACGCCCAAGGCGAAAAGGTCGCTTCGCGGGTCGTTGCGGATGCCGCGCAATTGCTCGGGCGACATGTAGGGTGCCGTGCCGAACGGCAGCCGGAATTCTTCCTGCATCAGATCCGGAAGTCGGTCGTGATGGGAGAGGCCGAAATCGAGGAGAACGGCTTCGCCCGTCGGCCGGAACATGATGTTGCTCGGTTTGATGTCAAGGTGAATCACGTGCTGCCGGTGCAGATCGTCGAGCGCCTGGGCTATTTTCACGCCGATGTCCGCCACTTCCGCATAAGGCAAAGGCAGTTCGGCGAGCCGCGCCAGCAAAGTTTTGCCGGCGATGGCTTCCATCACGATGTAGGGCTGCACCGTAAAATCGCCGGCAGCGACAAATTTCGGGACGTGCAGGCCGGAAAGCCGCGGCAGGATCATCTGCTCCATTTCGAAACTGACAATAGCCGCAGGATCGGCGCCTTCGCCGATTTTTGGCACTTTCATCAGCATCGGCGTCGTCGTGCCAGGGCGCGAGACGCGCCAGAGCGCCGCCATGCCGCCCTTGTGCGCAATTTCTTCGAGCCGGAAGCCATCAACGATCACACCTGGCTCGTGCAATGGCTTAGCCATTAGTTCATTTCCCAACAAAAAGGCGGTTGGCCAGCCATATCGGCAGACCTTTTTTGCGGATTGCAGCGGCGGCCTGCTCGATGTCATAGGGCGCGCGGTAATAGGTGAGCTCGCGCTTGTCGGTGTCCAGCATTGCGTATGACGCGGCTGGATTGCCGTCGCGCGGTTGCCCCACCGAGCCGAGCACCACGAGCCAGCGCCGTCCAGGCAGCAATGGCACGGCAGCGCCGGTGGTCGGCGTGAACGCGGTCATCTTTGCCGTCGGCGACATGCTGTAGATTGCAGGCTGATGGATATGACCGCAGAAACCGATCTGCGCGGAGGTGGCGCTGATGCTGCGGGCCGCCTCCACGGTGCTCGTCACATAGGTCCAGCTCGCGGGGTTGCTCGCTTCCGAATGGACGTAAAGGCGCTCACCTTCATTCGCTGTGAACGGCAAGCCAGCAAGGAATTGCCGCTCCGAAGCGCCCAGTTCGCCGCGCGTCCATTCGATGGTGAGCCGGGCTTCCAGGTTCATCTGTTCGCGCGGTTGGCCAATCGCGCTGTCGTGATTGCCGAGCACCGCCACCGCGCCCTGATCGACCAACTCCATAACGGTCGTCACGGTCCATTCGGGATCGGCGCCGTAGCCCACATAGTCGCCGAGCAGCACGATGCGCTTCGCGCCTTGGTCGCGCGCCTGCGCGAGACACGCACTGAACGCCTGCCGGTTAGCGTGAATATCCGCGAATAGAGCAATCAGCACGCTTTCACCCTCTTGGCCCAACGGTGGTCCGATTGCGTCATGGGCTGTTGATCCTGGTCACATCGTGCGCAGAGCAACGTTTAGATGGTGCAGCAATCTACGCCCTGAGTACAAAGGACGCTTGTTAGTGCAGGGTGAGAGAATTGAACCCCCGACCAACGGTAGCCCGAAGGCGACGACGAATATATATAGCCCGCGCCTGGCAACCGGTTGGCAGCGCGGTACACCTGCTGGACCTGTCCGCGAGCGGGTGCACAAATCGGAGGGGAGGCTAGGGTGCTGGTTATTGGCTAAGTGCTTGTTTTTACTGGTGCCGGGTGAGAGAATTGAACTCCCGACCAACGGTTTACAAAACCGCTGCTCTACCGCTGAGCTAACCCGGCGAAATCTTTATTATAACTTAAAATAAGGCACGTTTCACTTCATCCCGCTTCGGACTTGTATGTAGGTTATTGCTTACATACAGTACTCATCATCAAAAGTAGAGCGAAACACAGAACAACGCCATACGATTTTTGTCTTGTTCCCGGGTATCCGGACGTACTCAAAATCTATCGGATACCAGCAAATAGGCGTTGTCGGCTCCGGAGGAAAACGGCACTCGGGGACGCAGTTGTCGGTAATGATGTAATAGATGCCTGTATGATGTGGCTACCGAATGCCGCTGACAATGCCGAAAAAGAAACATCAGCCGCACAACTCGCCGCCACGGTCATCCAGTTGGCGGCTGTGGGCGATGTAACATTAACCGCTGTGAGCGTTAGTCCCGAAAATTAACGCTCCGTCGCCACTAACAGCCATGCCGCAAACTCAAAGCGTTGGCGGCTGTCTCGGCGTCAGCCCGGAAGAACCTCTGGCTATTTGGCCGTGACGCAGACGGCATAGACCGAAGCATCGCCGCTGCCGCCATTGCTCTTGAAGCCCACCCGCCACGCGCTATTGCCGCCCAGCATCGACAAATCTGTGGTGTCACCAATACTGGGCGCGACATAGCCGCCGCCGATCACACGCTTGCCGGCAGGGCAGGTCGCAATGACGACGACGCTGCCATTCCGCGGCAGAGTTCCCCGACCGTTGACTATCTCGGAGCCGCGAACGCCGACTAGTTCTGCCGGCTTGGTTTTGCCCGGATGGCCGACTGCCATGCCAGCAACCAGCGACAGCGGCCCAACCCACCAAGGCTTCTTCAAAAACTCAATCATGTCGTCCTCATCCCCCTAGCAAACGAGAAGCGGGCATTTCCAACGGCCGGAAGCTAGTAGAGCGTAGTAGTTAAGCTACCGCTAACTAAGCCGTAGCATTGACGTTGCACCCAGTTTCCCGTCGGGTTCGGTGTATTGGATTACTTCTGCCATCGATCTTTGCTGGCATCTTTATTAGCGGTGTTATTACCGCAGATTGACCGCATCACTACATCCCCTGCGCCGTCCAATGTCAGCTTTCGGGGGACAAAGACTGACCGTAAGCGTTTTATGATTTCCGCTTTCGACCCAAAGCGGACGTCAGCAAATCCTTCCAATATCCCTATTTGAGTCGCTATGATGCCCTTCTAGTCTGGGGACGAGCATGAAGCGGCGCGAGTCCATCACGCTTCTCGGTGGCGCGGCGGCGTCGGCCGCGACGCATCACCCGCGAATGATCGCTCCGAAGCAGCCCGTTAGGTTAACCTCACCTTAACGCGGCGCATTGGATAGTCCGAATGGGAACAACCGCCTCGGATAACTCACGATGCTGCCCGAACACCGCGTACTTCTTGAGGATGAGCCCTGTCCTGTCTCCGATGAATTGCTCGGCGAGATGTATCGCACTAGTGCACATGGGCTGCATGAACTCATTGCGACGATTTCGCCGAAAGCAAGAGCCTTGCTCGCAGTTTATTGCTACCGCCGCGCTCACCTTGCTTCGATTGGACTAGCGATCGCGGCAACCTGCGAGAAAGACGACCTCAGCTCGTTTGGGGGTAATGCGGGTGCCGTTTTGTTCGAGCGATCACGGGAATCTCCAACGTCATCGTCGGCTGATACGCACGCGTCCGGCCGGAGAAAAATTACTCTCGCCGCAGGACCACTTCGTCAGCTAAGCCCAATCGACGACGAAGTCCCTCTCACCGCTGAAGAAATTGATTGAGACCCGGACGGCTGCTTATGACACTTAGCGCCATTTTTTCCGGCTATGGCTGACGGTCGCTTTCGGCGCAAAGCGACATTGTTCGAGACTGGCGCGGAATGCATCGGTAGCGAATGACCCAACTCGGACATTGGGCCTGATGAACGTCTGAGGCCGGTTATGTGCCATTTCTCACTCGCGCTGCGACAACCCGTGCCGGTGCGGCGAAAAAAACGCCCTATACGGAGTGCATGCGCGAGGGTTGGAGGTTGGAACGGCCGGCAGCGGCCGGCTCGAGCCGCCCCAAGATTTCGTCACAGGATAGTGATGTCGCGATACTTGGTTTCGAGCATGGCGCCACAAAATTAAGTCGCGCGAAGCGACTTAATCTGTGCACCTCAGGTCTTATGCCTAAAGAAATAGGCAGACTTACTAAGCCAGTGAAATGACTTATCGATAGGCAGCCAGGGCCGGCTGCCGGAAAGCCGGTTTATCACGGCTGATCAGGAGATCGCGGTGAGCTTTTCCAACACGTCGATCAGCCAGGCGGCGGCCTGCAGGATCGCCAACCGCTGCGCCAGCCTTGAACGCCGGAAGGTGGTGTTGAGCAATGTGAACGCGCGCGTATAGCCGGGATGGCGCCGGCCGGCTTCGCCGAGCGAGGTCAGCCGCGCGACCAGTGCGACGCGATGGGCTTCGATTTCGTCATAACGCTCGCGAAAACCCGCGCGCGTCGGCGACGAGGATTTGACCGAAGGAGTAGGCGGTTGGCGGTCTGGCACGGCGCGATTAACTTTAATGGCTGCGATATCACAATTTGTGGCCGGTGATCGGCCCTCTATGAGGGTGGCAATTCTGGCATGTTCAAGGCGAGGCGGTAATTAATGTTACCCCACGATTGCGCGCGGCAACGTAAAGCTTTTGTATAAAATGCATTCGGATTTATTGGCGATAATCCAGGTGCGAGTTCTGTTCGCCATCACACTTTTGGGTTTCGGCATCGCCGAAGGTGTCGCCCGCGGATTAAGTCGCTAGAAGAGATCGTGGGACGCGGGCGGCGGGCTGGGGGCCCGCCGTTCGCATTCTATTGGCCGCCCGCCAACCGCCGGCTCGCGACATAGAGCCCGAGCGCTGCCGCATTCGACACGTTCAGGCTCTTGATCTCGCCGGGCAGCGCGATGCGAGCGACGTGATCACAGGTTGCCTTGGTGAGCTGGCGCAGACCTTTGCCCTCGGCGCCGAGCGCCAGCGCGAGCGGCGCGCGCAGCGGCAAGCTGGCGAGATCGGCCTCGCCGCTGGAGTCGAGGCCGACCACGAGAAAGCCGCTCTGCTTGAGCGCGGCCAGTCCACGCGCCAGGTTCTGCACGCTGACCAGCGGCACAAATTCGAGCGCGCCGGATGCGGCCTTGGCCAGTGCGCCGGTGGCGTCCGGGCTATGGCGCTGCGTGGTCACGATGGCCGAGGCCGCGAACGCGGCGGCGGAGCGGAAGATCGCGCCGACATTGTGTGGATCGGTGATCTGGTCGAGCACCAGCACCACGCCTTGCGCCGGCAAGTCCTCGATCGCGGGCGAGGGGAGTGGATCGGTTTCTAGATAGAGGCCCTGGTGCACCGCATCAGGCGTGAGCCGTTCCGCGATCGCCGAAGGCCGCACCAGCTCCGGCGCGATGGGCGATGAAATGCCCTCGTCCGTCAGGCGCCGCGCGGCGTTCTCGGTGGCGAGCAGCTTGCGCAGGCGCCGCGCGGGGTTTCGCAGAGCGGCGGTCACCGTGTGCCAGCCGTACATAACGACCGGGCCATCGGCGGCGGACCGCAGGCTGGCGCGGCGGGCGCGCTCGAAGCGTTCCCGCCGCTCGATCTGCTCGTGGGTGGCGCCCGGGTTCGCACCGGGGCGGGGGCGGCCGCTGGGAGGTCGTATTGCCATCAGTGTGCCTTACTTGATCCCTGCAAGGGCGAATAGCCTCCATTGACTTCATAGGGGTGTCTCCCCATAAAACGCCCCATTCCAGCCGGCAGCCGGTTTTTCTTGCTCGTTCAATGCAGTGCTGCGGCTTCTAAGGGAGAGTGTCCCGAGCGGCAAAGGGGGCGGACTGTAAATCCGCTGGCTATGCCTTCGTAGGTTCGAGTCCTACCTCTCCCACCAATTTGAAAACAAAGAAGAAATGGAAATTGGCCGGTTCGCAGCCGGCCTTTTTATGTCGCGTCATGTCGCGATCTGCACCATGCAATTTCAAGTAGTTACAATAAACGACGGTAGCTCCATGCACCATGAATGCGACATAACGCAGTGCTGATTTGAGCAATGCTTGTCCTGAAACGCGCATCCAAAAGCCGCCCGAGCGACGAATGGTCGGATGACGATTACGACGTGTTCGACGGCGATCAGCACATCGGCCGCATCATGCTTCACCTGCAAGCGCCCGAGGGCGAGGTGTCCCAGCTAACGCCCTAGACTTCGCTCTGATACGCTCCCTCGGGGGCGGTGCGAACATTGGAGGCTGCCATGCGAAATTTGACCGTTCCGCTCATCGTGATTTTGGCGATTGGCCTCAGCGTTGGTTCGTCTTCGGCCAGAGAGGTAGCTCTGCACAAACATACTGCCGAAGAACTCAAAAGCGCTTGCAACAAAACCGGCGGCTCGTTTTCCCAAGACCCAGGAGGTATGTATGGGTGTGGAACCGACTGTCATGGCGGCCCTGGCACCGATTGTACCGTTGGCTGCACAAAAGATCAGACATGCACCGGCCAGGTACCCGGCCGCGGACGTCCCACTAATCTATTGAATGCGCTACGGCCTGCGCGGGCCGCTCGCTAAGTGCGCAACCAGCAAATTTCAGGCTAGCAATGAAGCAGCCTGCTCCCATGACCCTTGGCAACATGCGCGCCAACGGCGTGCCTTCGCTGATGGCGTTCTGCTCGGCACGAAAAGATTGTGAACGTATGCCTACAGTGACGAGCTATCGGTGCCCTCATTCGGCCCCAGGATGCGCTGCGAACGGTGCGGCCGCCTAAGCCTTCCTCGAGTATCGTCGCCTTGCAAAAGCGAGGCGGGCAAAAAAGAAACGACGGGCCACCGCCTCAACCAAGTCTGCCAGCGGTGCATCACGCCATCGTCAATCTCCTGGTTCGACCGCCGCCTCAGCGATGTCCGCACTGCCGAAGTCGGATTGGCGCAGGAACGCTGCGTGAATGAATCTGCCAAAGTAGTGCTAGTCGGCGTTCTTGCCGCGGTTCTCGGTGCGGTAACTGCTTGGTGGGCGTTCATGCCTCACAGGTGGAAACTGGAAGCACGA
>CAVPXX010000001.1:0-14400 GCA_963709855.1 uncultured Alphaproteobacteria bacterium | reverse complement strand
GTTCATGTGTCCCTCTCCGCTCTGACGAACAAATCTTAAGCGTTTTTCTTTCCGAATTCCGCCCTGATTATTTCGGTGTGCTCGCCGAGCGCGGGCACCGCGCCATAGCGGCGCGGCGCACCGTCATCCATCGCCGCCGGCGCCGGCATACTGGCCGGGCCGGTTGGGGTGTCGACCTGACGCGCCGCAATGCGGATGGCGGGTCAGCAAATTCAGATCGTTGATACGCCGAAGGCGATATCGTGGCGCGGAGCTTTTCGACCAGCGGCGTGACATCCATGGTCGCGAAGGCGGCGGCGACGCGGCCATCGGTCTCAGTCCGGCGCTTCATCCGCTCGACATTAGTGGCGAATTTGGATCGGCGGCGAGCCCCTTGTCGCCCATCACATGTTCGGCAAGCACGCGCCATTCGCGGTCGTTCTGAATCGAGATCAGGACGTCGCTGCCATCTTTGGTCTTGAAGGCGCCGTAGGGCGAGATCGAAGTGTGCGCGAGACCGATGCGCTTCGGCGTATCGCCGCCCTCGTGCTGGAGCAGCGGCACGCCCATCCAATCCGCCATGGCATCGAACATCGAGATCGAAATCGCGGCACCTTCGCCGGTCGCGCGCGCGCCAGCAGCGCTTCCAGGATCGCCTCATAGGCGTTCATGCCGGCGGCAATTCGACGACCGACACGCCGGCACGCGCCGGCGCTTCCGGGCCGCCGGTGATCGACGCGAGCCCGATTCCGCCTCGATCAGCATGTCGTAGGCCTTGCCCGGGCTAAGGCCCGCTTTCGCCGTAGCCGGAGATCGAGCAGCCGATGAGGCGGGGAAAATCGTTGCGCAACCGCGTCGACGGCAAAGCCGAGCTTGGCGATCGCGCCGGGTTTGAGGTTTTGCACGAACACGTCGGCCTTGGGCAACATCGCTTCCAGCACCGCTTTATCGTCGTCCTGGTCCAGATCGAGCACGAGCGACTGCTTGCCGCGATTAGCCAGACGAAATAGGCACTTTCGCCGTGCACCAGATCGTCGTATCGGCGCGCGAAGTCGCCTTCCGGTCGCTCGACCTTAATCACGCGCGCGCCAGCATCGGCCAGCTTGCAGCTACACTTCGGCGCCGCCACGGCTTGTTCGACTGAGACGACCAGGAGGCCTTCGAGCGGCAAAGGCATTCAATACGACCGCGGCAGGCCGAGCACGTGTTCGGCCAAGTACGACAGGATCATGTTGGTGGAGATCGGCGCCACCTGGTAGAGCCGCGTTTCGCGGAACTTGCGTTCGATGTCGTATTCTCGGCGAAGCCGAAGCCGCCGAGAGTCTGCACGCACATATCCGCGGCAAACCAGGATGCGTCTGCTGCGACAGCTTCGCCATATTGGCCTCCGGGCCAATGTCGTGGCCCGCGTCGTATTTGGCGCTGCCGCGTGCACCATCAATTCGGCGGCGCGCATCTGCGCATAGGCGCGCGCGATCGGGAACTGAACGCCTTGGTTCGCCGATCGGCCGGCCGAACAGCACGCGCTCATGGGCATATTTGGTCGCCTTGTCGATGAACCATTTGGCGTCGCCGATGCATTCCGCTGCGATCAAGATGCGCTCGGCATTCATGCCGGCTAGGATGTAGCGGAAGCCCTGACCCTCCTCGCCAATCATATTTTCCGCCGGTACCCGCAAATCGTCGAAGAACACTTCCGTGGTCGCGTGGTTCATCATGGTGCGGATCGGATTGATGGTCATGCTGGCGCTCTGCGCCAGCCGCATATCGACCAGGAACACCGACAGGCCGTCGGTGCGCTTCTTGGTCTTTTCCTTGGCTCGGTGCGCGCCAGCAGCAGCATCAGGTTGGAATACTCGGCGCGCGAGGTCCAGATCTTTGTCCGTTGATGACGTAGTGGTTGTTGCCCTCGCGCCGCGCCGTGGTGCGCAAAGAGAGCGTATCGGTGCCCGAGGTCGGCTCGGTGACGCCGAAGGCCTGCAGACGCAATTCGCCGCTCGCGATCTTGGGCAAATAAGTCTTCTTCTGCTCGGCACAGCCATGCCGCAGGATCGTTCCCATCGTGTACATCTGCGCGTGGCAGGCCGCGCCATTGCCGCCGGAAGCGTGTACCTCCTCCAGGATTGCCGCGGCCGCGCTGATGCCGAGCCCGCTGCCGCCGAATTCCTCCGGGATCAATGCGGCAAGATAGCCGGCCTCAGTCAGTGCCTTGACGAAATCGGTCGGATAGGCGCGCTCGCGGTCGAGCGCGCGCCAGTAGTCGCCCGGAAACTTGGCGCACAGCGCGCGCACCGACTCGCGGATGTCGGCGAACTCTTCGGTGTCGTTGCTACGTTTGCTCATTACACTTTCACTTCATCCGCTCACTTGGGCGCGGCCATGGTCGATCGCGGTCACGCGCGCTCCTTGACCCGCGCGCGGAAGCTTACCACGCCGCCATCGCGCCACATCTCGGTGCGGATGGTTTCGCCGGGGAACACGGCGCCGAGAACCGCCCGGCCATCGCGGTCAGCCGGGCCGGATCATAGCCGCATACCACCTTGAGCAGCGCGTGCCCGGCGACCCCGAAGGTCGCCAGCCCATGCAGCACGGGGCGCGGGAAGCCGGCGGCCTTGGCGAAGTCCGGGTCGGCATGCAGCGCATTGGTGTCGCCGGACAGCCGGTAGATCAGCGCCATTTCCGGCCGAGTCGGCAGGTCGCACACGATATCCGGCGCACGCTGCGGTAGCGCATGCGGCGGCGGGGTCTCGCGCTTGGGTCCGCCGAAGCCGCCGTCGCCGCGGCAGAACGTGGTCTGCTTGAGGGTCGCGAGCAGGCGGCCGCTCGCTTTATCGCTGATCTCGCGCTCGGAATAAATCAGCGCGCCCTTGCCTTCTCCCTTGTCCACCACTTCCAGAATGCGCGTGCGCCCGATCACCGTGCCCTGCGGCGCGACCGGCGCATGCAGCACGAAGCCCTGCTCGCCATGCACAACCTTCTCCCAGGTCACGCCGATCTCCGGCCGGCGCAGCCAATAGGCCGCATAACCCTGCATCACCGCGAAGGTCGGCAGCACTTTGAGATTTTTTTCGTAGACGAACGCGAGCTCGTCGGCGTTGAGCGGATCCTGGCCGAGACCCAGCCCGAGCGCATAGAGCATGCAATCCTTCGGGCCGTACGTGTGCTCGACGTCGGGGATTTGCAGCGCCAGCAGTTTTTCGGCGTTCAGCGGCATTACAAACTCTTGACGAAGTTATTGGTCAATCAGCCCCAAACTTCTTTGGCGACTTCCACGATCATCCGCAGCTTGGCCCATTGCTCGTCCTCGGCCAAGGTATTGCCCTCCTCGGTCGAGGCAAAGCCGCATTGCGGCGATAGGCACAATTGGTCGAGCGAGATATATTTTGCCGCTTCGTCGATGCGGCGCTTGAGGTCGTCCTTGGACTCCAGGCGGCCGGTCTTGGTCGTGACCAGGCCAAGCACGACTTGCCGGTCCTTGGGGACGAACCGCAACGGCTCGAAACCGCCAGCGCGGTCGCTATCGTATTCCATGAAATATCCGTGCACCTTGATGCGATTGAACAGAATTTCCTGCTCGGCCTCGTAACCACCCGTGCCCATGAAGGTGGATTTATAGTTGCCGCGGCACAGATGCATAGTGATGGTCATGTCGGGCGGGATGTCCGACATCGCGGTGTTGATGAGATCGCCGTAGAGCTCGCCGAGCCTTACTGGATCGTCGCCGCGGTCTTTCATTTTCTGCCGGTAGTTCGGATCGCACAGCATGGCGATGAACACCTCGTCGAGCTGCAGATAGCGGCAGCCTTGGTCGGCGAAAGCGCGCACGGCTTTTTTGTAGGCCTGGCCGAGATCGTCGAACAACGCGTCAATCTTCGGATAGGCCTTCTGGTCGATCGGCAAACGCATCGGCCGCCCGTAGATCGCCGAGGGCGCTGGGATCGTGATCTTCGGCGTGCGCTTGGTGTGCGCGGCGACGAACTTGAAATGCTCGAGCATCGGGTGGCCGGAAAAGCCGAGCTTGCCGGTGACCTTGACGCCTTCGTTGCGCGTGGTGACGGCCGCGAAGGCGACGCCGCTGTCCATCACGTGCTTTTCCACGCCGTCGAGGCCCCAGAGGAAATCGAGATGCCACCAGGAGCGGCGGAACTCACCGTCGGTGATCGATTGCAGTCCGACTTCTTCCTGCTTTTTGATGATGTGCTCGATCTCGTGGTCCTCGATCTCTTTAAGAGCGGCGGCATCGATCTCGCCCTTGGCACGCTGCTCGCGCGCTTTCTTCAGCGCAGCCGGACGCAGCAGGCTGCCGACATGATCGGCGCGAAACGGCGGTTTGGTGCGCTGGCTCACCGGACTAACCCCACACTTCCTCGGCGATTTCCACAATCATCTTCAGCTTCGTCCATTGCTCGTCTTCGGCCAGGATATTGCCTTCCTCGGTGGAGGCGAAGCCACATTGCGGCGAGAGACACAGTTGATCGAGCGGGATGAATTTCACCGCCTGCTCGATGCGGTGCTTGATGTCGTCTTTTGATTCCAACCGCCCGCTTTTTGTTGTGACCAGGCCGAGCACCACCGTCTTGCCTTTGGGCACCAGACGCAGCGGCTCGAAACCGCCGGCGCGGTCGCTGTCGTATTCCATGAAATAGCCGTGCACGTTGATCGTATTGAACAGAATTTCCGCCACCGGCTCGTAGCCGCCGGAGGCGACGAAGGTGGACTGGAAATTGCCGCGGCACAGATGCATGGCGATGGTCATGTCTAGCGGAATGTCGGAGATCGCGGCATTGATCATGCGGGCGTAGATCGCCGGCAGCTGTTCGGGATCGTCGCCACGGTTGGCGACTTGCGCGCGCAGCTTCGGATCGCAGAGATAGGTAAAATTCACCTCGTCGAGCTGCAGATAGCGGCAGCCTTGGTCGGCGAAGGCGCGCACGGCTTTGCGGTAGGTCTGCCCGAGGTCGCGGTAGAAATCGTCCATGTCCGGGTAGATCGCCGCCGGCACCGCGTCGCGGCCGTAGCGGAAATGCAATGACGACGGCGACGGGATCGTCAGCTTCGGTGTGACGCGCGTGTGCGCCTGCACGAACTGGAAATGCTCGAGCATGGGGTGGCCGGAAAACGTACCGAGCTTTCCGGTGACCCGCAGCATCATCGGCTTTGGGTTCGGGCCCTGAAACTTGATCTTGCGCTCGCCGAGATAGGCCTCGACGCTGGGAAGCCCGCCCAGGAAATCGTAATTCCAGAAGGCGCGGCGGAATTCGCCGTCGGTGACGGCTTTGAGCCCGATGTCTTCCTGTCGCTTGATGATGGCCGCGATCTCGCGGTCTTCAACCGCTTGCAACGCGTCGGCGGTGATTTCGCCGCGTTCGCGCTGCGCGCGCGCTTGTTTCAACGGCGCGGTGCGCAGCAGGCTGCCTACATGATCGGCGCGGAAGGGCGGAAGGCTACGTAATGTCATTCGCGGAGCTTAGCGGCCCCACACTTCTTCCGCCAACTCGACGATCATGCGCAGCTTGGCCCATTGCTCGTCCTCGACCAGCACGTTGCCTTCCTCGGTGGAGGCAAAGCCGCATTGCGGCGACAGGCACAGCTGATCGAGCGCGACGTATTTGGTGGCCTCCTCGATGCGGCGCTTGATCTCGTCGCGCGGCTCCAACCGCCCACTCTTGGAGGTGACCAATCCGAGCACCAGCTGCTTCTTGCCCTTGGGGAAGTGACGCAACGGCTCGAAACCGCCAGCGCGCTCGGTGTCGTATTCCAGGAAATAGCCATCGAAATCGGTATTGCCGAGCAGATGCTCGGCGACGAACTCGTAGCCGCCTTGCGCGATCCAGGTGGAACGAAAATTGCCGCGGCAGGAATGCATGGTGATCGCCATGTCGGCGGGCTTGCCCGCGAGTGCCGCATTGGTCACGCGCGCATAGATCGCCGGCAGGGTGTCGGGATCGTCGCCGCGCGCCTTCGACTGCTCGCGTTCCTTCGGATCGCAGATCATCGCCCAGGCAGTGTCGTCGAGCTGCAAATAGCGGCAACCAGCGTCGTAGAATGCGCGGATCGCCTTGCGCCAGGTGGCGGCGACATCGGCGAAGAATTCGTCGTAGCCGGGATACGCCTCTTTGCTCACCATCGCGCGGCCTTGCCGGAAGTGGAACGTGCTCGGCGCCGGGATGCACATTTTTGGCGTGACGTTGCAGTGCGCCGTCAGGAACTTGAAATGCTCGATCATCGGATGCTCGACGAAATCGACCTTGCCGTCGATCCGGATTGCCTCGTGCTTGGTCTCCACGCCGTGGAACTTGATTCCGGTCGAGGTGATAATCGGCGTAACACCTTTGAGGCCGCGGAAGAAATCAAAATGCCACCAGGAGCGGCGGAATTCGCCGTCGGTGGCGAGCTTGAGACCGACCTCGGCCTGCTTCTTGATGATCTTCTCGATCTCGCGGTCTTCGACTTCTTTCAGCGCGGCGGCGGCGATCTCGCCTTTGGCGAATTTGGCGCGCGCCTCCTTGAGCGGCGCAGGTCGCAGCAGGCTACCGACCATGTCGGCGCGGAAGGGCGGCGTGGCGCGTTGGGTCATTATTATTTCACCCCCTACTCTCAGCTGTCATGCCCGCGAAGGCGGGCATCCAGTAAACGCCGGCCTCGCGATATCGGAAACGCTGGGGTTACTGGGTCCCCGCTTTCGCGGGGACGACATCAACTATTTCCCCCACACCTCTTCGGCCAATTCGACAATCATCTTCAGCTTCGCCCACTGCTCGTCCTCGGCCAGCACGTTGCCTTCTTCGGTCGAGGCGAAGCCGCATTGCGGCGACAGGCAAAGCTGATCGAGCGCGACGAATTTGGTCGCCTCTTGGATGCGCTTCTTGATGTCTTCGCGCGGCTCCAGCCGCCCCTGCTTGGACGTGACCAGGCCGAGCACGACGATCTTGTTGCCCTTCGGCAAAAAGCGCAGCGGCTCGAAGCCGCCGGCGCGGTCGGTGTCGTATTCCAAGAAGTAGCCGTCGTAATTGCACTTGGCGAGTAGGCTCTGCGCCACCGGCTCGTAGCCGCCGGAGGAGATGAAGGTGGAGCGGAAATTACCGCGACACACATGCGTGGTGATGGTCATGTCGGCGGGTTTGGCCACGAGTGCCTTGTTGATGCAGGCCGTGTAGGTCTCCTGCAGATGATCGACGTCGAGCCCGCGGTCGCGCGCCTTCTTGAGTTCCTCCTGCGAGCACAGATAGGCCCAGGCGCAGTCGTCGAACTGCAGATAGCGGCAGCCGGCGGCGTAGAAGGCCATGATCGCGTTCTGATAGGCCATGGCGAGATCGCCAAAGATGGCGTCGCGATCGGGATAGGCCGATTTCGCGACCGCGCCGGGCTCGAGCCGGAAATGCATTTGGCTCGGCGCCGGGATGCACATCTTCGGCGTCACTTTGGTGTGCCCCTTCAGGAACTTGAAGTGTTCAATCATCGGGTGGTTGGAGAAGCCGATCTTTCCGGTGACCTTGATGCTCTGCATCTTGGTCTGCACGCCGTGGAACTGGATGCCGTGGTCGAGCTCGTAGAGCTCGACGCCGTCAAGCATGCTGAAGAAATCGAAATGCCACCAGGCGCGGCGGAATTCGCCGTCGGTGACGAGCTTGAGCCCGATCTCTTCCTGCTTCTTGATGATCTTCTCGATCTCGCGGTCCTCGACCTCTTTCAATTGCGCGGCGGTAATCGCGCCCTTTTCGCGTTGCGCGCGCGCCTGTTTGACCGGCGCGGTTCGCAGCAAGCTGCCGACCATGTCGGCGCGGAAAGGCGGTTTGGTCCGTTGCATGACATTTCCTCCGAGATGCGCCCGCAAGGCGGATCTTAGATTGGATTTGGCTGTGCCATAGCATGCCCGGCGGCCGCCCGTCTTGACGTTGAGCAAGCGTAGCGCGCGGTTTCGACCGCCCCGCCGAATGAAAAATAATGCGGCGCGGCATCGCCCAGATCGCTCGCCAGGGCCAGCTTTTCCACGATGCGGTCCGGGCCGACATTGCCGATGAGGCCGGCCGCCGCGCCCGACATCAAGCCGCGCAGCGAGGCGTTGACGCCGCAGCGGCGGGCGTAGCGCAGCAGCGCCGGCATGCTGGTGGGGCCGGCCATGCCGACCTTGACCGGCTTGGTGATGCCGCAGGCGCGCAGTTTCTTGAGCCAGCCAAGAATGCTCTCGGGCGAGAACGAGAATTGGCTCACGATATGGACCCCCAGGCCGTGCGCGGCGGCGGCGGCGATCTTCTCGTCGAGTGCGGCTTCCAGCCGGCCGGCTGGAATGCGGCTATGGCCCTCCGGATAAGCGCCAATCCCGATCTCCTCGATGCCGGATTCGCGCAGGCGGCCTTTCTGGATCACCGCCAGCGCGTCGGGATAAGGCCCCGCGATATCGACGTCCCCGCCAATGACCAAAAGCCGGCGCACGTCGGCTTCGCCGCGTAGGCCGGCGAGCAGGTTTTGCAAGTCGGTGGCAGCGCGAATGCGCCGCGCAGCAATATGGACGACCGGCTCCAAACCGGATTTGCGCAGCAAGGCCGCGGCGGCGATCAGCTCTTGCGGCGTTATCGTCGGCACCGCCGAGAAATAGACCGGAGTTCCGCCCGGCATCAGCTCCGCCAGCGCAGCGATCTCGCTTGCGTTCGGCCGTGTCGCCTCGATCGAGAAAGTCCGCGCGAAATGATCCGGCATAATGTTTTTAATGCGCTACTCGCGCCGGTGGGAGATTACGAAAGACTCGTCGTGGAACCACAAGCCGCCCTGCTTCTGCAGTACGTCGCGCGTCGCCTCGATGTAACGGCGGTCGCTGTTGACGTCGGACAGCCGGTCGTCCTCGATCTGCGCCACATAGATCGCCGCGTTCCAGGCGGCGAGCAGCGTGGAGGTGCCGATCGAGGAAGAGATTTCCGACGGCAGCGTGTGCATCTCGTAGCGGAACAGCGAACGCTGGTCGGAATAGGCGTTGAAATTGAGATCGCGGCCGGCGCTGCCCAACTCATGTTTCACTTCCTTGAGCAGATCGTGGCGGCTGTGCGTGAACGGATTGTCGTTCGGCCAGACCCTGTGGATGATCTCCATGCCGGGATCGCGCCCGTAGGAATGGATCGCGATCATGCGCCCGCCTGGACCGAGCGCGCGAGCGAGCGGCGCCAGCACGCGCCTGGCCTTGAACTCGAGCGAGGCGCGCGCCCGATATGGCTGCGAGGCGATCACCAGGTCGTAGTCGGCGACGGTGCCGCCCGGCTTCGGCACGATCTGGTCGAGCAGGAATTTATGATCGTTGCGGTAGATCACCAAAATGACCGGGCGCTCATAGACCGGGTTGCCGCTCTTGGCCGACACCCGCGCCTTCCAGTTCTCGGCCAAAAACGGCTCGAGCGCGGTGATCTGCTGCTCGAATGAGTGCGCAGTGTTGCCGTCCATCGCCATTTCCTTCCACACCAGGCTGGTGGCGGCGGACATCGACTTCACCGCCAGCCAGGGCGCTTCGGCATAGGCCAGATTGGTGAGCACCAGCACGGTCGAGGGATGCTCGACAAATCGGTCGGCCATCTTGTGCAGCGTAAGGCGGATGTCTTCGAGGCTGATTTCCTTGCCGACGATATAGAACGGCATAGTCGAAAAGCGGTCGTGCATATTGCGCATCACGCGCGCCAGCACGGTGCCGTCGCCGAGACCGGCGTCGAACACGCGCACCGCGGGCGGGCGCGGATGGATGTTGGCGAGCTCCATGCCGACGCGATTGGCGATTTCCCATTTTTCGCTGCAGGTGTTCACAAACAGCAGATATTTCTGCCGGTTGTCGAAGAAGCGGAAATTGCGTTGCGGGTCGTTGGCCGCCTGCCCGGAGGCGACCGGCGGCGCCGGTGGCGTGACCACGGGCAAGGCCGCGGGCGGGCTCGCGTCGAACAGCATGCGGCGGCGCGCCGGTGCGGCATCGACATTGCGCGCCATGAAGCTGCGGATGCGCTCCAACGTGTCTGTTGTGATGCGGCCGCCATTGCGCAGGCGGTTGGCGAGCTTGCCGTCGTTCACCGCACGGCGGCCGAAGGTGGATTCGGCGAGCCCACGCTGGCGGCAGAATTCGCTGATCTCTTGGAGGATTTGATCGTTCATGAAGGCGCTTCCTATGGCCGGCTCTCAACGGCCGGCTCAACGCCAAGGGAACCAAGTCCACCTGCCTTCGTCAATTGGAAAAATAACATTATAGAAGATGGGCAGAATGGGTGGGCTCTACTCAACCATGGAAATGTCTATTTTTGCTAACTTTTCAATTTTGGAGAATAAGAACTTTTTTCTTCCACACGAATATGTGGGCGATTTCCCACTTTCTTAGGCTTTGCCGTAGGCAAAGGTGGGCACCGCCGCTGCGCCGATAACGTCTTCAGATATCGAAGAAAACCGTCTCGTTCTCGCCCTGCACGCGAACGTCGAAGCGGTAGACGGCCTGGCCGCCGCCGGACTGCTTGTGGGCAATGAGGGTGCCGCGCCGATCCTCACGCGTGCGCCTGGCGCCGCGGATCGATGATCGCTTCCAGTTTGCTCAGCACCTGCATGCAAGGCAGCAGCTGGGCGAGACTGCCGTTCGGCTCACGCTTGCCCTGGATGGCGGCGATGAACTCGCGGTCCTCCAGCTCGATACCGTCCATGGACACATCGACCTTGGAGACATCGATCTTGTTGTCCTTGCCGTCGCTGAGGTCGTCGTAGAACGCCTTGTAGGTGCCGTTGTCGCAGATGTAGCGGAAGAACGAGCCGAGCGGGCCGTCATTGTTGAACGACAGCGACAGCGTCAGGATAGACCCGGACGGCGTTTTCGCCACGATGCCCATGTCCATGGCGATCTTGAGCTGCGGATGCGGCGGCCCCTGCACGGCGTAGCAATCGGAAATCGTCTCGCCGGTCTGGTACTGGAACAGATCGATGGTGTGGGCGGCGTGATGCCAGAGCAGATGATCGGTCCAGCTGCGCGGCTGGCCGGCGGCGTTCATGTTCTTGCGGCGGAAGAAATAAGTCTGCACGTCCATCTGCTGGATCTTCAGCTCGCCTTTGACGATCCGCTTGTGCACCCATTGGTGGCTGGGATTGAAGCGGCGGACATGCCCGCCCATGGCGACGACGCCGGTTTGCTTGGCGGTCTGCACCAGCTTCTCGGCGTCGGCCAGGCTATCGGTCACCGGGATTTCGACCAGCACGTGCTTGCCGGCGCGCATGACCTGCTCGCCTTGCTGGAAGTGCATCTTGGTCGGCGTCGTCAGAATGACGGCGTCGGCGCGCTTGATGCCCTCGGCAAGATCGTTGGTGAAGTGCGGGATGCCGTATTTCTTGGCCACCTCCGCCGTCGTCTGCTGATTGCCGCCGACCAGGGAGGTGACTTCCACGCCGGTAATACGTTTAAGCGCGTCGAGATGCTTCTGACCGAAGGCGCCCTGACCGGCAACGCAGATCTTCATTGCACTATATCCTTATCGGCCGGCGCGGCGCCCGGCCTTGCGCGCCGGTCTGCGTTTGCCGGCAGCACGTTGCTTGTTTTCGAGAATGATGTGACCGACCGCGGTGTTCGAGGCGGGCACAGTGTAGAAACGGTAAACTTCTTTCACCCTGTCGTCGAGTGCGCCGCGCATGACGTGCCACATCACCATTTCGATGCCCTCGGCGCCGGCCTCGCGCATATATTCGACATGCGGCATTCTCGCAAGTTTCTTCGGATTCTTGCTGAGATTGTCGAGGAAGGCCTTGTCGAACTTGCTGTTGATCAGGCCGGCGCGCGGACCGGAAATCTGGTGCGACATGCCGCCGGTGCCCATGATCACCACCCGCATATCCTCGGGATAGGATTCCACCGCCTTGCGGATGGCGCGACCGAGCATGAAGCAACGGTGTCCGGTCGGCGGCGGATACATCACCACATTGACCGCCAGCGGAATGACCGGACACGGCCATTCTGCCGGTGAACCGAACATCAGGTTCAGCGGCACGGTCAGCCCATGATCGACCTCCATCTTGTTGACGATGGTAAGATCGAACTCGTCGAGAATGACCGATTGGGCGATGTGCGAAGCCATTTCCGGATGGCCCTTCACCACCGGCACCGGCCGCGGACCCCAGCCTTCGTCGGCGGGCGGGAATTCGGCGGCGCAGCCGAGCGCGAAGGTGGGAATGACCTCGACCGAAAAGGCGGAAGCATGGTCATTGTAGACACCGATGACCAGATCCGGCTTGGCCTTCGCCATCCAGGCCTTGGACTTCTCGAAGCCCGCGAACACACGCTGCCAGTAAGGCTGGTCAGTCTTGTGGTTGTCGATCGCCGCGCCGATCGCCGGCACGTGCGATGAGGTAACTCCTGCGATGATTCTTGCCACGGCGTTTTACCCTTTATTGCTCCGGCGTTTCGGTTTCGACTTCGGCTTTGATTTGCCGGGATTTTGCTTCTTCGTCCTGCTGCGATTGCCTTCGATTGAACGGCCACCGGCCAGCATCATCTTGGCGTAGTCCTCCTGCGTCGAACCGGTCATCACCGCGGCGAGATGTTGAAACGAGTGACCGTCGGTAGCACCAAGCTTGGCGGTGAAATAGATATTTCCGCCGAGTTCGAGCATCCGATTGTAGTCGCGCTTGAGAATTGCCTCGCGTTGCTCCGCCGTCAGCGGATACTTGGTCAGGTACTCCGCTTCGTTGGCCTTGAAGGCCTTGCGGTTCTGATCCTTCATCAACGACATGCAAAACATATTGATGCCGTATCCCTGACGCGACCGCTCGGCATCGAACACGAACGTGCCCGGGATGTCGTCATAGTCGTGCTGTGTGCGTGTCATCGGACCAGTCTCCATTCCTGCAGCCGTGCAACGGCCTCATTTAAAACGAAAAGGCGCTGGCTGTATAGCATTGTCGCGTTTGGCAAGCCGGCGCGCTTTTGAACTGTTCTAACTCCAATAGAGCTGCATCGGATTGTCGACCAGCAAAGCCTGGCGCAGCGCCGCCGTCGGCGCGATCTTGGGGATCGTGTCGACCAGCACACCGTCATCGGGCGCTTCTTTGCGCATGTTGGGATGCGGCCAATCGGTGCCCCAGATCACGCGATCGGGAAAGCGCTCGACGATGGCGCGCGCGAACGGCACAACGTCGTCGTAGGGTGGCCCGCTCAAAGTGAAGCGCTCCGGGCAGGTCACCTTGGTGATCCAGCTCTTGTTGGCGTCAAGCGCCTTGAGCCAGTTCTGGAAGCGCTTGCCGCTGACGCCTTCTTTCACGTCCGGGCAGGCCATGTGGTCGAACACCAGCGTGGTCGGCAGCGACTTCAGGAACGGCCCCATCTCGTCGAGATCGACGTGTTCGAAATAGATCACGATGTGCCAGCCGAGCTTGGCGATGCGCGCGGCGATCAGCTGCATGACATCCTTCGGCGTTGAATCGACCAGCCGTTTGATGAAATTGAAGCGCACGCCCTTGACGCCCGCGCGGTCCATCTCCTTGAGCTGCTCGTCGGTGAAGCCCTCGTCGACGAAGGCCACGCCCTTTGCCTTGTTGTTGGAGGTGGCCAGCGCATCGACCAGCGCGCGGTTGTCGGTATCGTGGCAGGTCGCCTGCACGATCACGTTCTTGTCGAAACCGAGAAAGTCGCGGCGCTGCCACAGCGTCTCCTTGGGCGCATCGCAAGGCGTGTATTTTCGCTTCGGCGCGAACGGAAATTTCGCTTCCGGCCCGAACACATGGCAGTGGGCGTCGATCGCACCGGCCGGCGGCTTGAAGACCGGCTTCGACGGATTGGGATGAAACGGAATATATCCGGCGCTCATGCTCACGCGGTTTCTCCCGGATCGATCGATTCAGACGCGCTCGAGCGCCAGCGACACACCTTGTCCGACGCCGACGCACATGGTGGCAAGCGCGCGCTTGCCGCCGTTTTCTTCCAAACCGTGCACCGCAGTCAATGCCAGCCGCGCGCCCGACATGCCGAGCGGATGGCCGAGCGCGATCGCCCCGCCATGCGGATTGACTTGGGCTGCATCGTCGGGGAGCCCGAGCTGGCGCAGGCAGGCGAGCGACTGTGAGGCGAAGGCTTCGTTGAGCTCGATCACGTCATAGTCGCCGATCTTATGTCCGAGCCGCGCCATCAGCTTGCGCGTCGACGGCACCGGGCCGATGCCCATGATGCGCGGCGGCACCGCCGCCGAAGCCATGCCGAGAATGCGCGCGCGCGGCGTCAAACCATGCGCCTTCACCGCCGCTTCCGAAGCGACGATGAGCGCGGCGGCGCCGTCATTGACGCCGGAAGCATTGCCGGCCGTGATGGTGCCCGGATTGCGCACGAACGGCTTGAGTTTGGCGAGCTGATCGAGCGTGGTCTCGCGCGGATGTTCGTCTCTGTCGACTTTGACGATCTCGCCCTTGCGGCCGGCGATCTCGACCGCGACGATC